>NZ_CP150302.1:5826873-6474303 GCF_038051945.1 Paenibacillus sp. FSL H3-0469
GAAGGGGCTACGTACCTGCTAACCGTGACGAAGGCGGGCTACCGCTTCGGCGGGGGGGTGTCTGTATTCGTTCCGGTCACCGACCCGGTAGTGATCTCAGTATCTACTGAGGTCTACGGCATTACGGAGACGGGCTTCCAGGTATCCTTGAATCCGCCAGTTGCCGGATTGACCGCTGCCCATTTCGCCTTGACGGCGGGGGATGGCAGCGGTGTTCCGGTGGACGGAGCGGCTTCCACAGAGGATGGCGGTGTATACACGATTACGGCAGGGCTTGTCCCGGGCAGCAGCTACACGCTTAGTATGGAACGGAGCGGCTATAGCTTCGGGACAGCGCTTGAAATGACTGTACCATCCGTAGGCAAGGTGAAGGTTGAACCTTCGGTCGGCACGGTGCGGACCTACGGCTTCATCCTGTCCATGGATAAGACAGTGCCGGATGTAGATTCGCTGAGCCTGGTGCTGGAGAACGCGGCGGGCGGGCATGTCAGTATCGACATGCTCAGTACAGTGATTCCCGGCAAGCAATATGAAGTGTGGGCCAGTCTGGCCCCGAAGGATTCGTATACCCTTTCGCTTGATATGGACGGGTATGAGTTCACCGAACCGGCGGCTCTGGCGGTCCAGGCAGATGAAGTTCCCTCTTCGGCAGGCTGGGTGACGCATAGCGGATTTGAGCTGCGGTTTGCGCAAGGCGTACCAGACTTCCCGGCAGGCGATATGACTCTGCAGGCTCCGGGCGGCGGGGCCGTAGAAGTGGATGAAGTCCAGCTTAGCCCGGACAGAACATCGGCAGTGATCACTGCCGATCTGCCCGCGGCAGGAAGTTATGCTTACCGCGTGAATCTCTATGACGGACGCTTCATACAAGGGACCGTAGTTGTTCCTGAGACAGTGGAGATCAGTAAGTATACGACCTTCGACGGGTACCCTGGTGCTTATAGCGGCCTTACGGTTCACTTCGGGCGGGCGGTACCTGGGTTAACAGTCTCAGCCTTTGAGCTTAAGAATAGCAGCGGCGGGGCGGTTGCACTAGACTCTGCGGGTTCCAGCGACGGGGGCCGTACCTACAAGCTGCTTACCACGCAGATTAATGCCGGAGGCCCGTTTGTACTTGGCCTTACGGCTCCGGGCTACAGCTTCGGGAAGCCGGCCACACTGGTGAACGCGACTCTGAATGTGTGGGGCGCAGGGCGGAAGCCGACCCAATTCATGGCCGGACTGAATCCGCGCGTGCCGGATTTGACGGCTGAACATTTCAGCGCCACGGATCTGGCAGGCCGTGAGGTTGCGATTACAGGGGTGACGTGGGATAACCAGCAGCGGATTTATGTAGTGACTTTTGACGGAGAGGGCGGTCAGAGTTATTACGTATCTGCCCATGCGGACGGGTATGACTTCGGCGCGCCGAAGAAAATTTATGTGTATGCCCAGAACACGGTGGTAGATCCGACTTACAGCGGCTTCACGCTGGTGATGGCACCTGCAATGAAGATTAATACGCAATACGGCTTTAAGCTAACCAAGGCTTTTGGAGGTCAGGAGGTTCCTATCAAGAAGGCGGTCATGAATGATCCTGAAGGCGGAAGCTATCAGTTCTCAGCCGCCTTGACTCCGGGCTACTATAGTCTCGCGCTGGATGCGGAGGTGGACCCGAACGTTGTCTCTTTCTTGGTTCCGCTAACCGCTACAGTTTCTGTCGGAGAGATTGAGAACATTGGGCTGCTTGCGAAGCTTGATTATGCCGTGGATGGGCTGGATGCCGGGAATTTCGTATTGCTCAACAACGATACAGGTGATCCGGTAGTGATATCCTCGGCGTCAACGGCGGACCAGGGCGCAAGCTACCGGCTGTCGGCCCATCTGGCGGGAGGCAGCTACAATCTGAAGCTGGCCGGGCATTTGCCTGAAGCGGGTGTGGATTTCAACGTTGCGGCTACTACAGACGCAGGAACAACAAGTGTATCGAAGATCACGAGTACAGGCTTCGAGCTTTCTTTTGCCAATCCGGTGATGGGCCTGCTTCCTGGTGACCTCACGATCACGGATGCGCAGAATAACAAGCTAAGCGGAATTACATTAAGCACGAGTGACAATGGCGGGACCTATCGTGTGCGGGTAACGCTTGCGGAGAATGCGGACTACACGATCGTGCTGAAGAAAGGGTTCATCCTCTTCGACTCGCCGGTTACGTTCCATGTGAATAAGTGGATTGCCGCCAGCATAGCGGATGTAACGAAGGACGGGCGGTTCACCTTGAAGTTCACTCCCGCGTTCCCTGAGATTGAGAATTATCTGGGACTGTCGTTAACGGATGAAGCGGGCACGCTCTATTATCCGAATCTGTTCGAGTCGGCAGACGGCGGGGCGAGCTACCAGCTTCGAGTGCCGGGCAATCAGCTGCAGCCGGGTATGGCTTACTCGATCAAGCTGGACAAGGATGAATTCTCAATGAATCCGGTCTCCTTCCGGCTACCGCCAGCGCTGACAGTGATGGAGGCGACAACAACAAGCGTGAAGGTGCAACTGGATGCGCCGGTCCCGGGGCTGGCCCAGCGGCATTTTGTGATCCGGAATGCCTCCGGTGACAGCATTGCACTGACTTCAGCGGTGACCACGGATGCGGGCGCTCATTACACTCTGGCCGGTGCCTTTGCAGGCGGACAGACGTATACGGTGCAGTACAAGCCTGATGTAGCTTATCAGGTGAATGAACCGGTTGCTTTTCCGATATCTACAATCATTACGGCTGCGGTCAGCAATGTGACGGTGCTGGGATTCAAGCTTCAATTCAGCACGAAGGTCGCCGGATTGACTGCGCAGCAATTGATTCTCCGCGATCAAAGCGGCAATCTGCTCTCTGTCACCGACTATTCGCTCAAGACAACGGATCAGGGGCTAAGCTACCAGGTGACGCTGAATGCGGCGGCAGCGGGCAAGGGGTATACGCTGGATCTGGCGAGAGAGGAATTCCGGCTGGCTTCTCCGCTCTCCTTCGATATCTCGGCGTCGGCTGCTCTCCGGCTGGTGGGCACTGTACTGAACAAGATTGTGGTGTCGGTTGCGCCGAATCTGGCAGATATGACACAGGAGCACTTCACCCTGTATGACAGCAAAGGGCGCAAGACTGCAATTACGTTGACCTCTCAAGGTCCGGCTAGCGCGATGTACAATATTGAAGGGAAATTCGACGCTTTTGAGACCTATACCCTGCAAGCGAAGTATCCCGGCTATCTGTTCGGAGCACCGCTTACCGTGGGCTTCCAGATTGGGGTATATGCAATTATTCACAGCCAGTCGCGGAGCGGCTTCAAGCTTGTTCTGAGCTCGGAGGTGCCCGGTCTGAGTGCTGCGGACATTACCGTCACTGATAAAGGGGGAAATATCGCTGCGGTACAATCCCTTCAGGCTTCCACTGCTCCAGGCAGCTATAACGTGCTTGTTCCGCTATCCGGCGGCAAGACGTACACGGTGAAGATTGCTGCGAAGGCGCCGTATGTGTTTGACAGCATTGACCCGTTCACCCTGAATGCGGCTGCGGTCACGGTGGATCAGCTGTCGCTGACCGGCTTCAAGCTGAATCTGTCTTCCCCGCTCAGTCTGGACCCCGGGAATCTCAGCCTGACGGATGAGCAGGGCGAAACGGTTAACCTCCGTTCGATCCTTACCCGGGATGCAGGACGGTCTTATGAGGTTAGTGTCTATCTGAAAGCAGGCGTGCAGTATAAGCTGGGCCTGCATGTGGCGGGATATGATCTGGGCACGGAGCTGCCGTTGTCCATTCAGGCTGTTGCGGCTGCGTTCGAGGGGATGGAGAGCGGGAACAATCAGGCGTTCACCGTCCGTTTCGATCAAGCGATGCCAAGTCTGCTGCCGGGCGATTTCAACATCATGCAAGGAGATAGTGCTACAGTATACCATCCTATGAAAATATCGACAGCGGACGGAGGCTTCACCTATAAGGTGGAAGCGAGCTTCTGGGGAACCGAGCGTTACTCGCTGCGCATGGCCAAGCATGGGTATGACTTCGGTGCTCCGCTCTTCATTGAGGTTCCGGCGATGATAAGCGCGGCTGTGCTGAGAACAGGCTCTGACTATGTGGAGATCGGACTGAATCCCGGTGTCTTCGGAATGAGCGCCGCAGATTTCACGGTGACGGACAGCGCAGGGCAAGCTTTGCCTGTGTCCTCTGCGGTGACGGACGATCATGGCTTAACCTACCGCCTGAAGGCAGCCTTTGCCGGAGGCCAGACCTATACGATTGCGCTGCAACAGACGGGCCATGACTTCGGGGAGGTCTTGTCTGCTACACTGCCAAGTGTGATTACAAGTGAGACAGGGCCGGTTAACGGGCAAGGGGGAACGGTTCTCCTGAACCCGGCTGTTGGCGGGCTTAAGGCAGGCAGCTTCAAGCTAGTGGATGCTGCCGGGCAGGCCATTCCGGTTACAGCTGTCAAAGAGCTGAATGCAGGAGCCGCGTATTCGTTATCTGCTAATCTTACAGCTGGAGCGGTCTATACGCTGACTGTGACTGCGGCAGGCTACGATTTCGGAGCCCCGCTTGCGGTGAAGGTACCGGTTCCCATCGCACTGAGCTATGACTCCATACAAAATGACGGGCTGACGGTGAAGCTGGACCCGGCTATTCCGGGACTTCACGCAGCCAGCTTCATCTTGAAGGATGCGGAGGGCAATCAGAGCGTTTCATCTGCGGCAAGCACGGCAGATGGCGGTGCAACCTACGCTGTGCGGGCGGCGCTGCAATTTGGAACGGATTACAGCCTGAGTATTGCGGCTGACGGGTATGATTTCGGAATGGTGCTGCCGTTCACGGTGCTGCAGCCTGTCGCCAAGTCTATTGAGACGCTGTCCAAGAACGGGTTCACTCTGCGCCTGCAATCCGCAGTTCCAGATTTGAAGGTCAATCACATTCTGCTGAAGGACAGCAGCGGTGAGGCTGTTGCGCTTGATTCCCTGGTGACGGCGGACGGCGGGCTGACGTACCAAGCGGCAGCGAAGCTAATAGAAGGGGCGGGATACCGTCTGGCCTTGACCGCTAAGGGGTATGATTTTGGCCCGCCGGTTCATGTGGATGTTCTTCCGATGCTGCAGCTGACTGCGGGTAACATTAGTACCTCAGGCTTCAGTCTGAATCTGAGCAAGGCCGTGCCTGATCTGAAGCTGTCTTCCGTTCGCCTTAGCGGACCGGACGGGCAGGCTATAACCCTTACCGCAAGCTCATTCTATGATGCTAATCCCGGTACAGCAGATGCGGGCAAAGTATATCAGGTGCGGGTGCCTATAAGTGCCGGACAAACGTACACACTTACGGTGCAGGATTCAATCCACCCGGTAGAAGGGCCGCTGGAAGTGGTGCTGCCGGTTGCGGTTACGAGCCAGGTCACCCGTGCGGATACCGGCGGAATAAGTGTGCTGCTGGCCCGCAAGTCTATCACGTTGCTGCCTGAGGATGTGGAGCTTCTTACGGCTGCAGGCGATAAGATCAAGGTGACGGGGATCGCAGCGGGAACTGACGCCGGTACCTTCATCATTCAAGCTCAGCTTGCTGAAGGCAGTACGTATATGCTGACTCTGAAGAAAGCGGGGTATGATTTTGGCGCAGCGGCTAAAGTGTACGTGGCTTACCGTGTTGCCTCAAGCCTCACCGGAGTGAATGAGAATGGCTTCACTGTAAGCTTCAGTGCGCCGGTTCCAGATGTACAGTTCAGCTTGCAGGACGCCGGCAACAACCCGGTCACACTGGGCGCGGTGTCCACCACAGACTTCGGCCAGACGTACAGGGTGGCAGCGAATCTGGCCTACAATAAGGAATTCAAGCTGCGGCTGAGCGCAGCGGGGTATGAGCTCGGGGCGGAGCTGACGGTGAATAATATAAGCGCGCCGCCGCAACTGATGGATGCAACCTCTTCGGAGAGCGGAACCCAGGTGATCCTGACGTTCGACAAGCCGCTGGCCAGCGTAACAGCGAGCGGGTCCTTCTCCGTTAAGATCGACGGACAATGGCAGAGCTCCGTAACTGCGGCACTCGGCGCAGATCCGGCGCAGATTCTCCTGAGCTGGAATAGCAGCGGCCGGGTAATTGGCTCAGCCTCTACGGTATCGGTAGCTTACACCGGTGTGAACCGGGTGAAGGCGGTCAATCAGACGTTCCTGGCTGTCTTTGACGAATTGCCGGTGGCCAATGCGGCGACCCTGGCCGGGTTCGTCTCCAGCTATGCCTATAAGAACGATGCAGCCTACCCGGCTCAAATCCTTCACAAGCAATATGGCAAGACGGCGCTGGAGACGGCGGAGCTTCTGCGGGACGGCGGCTTCAAGGCAGCGAATCTGTACCGTGCGGTGCTGGTCGAATACGGGATGATCCGTTCAGAAATCACTCCTATCCTGTATGCAATGAACGCGGATGCGTCAGCGCTCTTTGATGCTTACAATTCGCTTAAGCCAGCTACGGCTGCGTATGATGGATTGATTATAGGAGAGCTCCTCTCGGCAGGCTATTCGGCCAGTGAGATTGGCCCGGCCCTCCAGCGATTCGGTCTGCTCAGCAAAGACATCTTGGGATATCTGAAGCGCTACAATGTACCGGTGACAGAAGCGGCGAAGGTCCTGAGGGAGAACTGGAATGAAACAAGCGGAAATACCGTGGAGTTACTCGGGCGTACGGGTTATGACAGCAACGGGATTGCCGGAGCTGTCCAGAATGCATATGGTCTGAATCCGGCACAGACGGTGTCCGCCATGGCCGAAGGCAAGCAGCCGGCAACAAAATCAGCAGCAGTCATTAAGGAGCTGTACCAGGAGGGTGCGGTTACAAACGCAACCTGGCTGTCCCAAGCCGGATATCCGGCGGCGGAGGTGAGCAAGGCGATTGCAGAGCAGTACAGCTACGCCAGTGCGGCTGAAATGCGGAAGGCCTTCATGGACGCCGGCTTCCCGGCAGCCTACACGTATGCTCTGCTGCGGAGGGAGTATTCGCAGCAGGATGCGGCGGCAGAGCTGCTTAATGCCAAGGTGTCTGCCCGGGATGCGGCTGAAGCGGTGAAAGCAGCCGGTGACGGAGCCGCTGTTATCATTAGCGCCTTAACGGCCAAGCATTATGAGGTGCAGGAAATTGCCCTCATTGTGAATGATTTATGGGTATCGGCGGGTACCCCGTTAAGCGATATCCTTGCCCAGTTCGCTGCTGGCGGATATGAGCCTTCAGCACGGGCCGCGCTGCTGCGGGAGCAGTTCCGTGCAGAGCTTCCGGCAAGCATTGCGGCGCTCTCTCCAGGGCTTACCCAGACCCAGCGGGAGCATATCCTGAAATACCTGTTGGACGGGGGATATGATCCGGTTCTCATAGCAGATTATTATCTGAAGCAGGGCAGCCATCCTTATGAATTGTTCAGACAATTCAGGCTGGCGGGCAAGACGCCGGTACAATCGCTGCAGACGATGCATGATGCCTATATTCAAGCGGGAACAGCGCTGACGCTGAGCGGAGCCATGGATCTGTTCTATCATGATTACAATAACCGTTACGAAGCAGACCAGGTCCTGACGGTGATGCGTACCGTGTTCGCCCAGGATGTAGATGGGAAGGCGGATGCTACCGCACTAGCGGCTGTTATGAGCAACTCCACGCTGTGGGATAAATATGAAATTGCCAAGCCGCTTATCCGGCAGATGGGCCTGACAATTCAGGATTGGGTGGAGCTGGAGCGCACAGAGGCCTTGTCCCGGTTCGGCTGCGCTTGTGATGTACGTACGGTGGTGAAGGATACCCAGTATCTTTTCGCTGGTGCAACCCTGCCGGAGATTACGGTGGCCATGAGCTTATCCAGCAGCTATACCTTGAACATGATTGTGGAAGGAACGATTAATCTCTACCCTACAGGGGGTGTCAGAGCGAAGGGAATGCCTTACCTGATCTCAGCGCTGAAAAATGCGGGATATTCCTTCGAAGAGGTCGCTGCGGAATTCGACCGCCAAGGGTGGAGCGAATGGGTGTCTGTCTTCAGCACATACGGAATTGCAGCAAGTGATGTGACTGCCTATTTGGTTACAAAAGGTCTTACCATGAGCCAGGTCATTGACCGGCTGGCTCCTTATCCGCTGAAGGACCGGGCGCTGGTCCTGCGCGAAGCCTATGGGCTGGATAGCGCTGCTGCGGTGGCACAGCTGCTCCAGCAGACTGACGAGGATCAGGAGGATATTGGCCGGGCAGCGGCCTGGGCCTACGGCAGCGATCCAATCGCGTTGTGGATTCAGACGCTGCGGGCACAAGGGGCTACGGCTGCCTCCGTGATTAATACGCTCGCCGCGCGATATCCTGCCTACTGGCAGTCGGACAAGGTAGGCCCGGCCCTGATTCAGGGCGGATTCAGCCAGGATGAGGTGATGCGGGGGCTGCTGATCCATGCCGGAGTGCGGGGCAACCTGAAGGCAACGCTTGCGCTGCTGCAGTCGCTGTATAGCCAGCAGCAGATTACCATTGCGCAGCTGCTGAGTGCGGCCAAGCCCGAATCACCGGGAGACGGACTGGAATTTCTGCAGAAGGGCGGCTATAAGCTGCCTGATATTGCCCGCGCACTTAAGGATTATTACGGGCTTACGGCCGGAGAAGCAGCCAAGCTGCTTACCGCCGCTTATCCGAATGATCAGAGTCTTATTCTCTCCGGGCTTGCTTCCGTATACGGACAGACGCTCGGAAGTACGGTAGCAGAAGCGCTGCAGGAGCAGGGAATTACTGAAGTAGGCGCAGCTGTTGAATATCTGTGGAATGCGGGATTTGCTCCCAAAGAAATTGCGGTCTCTGCCAAAGACGCCTTCCACCAGGACGCAGGTCAGACCGCACTGCTCTTCGTGCAGAAGAATATTCTGGCAGATAAAAATGTACTGGTAACGACCCTTGCCTCTGTCTATGGACTGTCCGTAGAGCAGGTGATCCATGCACTGCTTGTCCGTCAGGGAGACCCCTCCTTCGAGGGAGCCATTGCCTTTGTGTTCCAGGCCCGGTTCAGTCTGGCGAACAGCATCAGGCTGGCCAAGACAGAATACGGATTATCTGCGGGAACCGCCTTGCAGCTGCTCACAGATTCCCGGTTATACCGCCAGGAGGATATCCTTGCGGGAGTGACGGATATCTACCGGACCTCGCAGCGTGAGAGTATCGTGGATTCACTGGCAGCCAGCGGGCTGGTCACCCTGGAATCTGCCGTAACCTTCCTGCGCAACATGAAGTTCGATCTGAACGGGATCGTCCGGGTGGGCAAGGAGCATTACCGGTTAACGGCCGGTGAGACTGCCGCCGCTCTGACTGTCGAGGGCACTTATAGTGATGAGGACATCCAGAGTGCGGTGTCCTATGTATACGGACAGAATCTGACGCAGACCCGGCTCGATACGCTGAATGCGCTGGGGATCACCGTGTTCGCTGATGCTGTGCCGGAGCTGATAAGCGCCGGATTTACACTAGCCGACCTGGTGCTTGCAGGCAAGACGCACTACAAGCTCAGCGCCGGAGAGACAACTTACAGCCTGCTGCAATCCGGGAAATATCCGGCTGCAGACCTTCTGGCTGCTGTGGCGGAATTCTATGGCAAGCCGGTGAATGAGAGTGTAGAGGAGCTGCTGAACCGCAGCGGTATTGCTTCCATCCAGGATGCAGCGCCATATCTTCGTTCGCTGGGCTACACACTGCAGGATGTGAGCGAAGTATCCAAGAACTACTACGGTAATACGCTACAGGCTACCTATGATGCCTTACTGTCGCTCCAATTGGAAGACGCCAGCATTATAGAATGGACTGTACGGCAGGTCTACGGCACAACTGCGGAGGAAGGCACTACGGCTGCCACTCCTCAATCGATCCTGCAGGAAGCCGGAATTACAGGGGAGCCAGCAGCCATTGCCTATCTATGGACCGCAGGCTACCCGCTACAGGAAATTGTCAGAATGCTCAAAGAGTATAACGGCCAATCTGCGGCCGCAGCGGCAGCATTGCTGCTTGCCGATGGCTCGTTCCATACCTCTGCGGTTCTGAGCAGCATCAGTGCTATATATGGCACTGCGTATGATCCCGCTGTGATGGAGCTCTTCAGAGCGCAGGGCATCTTTACAGACGCCCCGCAAGCGGCGCAGGTCTTGAGTACAAGCGGCTACCGGATGGCGTATATCGCAGAATTACTGAAGAAGAGCTATGGCAAGACAGAGGCAGAGGCGAAGGCCGTCCTGAACGGACTGGGTATATACACTGCGGATGCGGTACAGAAGACAGTGGCCGAAATGTATTTCGCAGTGGGCACAGCCTCTGGAACGCTTCAGCAAGTACTTGATCTGTATGGAATCACGGGTACAGAGGCTGCTGTAAGCCTGCTCTATAAGCAAGGTACACCGGTGCAGGATATCCTCCAGTATTTGAAGGATGCTTATCACTTGGGTGCCGATGAAGCAACCGCCCTGCTGGCCGTGCATGTCAAGGGGCCGGAGCTTGGTCTGGCCGTCACCACGGTGTATTACAGCAGCACGAATATCGGTTATCTCGCGAAGCTGATTCCGGCAACCTCTATGGGAAGCCCGGGAACGGTGGCGAATTTTATGAAGGCGAAATTCAGGGATACTGATATCGTGCTTGCGCTGAAGGTGATGTTCAATCTGGACGCTCTGGGTGTGCTGGATGCAATCACTACTGCGGTGATGCCTGCGGAGCGAGTCCGGGCAGCGGTAACCGAAGTGTTCGGGGCTGATCCGCTCTATGCCTATCTGAAGCGTATGAAAGACCAGGGAGCAAGTGCGAATGATGTCGCTGCCGAGCTGGATCTGCGGGGACTGCTTGAGCTGGCACCGTCCGGCTACCTGGTAGATACACTGCGGAGCCTGGGCTACGACAACGCCAGCATTCTGAAGATGCGCTACAATTATTTCAACGAAATGCGTCAGAATGCAGGCACGGAAGAGGAGCAGGGAATACAGCTGGTGCAGCTCGGCGTAAATACACCAGCCGCTATCGTTCAATACTTGCGCAAGTGGAGTCTGAACCCTTACAAGGTTCTTAAGATCGTAAGAGCAGGATTGCCGGATGCACCAATCGCGGAGATTGCCCTGGCCATGCGTGAGCAGGGCTACGGTGGCGAAGCTATTATCGGCGGCCTTCAGATTGTTGGAGAAGGCGGGGATAGCATCGCTGCGATTCTCCGCAAGCTTGGACTTCCAGTAGAGCAGGCACTGGTCTTCCTAGGCAAAAGCTGGTCCGTGGACGAGCAACTGCAATGGCTGATCAGCAATGGCTATACACCAAGCGAATACATCCGCTACCGGAATGTGGAGACCGACAATACCATTGCGGTTCTGAGACAGCAGCTCGGCTTGTCCGCAATTGATATTGCCAAGCTGCTGAGCAAGTATAAGGGAAGTATGAGTCACTATTACTTAGCCAAAGCACTGTATGACGGAGGATTTACACAGGTCAGTGAAGTAGCAGGTGCATTGATCGCGATCAATTATCAGCCGGTCTGGCTGCTGGGATTGCTGGTGGGGATTGGCGGCTGGACCATGGATGATATCGCCCAGGGAATGCTGGATTCCGGGCTGATCTCACTCGTGGATCTGGGAACGGCGATTCAGATGGCTACGGGCGGCGTGCTGAAGGAGACCTATCGTATTCTCAAAAAGGTATCCACCGTCAAACAGCGGGAATTCTATGACAGTCTTAGCAGCGTGGAGCGCATGCTGCTGGACAACAATGAAATCGCCATGATTGTAGTGGTGTCCGCCATGCGTAACGGAAGGATCAGTATCGCCGATGCCACCAATCAGCTGAAGGTGACGGAAGGGATTGAACCGGAAGATGCACTGAAGGTGCTGATTGTATCAGGAGCCAATGTACTGGATTCGGCAGGAGCCGTATGGGATGTCTACCGCGATTATATCGGGGCGAAGATTGTCCTCAAGATGTTCGAAAAGGCGGCAGGCAAGTATATTAGTGACTTCAGTAATTATTACAAGCTGGTCATGACGTTATCCAAGATTATTTATAAAGTATCCAAATAAGAAATGAGGCTGCAGCAAAGGCCGGTCCGCATAAGGACCGGCCTTTGCCGGTAACCTGTCATGGAAAATCAAGGCGTGGACACCCCGACCCGGAAGGTGCTATCCTAACTTAATAGAATTTGTTATTAAGGGAGACGCAGCCGTGGAAAGTAGGCATTGGATGTCGATTATGCTTTTTATTGCAGCAGCACTGATGCTGTTTGTCTCGTTTCTGTCGTACCAGAAAAGACATCTGCCTGTTGCCAGAACGATGATTCTGATTATGCTGACAGCAGCCTTCTACGCCTTCGGCTATGGTCTTGAGCTGCTTAGCGGGAACTTAAGCCAGGTGAAGCTGGCGCTGCACATTCAATATCTGGGTATTCCCTTTGTCTCCACCTTATGGCTGGTACAAGCGATTCAATTCACCGGAGCCGCTGCGCGCTTCCGCAAGCGACTGATCGCCCTGCTGTTCCTGATCCCCGCCGTCATCTTCATCCTGCAGCTCACCAATGACTGGCATCATCTAATCTACAGGGAATTTCTGCTGAATACGGACCCTTCGGTCTCCTTGTATTACACCGCCAAGGGGCTGTGGTATAACATCCATGCTGCTTATAATTATCTGGTGCTGCTTGGCGGCATTGCGCTGTTCATATCCATGTTTGTACGGGCGTTGCCGATTGTACGCAAACAGATTGCTGTGCTGCTTCTGGGTGCGGTTGCGCCTATGCTGCTCAATCTGTTTCTGTGGACCGGAACCCGAATTGATCTCACGCCGTTCGGATTTGCAGTGTCGGGCATCGCCTACGCCTGGGGCATCCTCAGATTCAACCTGCTCCGCCTGACTCCGCTGGCTATGGCGCAGGTGTTCGAGACGATCCGGGACGGTGTCCTTCTGTTCGATTATGAGAATCAGATCGTCAGCTACAACCGTGCCGCAGAGAAGATGTTTCCCGAGCTTGGGAGCAGGCGGCGCTACCCGGCGGATATGACGGAGGTGCTTGCCGGCAGCGGGGAGCTGCTTGAACGTCTCAGGGGCTTAAGCGATGAGGACGAGCGGTTTGCCTACGAGCGGCTCCAGGCTGGCAGGCGTCTGTACTATAATTGCAGTCTGTCCTTCATTCATGATACAGGCAGCACCCCTATCGGCAAAATCCTCTTGGTCAGCGACATTACCGAGCTGAAGGAGAGCGAGGTCCGGCTGCGCGAGAATGCCCGGCAGCTGTCCGAGCTGAATGCCTTCAAGGACAAGCTGTTCACCATTGTGGCCCACGATATCCGCGATCCGGTAGCACTGCTGGTCAGCCTGACAGAGCTGCTGGGCGACGGGCTGACAGCTGCAGATGGGGAGCATGCGGAGGTGGTGCGGGAAATTAAAGGGCAGGTGCGGAATACGTTCCAGCTTGTTGACAATCTACTGGACTGGTACCGCAGCCAGAAGGGGACGGTGTCGTTCCATCCGCAGGCCTGGAGTGTGCAGCAGGTGGTCCGGCAGGCCCTGATGCTGGCGGGTACGAAGGCCGGGATGAAGCAGATCCGCCTGACGGAGCGTATCGGCAGTGAATTAACCGTCCGGGCGGATAAAGAGATGCTGGATCTGATCCTGCGCAATCTGCTCTCTAACGCTATCAAATTCACTGGGATAGGCGGCTCTATTGTGGTTGAAGCCCTGCTTGAAGAGGACAAGGTGATCTTGTCTGTCCGCGATGACGGGATCGGTATTGATGAAGCGACCGCAGACATGCTGCGCCTGGAGGAGCCGATTCTGAAGGCGCCGCTGGGAGAGGAGGCAGGAGATGCCCGCTTCGGCCTGGCGCTCGCGCGTGAATTCGTGCGCATTCATGGCGGGAGCCTGTGGTTTGAGAGCAAGCCGGGTAGTGGAACCACCTTCTTCTTCACCTTGCCGGGATCGGCAGGAGGCGAACGGATGGAGTAACGGGCAGCGGGAGGGAGGGAGGAGATATGCAAATGAAGGTTATACTGGTCGATGATGAACGGATGATGCATCTGATCCTTAGCACTATGCTGCTTAAGCTGCCTGAAGTTGAGCTTGCGGGTACGTTCACAGATACGAAGTCGGCTGCTGCCTTTCTGGTGGAGCACCCGGATGTGGAGCTTGCCTTCGTAGACCTCTCTATGCCGGGAGAAGGCGGCATGGCCTTTGCAGCCAGGCTGGCGGCTGCCGGTTCACCGGTGCAAATTGTGTTTGTGACCTCACATAAGGAATTTGCCCTGGAGGCTTACGACTTGTCCGTGCTGGATTATTTGGTCAAGCCGGTCTCCCAGGAGCGGCTTGCGCGCACAGTGAACCGGGTGCTTACCCAGCGGCGGGCTGCTCCGGCACGGCTCTCCCCCCAGCCGGAGGTGCAGGCTCCGGCCGGTTCCGGCCGGGTAACGCTCACGATGCTCGGGGATGTTGCCGTCAGCAGCGGGGCAGGCCGGGTCAAATGGACCTCCCGTAAATGTGCTGAGCTGTTTGCCTATCTGCTGCTGCTCCGGGGGAAGCGCGTCCCCCGTTCCAGGCTGGTTGCGGATATCTTCGGCGGCATGCATAAGGCCAATGCGGAGAGCTATCTTAACACTACCGTCTATCAACTGCGCAAATCTCTGGAGCCGCTGGGCCTGCGGGAAGCCATCCGTTCGGAGAACGACGGGTATGCGCTTGAGCTTCAGGCGCCGGTTATGGACTATCTGGAATTTGAACAGAAGGCATCCGCCTTGCACACCATAGAACCCCCGGATATAGAGAGGGCTATGCGTATCGAGCAGCTCTATACAGGGGAGCTGTTCGGCGACAAGGCTTATGTGTGGGCCATCCATGAGACAGAGCGTTATGCCGAATTGTATGCCTCCTTCGTCAAACGGCTGGCCGCAGCGCTCATTGCCAGCCGGGATTCCGCTGCGGCCTCCAAGCTGCTGCTGAAGCTGAACAAGCGGAATCCGCTGGATGAATCGGTGATCCGCCAGCTGATGGCCGTTCACGAGCTGGCCGGAGACAAAAAAGGTCTGAATGCCGTCTATACAGATTATGTACGGCTGCTGAGCCGCGAGCTTGGCATCAAGCCCTCCGGCGACCTGATCTACCTGTATGATTCCCTGGTCCGGCGGATCTCGGAACTCAAATAATCTCTGTTTAAGCCTTCTCCGGAGGGCCCGGATTACGGGTCCTCCGGTTTTTTTTTGCTGCTCAACCCAATCAGAATGGCAATTGCTAGAGTAGATTAGGTTGAGGGGGATTCTATAAAGTGGCGGCAATGGACTGCGCCATATGTGGACAAGAGGGTAAAGGCGCGAATCCGTTCCGATTACATTAGGAAATGGGGGGATACAGATGGATTTCAGTGCATTGACTGGCCTTTTCGTAGATAACAACGGTTCAGTCGTGCTGAATGTTCTGTTATCTACTGCCTTGATCTGGAGTGTTAAGCAAATTGCGAATAAAGAGAAAGTAATCCAGAACTATCAGAAACGCGATGAGGAGAATGAGAAGCAGCTTAGCGAATATAACCGTACGCTCGTGAAGCTGCTGATTGAGAGAGGAACCGCAGAGAGAAAACCTAATGATGAGGAGGTCGTCAACAAGTGAAGCTCCTCGATATCTTTCGCAAGCACGAGCTGAAGCCCAGCCGGGTCAAACGGGAAATTGAGACCCTGGGCCAAATTCAGGAGGCGTATGAATCCAATGATCTAGAGAGGCTTATTGATCTGAACCGCACTGGCTTAGGTAGAAGGGGAGATGATCTGCATGGACATTATTGACTTGGTACTGATTACACTGGAACTGATCGCCTTGATCGCTTTTACCGCATATGTTATCCGTTACAGCAAATATTTCATCGGACGGGGGCCTATGCGCACCTATAATTTGTATCTCCGCAGTGTGTGGGTAACTTATGGGGCGGTAGCGCTCCTGTGTCTCAATCTGCTGTGGGGAAGGCTGAACATCATTCTCGGGCTGAATTTGTCCGGCAGCTTCTCCGATATTCTGCGGGAGTATGTGCTGGTGCTGACGCTTGTCATGCTTGTATTCGCAGGCTTGATGCATAAGGAATTATGGGACAACAACCATAGGCCCAAGCCCCGCAGCGAACGCAAGAAACTGAAGTAGTCCCCATTCCCCATCATTCCCCCTCGGACACCTGTCCTCCGCCACGTTCATCTCTCTCTATATGAAAAAGCACCAGCTCCAGCTGAAACAGCTGGCCGCTGTAAGCAAGCTGAAACAGCCCGCCGGCCCGCTCCATCGTCTGGCGGATATTCCGCAGTCCGATCCCGTGGGAGCGCTTATCGCTTTTGGTCGTCAGCAGCTCGCCGCCTGGGCCTTGGAGGACAGACCCGGCATACGGATTCTGAATCCGTATAAATAAGCTGTCATTCAGATAATGCATATGTACCGCGATGTATCGTTCTGTTCCCTGTTCCTTGGGGATCAGGCTGACTGCTTCCTGTGCATTGTCAAGGGCATTGCCCAGAATAACGCTGATAACAGTGGTATCCAGCATCAGCCGGGGCGGAAGGCTTAGCTCCAGACGGAGATCTATCTCTGCTGGGGATGCTTCCTGCCGTTTGTAATCCAGAATGGAGTCAATAACCGGATTGCCCGTGTTGCAGTAGGCTTGGGCATGTCCAGCCGAGCCCAGCAGAGCGTCCAGCTCGGCTGTAGAGGCAGCTTCTTCTCCGCTGAGGAATCTGGAGCGCAGGCCCAGCAGAATATGGTTGAAGTCATGGCGGAACCGGAGAGCTTCCTCCTGAAATTCCCGGTTCCGGTGGTACTGGTTCACATAATAGCTGTTCTGCTGCTCCAGCAGCAGACGCTGGCTGCGTTCAGACTGTGTGCTCAGCACGCGGTCAATCAGGAGGAAGATCAAGAGATTGATAGCGAGCAGCAAGGCGGGAACGACAGGAAATAATTGCGGATATAGCTGGAAGAAGGGGCTGCCGGATAACTGCAGCAATACCGCAATGCTAAGACAAGGACAGAGCAGGACAACAGACCCTAACCATCCGGTCAGCTGGCTCCGGCCCTCGCCTTTCACCAGCCTGCGCAGCAGAAGCACGAGCAATAGTATGAGCAGCTTCGAGAGCAGCAGGCCGAGCCTGTAACCGAAGTCTGTACGCGGTAGAGGAACCGCTGCATCGCTGAGGATAATCACAGCAGAGATAAACACCGCAGCGTATAACTGCGAGGAAAGGCTGCCCCTGTAGAGCAGGGACAGAGCCAGGATCAGTCCGATATTGCCAGCCATCAGCAGCAGGCCGGGCAGGGAGCTGTGATGGAGCAGGGCATGAACACCTATATACAGCATGTAAAGGGCGGTCAGCCGCAGCCGTGATTCCACACGGCAGGTGAAGAAGCGGCTGAAGAAGAGATGCAGTATGACTGCCAGGAACGGTAGTACAGCGAGATAAATGATTTCATCGAGGAGTACGGAATTCATACCAGCTCCCCCCTGAAATTCAGATAGGCCCTGCGCACAGCGGGGCTATATTTGCTGCTGACCGGCAGCTCACAGCCGGTGGTGAGCATGATTTTTTTGGCGCTGATGGCCTGGATTGAATAGAAGTTCACGATATAGGACTGGTGAATTCTTACGAAATGGCTGGACGCCAGCTTCTGCTCCTCCTCTATTAGCTTCCCGTAGTATTGCAGTGTCCGATCATGAGTAACCAGTATAATCCGCCGGATGCTGCTCTCCAGATAATGAATGTACTTGTGAGGAATCCTTAGTTCCTGGTTCTTCAGCTGTACCGCAAGGAAGTTAGTCCGGCCCTGCTGCCGGAGACGGAGGGTCTTATGTATGGCCCGGACCAGCTTCTGCTTGAAGATCTCCGGCGTTACCGGCTTTTTCATGAACCCCGACGGACGCAAGTCAAACAGCTGCATATGGTATTCCTCATGGCTGGAAATATAGATAAGCTGCACCGGATCATTGCCGTCATCTTCCCTCAGCAGTTGTCCCGCCGCAATGCCGCCCAGACCGCCCAGCTCAATGTCCATCAAGATAATATCGAAAGGGCTGCCATCCCGGAGGGCCCGGGCAAAGCTTTCTCCTGAATAATATATGGAAATTTCAATAGGCTCGTTCAAGTGTTCCCCGGTTTCCAGAATCAGGCGCTCGGCCTCTCCGGCTGCGCGGGGCTCATCGTCACACACAGCAATATGAATCATCGGCTTCTCCACCTTTGCATTTATCCCTACATTATACATTTTCATCCTCAAAAACGACATGATCTCGCGTGAATATGACACCTGCGTTAGCGAAGGGAACACCAGATGGTATCGTTAAGCCGTCAACAGATTTGAATGGGAAAAGGAGTGTTTGCTTTGACGGCAACGGTATTTGAGGCTGAGGGCTTATCCAAGGAGTACCCTACAGGAGCGGCGCTGGATCAGCTCTGCATGAGAATTGAGGCGGGGGATGTATACGGTTTCGTGGGGGAGAACGGGGCAGGCAAAACAACGCTGATGAGAATCATCGGCGGTCTGGTGCATCCGACAGCCGGAAGGATGGCCTTATTCGGAGAGCAGAGCAAGGAGAAACAGATTGCGGCCCGACGCCGGATCGGCTTCCTGATTGAACGGCCTTCGCTCTATCCGCATATGAATGCTATGGAGAATCTGGGCTTTTACTGCCGGATCTTCGGCATCAGGGACAAGGGCAGAAGTGCTGAAGTGCTGAAGCTTGTAGGTCTGGATGAGGCGGGACCGAAGAAGGCGGGCGAGTATTCGCTTGGCATGCGCCAGCGGCTGGGAATTGCCGTGGCCCTCCTGAACCGGCCGGAGTTCCTGGTGCTGGATGAGCCGGTGAATGGACTCGACCCTGCGGGAATTGTGGAGGTCAGGCATATCCTGGAGCAACTGTCCAGGGAACAAGGCGTGACTCTGCTGATCTCCAGCCATATTCTGAGTGAGCTGCAGCTGCTGGCCGGTAAATACGGCTTCATTCATCAAGGCCGGCTGATTCAGGAGATTTCGGCTGCTGAACTGCAGCGGTCTGCGCAGGTGATGATCTGTATTACCACATCTTCTCCGGCAGCAGCTGTAGCTGAAATGCTGAAGCAGGAGCTTGGCCGCGGGGATATCCGGGTTAAGCAGACCGGAGAGATCGAGCTTCCCAGAAGCGGGGTGGATCTGGAGCGACTGATGTCTCTACTCGTGCAGCGGGAGATTCCGGTTGACGGCTTTCAGCTGACGGCGCCCAATCTGGAGCAGTATTATATGGATTTGATCGGGGGCGGCGGAAGATGAGGAACTTCTGGCAGGCTGAAATCTATTATTTGCGTAAGGATCTGGCCTTCAAAAGCGTTACCGCAGTCTTCGCCTTAGCCAGCCTCGCACTTGTTCTACTTCTGGGCGGCAAAGGCGGCTATTCCTTAAGCAGTTATGCAGAGCCGCTCAAAACGGCTGCTTCATTCTCTATCCTGTTCTATCTGGTTATTCCGCTGCATGCCTGTTTTTTTGCAACCGAAGGCTTTGAGCATGGCTCGGTGCAGAATATTATTGCTGCCGGGCATGGCAAGATGAAATACTTTACCGGTAAATACGTGCTGGAGCTGCTTGCCGTTCTGGGCTGGCTGCTGGAGTTCTACGGTTTATATTATCTCTTCTCTCTGGCGGCAGCGCTGATTACAGGAGCTCCGGTGGGACATGCCGGATATACAGAGGATCTGGCGGCTGGTCTGACAGCCTTGGGACTGAACCTGCTCTATCTGGCAGCTTATTGTGCAGCAGTCATGATGCTGGGGATGCTGATCCGCAAACCGGCTTCGGCGGTGGTGGCCGCATTCTTCTTCATCTTCGGTAACCTGCTGCTCAGCGGGTATCTCAAGGATGCCTCCTCAGCGGTTCTTCGCGCAATTTCTGAGCATTCCCTGATGACGCAGATTTTCAAGTTCTCGGGGATATACGTGGAGAACTCACAGCTGATCCTACTCTCAGGGGCGGAGGATTATATACGCGCGTTGTGGATTCCTGCAGCTTGGATCTTGCTGTCTCTAACCATCACCCTGACCGCTTTGGAGAAGCGGGATATTCAGATATAATAGGGGAAAAGCATGCAGGGAGGCGGTCTGTTTGACTTCGAATGATACGCTGCAGCTGGCGACCTTCGCCGGCGGCTGCTTTTGGTGTATGGTCAAGCCGTTTGACGAGCTGCCGGGCATCGTCTCGGTAGTGTCAGGTTATACAGGCGGGCACACGGAGAATCCGACCTATGAAGAGGTAGGGTCGGAAACTACCGGGCACCGGGAGGCGGTGCAGATTGTCTATGATCCGGAGCTGTTCCCATATGAACGGCTGCTGGACATCTATTGGCAGCTGATCGATCCGACGGATGACGGCGGGCAGTTCATGGACCGGGGCCTTTCTTACGCTCCGGCGATCTTCGTTCAGAATGAAGAGCAGCGGAAGCTGGCGGAGCTGTCGAAGGAGAGGCTGAAGGCCAGCAAGCGCTTCAAGGCGCCGATTGTGACGCCCATCCTGCCGGCTGCGCCGTTCTATCCGGCGGAAGCGGAGCATCAGCAATATTATCTGACCCATCCGCTGGATTATAAGCTGTATCAGAAGGGCTCGGGCCGTGATGACTTCACAGCGCTGCACTGGAACAGCCGTGAGGACAAGAAGCGGCTTCGGGACCGGCTTACAGAGCTGCAATATGAGGTCACCCAGAACAAGGGCGCGGAGCCAGCCTACCAGAATGCATATTGGGACCACTTCGAGGAGGGGCTATACACGGATGTGATCAGCGGTGATCCGCTATTCAGCTCGGCAGCCAAATTCGATTCCGGCACAGGCTGGCCCAGCTTCACGGGTCCGGTGGAAGAGGGGATGATCCGGCGGGAAGCCGATTATAGCGGCGGGCAGGTGCGGACCGTGCTGCGCAGCAGGCTGAGCGGAGCTTATCTGGGGTATCTGACCTTTGACGGGCCGGAGCCGGCGAAGCAGCATTATCATATCTATTCTGCCGCCCTTCAGTTCGTCCCGAAGGCGGAGCTTGAAGACCGGGGGCTGGGACGGTATGTGAGACTCTGAAGCTTAGGTCATATTTATAGCTGCCTTGAGCATATGCTTGATCTATAGTCCTGTCCACAAAAGGGGTTGAAGATTTGGCGGGTGCACTTTTAGGCAGCTTTTTGTCTGCAATGGCAACAGTGCTGGGGGTTATTCCTATTCTGTTCGTAAGGCGGCTGTCGGAGCTGTGGAAGGATGTGCTGGTGGCCTTCACCGCCGGGATCATGGTCTCTGCAAGCACGTTCGGGCTGATGCCGCAGGCCATCAAGGAATCGGGCATTACTGCACTGACTCTGGGGCTGATTACCGGCGTATTGCTGCTCGATCTGATTGAGAGCCATATACCGCATATCGATGTGGAGAATAAGCCCGGCCTCAGCACTCTGGATTCCAAAGCGCTGCTTGTCATGATTGCGCTGTTCATTCATAACATCCCCGAAGGGCTCAGCACAGGCTTCAGCTATGCCAGCGAGCAGACAAGCCTTGGCCCGATGGTGGCGATTGCGATCGGTGCGCAGAATATGCCGGAAGGGCTGATTCTGGCGATCTTCCTCATGAATGCCCGCGCCAGCCGGCGTAAGGCGTTGACGATAGCAGCGTTGACCGGGCTGATGGAGATGGTGTCGGCCGTGATCGGGTATTTTACAGCCAGCTATGTACAGAATGTGGTCGGGTACGGTCTGGCATTCGCTGCCGGAGCGATGCTCTTTATTGTGTATAAGGAGCTGATCCCGGAGAGCCATGGTCACGGATATGAACGGCCTTCCACGTATTCGTTTATCTTCGGGCTGCTCGCGATGGTCTATATTACGCAGTTTTTTGGCTAGGCTGCTTCAGCAGCAGTGTCATTTGCATCTGCCTGCCGCAGCCGCTATACTATAACGCAATCCCCGGTTCCTATGGAGAAGGAGTGGTGACACGATGGTTAGACTGGAATGGGAAGCTGTATTATCCTTCGTACTATTGATTGCTTCATACCTGTGCTTATACGCGGCTATTCAGAAGCGGACGAATTTCGCCCGGTACAGCATGACGGTTCTCCTGATAGCCAGCGGAGCGCCGCTTGCTGTGATGCTGACTCTGGAGAGCAGAAGGGAAGCGCTGGATGCCAATATCGGGCTGGGCATGGCGTTCCTGCTGACCTGGCTCATTACCGCAGTGGTATTTGTGGCTGCATTGATTACGTGGATAGTTAAGGCAAGGAAACGCGCTCATAGGTAGAAAATAAGAAGCAAGGCAAAAAATAAGAAGCTGTCCAGAGACTGTAACGCCTACAGTTTCCGGACAGCTTCTTCTGTTAGGCGTAGGCTGCTCTATACGTGCAGGGTATACCGTCCTGCTTTGCTGGCACCCCGCACAGCTTCAAGCTCAAGTGCAGAGAGCGGCTGCGAGCGGGCAGCCGCCATATTCTGCCGCAGCTGCTCCAGGCTGCTGGCCCCCGGGATGATGGCCGCAACCGCCGGATCGGCCAGCGGATATTGCAGCGCAGTCTGCGTCAGCGTCCGGGTAAGGGTAGTCTGGCTCATCAGCTGCTTATGCAGCGCCGTGAGCTCGGCCTGCGTATAATCCAGATATGCCCGCTGCGCCTTACTATGGCCATGATCGTTCAGAATGCCGCTCGCCAGCGGCCCCCGCGCAATCAGGCTGATGCCCGCGCGGCCCAGCAGCGGAAGAATGCTCTCCTCCGGGCGTCTGTCGAGAATGCTATATTGGCTCATCACGCTGACGATACCGGAACGCTGCACATATTCCCGGATCACATTCGGCCGGATGGAGGAGATGCCGTAATGGCGGATCACCCCTTCCCGCTTCAGCGCCTCGAAGGCTTCAACCGTCTCATCGATATCATCCTCCAGCGTTCCTCCATGCAGCTGATACAGGTCAATATAATCGGTCTGCAGCCTGCGCAGGCTCTCTTTCACAGCGGAGCGGATATAGGCCTTGGAGGCATCCCAGCTCCAGCCTTCCTTGCCGGGAATTCTGCGGTTGCCCACCTTGGTCGCCAGGATTACGTCGGCGCGGCGGTGCCGGATGGCCTGACCGACAATCTCCTCATTGCGGCCCTCATCGTAGAGGTCGGCAGTATCCAGGAAGTTAATTCCGCGTTCGAGCGCTTCGTGGATAATGGCGGTGGCCTGCGCTTCCTCGGTCCCCAGCGACATGCAGCCAAGCCCCATGGCACTTACATGTAAATCAGATTGCCCCAGTCGGTTAGTCTTCATCGGATGTCCTTTCGTTACGCAGTGATGGGTATTGACGGGTACGAATGAGTTCATTATAGCATTCAGGCATAGCGTAAGCACCCGGGAGGGACTACTTCAAGGTTCAACTGGTGCAGCATCAGCCTTTAAATTGTAGTTGGGCGTGATGAGACCTGAAATTTTAAAAAGAGTAAAAGTATTAGGGGGAATTGTATGTGAAAAACCGAATACAATGTGCCCGCGCGAAGGTATCAGGCCGAATGTATGCGGAAAACCGAAAATAATAGTTTTGTTGTTTCCGTCTTACTGATCCAATCCATGCTTGTTAAACCTTATCCACCCAAAATCTAACGGACCGGAGAGATCTTATCCCCGCAAAAACGCCACTTTTTGCAGCGTAACGGACTCAGTGGACCTTATCGTCTTTCTGCGAGACGTTTTGGAGCTGAATAGCAGGGGATAAGGTCCTTGCGGTCCGCTAATCGCCCAAGTGAGGACTTTCTTCCCGGATAAGAGCATCTCAGTCTGTTACGCTAAGCCAAACGCCCCTGAATAACAACGCCCGCTTGGAAAAATAGATGTAATTTGAAGGGGAATTGCGTCTGCTCCACTATTTAAATCTGATAAGGTACGAGTCAGGGATATCTGCACAAAAAAAGAATCCTGCACCACCGCGAGCGGGTGGGCAGGATTTCCGTCATATCTGTAATCTGCAGACTCGGCAGGTGCAGTATCCGCCCCGGGTTATCCGCGCAGAATCGTCTCAATCTGCTCCAGCTCTTCAGTGCTTAGCTCAGGCGCATTCAGTGAAGCTACGGCATCCTCGATCTGGCTGATCTTGCTTGCTCCGATCAGTGCAGAGGTCACCTTGCCGCCGCGCAGCACCCACGATAAGGCGAGCTGGGACATTTTCTGTCCGCGTGCCGCCGCAATTTCATTCAGCTTGCCAACCTTGGCCAGTACCTCAGGCGTGAGCTCCTTCTCGGAGAGGAACACGCTGGGTCCGGCTGCACGGGAATCGGCTGCGATGCCGTTCAGGTAGCGGTCGGTCAGAATCCCCTTTTGCAGCGGGGAGAAGGCGATGGTGCCGATACCCTCTTCCTCGAGCACATCCTGCAGGCCATCCTCGATCCAGCGCGACATCATCGAATAGTTCGGCTGATGGATCAGGCAAGGCGTGCCCAGGCGGCGGAGAATCTGTGCGGCTTCGCGCGCTTCCTCCGGTCTGTAGTTCGAGAGGCCGACATACAGCGCCTTGCCCTGGCGGACCAGGAAATCAAGAGCGGACATGGTCTCTTCCAGCGGTGTGTTCGGGTCCGGGCGGTGGTGGTAGTAGATGTCTACATAATCCAGCCCCATCCGCTTAAGGCTCTGATCCAGACTGGAAACCAGATACTTCCTGGAGCCCCATTCGCCGTAAGGGCCGGGCCACATGTAGTATCCGGCTTTGCTGGAGATGATCAGCTCATCGCGGTAAGGCGCGAGATCCGTCTTCAGCATCCGGCCGAAGCTCTCTTCCGCTGAGCCGGCAGGCGGGCCGTAGTTATTAGCGAGGTCGAAGTGGGTGATTCCTAAGTCAAACGCCCGGCGGACCATGGCGCGGCCGTTCTCGTACACATCATTGCCGCCGAAATTATGCCACAGCCCGAGGGAGATGGCCGGGAGCAGCAGGCCGCTGCGTCCGGTGCGGTTATATTTCATCGTGTCATAGCGTTCAGGATTGGCGATATACATATTGGATTCCTCCTAAGTTAGAGTTGTGCGAGACTTCATACCTCCCTAATTGTAGCGGATAAACGCTTTCAATCGTATGTCAGCAAGGAAGATTTTTATAGCACAATGTCCGTATCTGCATGGCGGAGCCGGTATTCTTTGGGCGAGCAGCCTTTCACCTTCTTGAACATCCGGGAGAACAGCAACGCATCCTGATACCCCACCGATTGCGAAATCTCCCCAATGGTGCAGCCTGTCTCCGTCAACAGCTCGCAGGCCTTGGACATACGGTATTGGAGCAGATATTGCTGGGGCGGCAAGCCGACTGTCCGCTTGAACAGCGCCGACATATATTTGCGGTCCAGCTTCAGGGAAGCGGACAGGCTCTCCATCGTCACATTCTCGGCGTAGTGGGCTTGAAGGTAATGCAGGCACTGCTCGACATAGACACTTCTGCTGCGCGGAGCCGGGCTGTCGGTAGCCGGGACTGTGCGCAGCAGAAGGGAAAAGAACTCATAGAGCATCACCTTCAGCGGCAGATCCAGCAGATCCCCGCTGCTTCCCGTCTCCGATAACCTGGCAGACAGCGAGGGCATCAGCACCTGGTCCATCGGGAACACCGGCTGCTCCGGGGTAAGCGAGGTCCGTGACAGCAGATAACTTGCCTCCTCCCCGGTAAAAGCAATCCAGGAATACAGCCACGGGTCGTCCTGATCTGCGGCATAATGCGTGACCACATGCGGATAAGTGAGGAAGGCCTGCCCTGCGTTC
This sequence comes from Paenibacillus sp. FSL H3-0469, assembly GCF_038051945.1. NCBI lineage: Bacteria > Bacillati > Bacillota > Bacilli > Caryophanales > Paenibacillaceae > Paenibacillus > Paenibacillus sp. FSL H3-0469. The sequence continues at coordinate 5,852,605 of NZ_CP150302.1, forward strand.
AATGTATGGGTGGCTTCACCGACGGTTACCGTGCCGGTTCCGGCGTGTATGAAGTGGATTTTGTACAGGCTGCGCACCCCGGGTCCGAACGAATGACCGGGTGTGCACTGCTCCTGGCCCCAGTAATGCAGATATAAGTCAGGATTGGCCCGGTGGGGGCGATGGGCGTTATATTTGAATACTGTCATGCTTGCAGCCTCATTTCCTAAAAGGATGTTGGCACTCCTAATGAACACATACCTCTAGTATACCTCAGAAGGAGGAGGACCGGACAACCGCAAATAGTCCCAGCCCGGGAAGGGGAGGGACCAGGAGTATGAGGCTGAATGCAGGCTGGCTGGGGATGCAGGGAATCAGGCTTCCATTTTGAGCATAACCAGCTCTTCTACAGGCTGACCGTTCACCAGATGCTCCTCCACGATACGGGCCACATCCTCCGTCGTTACATTGTAATACCAGACCCCGTCCGGATACACGATGACAAAAGGGCCGTTGCCGCATAGGCCGAGACAGCTGGTTTTGTTGATTTTGACCGTCTTGTTGATCCCTTGCTCCACCAGTTGCTCCTTGAATTCCTGCATGACATCCTCTATATCCTGGTTATTGCAGTGCTCACTGCAGCAGAAGAGCAGATGCTTCTTAAGTACCTTCAGACGCATATTCATCGCGGTTTCCCCCTGGATTCTATAAGAGTAGCTAACCTGTTATACGAGGAGTATAGTCTCTTTTGGCCGCGCTGTAAGGAGATTGGAGCATTGTTCCCAAAGGCTTAATAACTGCCATCAATTGGAGAATTCAGTGTGATCTAAGCTGACTTCAAATCACTGAATTTGTGGAAAATGTGTCCGGCAGGCAATTTCCTGTTTCATAAATTTTTTTGCGGAACCCGGCTCAAGATCGAAAGTTACCAGTTTCGCGGAGAAGGGTTTGGTTAAGTAAGGGATGTGAAAGTAAAGCGAGAGTCAAACCATTAACAACCTAAAACAGCTACCAGGAGGGAATCGTTATGAATAAGAAAATTGTAGGTGTGTTCCATACGGAGCATGAAGCTTCACGGGCGATTGAAGACTTGAAGGCGCACGGCTTTCTGACAGAGGATATCTCAGTGATAGCGAGAAATAAACGTGATGTGGAAGCGATCAACGATGAGACCGGGACGAAGGTGCCGGAGGGTATGGCTTCCGGGGCAGCGACCGGCGGTATCCTTGGCGGTGTGACCGGACTGCTGGCAGGTATCGGTGCTCTCGCGATTCCGGGAATTGGACCGATTATCGCAGCGGGGCCGATTGCAGCCACCCTGACCGGAGTAGCGGTAGGAGCAGGAACGGGCGGTCTGGTCGGCGGTCTGATCGGATTAGGCATTCCGGAGGATGAAGCCGCGAGCTATGACAACTATGTAGACGAAGGACACATTCTGGTTATGGTGGATGCAGATGTCTCCCGCGAACATGATGTATACACGGTATTCCGCAACCATAATTCGGCAAATGCTGACCGCTATATGAGGGATGCCGGCACTGCGGGAACGGCTGCGGATAGGAATGCTCCACGGGACTCCGTCACAGACGCGGTGGATGCGGCGTTCAATGGCTCAGGTCTGGAAGGCAGACATGATACTGGGCTGGACACGATGAATTCAGCCACAGAGCATGATCTCCCGGAGCGCAGCGCAGTGGAGGATATGAAACGGCCGGGAATGACAGGCGATCTGTATTCCGGCACGCGTAACGGCATCGATAAGATACCGGATCATACAGCCGACCGCAGGCTCCAGGATGAGGAGGACCGGCTGGCACAGGAAGCTGCCAGACAGGAAGGCGCACGTCCTGGAACCTTCGGTAAAGTGACAGAGAAGGATGACAGCGAGTTGCTCCGAAATCACGGGCGTATTCGTTAAGCGGCGCAAGAGCAGCGGATGACGCATAAGCATAAGATGATAAAAGACAAGGGTTTCCCGAAGTCCTGCCGGACTTTAGGGAGGCCCTTGTTTGATATAAGGTCTCAAAAGGGGAGATAGTAGGCTATTACGGGAAGAAGCGGTTCGGGGAAGACGACCCTATTGAATATCCTTGGGTTACTTGAAAAGCCTGATAGCGGCAGGATCAAATTGTTTGACGAGAAGGATCAGAGAATCAGTCCCCTCCGTAGAAACAGCTTCTCCGGTTTTCTGTGCAACTGGTTTTCAACAACCAGACATTCCTGTGTTTTCGAGAAAATATAAGGGTTTCCGCGAAGTCCAGCCGGACTCCACGGAAACCCTTTTGTAGATCCAATGAACCGTTAGACTTCAGAAGATTCAACACGCGCTAAGGAACTACATAAAGGCCGCATTGGATCTGGCCGGAATGATCTCCGGAATATCCTTGCCGGGCAGGAAATGAATGCTGCGGATGTAGCGGATCGTGCGGCTCTGTGCCCGCATGATCACCGAATGGGTCTCGGCGCGTTCCTTGCCGATGAAGCGGACGCCGTTGAGGAACTCGCCGGAGGTCACTCCGGTTGCGGCAAAGATGACATCGCCTGTACCGACCATATCCTCCATGGACAGCACCCGTGTAGGGTTGTCAAGGCCCATCAGCAGACAGCGCTGCATTTCAAAAGGCCCCTCAGGGAGCAGCCTGCCCTGAAGCTCTCCGCCCAGGCAGCGCAGTGCGGCCGCCGCAAGAACGCCTTCCGGGGCTCCGCCGGAGCCCATGTAGAGATCGACATCGCTGTCCGGTAGCGCAGCGGCAATGGCCCCGGCGACATCGCCGTGATTGATCAGCTTGATACGCACTCCTGCTTCACGCAGAGTGGCGATCAATCCCTCATGCCGCGTGCGGTCCAGCACCATCACCGTCAGCTCCGGGAGAGCTTTGCCGGTGAGCATACTGGCCTTGCGCAGCGTCACTTCCACCGGATCGCCCAGGCTTAGCTTCCCGGCGAGCTCCGGCCCGCAGGCCAGCTTCTCCATATAGATATCCGGTGCATGCAGCAGGCTGCCTCTGTCGGCAATAGCGATCACGGACTGTGCATTATGCAGCCCGCAGGCGACTACCTCCGTTCCTTCCAGCGGGTCAACCGCTACATCCACGGAAGGTCCCTTTCGGTTCCCGACACGTTCACCGATATAGAGCATCGGCGCTTCATCCATCTCGCCTTCACCGATCACCACAGTTCCGTCAATGGAGACGGAATCGAACATGGCACGGATTGCGGTTGTGGCAGCAGCATCCGCCGCATGTTTGTCGCCCCGGCCAATCCAGCGGGCAGAGGATAAAGCGCCCAGTTCAGTGACCCGTACAATTTCCAGTGCCAATTCGCGTTCCATAAGGATCTCCTCCATTGTAGTTAAATTAGATATAACCCATAATAATGCCGGCGGTTTCTTCAATCGCCTTATCCGTAATATCAATGACAGGACAGCCCAGCTTGGCGAATAGGGCTACCGCATATTCCGTTTCTTCAGTAATACGTTCGAGGCTGGCATACTGCGAGCCAGTAGGCAAACCCAGCATCTTCAGGCGCTCGGAGCGGATCTTCAGCATATACTCGGGCTTCATAGTCAGGCCGATGATCCGGTTCGGCGGCAGGCTCAGCAGCTGCTGCGGCGGGCCGACCTCCGGGACAACCGGATAATTTACAACCTTCTTGCCCCGGTGGGCCAGAAAGATACTGAGCGGTGTCTTCGAGGTGCGGGACATGCCGAGCAGAACAATATCCGCCTTGAGCATGGCCCCAAGATCACGTCCGTCATCACAGGCAACAGTGAATTCAATCGCCTCAATCCGGCTGAAGTATTCCTCGTCAAGCTGATGCAGCAGTCCGGGCCGCGCCTCTGGCGCATCATCGAAGGTATCGATGAAGGCCTGCATCATCGGGCCCATAATATCAACAATTCGCAGATCGAGCCTGACGGCCTCCTCACGGATCATCTCCCGCAGCTCCGGCTGGACCAGGGTGTAAGCTACGAAACCCTGAAGCTGAGCCGTCTCTTCCATTAATTTGCGTAGTTCATCTTCATGTCTGACATTACCGTATCTTCTAATGGTGACACGCTGATTCTGAAATTGGTGGATGACGGCCTGCACGACAGCTTCCGCCGTATCTCCAATAGAATCCGAGCATATCGTAATGTAATGTGTGTCTGGCTCCATGCTCAATCGATTCCTCCGTTATCCTTTGGCTTCAAGCTCGAGGAGAAGCTTCACGATGGAAGTCTTCGTGAGCCGCCCTACTACGTCCAGCCCTGCATCGGACCCTTCCCCACTGCCTGAAACCACTACCGGCAGACTGTCTACCTCATGAACAATCATGCGCTGCGCGGCATCAAGCACCGTGTCATCGGGCGAGACCGTTACTACCTTGGGCTGGCGGGTCATCACCATGCTTACAGGCATTGTTACCGCGCCCGGATTGCCCAGTGTAACCTTGAGGAAATCCTTGCGTGAGGCGACACCGGTCAGTTTGCCGTCACTGCTGCAGATAATAAGGGTACCGACATCCTGCAAAAATAGCGTAACCACGGAATCCTGAATGGTTGTATTCTCACGGATAATCACCGGGATGCTCTGAATATCACTAACCTTGGTATCTTGCAGCAGCCCCCGGCTATTGTGGCGTGCTGCGGCTTTGGTGCCGGGGAAGTAACCGACCTTGGGCTTCGCGTCAACGTATTCTAGCATGACCAGAATGGACAAGTCCCCCCGGATCGTCGGCCGGCTGAGGCCGAGGCTTTCCGCGATTTGGTCACCGGTAATCGGCGCTCTTTTTTTCACAATTTCAATAATTTGCAATTGCCGGGTTGTCAGTTCGATCACAGTTTTCCTCCACTTTCCGGTTTACGTTATAGATACAGGTATTCCCCTTGTAGAAAAGGAGCACCGTACGCCGATTCCCCCTTTCATTCAGACGTCCTATTTGGGATAATATTCTCTAACTTTCTTATATAATACGCAATAATTATCGTTTTTGCAATATATAATACGTCATATATATTTTTCGAATATATATGACGCATAATCAGGATTGATTGTAGATGACATGAAGTTCATCAGATGAGGAATTGCAGCCGTTGAATTTGTATTTCAGCTCTGAAGTGAAGTAACAGATATGCCCGTCGGCGCTAAGCCTGTGAAGATAAAAGAACAGCCTGCATCCCTTTACGTCAGGGTGCAGGCTGTTTGTGTTCGGGAGAAGCGCAGCAGCTATTCCTGAACCAGGGGTTCAACGCTTGCTTTTGGCAGAACGGGGATTACCGGTTTAGGCTTGAAGAACAGCTGCTTCAGTGCGCTGGCATTCACAAGGATGGTTCCGGATATAATCGTGAACACGCCAAGCAGCGTTACCCAGGTGACCGCTTCGTTATAGAACAAGAAGCCTACGCCGACGGCAATCGGTGGTGAGATATACAGCCAGGTGGACGGGAAAACCGGATTCGTCTTGGAGACGAGCCAGTAGAACAGTGTATGTCCAACCATGGAGCCGACAACGGTCAGGTAGAGCAGGGAACCTGCTGTCTTGAACGATAACAGGAAGGACGGGTGCAGCGGCTCAGTGAACAAAGAGATGATGAACAGCAGTGCTCCGCCGTACATCATCTGGGCTGCGTTCAGAGCCACGGGGGACTCGCCTGCGAAGGTGGTGATTACTTTTTTGGAATAGATTGCCCCCGCCGCGTAGCAGAGTTCCCCAATCAACACCACCACACAGCCGAGCAGCCAGAGCGGAGTAACATCAGCCGCCAGACTGGGCAGCACCAGCAGCAGGACCCCGGTGAAGCCGATGATACAGCCGAGCAGGGAGTAGGCGGGAGCTTTTTGGCGCAGGAAGGCCGTCTGCATCAGCAGAATCATCATCGGTCCGGTAGCTGACAATACGGCAGCAAGCCCGGAGGATACATATTGTTCCGCCCAGTAGAGTGCGGCGAAGGTGCCGAAGGTCAGGGCTGCTCCCGTGAGCAGCATTTCCTTGCGCAGCAGCAGGGAGAAGCGGGCTTTGCCCTTCAGAACCATGAACAGGAACAGCACCGCACCCGCCACGAAAAAACGCAGTCCCGCAGAGAAGAAGGGCGGCGCTCCGGCGTCTACGCCGATTTTGATGGCCAGGAAGGTAGTGCCGAAGATCAGACAGACAAGTGAATAAGCTAACAGAATCATGGTTCAGTTCCCCTTTGCGGTGGTAATGTGTCACCCTCTTAAAGATTTCAGTTAATCATATCCTCATAGGCACAGAACAGATTGAAGGTAGTAGAACAGTTGCGGAGGGGAATGCTGTACAATAGGGCAAAGAGAAGCTAGCGGCGGGGCGTGCGGGGATGTGTAGGAGCCGGCAAGCGTCAGCTGGAGCCGTGTCGAGTGAATATGGAGCGATGGAGCGGGGCGACCCCGGTATAGGTTGCAGAGAGGCGGTAGTTTTTTGATGGAAAAAATAGCGGGTGCCGGGCAGAATAATCCATTATTCCGCCAAGTCTATGAGTTCATGCTGAACCGGATGGAGCGCGGGGAGTGGAAGACTGGTGATAAACTGCCTTCGATCCGGCTGCTGGCGGAGGAGCTGGGGGTTCACCGGCTGACAGTGTTCAAGGCCTACCGGGCGCTGGCCGAGAGCGGCAAGCTGTATGTCAAAGACAAATCCGGTTATTATGTGGCGCCGGGCAGCAGGCTTAACCCTCCAGCGGACGAAGGGACGCCAGTGCCTGGATATATGGTCAGGAGCCCGATGTCCGATATTCAACGTATGCCCGTAGTGTACCAGTTCTCTCAGGCATTGGTTGATCCGGGACTGCTGCCGAACCTGTTCCTGTCCGATTATGTCAAAAAAGTATTCGATCTCTACCCGAGGGTCATGGGCACCTACGCCTCCGTACAGGGGGATGAAGAGCTGCGCGTTACGCTGAGCAGCCATTTCGAGGAACGTTATAGGCTCCAGCTGTCGGCCCGGGAGCTGCTGATTACCTCAGGCGCCCAGCAGGCAATCAATCTGATTGCCGGAATCATGCTCGGCCCGATGGATGTTGTGCTGGTGGAGCGGCCTACGTATAGTGTGGCGCTGGATATTTTCAAGCGGGCAGGGGCACGGCTGGTAGCCGTGGAGATCTCGGCGCAGGGCTATGATCTGGCGGCGGTGGAGGAGCTGATGCGCAAGGCTAAGCCGCGGATGTTCTACATCAACCCGACCCATCATAACCCGACGGGGTATACGGTTCCGGCGAAGCAGCGTAAGCTTCTGGTGGAGCTTGCGGAGCGCTACCGCTGCCTGCTCGTGGAGGATGATCCGTTCCGTGATATGTACTTCGGGGAAGAGCCGCCCGCACCATTCTTCGCCTATGATACGGAGGGCTGGGTCATTTATATCAGCAGCTTCAGCAAATATGTGGCTCCCGGCCTGCGGATCTGCGCGGTGGCCTGCCGTTATCCGTTCATGGAACGGCTGATCGCGGCCAAGTCCTTGGCGGACAACGGGACGCCGCTGCTGAATCAGAAGATTTTCCTGCATTATTACACTTCACCGCGCTTACAGCAGCATCTCGGCAAGCTGCGGATTGCCCTGCAGGTGCACAAGGAGATTATGGAGGAGGAGCTCGCGGCCACCGGCTGGGAATGGACAACTCCGCATGGCGGCCTCAATCTGTGGGTCAAGCTGCCGGACAGTGTTCCGGTAACTCAGCTGCTGGCCCGTTGCCTGGAGCAGTCGATCTCCTTCGTTCCCGGTGAGCTTTGCGATCCGCTGGGGGAGATGAAGTCCTGGCTGCGTCTCAGCTATTCTTTTGCCAGTGAAGCATTACTGCGCGAGGGAATGCAGCGGCTCACCGCCATTGCGCGGGAGATTGAGGCGGGGGAGTAGTCAGTGAGATAGGTGACAGGAATAGGAATAAGTAACGGGAAAGACGGTAACAGCTGATAGTTGCGGCTACATCTCTATTAGGTATGCTTAGCGAGTAACTGCGGCTATTTTGCTAAGATGGGACTTTTTGGTTTGTAGAGTAACCTTTCTCTGGAAGCTTCCGTCTGAGGGATATGAGGAGCGTGATGATGATGGTAACGAGAAGGAAAATACGGAGCGCCTGGCTGATGGCTCTCTGTGCGCTAATTGTCTTCATGACACTGCTGACTGTGCGCCCGCAGGTTACCTATGCCTGTTCTTGTGCAGTGTTTCCTTCACCGCTGGAAGCACTAGAGAAAAGTACGGCTGTTTTTGAGGGAACGGTAGTCTCGATGAAAGAGGAATTTAAGCTAGTACAGTCCAGTGCTGATCCGGTGCAGGTAACCTTTCAAGTGGGAGCCCGGTGGAAGGGGGATATGGGAGAGCAGGTGACTGTTAGTACCGCACAGTCTGGGGCGAGCTGCGGCTTCCAGTTCACCAAGGGTGAGCGTTACATCGTATATGCAGGCGAAGAGAAAGCAGGGGATGGGGGAGGAACAGCTAAGCTTACAGTCAGCTTCTGCAGCCGGACCGCATTCTTTTCTGGTGCGGAGGAGGACTTAAATGAGCTTGGCGCCGGAATATCAGGGGGCTCGCCCACGGAGCCGCCCGGGATCGCTGATGATCCAGGGGCGGTCTCTGGAAACTATCCAACATCAGCAAACCCTCCAGCTTCTGAAAATAGCACAACAACTGAAAAAAATAAAACAACTGAAAGTAATCCAACGGCCGTGCCTGAAACAAACTCTGCACCTTGGCTGCTATACGCCGGAGCGGGTGCAGGTATAGTAGTCCTTGGAGCCGCCGCAGTGATTCTCCTGCGCCGTCAATCTAACTCGCATAAGTAATCTGGAGTAGATTAATAAGGCGATACTACCTACACTATTGTGTTTGGTTTATCGTATACATTGGGTTTGATTACCCTCGTAGCAGCAATTGTGTTCGGTTTATCACATACAATTTGTTCCAATGTGCCTCCGAGTGCAGCAGATGCGGGCCAAACACATCAACGAGGTGCACTAGTGCACCTGAATTCAGCAGACGCGGGGAAAATGAACGAATGAGGTGCACTAGTGCACCTGAATTCCCCGGATATGCGCTAAATAAACAAAGGAGGGGCATTAACGCCCCTCCTTATTCCACCACACTCCTATTCCATCAGAGCCGATAAAGCCGATGCTCCGTGAGCCAGCTGATCAGCTCTTCCATGCATTGCTCCGCTGTACGCTCCGCAGTGTGCAGTGTCAGCTCCGGGTCTGCCGGAGCTTCATAAGGATCGGAGATCCCGGTGAAGGCCGGGATCTCCCCGGAGCGGGCCTTGGCGTACAGCCCTTTGACATCCCGCGCTTCGCAGACGGGGAGCGGGCAGTCCACATAGACCTCGACGAAGCCCGGCAATTCCTGCCGGGCATAGCTGCGCATCTCGGCATAAGGGCTGATTACCGAGACTACGGTAATCACGCCATGCAGGTTCAGCATCCCGGCGAGGTAGACCGCCCTGCGGATGTTCTCGAACCGGTCCTCGCGGCTGAAGCTGAGTCCCCGTCCCAGGCTGCGCCGCAGCTCATCCCCGTCCAGCCATTCCACCGCCTGCCCCTGCTCCCGGAGCCGGTCTGTAAGCAGCGCGGCAAGCGTAGACTTGCCCGCCCCCGACAGACCGGTAAGCCATATCGTTATGCCAGTAGGTGTGTGGGCATGTACCTGTGCCGTCATTGCTCAGTCCTCCCGTCTCCGCGGCCAGCCGCCGATTGCAGGCTCTCCGCGCCGTAAGGAATACGCTCCAGCAGGCCGGAGCCGTAGATCTGCTCCAGGCCCAGCTCCGGCATATGAATATAGCCAATGTAACAGTCGCAGACTTTCATCCGGCAGCTCCGCTGGGCAGCCAGCCCTTCCAGCCCGTCACGGTAGAGGTTGCCGATGACCGCGCGGTCCTTGTAGCAGCGCTTCACTAGCCCCGGCCCTTGCACATAGAACACGCTGTTGCCGGCATTACAGCTCGCGCCGAGGCTGTCGTAGTCCATCGCATTAATCTGGAAATGCGGATCGATGCCGCTAAGGAAGCTTATATCCTCCGGGGTATAATAATCCGGCTTGTCCTTGTAGGCATTCACCCACAGATAGACGTCCTCCGGCAAGGCCGCGCGCAGCGAGGCGATAGCCGGGAAGGCGCTATGCACCCCCACACTGCCCACACTGAAAGGAATGTCCTGCCGGTATACCTGCATACACTGTGCCAGGAACTTGTCCTCGCTTACCTGACCCGGATGATAAGTCGCCCAGAAGGCCGTCTTGGCCGGGTTCAGCTCTGCGGTGAAGTCAAGCCGGGCCGACAGATTGGTCTGGATGGCGACCTTGTCCACATGCTCCATATGGGACAGCGTAATCAGCGCCTCCCGGTACCAGCGGTGCGTCAAGCCCTCGCCATACGGATTGAAAAAGATAGACAGGCGGTGGCCTGCTGCCCCCTGCTCCGCTACCCAACGGACGAAGGTCTCAAGACCTGCGCGGTCTTTGGCGAGGGTGGCGGCACTGTCTTTGGTTTTGCCGAAGGGGCAGTAAGGGCAGTCATAGTTACAGGAGGAGAGGGAACCCCGGTAGTAGAGGACTGCCTTCATGGCAGGACGAACTCCTTCATCTGCTCGCGGATCTCGCCGGAGATGAACCAGTCACCGATGGAGTCGGAGTACCCCAGTCCATCTGGAGTCAGCCGCAGAATGCCCTCATCATCCGTGGCGAACCCGCTTTGTACCAACAGGCCAAGCTCAGGATGGTCCTCCCACAGCGTAGTCCCGAACCGCTGGCTATAATCCGCAATCGTCAGCCCTTCGCTGTGCAGGATTGCTTTTAGAATGAACCGGCGTTTCTGCTCGTCCAGGCTCAGTACGATGCCATAATCGGCTGTATCATAACGCTCTGCGGCAACATAATCCGCGATAATGCTCTCCGTGGCCTTGCGGCTGACGCCGTAGCGGGAGGCATAATGCACATTCCGGGTATAAGACCGCGCGCCGCAGCCGAGACCGACCATCCCTTCCTCCTGGCAGCTGTAGTCGAGAATATCCTTGCCGGTTCCGGCATCCTCTTTGGCGAATCTGCGCATGGAGTATTGGCGGTAGCCACGCTCTGCCAGTACTGCACGTGCTGCTTCATAGCATTCATGACGGATATCCAGCTGATTCACCAGGTCGCCCGGCTTCACAATCGTATGCTCACGGGTGTAGAGCGGATAGAGGAAGATTTCCTCCGGTTCATGCAATAGCGCCTGGTTCAGCGAATAGAGCCAGGAGTCCACCGTTTGCCCCGGGAGACCGTAGATCAAGTCCAGATTGAGGATGGGAAAATCAAACTGTCCCAGCAGCTCCAGCGCACGGTACACCACCTCCGGGTCCTGCGGGCGGTAGATCGCAGCCGACTCGGCGGCCACGAAGCTCTGGATGCCCATGCTGACGCGGTCCACGGTGTGCTCCTTCAGAATCGTCAGCTTCTCCTCCGTCAGCGTCTCGGGTGAGGTTTCCACAGAGATAGAGGTGGTTCTAAGATCAACCCCCATGATATCCGTTGCAATCCTGAACAGCCGGTTCAGCTGCGCAGGAGCAAGGAGACTGGGGGTCCCGCCGCCGATGGCGAAGCGCGCGTAAGGCTTGTGACGGGTGAAGGCTGCCCACTGCCGGGCCTGCCGTTCCAGCGCATCCACATATTCGGCGTGGACATTCGCTCTTTTATCAGGCAGCGTGAACAGGTTGCAGAAGCCGCAGCGCGCGCCGCAGAACGGGATATGCATATATAAGAAAAAACTCTCCGCAGGCTCATCCCCCCACAGCTCCTCTAAAGGAAGGGGGGACGCGAACTCGCGGTAAGCGGTTTTGTGCGGATAGGAATAGAGATAATTGCGGTAAGGATGGGCCGTGATCTGCTCCGTCCATTGCTGAAGCTCCCCAGAGGAGAAGGGAGGGTGTCCGTCTTGGTTCATGTGATGCAGAGATTGCCGGATGGACGTCATACGTTCTCCTTCCTTGTGCGGGATCGAAATTTCAGTTCAATGCTTATAAAATAAATTCCCGGTACGGAACATTCCATACCGTGTCATGCGCCAGCCGGTGGCCCTGATAGCCGTCCTCGCCGTAAGCCGTACCGTGATCGGAAAAAGCCAGACAGAATACCGGATTGCCCCGCTTCCGGAACGCATCGAACAGACGCCCCAGCTCCCCGTCGGCATATCGCAGCGCTGCGCGCTGGCTGTCCACTGAGTCCTTGCGCGCACCCGGCAGAAACATATGGTTCGGGCCATGGATCGCCGAGACATTCATGAACAGGAACAGCCGCTGGTCCAGCGGGGTGCTGCCGAGCAGCTTTAGCGCGTGATTCACCTGATGCTCCGTCGAGCGCGGGTTCGTGACCCCGAAGGTCATCCGCCAGTAGCTCTGCTGGAAATAACCGGGGAGGACGCGGGCGAGGGGCACTTTTTTGCTGAAAAAGATCACGCCCCCGATACACACCGTCTGATAACCCGCCGCTGCCAGCCCCGACACCATGTCCGGTGTATCGAACAGCCAGGTATGGGGATGGGTCTTCATCCCGGTATTCCTGGAGTGGAACAGCCGCACATGCTCAGCCTTGTTCGTGTTCGCCGGAGTGGGCAGGAAGCCGCCGAAGAAGGCATGATGGGCCGCATACGTGAAGCTGCCGGGGGTATGCCGCTTCTCCCAGGGACCGCTGCCGCACAGATTGGGGCAATTCGCCTCCTCCAGCACAGCCGCATCGTAGCGCAGAGTATCGAGTGTAATCATTAATATATCATGGGTGCCGACGATGGCATTCATATCGGTCATGGGGCCGGATTCCTCCTAAGACAGCTGCTTCATTTCCCATTCGTAGGTGCTGCAGCCTTGGTATTCAACATCGTACAACAAGTCGCCAAAAGGATTCACATCCGCCGTATACGTCTGCCCGGTGCTTCCAACCAGCACATCGATGCCCGCGACGGAACAGTTCGGAAAAGCGGCCAGCGAAGCCTCCGCTGTCCGGCGTACCTCCGCTTGCTGCGCTTCGGTCAGCCCGGCTTCCGCCGGGGTCATCCGCCGGCTGCGCAGATGCAGATTCGTAATCGGTGTGGTGCTGACCCTGGCGACAGCGTGGCAGGCTTCTCCAGCGACAACCAGCTGGCGGATGTCGAAGGAATGCCCGTCCCTGCCGGGCTTCGGAATCCACTGCTCGGCATAGGCGCCGTGGCGGTAGAGCCAGTTAATGATGCCGGCAAGGCGGGCAGAATCTGTATAGCGCTGCAGCTTGCCGGAATTATAATACACCGGGGGCCGGGTGATATAGCTCTCGACCCCGATGGTAGTGACCGCTGACTCAGCTCCCGTGGCCGGGTTCAGCTGATAAGCAATCACGCCGGAAGCGGCGGAGCCGCTGGCCAGCTTGATGAATACGCGGTGCATCCGCTGCGACAGCATCAGCTCGCGCAGGGAGGCGTAGTCCACGGGGACTTGTCCGCCGCTGCCGCGGAGCGGCCGGGGAACAGACACGCCGGACTCAGCCAGAATCTGCTGGGTCCGGCGCTTGTCCGTCATGGCTGCGATCTCTGCCGGGTCGTTGGTCCAGCGGGAGGCGGGCAGGAGCTGCCCAGCCTCCTGCCGGAGCCGCGCCAGCAGGCGGCAGTAGCCGCGGAACCACTGGGACGGGTGATGCAGCACGCCGGGCAGATCCTTCAGGGCGGAGGCCGCTTTGAAGCTTAGCGGCCGCAGGTCCGGCTGCTGCCCGAACGGGTGCAGCGAGTCGTCCGCGTCCGGCGCATCCGGTGCGCCCAGCGCGATAAGCGCCCGCTCCAGCGCGAAGCTGCCGCCGGGGGACTCGAGCCGCAGCAGCGGGGGGTATGCTGCGGCGGCGGGCTCCAGCGCGGAGTGCGCGCTGAAGCTGCCTCCTGGAGAATCGGGCCGCAGGCGCTGCGCCTGCGTTCCGTCCACAGCCTGCTCCAGCAGATCAGCCAGCGGCTGGCCCTCCAGCAGCCCGGCGTAGGGAATCAGCAGCGCCGGGGGCATCCCGAGACGCGAGCGCGCCTGCTGGATACCGGCCGAGCGCCGGTCGCCGGGCTGGCAGAAGACAATCAGCGGCTCTGCGGTCTGCATTATTCTGTGATTGACGGATAACGCCAGTCATCATCGTCATCGGCCTGCTGCTGGTCGCTGACATCGACCGGCAAGCCGCTGTTCTTCAGACGCAGCAGCATCTCGTCAGACATGAAGTGATGGCTCAGATTGAGCAGCTTCAGTCCCTTGACCCGCTCGCTGGCAAGCAGCGCCTCTGCGCCGGTGTCGCTAAGCGTTCCCAGTGACATATCCAGGGTATGGAGCTGGTCCAGAATCGGCGCATCCGCCAGGGCTGCGGCAATTTCGTCCTGTATCTCACTGTTTTTGAGTCCGAGATAGGTTAGCTTAGGGAATTTCCCAGGCTCGATCAGCGGCAGAAGGTCCTCCAGCCCGCCGTCGAAGCCGTAATTGTCCACCCCAAGATAGAGTTCGAGCTTCTGCAGGTTAGGCAGAGTGGAAGCGGCGATATCCGCCAGCACATCCTTGCCAAGTCCGCCTGTAATGATAATCAGCTCTTCGAGCTTGTCGTGCTGCAGCTGGCTCAGACGCAGACCGGTACCGCCTTGTGCAGTCAGGGATTGCAGCTCAGGATAAGCGGGCAGCAGCGGTGAGAGATCGGTCTGGTTAATCCACGAAATTTCACATTCCTCATAGCTCATGTCCCCGATGAACAGCTTACGGAGTGCCGGGAAGTTTGCTTTATGCTTCACCAGAGCCTCGACGACAAGCTCCGAACTCTGCTCATAAGCTTGTCCCCAGTCGCCAATCGTCAGGCTGGTCAGGGTAGCCGCTTCTGGGCTGCTGCTTAAGCGTTCAATCTCCGTCTCCATCCGTTTGCCTTCCTCAAATGCATCATAATCAATACTGAGCTTCACTGCTGTCATGAACAATCCCTCCCGGAAAATAGTACCTTCCAAATCACCCTAACATGTAGGGTGAGGGAGAGTCAAATAACAGAGGAACAAGTGTCCCTATTTGCCTGTTAACTCCTGTAACCACGGGGGTGTACGGGTCAAATGTAATCGAAAAACCGACCACATTGGGCGTGGCGGTGGCGTGTGGTCCGAATGTAATCGAAAAACCGATCACATTTAGCGTGGCCGTGGGCGCGTGATCCGAATGTAATCGGAAAACCGATCACATTTGGCACGGCGGTGGTGTGTGGTCCCAATGTAATCTAAAAACCGATCACATTCGGCGCAGCGGTGGCGCGGCGGGGGTTGCCGTGAAGGATGCGCCCCAGAGCGCAAAAAAGCACTATCCGCCCGTCCGGGGGAATAGTGCTCTGCATGATTTACACCCAGCCGAACAGCCGCGCTGCCGAAGCCACCGCGAAGGTTACGCCGATAGCGATGGCGAGCGGGATTACAGCGGAGAGCACAGCCCATTTCAGGCTTTTGGTCTCCTTGTAGATGTTCACGAGTGTGGTGCCGCAAGGATAGTGGAGCAGGGAGAACAGCATCATATTCAGCGCCGTCAGCCAGGTCCAGCCGTGGCTCAGGAAGATGTCCTTAATGCTGCCGAGACCCTCGATATCGACCATGGCCCCGGAGGACATGTAGCCCATCAGCAGGATAGGCAGTACAATCTCGTTAGCGGGCAGGCCGAGGATGAAGGCCATAATAATGAAGCCGTCCATGCCGAGCAGCTGCGCGAACGGATCGAACCAGGCCGCCATATGATTCAGCACACTCTCCCCGCCGACAAATACATTGCCGAGAATCCAGGTGATGATCCCTGCCGGAGCGGCCACGACGATGGCGCGGGTCAGCACATTGAGGGACTTTTCCTTGGAGGAGCGGACAATGGTCTTCCAGATCTGCGGGCGGCGGTAAGGCGGCAGCTCCAGGGTGTAGTGAGTTGGCACACCGCGCAGCGCGGTTTTGGACATGATCCACGATACGCTCAGGGTGACAACAATTCCGACCAGCACGATCCCCATCAGCACCAGCGCAGTGGAGAAGGTACGCAGTGCCCCGGTGGTGGCCGCGCCGACCATGAACATGGAGGAGAGCAGGATAAGCGTAGGCCAGCGGCCGTTGCACGGGACGAAGTTGTTGGTCAGAATGGCCAGCATCCGTTCGCGGGGCGATTCAATAATGCGGGTGGACAGAATAGCGGCAGCGTTGCAGCCGAAGCCCATCGACATCGTCAGGGCCTGCTTGCCATGCCCACCGGATTTCTTGAACAAGCGGTCCATATTAAAAGCCACCCGGGGCAGATAGCCGAAGTTCTCCAGCAGCGCGAACACCGGGAAGAAAATCATCATAGGCGGCAGCATGACGCTGATGACCCATGAGGTGCCGCGGTACAGTCCCAGCACAAGGACGCCGTGCAGCCAGGCGGGGGCATGAACAGCCTCGAAGCCGGCGGTCAGATAGCCTTCAATCCAGCTGAAGAGGGAAGCAATCCAGCCGGAAGGATAGTTGGCGCCGGCAATGGTAATCCAGAATACCAGACCAAGGCCGGCGAGCATAATAGGGAAGCCCCAGATCTTCGAAGTGACGATATTATCCAGCTTGTAGGTGCTGCCTAGCTTCTTCTTATCGTGATAAGTAACGGCATCGCTGCAGATTCCGGCCGATACGCCGTAGATTCCGCTGACGATCTCGTCGCGGACCGCGCCTTTGTCTGCCAGCTTCTTCGCGGTTGCGAGCAGGGAATCAAGCGGGTCCTGGCCGTTAATGGCATGCGGTGACTCCATGGCGGGCTACCTCCTTCGCTACAGATATACCCTTGCGTCCCATATGGGCTTTGAGGGAAGCCAGCAGGCTGTGGTCACCGTCCAGCAGGCGCAGGGCAATCCAGCGTGCCGGATATCTGGCACCGACTGTCTGCTCCACCATGGGGATCAGTTCGGCAATGCCTTGCTCAATCTCTTCGCCATAGGTAATCTTCAGCGGTTCTGCCCTGAACTCACCGGTAGCTACGCGTGCGATCTGATCCAGCAGCGCTTCAATACCGGTCCCGTTGCGGGCCGAAATGGCCGTGACAGGCACACCGAGGCGCTCCGCCATCCGCTTCAGATTAATATCAATGCCCAGCCGCTTGGCTTCATCGATCAGGTTGATGCAGACCACCGCGCGTCCCGTAATCTCCAGTACCTGCAGGGCCAGATTGAGGTTGCGCTCCAGTGATGTGGCATCCAGAACCACCAGCGTTACATCCGGCTCTTCAAAAATAATATAGTCCCGGGCCGCCTCTTCATCGGCGGAATTGGAGTAGAGCGAATAGGTGCCGGGAAGGTCAACGGCCCGGTAGGTATGCTCCTTGTGGGTGAACCGCCCTTCAGCGGTGACTACGGTTTTGCCGGCCCAGTTGCCGGTGTGCTGGCGCATCCCGGTCAACAGGTTGAACAGCGTGCTTTTGCCTGTATTGGGGTTGCCCGCAAAAGCTACGATATACTCGCTCATCCTTCTCCGCCTCCAATCAGTTCGCCATAAATGAGGGAACTCTCTTCCCGCCGCAGGGCAATGGTCGTATTGCTGATCCGGTAAGCCGTAGGGTCGCCGAGCGGGCTGCGCCGCAGCACTTCTACACGGTTCCCGGTGACAAATCCGAGATCAAGCAATCTTCTCCGCAGCACACCCTGGACCTCGATGCCGCTGATCCGCAGCGTGCTGCCGTTCGTAGCTTCAGACAATGGAATTACGGCTCCGGCCATAAGCACTCCCACTTTCGTATGAATAATGAATGAATAGTTATAGTTATCCTTAAGTATGAAATATGCATTTGTATAGTATATTGTGCAGGGAACAAAATATTGCATCCTGCCACAAGATTAGTATACGTAAATAAATTTGTCCTTGCAACAATAATGTTTCCTTAGGGAAAGATAAATAGAGCAAGATTTATCAAAAGTGTTTCCGGTACCTAATATATACTTTGAGTTGTGGAGGGGGTGAGAGTAATGCACTACCAATTGATTCACAAGAGCATCGAATTTATTGAGCAGCATTTGGAAGAGGATTTGGATTTGGAGAAGGTGGCTAAGGCAGCAGGGTTGTCCAAATATCATTTTCACCGGGTTTTCCGGAAATATGTGAACAAAAATGTCCATGAATATATCCGGGCCCGCCGTCTCAGCCAAGCCGCCAATCTCCTGCTGTACTCCGAGACGCGTATTCTTGAGATTGCGCTGCAGTACGGCTTTGAGAGCCAGGAGGCTTTTACAAGAGCTTTCAAGGAAATCTATGATTTGCCGCCTGCGCTGTACAGATCGCAGGTGAGACTATTGATTCAGGAAAGAGAGGTATTTACAATGTCAGAGATTACAGGCTGGTATATAACAGGTACTCAACCGGACAACTATAAGGTAGAGATTGATCCCCGCGTCTGCTATAAGACAAGTCCCTCCATGCATCTTCATTCGAATGAAGAGGCTGCGCAGGACGACAATGGTTTTGGAACCTTAATGCAGCAGTTTCAGGCAAGAGAGTATCGGGGGAAGCGGATGCGCTTCTCCGGGTTCGTAAGAACGGAGGATGTCACCGGCTGGAGCGGCCTGTGGATGAGAGTGGATGATAATCAGCAGAATATGCTGGCTTTTGATAACATGCAGAACCGGAGCATACAAGGTACCACGGAATGGAACCACTATGCCTGCGTAATGGATATTCCGTCGGAAGCCGACGTAATCAATATCGGAATCCTGCTGAGCGGAACCGGACAGGTATGGCTGGGCGAATGTGAATTCGAGGAAGTAGGCAAGGATGTACCCGTAACGGATGGCTCTACAGGTGCAGTGAACCTTCCGTCCGGGCCGCAGAATCTGAAGTTCGACCAGCAGCAACAGCCGGAGCAATCTGCTTCAAGCTGAACGCTGTAACCGGCCCCGCACCCAGATCGACAGGGCCAGCAGCAGCGGAATGGCGACCTGGAATACCGGGTCAAGCTTAAGGCTTGGCCCGAGGCCGATGGCGATATGCTGGGTGTAATCCCGTTCGAGGAATGAGGAACCGTAGATGACGGCCCCCACAGGGAAGACCCACCATTTGGCCGGTTTGCCGGTCAGCTCTGCAAGAGCTTTTACGGAACAGAAGTAGAAGAGCATCATCTTGATCAGCAGCCCCAGGAAGAGCTGGATGGTGACGAGAATATCAAGCCGTTCGACGAATTTGAGGTTGGACAGCACCCGGACGGTTTTGAGAAAAGGCAGCTGGCTCACTCCCGCAATCGCCGGGCCGAGGACGGCCACATTCAGCGCATTCATGAAGATCAGGAACGCGCTGATGATCAGGTAGGCGTTCACTGTGTATTTTACAGGCATACCGGGCTTCTCCCATAACGTCCATAGCATCAGAAACACAATCATCTGCCCGAAGGGAAACGAGACGATCTCCGGCAGCGCCGCTTGCAGCACCGGCATCAACCCGCCCTCCATCACCGGCGTCAGACGGCTGAAATCGATCACTCCCATGATGGCCAGCATCAGAACAAGCAGAAAATAGAAGAACAGCATGACTGGAAGCAGCACCTCAGGCAGCCTGAAGACGACCTCCGCCCCCTTCCAAATGGCATATAAGGCCAGCAGCACGAACACCAGCATCGTAATGGCCATCGGGGTTCTCGGCAGCATGGTCATCGCCGTCAGCTCGCCGAGATCGCGGACATTGCGCATGGACTGATAAGCGAAGTACAAGCTGTACACCGCGCCGATGAACGCCCCGGGAGCTGTGCCGAAATGAGCTTTGAGCATTCCAATCAGGTCCGCGCCCGGAGACCGGTGCTGAATCCACATCAGCACAAGGAGAAGGGCGAAGCCCGCCGCTGAACCTGCACACATCGCCAGCCAGGAATCCTGCTTGGCGGTGCCCCCCAGCAGGAACAGCGGCGTGCTGCCGATTTCAAAGAGCATAATCATGAACGCAATCTGCAGGGAAGAGACCTGTTCTTTGACCTGTTTGTTGTTCACCATAAGGTTCTCAGCCTCCTAACCAATAGATAATGGCTCTGCCCACAGGCTGAAAGAGCGCCGTATACAGGAGGCCCAGTGACAGATGAGGAGTATCGGTAATACCGCATATATTAAGATAAGCCCCGTACGCCATAATGCAGCCAAGTAAGAGCCGCCGCCGGCGGTGCCCTTCTCCGCGCAGCATTCTCCATCCCCACCCGTAGGCCAGCACATACAGTAGAAGAGTAATAGCTATTTTCATAGATATGCTCCTTTACTTCTGCTGGACAGACTTGAACGATTTGTTGCTGAGTCCGGTCCGTTCCATCTCAATGGAGACCTGCGGGCGGAGCTCGATCTCCTGAAAGACGCTGTCCCAGCTCTTCTCCTGCTCAATCTGCTTCCAGCGCTTCGGATCGCTCCGGTGTACTCTCACAGCAAAACCGGTGACGTCTGCCTTCAGCCGCTTGACCTCTGTCCAGGCGTTATTCATTAGCTCCAGCACCCGTTGCTCCAGAGATTCCTCCATCTCACTGATCGCCTTGCGGTCGTTCAGATCCATGATGCTGCCAAGCTCCGTCAGCACACCGCTGCCCTTCACGTTAACCTCCATCACATAATGATCCTTGGCCCAGACAGGGCGTATGGTGGTGGCCGAATTCTGCAGGACGAAGGATGCGTCGAGCTTGTCGCTTGCTGCCGGCCGGGAGGGGAAGGCGATGGTGGCAGAATCAACATTATCGGTCAGAAAAGAAAGTCCGAATGCCTGCTTCTGGCTGAGCCAGCCCGCGAACGTATCTCCTTTAATGACGCCCAGCCTTCCCAGCGCCAGCCGCGAGGGCAGGTCGGTAACTGCGGTCTCACTGGTCTCATCCATCGTCTGGGAGCCGGTCAGCAGAATCTCCGGCAACACCGCGCTTTTGGACTCAGAGGCCAGCGCCATCGCCAGTTCATACAGGCGGGTTCCCGGATAGTAGGACAAGAGTCTTGATTCCTGTTCAATCATGAGCTGGATGCCGGCGCCCTGATTCTTGGTCATCTGCATCAGCTGATCCAGAATCATTCCGGCATCGCCCTGGGAGATAAAGACAAAGACCGTCTCCCGGGCATCCTGCTTGCGCAGGAACATATCAATCAGCTGATTGATTCCGTGTCTGGCCAGGCTCTCGCCGATGACGGTAATTCTGGAGTGGGAGAAGAACATCTCCCGCGTACTGGTCAGATTCGTCCGTTCAATGGCCTCCATAATCGTCCGGCCCTTGACGGTGAACGTGAGGAAGGGCGGCGAGCTGGTGCTGCCCCCTCCGCTGCCGCCCATCCCGCTGGCCCCTGAGGAGGGGTTAATGACCTGATAGGTCGCCTTCCATTGATTGTTCTCCCAGTCATAGGCGGAACCGGAGGTAATACCCAGCTCGTTAAGCTCCCGGTCATCCCAACAGCCGGAGAGCAGGAGGGAGAGAAGCGGGAGAAGGGGCAGAAGGCGCAGCAGCTTGCCAGGTTTGTTCATCATGTCTCCAGCCCCTTCCGTTTAGACCGGGCCTTGTGCAATCTGTTCAGCAAGACTGCGCCCAGCGGTACCAGAACGTTGAACAGGAAGAAGACCACGAACCGCCCTTCCTCGTTATAGACATTCAGCTTTGCGGAGCTTTTCCAGGAGAACAGGCACTCCAGAGCAATGATCAGACCCAGTGCGCCGATGAAGGGCCGGCTGCTGCTGACCCGGAAGGTCTGCTTGAAGCATTCCACCGTCACGAACAGGAAGATGGCGAATTTGAGATAGATTGACAGCACCCAATATGAGATGAAGAGAATATCGAGCTTCTCTATGAACCGGCCGATCCGGAGGATGCTGATGGTAGCGAAGCCAGGGTAGCTGCTCAGCTTAATGAATTCCGGGCCGAAGACCATCAGGGCTGTGATCAGGGAGAACATCATCAGTGCGGCCACGAACAGCAGGCCTGTCCAGCCGATAATCTTGGCCCGCTGCGGATATTGCAGGTAAGGGGCCAGGAACAGCAGCACCGCCACTTCAGACATCCATGCAGTTGGTGTCAGGCTTGCCAGGGTGATCTCAGCCAGATTATGATCGAACATGGGCAGCAGATGATGCACATTCAGATCATTATAGAGCCCGAACAGATACAGCGGTACGAAGAACAGATACAGCAGAATCACCAGACTGTTCACTCTGGCAATCGCTTCAAGTCCCTGCCTGACCATATAGATAGTGATGAAGAGAATGAGTATGACCAGCACCGTGACCGGGGTGTTAATCAGAACATTGTCTTTAACGAAATTGACGAACTCCCGCAGAATGGTTGCGGTGGTGTCCAGGTAGAACTGGAGCATCAGCAGACCCAGGATGACTGCAACCACCGGGGAGCTTTTCTCCCCGACCCACTCCAGAAAAGGAGCGCCGTTACTGTTCTGAATCACCGCCCCGACGATCCATGCAATGAGCAGCCCCGCTGCGGTAGACATGATAATTGCCAGTGGAGCGTCCTGCTCTGCATAGGTACTGATAATGATAGGCAGCACGACAGTGGCCGTCGGCAGGATGGTATTGACGACAAGCATGGCGGCTTGGGTGGTGCCGATTTTTCCATTCATGCTGGACCCTCTCCCTGCGGCTTAGGCTGTGCCGGTGATGGATTAGCTGCATTTTCAACGGGCTGCGGCTTCTGGTTAGGGGCTTGTCTGCGGGTCTCCTTGCCCAAATTGGTCTTGGGACGCATATTCATGCTCCACAGCGGAACACGGATGAAGATGTCCTTCAGATAACGCGGAATCATGGGCGCAACCGGAGACAGATAGGGCACGCCGAAGGAGCGCAGACCCGCCATATGAATCAGCAGCACCATCAGGAAGGACATAATGCCGAACAGACCGAGCGAGGCAGCGATGAACATCATCACGAAGCGGATCAGCCGGATGGAGTTGGCGATGGCCAGTGACGGAATCACGAAGTTCGAGATGGCGGTAAAAGAAACCACAATGACCATCGCCGCCGAGACCAGCCCGGCTTGAACGGCAGCCTGCCCCAGCACCAGCGCACCGACGATGGAGATGGCCGGCCCGATGGTCCGCGGCATACGTACCCCCGCTTCACGCAGGACGTCGAAGGTCAGCTCCATCAGCAGCGCCTCAGCAAATGCGGGGAGCGGAACGCCTTCCCGTTGGGCAGCCAGACTTATAAGCAGGGTGGTCGGCAGCATCTCCTGGTGAAAGGTAGTAACGGCAATATAAAGTGCAGGCAGCAGCATAGAGACGAAGAATGCACCATAGCGGATCAGCCGCAGGAAGGAGGAAATATCATACCGCTGGTAATAATCCTCGCTGGATTGAAAAAAGTTGAAGAAGGTGGACGGGGCCAGCAGCGCAAAGGGAGTGCCGTCAATGATAATCCCGACCTGGCCTTCCAGAATGCCTCCGGCCATAGCGTCGGGACGTTCGGTATTCTGAATGGTGGGAAAGGGCGTCAGGCCGCCGTCTTGAATGAATTCTTCAATATAATTGCTCTCCAGAATGGCATCGGTATTGATGGCGTTCAGCCGGCGGCGGATTTCGGCCAGCACCTGTTCACTGGCGAGGCCCTTCAGATAGACAAGAGCAATTCCGGTCCCGGTACGCTGGCCGATGGTATATTCCTCAATCCGCAGATCGGCGGTTTTCAAGCGGCGGCGCAGCATGGAGGTTCCGGTGCGCAGGCTCTCGGTGAAGCCTTCCTTCGGTCCGCGGATAACTCCCTGGGAGGTTGGCTCATTAATGCTTCTTTTCTCCCAGCCGGAGGTGTCGGCGGCCAGTGCGACCTGAAGACCCTCGAACAGTATCAGGGTATAGCCGTCAAACAGCAGGGGCAGCAGCACCTCCAGAGTCCGGGCCTCCTTAACTCCCCCAACCGGCAGGATATACTCCTTTATTAGATTAAAGGCAGCCTCTGTGGTCATCCCATCTCCGTTCAGCGTGCTGTTCCCCATCAAGGACTGGAGGACCGCCTGGTTGACGGTATCGGCGTTGACCAGACCGTCAATATAGATGAAGGCAAGGGAAAGCGGAGGCTCAGCTTCGCTCTTATAATGGCGGATGACAATATCCGAGCTGCTGCCGATCCGATGGCTCAATTCATGCAAATTATCCTCAAGGGAGAGCTTCAGCGGAAGCGGTGCAGGCACGAAGGTATCTACAGGATCTTGGGTAGTCTTACGGCTCTTCTTCGGTTGTTGAGGCATCCTGGGCACCCCTTTCTGCTGGAATCTGGATGTGTTGGCGTATTATCCCCCAGAGACCTATTCCTTATTCTGCCTGATTGCAGATTGAACTGAACGCGTATAACAGCAACTGGAATCAAAAAAGAAACCGCCCCTCAGGAATGGCAGCTTCGCAGCATTCCATAAAGGCAGTTTCATAAACACTTTAGATTTACACTCTAAGCTGGGTATATTATTTAGTCTGAACAACCAGAGCGTTGCTGATCAGGCGTCCCGGAGTCGTCAGGTACTTGCCGTTGTAATATAGGCCGCTGGAGGCGCCGCCATCGAGGTTCATCGCCTGGTAGGCTCCGGCCTGCTTCATAATTTCCGCCAGCTGGGGAATCGTTGCCCCGCCGGAGGTCAGCAGAATCAGCTTATGATCGCGGGTGATGCCCAGCGCGCTGCGGGAGCCTCCGCCGGTCAGGATTTTGGGGTCCCGGAAGCCTTCCCCCGCCACATTCAGCGCGACCTTCCCGTTAACCAGCAGCCGTGGTCCTGCCTGAAGCGCGCCGAGAATGGAACCGGAATCGAAGCGTGCCTTGAATTCACTGCCCGGAATGAGCTCAGCGAGCATATTGCGGTCGTAAGCGAAGACCGCCCGTTTGTCTCCAGAGCTGTTCTTCAGCATCTTGCCGCCGCTGATGATGTAGCCGTAAGGAGCCTTGAAGGCATCATTGGTATACGCGGCGAAGAACGTGCCGTTGATCGCGGCGACGGCATTGCTGCGCTTGGCGATGCTGGCAAGAGCTTCAGTCTTGCCGACAGTATTCCCGGCCAGAACGGCATCCAGCCTCACCGAAGGATGCAGCAGGGAGACTGTGACCGTCTGGACGCTGAAGGAGCGGCTGCCGACCTTGTAGGTATGATGTCCGCTGATTACAGCAGGCGAGCCGCTCTTAATCAGGCTGCCGTTCTGTACAGGCAGGGTGGCTGTCTCTGCGGTTCCTGTATCCGCTCCGCTTGTCAGCGTAAGCGATCCGGCCTCCTTATTCCACTGGAGCTGTATGCCGAGTGTCTGGCTTACAAGAGACAAGGGGACGTAGGTGGTCCCGTTCTCACTGAAAGGCCGCACACTTACGGTAACGGGCTTGCCGTTGACGGAAGCCCCGGGCTTGCCTGGAGTGAAGGTAATGGAATTCTCACCGCGTGACAGCTGGATCTGGCCGCCGGAAGCGGTGAGCACAGATTGGATGCCGGCGAAGCCGTTCAGGAAGCGGAGCGGGATGAAGGAATGATTCTCCTTGTCCACATATACGGCAAGCTTGGGCTGCGGTGCCGCAGCGGCACCGGATTGCATGGCTGGAAGAAGGACAGCCAGCAGACAGAAGGCGGTAAAGAGGGTGAGCAGTTTTTTCATGATACACAAAATCTCCTTTGGATTATAGCAGGTTAATCTGCAGGTTAGGATGATTCTGGAACAGACCCCAGAATGCAGCACTTGAGCTACCATCATATAATCGTCTCCCGTTACCGTCAATGGAGCATGCATCCAGCAGCGGGTTGGTTTATAATGGGATCACATTAGAATATCTGCATATAAGGGTGGTAGCGATCATGACAAGAATAGGCTTAATCCGGCACGGCAGCACACGCTGGAATCAAGAGGGGCGGGTCCAGGGCCACACGGATAATCCTCTGGACGAGGAAGGCTTCCGGCAGGCTGGCGTGCTTGCGGAGCGGCTAAGCGGTGAAGCGTGGGATTATATCTATTCAAGCGATTTGCTGCGGGCCAGACAGACGGCGGAGACCATCGCCGGGAGATTGGGTATCCCGCTGGCCGGTCTGCTTCCGGACATCCGGGAGATGAACGGCGGATTAATTGAAGGAACCACAGAGCACGAGCGGATCGAGCGCTTTGGCAGCCAGTGGAAGACGATGGATCTGAAGCTGGAGAGTCAGGAGATGGCCCGTGAGCGTGGCGTGCGGGCGATTGAAGAGCTTGCTGCGCGCCATCCCGGCAGCAATGTGCTGGTAGTCAGCCACGGAGCTATTCTACGGAGTACGCTGGCTGGACTTGTGCCCTCCCTGGATGTAAGTGTGCTGCTGAAGAACACCTCTATCACCTGCCTGGTCAAAGAGAATGATAGCTGGAGCTGTGAATTGTACAACAGCGCGGAGCATATGGACGGATAGACGTGGATATTTTCAGAGCATTTCATTACAATAAAGCGCCGGTCCTGCCGATAATAGGCTTAGTGCTATCCGGTGGGGGGGGAGATTTATGTCCAGCATCTCCTGCCGGCGTTGTTCAGAATTTGTTCAGTCTATTCCTGTACAGTAGCGCTTGAAAGCGATAAATTCATAAATTCATTGATAGGTTGAAGGAGGGCATAAGACTAGTGGAAGAGGCCCGCAATTATATGCTGACGATTCTATCCATACTTATAGGAGTACTGACCGTATATAGCACGCTTAGACTGACAAGGGATTTCGCCAGACAACCGCAAAGAACCCGGGCGGTCCGCTCGAGCCTTGTGGTACTGGTAATTAGTGCCGGGCTTGGTTGCATGCATCTGCTGGGCAGAAGAGCCTTAACCGGCTTTACTACAGAAGGCAAAAGCCTGTTGATCTCTTTGTTCCTGTACATGCTGACACTTGCCGGTATTCTGTATCTGTTCCTGCGGATGCGCATGATCCTTGGGGAGCGTGAGCAGCTTAAGGAATTGGCATACCGGGATACGCTGACCGGCCTGCTGAATAAGAACGGAATGGATCATTTCTGGGATCATTGCAAAGTAAGCGAGCAGCTTGCGGTATTATATCTGGACCTGAACCGGTTCAAATCGATTAATGATACCCTCGGCCATCATACAGGGGATCTGTTACTGGAGGCCGTTGGAACCAGCCTGCAGCAATTCACCTGCAAGGGCAAGCGGCATATTTTTCGGGTGGGCGGAGATGAATTTGTCATTATCGCCAAACGCTACAGCCGCAAGGAGGCGGAACAGCTTGCCCTTAAGGTTCTGGAGCGCATCACCCGTACCTATAAGCTGGAGAGCCATGAATTATTCGTGTCCGCGAGTGTCGGGATCACGATAAGCCAGGGCCGGATCGATCCGAAGCAACTGCTTCAGGAGGCGGATTCGGCTATGTACAGTGCCAAGCAACTGGGAAGCGGACGTTGTGCCGTATACAAGCAGGAGGGCCGTATTCCTTCCGTGAAGCTGGTCAGCAGCTCAAGAGCACAATAAGGTGTATAAGTAGCCTGCGCCATCCTATGGACAGCGCAGCCGTGTTACATAAGTCAGACGCCTCTGGCAGCCAAAAGCCCGGCCAGAACATCCGGATGATCGGTAATGATCCCTGCTACCTCAGCATCGATTAATGCCTGCATCCGCTCGGGATCATTAACCGTCCACGGATGATAGGCAATGCCTTTCTCCGCAGCGGCATTCACGAACTCCGGCAGCACTGAGGAATGATGGGCATGGAGCGCATCCGCCTGCAAGGTAGCCGCGTAATTCCAAGGACGGTACAGTCCCTCGCCGTAGAGAATACCCGTACGGATCTCCGGTGCCAGCGACTTGCAGTAGGCCAGGGAATAATGATTGAAGCTGGAGATTACCACCCGCTCACTCATCCCCTGCTCCCGGACAGCGGCGATTACCTTCTCTTCCATGCCGGGATAGAGGAAGGTCCCGTTCTTCAGCTCTATATTCAGAATCGTCTCCCGGCCCTGCAGCAGATCCAGCAGCTCGTCCAGTGTCGGAATCCGTTCTCCAGCGAACTCAGGGCTGAACCAGGAGCCTGCGTCCACCTCCAGCATCTCACGAAGCGTCTTATCCTTCACATAACCGCTGCCTGAAGTGGTGCGGTTAAGACTCTCATCATGGATGACTACTACTGCTCCGTCACTGGTCATTTGTACGTCGGTCTCAATGCCGGTTGCACCAAGCTCCAGACCCTTGCGGAAGGCCGCCATTGTGTTCTCCGGGGCGGCTGCGGATGCGCCGCGATGCGCGAAATTAATGATGTTCATATCGGGTAGTTCCCTCCATCTCTATGATGTAATGCAGCCCGTAGTGTCCGGGCCCCTTATAGTATATTCCACATCACATCAAGAAACCCTGTCCCCTGCTCTATAAAGGACGGGTTTCTTGAATAGACAACAACTATACTACCTACAGAAAGAAGCGATATAGCTTGAAGTTTTGTCTGGAATGCGGAAAGCCTTTGGTTATGAAGGAATGCAACGGAGAAGGAGAGGTGCCCTACTGTGAAGCCTGCGCCGTCTTCAGATTCCCTGTGTTCAGCACAGCGATGAGTACAGCCGTAATGAACCGGGGACTCGATAGAATCCTGCTTATCCAGCAGTATAAGCGCAAGGATTACATTCTGCTCGCCGGGTACGTGAATAAGGGAGAGAATGCCGAAGCGGCCCTGATCCGTGAAGTGAAGGAAGAAGCGGGGCTTGAGGTGATTGCTTATGAATATATGCGCAGCCAGTATTTCGCCCCGTCTAATACATTAATGCTCAATTACATCAGTGTGGCTGACACGGAGGACCTGAGTGCCATGAGCGACGAGCTGGACCACGCAGCCTGGTTCACACTGGATGAAGCTGCGGACGCCATATTAGCAGGCAGCCTCGCGGAGAGCTTCCTGCTTACAATTATTGATAAGCTGAGACAGGGGCGGGCTCTGGAGGATTTTACAGCGGTTGTCCGGTAATTAATAGATATATATTATTCAAGAGGTGGTTGTTCTTTAGGGGCATTTGGCTTAGCGTAACGGACACAGGGGCTCTTATCCGGGAAGAAAGTTGTCACTTGGGCGATTAACGGACCGCAAGGACCTTATCCCCTGCAATTCAGCTCCAAAACGTCTCGCGGAAAGACGGTAAGGTCGCCTGAGTCCTTTACGCTGCAAAAGGTGGCGTTCTCGTGGGGATAAGGTCTCTTCGGTCCGTCAGATTTATACTTGTGAGAAATACATTAAGTACAGTAACCCATCACTTTCCGTACCCCGATTATGGTACTAACGGTATGCTTAATTGTACTCTGGAGTCAATTTCATAATTCAGTTTGCTAAATAGCAAGATTTGGCCAAAATCTAAAATCAATTTTTAAAAAATCAGGCTACTTGCTGGGAGTCTTTCAACTGTTGGTTCAACTTGTCTAACGCAAACTTGCTCAAATTGTACGCGAGCGTACTGAGCTGGAAATCGACACTTGCCCGGACACCGCGGTGGCGTGTGCGTTTCAACCCGAAATACTCTTTGAGATAGGCAAATACACGCTCCACGGCCGTCCGCTTGTTGTATAGCGTGGTAAAACTTTCGCTGCCTCTGGCGGGATAGGTATGCAAACGCAAATCCGTTTGGATGCGAATTTTAAACACTTTTTGGCAAGAGGTACCGGACAGCGCACAGCCTTGGCATTCACTAGGCCGGGTGTACTTCAGGGTCTCATATTTGGCCTCAAAACTGTCGTAACGGTACGCATGCCCTTGAGCGCACACCGGCGTGTAATCCAGATTCATTCCCGCAGGCGGGTCTTTGTGGTGAATCAGAGAAATCGCAGGATAGGCGCCGAGCGAATGAATCAACTGGTAGATTGCCGCGCAGTCGTAGCCCTTGTCGCCCAAGATATGCTTGACCTTTAGCATGGGAAACTTCAGGAGCAGGCCTTTGAGAAGGACGACCGCCATACGCTGGTCATTCGGATGGGCTGAACTCCAGAGGCCGCTTAGGATATACTGGCTGTCCGTGTCGACCAGCAGATTCGCCTTGAACCCGTAATAGCTGGTCATTCGGCCCTTCGTATTTTTCTTGTCACAACGCGCAGCATGCCGGGGCAACGCGGTCAGCAGTTCATCGTACGTGTAGGGCAACATCGCTTCAATGGTTTTCTGGAACGGTCCGAGACTTTGTTCATAAGCTTCCATTTCCTCGCGCCGACGTTCCTTTTCCGCCGGGGACGGACGACCAGGCTTGCTATACCTGGGTTTCTTCAGCGGCTTGTTCACCGTCTTCGGCTCAGGCTCGGAATGTTCGAGCTGAAGTTGTTCAGCCACCGGAGCTTCACCTTTCTTTTGCTCCCGGCGAGCCGCACGACGCTTGGAGGCCGATTCGCTAAATTGGCAATCCCACGCCTCGACCATGGAGGAATCCACAGCAAGATGGGTGCCGCTCACAAACCCTTCTTCTAGGGCAGATGTGACTAGGCGATCCTGCAGTTGTTCCAGCATTCCCGTTTGCTCCAGCGCATGAATCAAACGAGAATAGGAGGCCTGGCTGGGAATGTTGTCCGAGCCCGTAAACCGGCACTGGACTCGAAATTCGTTGCTATGATTCAATCGCCGGACCAAGGCAGAGACAAACTCGATGTTCTCCATTTTAGCAATCAGCAGCGAGTAGATCATGGCAGGTACGTTTAATTTTTCAGGCCGTCCGCGATGGCTCTTTTTCCCCAGTGCGAATAGAACTGGAGCTAAATGTAAGTGTTCAAAGATTTGGCTGTATTTATCTTCCGGAGCCATCTGGAGCAATTCCTCAAAGGAAAACAGTTCTTCTTGTCGAATAGAATAGATAGGGATTACCTCTTTTCTTCTCGGGTGTTGGTTTCGTCGCCTATAACTTCGAGAATTTGGGGAGGTACTCCTTTTTCTATGCTCAAAAAAACCAGATATAGCAAGGGTTTTGAATTATGAAATTGTCTCCTCTGTTCAACTATATTGTTTTAAGTAGTACTGAATATTCGTCCAAACGGGACGAATTCTCCTCTTCAGTTCTGATGCTCTGTTAGCGCCCCGCAGGCATGATTTCCAAAGAGGGACTGGTGGAAGAGTCCGCTGGTGTTCCTGAGACTGCGCTGATCCAGGCCGCGTACAGACGCCCAAGACCCACCAACAGCAGCGGCAGAAGCAGCAGCAATACAAATCCGGTTCCGCATAGAATCCATGAGCGTTCATCTGAGGTTGTGCCGGACAGGAAGAAGAAGACCTCGGGGTCCAGCATATTCAGATCATAGGAGAATACCGATGAGCTGATTCGCTGAGCCACAGGTGACAGAAGAGCGCTGAAGGCCACCGCAGGCAGGACCAGCGCAAGCGTGAAGCCCAGAATCCCTGCGGGCAGCTGGAGGAGGCTGTACAGGATTCCCCGGTACGACTCCCTGTCACGGAGCTGGTGTCCTAATGTCCGCAGCCCCTCCCAGCGGAAGGCGGGGGCATGATCCGCTATAACAGCGGGTTTCCCGGTTCCCCGTCGGCTGTTGCCGCTGGACCAGGCTTCAACGGTTTTGTGTTCATTGGACATCATGCTGCGGCACCAGGCCAAGGTCAGGGCCAGCAGCGGCAGCCCCACCCACACAATAATCAGAGGCAGGCTCGCACTCAGACCTGTAACAGCAATGACGAAAGCAATGATTCCTTTGGGCAGGGAGAGCATTAGTAGTTTCCACGCGTGTATACTTTGTCTTATCATTCAAGCCGCTCCAATCCGAATTTCCAAATTTCAACTTCTTCAGTATAGAGGCTTCATCCGGAGAACACACTCTCCAAAAGGCGGGAAAAGTCCTGGACTCTGGTCCAGTGCTGACATAGTCAGGAATCTCTCTGCTATTTACTAGGTTTATCATTATACTAAAGTAAAGCGGTTTACAAGGAATACGACCATGAAGGGGAGTGTAGCAATTTATGCTGTTAGAGGTTATAGCAACTACAGTAAGTGATGCGGTCATAGCGGAGCGTTATGGTGCTGACCGGATTGAACTGGTCACGGGCATCCGTGAAGGCGGATTAACGCCCAGTCTGGGTCTGATTGAAGCGGTCCGGGAGCAGGTTAGCATTCCGGTGAGAGTAATGGTAAGGCCGCATGCACGCTCCTTCGTGTACGATGCATCCGATGTGGAGACCATGCTGCGCGATATCCGCCATATAGCCGGGGTAGGCGGGCTGTCCGTGGTGATGGGGATGCTCCGGGAGGACCGGACGATAGATGAAGAACTGCTGAGCCGGCTATTGGAGCAGACGGCGGGGATGGAGGTTACCTTCCACCGTGCGTTCGATGAGGTGCAGGACCAGCTTGAAGCTCTTGAGGTTCTTAAGCGGTATCCGCAGATTACCGATATTCTGACCTCCGGCGGGACTGCTGCTGCCAATACGCCTGGCGGTATGGTAAGACTTGCTGTACTGGAACGGCTGTCTGCCGGTTCTTCGCTCTCCATCCTGGCAGGCAGCGGCCTGAATGCCGCAGACCTGAAGGACTTCGTTACACGGACCGGTGTCCGCCGGGTGCATTTTGGTTCGGCAGTCCGGGAGGACGGCGACCCGCTGAAGCCGGTAGACCCGGAGCGGCTCGCAGCCATCCGTACGCTTCTCAAGCCCTAGACAGGAAGAACAATCCTGAAGGTACGGATAGAATTGAATACAGATGCTGCCATCTTCAGGGCGGCATTTTTTTGTTTATTTTGTTAATAACATATTGATAATATCAGCAAGGTCTGCTATGATGTTGTTAATAACAAATTAATAATAACAATAAGTAAATAACTATCTTCTGATTCTGAGATCTGAATTCTGCTCAGTAACCCAAGTGACTCACAATAAACCCTAGGAGGTAATGACCATGTTCGGATTCCGGTTCGTGAAATTTCAGCCCAGTGATTATGTGCTTAAGGTGAAGAATGGCAAGGTAGTGCGTGAAGGGGTCGGGCTTTCTTTTCATTATTATGCGCCGACGACTTCGGTGGTTGTGGTGCCTGTCTCCTCGATAGATGTTCCATTCATGTTCGAGGAAATTACAGCGGACTATCAGACGGTAACCGTCCAGGGACAGCTGACCTACCGGATTGCCGATTACCGCAAGACCACCCAGATCCTCAACTACACCTATAATCTCAAAAAGAACACCTATCTCTCCGACGATCCGCACAAGCTGGCCCAGCGGGTAATTAATATCGCCAAGGTCCTGACCAAGAAGCAGCTCGGGCAGCTCCCGCTGAAGGAGGCGATCCAGTCGAGTGAACGTCTGGCCAAGATGATTACCCATGAAATCGGCCAGAGTGCGGAGATTGAGAAGCTGGGCATAGAGCTGATGGGCTTGTCCATTCTGGCGATTGTACCGAATAAGGAGACGCTGCGGGCCTTGGAAGCGCAGGCCAGGGAGGAGATGCTCCGTAATGCAGATAACGCGCTCTATGAGCGGCGTAATGCTTCGATTGAGCAGGAACGGCGGGTGAAGGAGAATGAGCTGAATACAGAGATCGCCGTTCAGACGAAGAAGCGGCAGATGCGTGAGGCGCTGCTTGACTCTGACCGTTCGGCGAAGCAGAAGCAGAATGAGATGAAGGAAGAGCAGCTGATTTTTGATACGGAGCTGGAGGAGAAGAAGCAGGCGCTGATTGAGCTGGCCATAGCGAATAAGAGAGCCGAAGCGGATGCCAAGGCTTACGAGCTGACGGCGGTAATGAATTCGCTGCAAAATGTATCGCCTAACGTCCTGCAGGCGCTGACGAATGTCGGCATGAATCCGGATAAGCTGATCGCCATCGCCTTCCAGGAGCTGGCGGAGAATGCCGGGAAGATCGGCCAGCTTAACATTACGCCGGACCTGCTCCAGGGAATCATGGCCGGTTCGTATGGCGGAGGGAACAATGCGGCAAAGGGAGGCAATGAACGATGAGCAGCCGGGGATCGGAGAACAAAATTATACTGATCAAGCGGAAGACACGCCTGGAGGAGCTGGTGGTCCGCTACAATACGATCCAGCAGGCCCAGTTCTATATTGAACGGCTGGGTGCCGATTTCAGCGACTACTTAAGCGAGGATTTCCAATACCGCAAAGCGGTGGAGACCGCAGTGACCGAGCTTAGCGCCATAGGCCGGCTCCAGGTGCTGGAGCGGCAGCATGTGCCGAACTTCATCTTCGGAGCTGAGGATACCGTAGTGGTTCTGGGCCAGGACGGTCTGGTCGCCAACACGCTGAAATACCTTCAGGAGCAGCCGCTGATCGGGGTGAATCCTGATCCGCTGCGCTGGGATGGCGTGCTGCTGCCCTTCAGGGTCAAGGAGGTGCGGCAAGTGGTGAGTGAGGTGCTGCGCGCCCAGCGCCAGGTCCGTGAGGTTACCCTTGCCAAGGTGGAGCTGAATGACGGCCAGAGCCTGTACGGGGTGAACGATCTGTTCATCGGCCGCCGGACCCATGTCTCAGCCCGGTATCAGCTGGAGCTGAACGGGCAGCTGGAGCAGCAGTCCTCCAGCGGCATCATTGTCTCGACGGGCCTGGGCTCCACGGGCTGGCTCAAGAGTGTGCTTGCCGGAGCCGCAGGAATCGTCAGCCGTGCCGCACAAATGCAGCATGCAGAGGCTGAACGGACAGCCCGGGTGTCTGCGGAGATTGCCGCAGTCAGCACGGGCAGCGGGCTGGCCTGGAACCATCCTGAGCTGTATTTCACCGTGCGGGAGCCTTTTCCAAGCCGGACGACTTCAGCGGAGCTGGTATTCGGGAGAATCAGCAGCAGTCTGCCGCTGCGCATCACCTCGCAGATGCCGGAGGACGGCGTGATCTTCAGCGATGGAGTGGAGAGCGATTATCTGGAATTCAACTCCGGGGTGGAAGCGACGGTTGGACTGGCGGAGAAGACCGGCAGGCTGGTAGTCTAGACGAACACGAAGCTCGGACCGTCAACGCCGGGTACGCCAAAAGGGTTCTCTCAGCTTCCGCTGCTGCGGTCTGAGAGAACCCTTTTTACCAATATACGCTCTTACTGGAAGCTTCGTCCCTGGTTCATTGGAGCGTTATAGGAAGAGCCAGCGGACATAGGTGTCTGCATTGGCGTATGCATCGGCTGGTGGTTGATTCCGGCGTTATACCCCCCCATTCCTGTATTGTGGCTCTGACCCATTGGCTGGTTCTGTCCCATAGAATGCATGAGTCCCATCTGGTTCCCGGAATTGAAGCTTGGAATGCTTGTATGGGTATTGAAGCCGGAAGTCTGCGGGAACTGCTCCATTGATCTGACCGACTGCGAGATCTGCTGCAGCTGCTGCATCGCGGTCTGATGGCCCTGCAGCGCCTGCTGGATCATCTGAATGGCCTTGCTGTTATGCTGGCTAAGCTCCTGGAGCTTGGCGGCATCCTGCTGCTCCTGCTGAAGAAGCTGCTGGTAATTCTGCGTTCCCTGCTGGGTCTGTGCCATCAGCTGCTGAACGATTTGCTCGCATTCCCGGATCTGTGCAGATGAGTTGATATTCACTTTAATTGGCCTCCTTGAGATGAGTGTTATGGTCATGCGGGCTTATTATCTCTGATGGGACTGGCGAATATTCATGCTTCGGTGTGCAAGGAAGGCGCTACTGCCTAGAACGGTTACAATATTGCAAACGTTGCGTCACTCCAGGCAGGACGAGTTGATAAGAATAGGTACAGGCTGCTCTGCAACTATTGCGGCAAATGAACGTCTATTAGAAAAGGCAATCCAGAATCATCCATAACCCGGAGGTGGGGCAACTATGAGTCAGCGTGAACAGGCAAGCCGGTTTCAAACCTATTTTCCTAAAAGCATCGCACTAACACTGGTGTTTGTAATGCTTTTGACCGCATGCTTCACAGGATCTGCGCAAGCGGCATCGTCTTCCTCAGATCTGATCATTGTGAACAAAAAAACGAACAAACTCGCCTATTACAGCGAGGGCAAGCTGGTGAAGATTTTTCCGGTCGCTACCGGCAAAACGAAAAGCCTGACGCCTGAAGGCAGCTTCAAGATGGTGGTCAAAATCAAGAATAGACCCTACTACAAGGAGAAGATTCCCGGAGGCGATCCGGCCAATCCGCTGGGGGACCGCTGGCTGGGGCTGGAAGTAAATGATACTTACGGCACGACCTACGCCATTCACGGCAACAACAATGAATCTTCTATCGGTAAATATGTCAGCGCCGGATGCATCCGCATGCACAATGACGATATTCACTGGCTGTATCCGAAGATTGCGAAGAACACCCGGGTCATCATTACAACCTCCGGGCTTGAGATGGCGGCCATTGCCGAGAAGAACGGCTACCGTCTGGGATCTACAATGATTGCGGGAGCTTTTGTCAAGGGCGGGGAAAAGCTGCAAGTGAAGAATTCCTTCCTGCTGGAGGATTCGCGGGTGTATATTCCACTGAGTGAATCCGTGAAGCTGCTGGGCGGAAGCCTGATGCAGGAGGCGGGAACCGGAGCGCTTATCATCACAATAGGCAAGAATACAGCAGTTCACAAGCCGCTTAGCACGAAAGCCAAAGTGAACGGCAAAACAGTGGAGATGCTAGCCTCTAAAAGTGTAGACGGCCGCCTGTACATTCCGCTGGGCAGCTTAACGCCGCTGTTCGGCCTGCCGTTCACCTGGAACGCTAAAGAGGGAGCAGTGAAGCTGTAAAGCAGCAGGATACTGCTGCACCAGCCAAG
Organism: Paenibacillus sp. FSL H3-0469; assembly: GCF_038051945.1. Classification (NCBI taxonomy): domain Bacteria; kingdom Bacillati; phylum Bacillota; class Bacilli; order Caryophanales; family Paenibacillaceae; genus Paenibacillus; species Paenibacillus sp. FSL H3-0469. Next base: position 5,889,131 of record NZ_CP150302.1, read on the forward strand.
GATTATCCAACCAAGATGCCGCCATACACTGCGGCCCCAGAAGCCAGCCAATCGATTATTGATGGGCTGGCTTCAATGTTTAACCGGGTGGAGTAGAGTGACAGGATACATAGAGAATAGTAATATGAGAGAGATTTGTTATATTCTTGATCTTCCAGGGGAGGGACTGAAGATTAGAGTACGGATTATAGGCGGCTGCGGGAGCGGGAAGACATATATCGCCCGGAAATTAGCTCAAAGTTACGGAATTCCGTGCTATGAAACGGATAATTTTGTCTGGGATCGCAGGGACAATACCAAGAACGCCCCGGAGGTACGGGATGCCAAGCTCGCGGAAGCTATGGAGGCGGAGTCGTGGATTATTGAGGGAGTACATTATCAGTGGGGAACAGAAAGCTTCCGGCAAGCGGATCTGATTTTCCTGATTCAGCCTAAGGCTTATGTACAGGATGCCCGGGTCATCCGCAGGTTCATGAAGACCAGGCTGGGGCTGGAGCAGGGAAATTATAAGCAGTCGTTCAAGTATCTCCGGATCATGCTGCTGGAATGGAACCGCAGCTTCAGGAGGGAGAGTATTCCTGCAATCATGGCATTAACTGAGGAGTATCAGGCTAAGCGGATCATCGTGCAGCAGAATCTTGAGATTTTGCAGCATGTGGGCAGGGTTGTGGAGGGGAAGAGTGCGCTGGAGGGGTGAAAGTATGGAGCCATGGATCGAGGAAGAACTTAATTTATACGATTTTGTAGGCTTTTGGAAAAGAGTACTGATTAATTTCATCGATTTCCTGATTCTTGTTTTTCCAACCTACTTGCTGGAGCGGATTTCCGTTTCTCTTGCAGAATCGGCAGGGTCAGCGTTCCCGCTTTTTGTACAGTTTGTACTGCTTATGGCGTTCAATGTATTTATGGTTGTCCAATACGGAGGCACGCCGGGCAGGCTGCTTTTGAGGGCAAGAATCGTTGATGAGAATGGAAGATATCCGGTGCTCAAGCAGGCTTTGATTAGGGATAGCTTTATTATTGTTAACAGCTTCCTGGCAGTGATTGTGGGTCTGAATACCGAGGCGTTGTCCTCCATCCCAAGCAGTCTCGTGAACTGGAGTCCGCTTGCGGCGGATTTGAATGCTTTTATTGGCTGGGTTGTGGTGTTGGATTGCCTATTCATCGTATTTACCCCGCGTAAGCGGGCGCTGCATGATCTGATGGCCCGTACTTATGTGGTGAACAAAACAGCGCTGGACCGTGATCAGACAGGGAAATTCATAGCATAAGGCTACGCGTATAATACCTGGATCAGGGGTCTGCGCCTGCAACCTTTGTTACAGGCGCTTCGTCATAGGGTACAGTTTAGACAAAAGAGGATGTTTCCCTTAACGAAGGAGATGGCAGCATGACTACATCAATAAGAAGAGTCGCCGGTATTCTTATCCTTGGGGCGATGCTCAGCCTTACAGCCTGTAATTCCGGCAAAACGGAACCGTCGCCTAACAATACGCCTGCGGTTACAGCGACTGCGCAGCCAGGGGATAACGCTTCATCGGCAGCAGAAGGCGCGCAGGTAAGCGAATCCGGCACAGATGAGGGCGCTGCTGCAGGGGCAGAGCCTGTAACTGCAGGCCCTGAAGCCGCCGCCGGAGCCACATCAGAGTCTACGGTCACTGAAGCCGCAGGGGCTGAGGCAGATACCGTAGCTCCCGCCACCCCGCAAGAACGGAGCAAACAGCTGAAGGAGCTGCTGGAGCTTGCCAAGCAGGGCAAGGTGCCGGGCGTTGAATATGCTGCGCATACCGGACTTATTGATGAGGTGGAAGCCGCGTGGGGAGAACCGGACCTCAAGGAATCGGCAGGCAAAGGGATCTATTCCACCTATTCGGGCAAGCAGGTGGTAATCGGCTTCAATAAGGGCAGCAAGATTTTCGATGTGCGCTCCAGCGCCCCGGACCTGCGTAACCTGACACTGGAACAGATTGAAGAAGTACTCGGCAAGCCGGATGCTACCACCGTGAATGGCGAGCATAACATCTATATTTATCAGGCCAACAAGCAGTATCAGCTCAAATTCATCATCCCGGAATCCACAGGAACGGTAGATCATATCTCGGTGTTCTCGGAGCAGGACTCCATTAATAATATGGCAGGCTAGTCAGCTCAGAGCATCTTAGAGCACCTATGCATCCCCTTGCAGCGGCAACTGCAGGGGGATTTTTCCGTTTACAGGCATGTAATCGAAAAACCGATCACAATGGGACCACCAGAAGGCGGCACCTAGGCCAAATGTAATCGAAAACCGCTGGCGAGTGAGCCAGCCCGCCTTAACCAGTTGGGAGTACTTAAATAAAGTCAACGCATGATGTATACTTTCTCTTATGAAAGAAATCAGAAGAAATGAGGCACGGCCATGCATCTGGAGCTGAACGCAAGTGAATATAAGGTATCCGCCGGAGGATTAACGGTAGAGCTGCTGCCCAAGGAGTTCGCACTGCTGCAGTTTCTGTACCGTAACCGGGGGCGGACCTTCAGCCGCGAGCAGCTGCTGGATAAAGTGTGGCCGATGGAGTACCCGGTGGAGCGGACGGTGGACGATCATATCTACAGGCTGCGTAAGAAGCTGAGGCCGTTAGGCGGGATCGACATTAAGACGATTCGCGGCTTCGGCTACAGTCTGACCATTCCCGGCAGCCTTGCGGGCGTGGCGGTGAATCCGGCATCGCATGATTCTGGGCTGCGCGATACCATGCGTGAGGTCTTCTCGAAATTTCATGTGTACGGCCAGGGCAAATCGATACTGACTTTGGCCCGCCAGCAGGACATCCTTGGTTATGAGCTGGACCCGCATTATGCGATGGTTGTTCATTTCGTGCAGGGAGATCTGGAGTGGCTGATTCATACGGACGAGATTCCGCTGAAGGACCGGCTCTTTTACCTCAATCTGTTCTACTTCTTCATTGGCAATCCCAAGGAGAAGGTGGAGTACGCCGAACGTCTTATTGAGCGGAATTTGCTGAATCCGCCAGAGCAGCTGGAGCTGGAGATTCTGACGATGCTGGACTTGTACACCCTTTCCGGGCAGCCGGAGCTAGCGCTGGAACGCCTGAAACGTACTTACCAGGTTATCGCAGGACCCGGGTTCGAGAACTTCATACCCGTCACGATGATTACGGAGCTGTTCATCCATCTTACCGTGGGTGCTGGAGAGGAAGAGCTGGAACGGATGGATGAAGCCGTCAGCAAGATCCTGCAGGATAAGCCGTTTTTGCGCGAGATTGGCAGTTATAAGGTAGTAAAAGGACTTTGGGCACTGCGCCGGGAACAATGGGCGGAAGGGGACAAGCTGATTCAGGAGGGACTACAGGTGATGGAGATGTCCGGCTTCATTCCGCTGCGGCTCTACTCGATCTACCGGATTCACCATTTCTGCCGTATGTTCCTGGCGGGAAGCCCTTTGGACCGCAAATATGAGGAACTGTTCACTACAGGGCTTGAAGCCTGCGGCCTGACCCGGCTGGAGCAGACGCTTGAGGATCTGTTGCTGGGGCTGCTGGAAGCCCTCTGATATTTCTCTGACAATCCTCCGTTATCTTAGGATCATAGATGGATCATCTAAGATTATAGGTAACCTGGAGGAATGTGAGATGGAGCTTTCAACCAAGCAGGGAACAAGCCTGCTGCATAACAAAACGTACATGCGGGTCTATACCGCATTCGCCACCGCAAGCTTCGGCGACTGGTTCGACGCGCTGGCCATTCAGGTGCTAGTCGGCTACCGCTGGCAGGCCAGCCCGCTAATGCTGGCGCTCATTCCGGTAACGCTGGCGCTGCCGAGTATTCTGCTCGGGTCGGTTGCCGGCGCAGCCGCTGACCGGATGAACAAGCTGAAGCTGATGCGTACCTGCGACCTGCTGACCGCGCTGCTGACCCTGCTGGTGCTGTTCGCGCCGAACATGGTCTGGCTGCTGCCGCTGCTGGCACTGCGCTCTGCGCTGTCTACGCTGAATATGCCGGCCCAGCAGTCCCTGACCCGCAGTCTGGTCCGGGAGGATCAGCTGCTGCAAGCCTCGTCTATGAACGGACTGGTCAACCAGGGCTCCAAAATCGCCGGTCCCTTACTCGGAGGTTTGGCGCTCGCCTTCCTTACGCCGCAGTGGTGTATCCTGCTGAATGCACTGCTGCGCGGCTGCTCTTATCTGCTGCTGTTGTCTGTCAAGTATATCCGCCAGGATGAAGCAGACAGCAAGCATTCTGAAGCGCAGGAAGGCAAGCTGACGCTGCTCAAAATGTGGCAGGAAGGCTGGACCTTCCTGCTGCGCAGCCGGCTGCTGCTGACGGCGATGTTGTTCGGACTCACCGGAGCACTGGTCATTCAGGTAGTTGATTTTCAGTTCACCAGTCTGTTCCGGATCTTCGCACCGGAGCGCGAATCGTTGCTGGGCTGGATGGTTGCCGCCACGGGAGTAGGGGCTGTGCTAATCATTCTGATCCTGAACAAGCTGAAATCCGAAGGCGGGTATGGCTGGAAGCTGGGGACCGGGTATGTGCTGATTGGCGGGTCAATTGCGGCGCTCGGTCTGCTTCAGCCGGGGACGTCGATGCTGTGGGTGCTGCTCTTCGGGTTTGTGCTGGGGACCGGCAACGGCATGTTTATGGTTACGTTCAATTATTGCCTGCAAAAAGAAACCCCGCCGCACATGACCGGCCGCATCTTCGGCATCCAGAATACCGTACTCAGCGCGGTAATGATTGTAGCGCCTTTGCTGGGCGGTGTGCTGGTACAGTATGCGGGTCCGGCCCGTATTTTTGTCAACATCGGCTTGCTGCTGTTGATTTTAGGGGCTGCGGGGCTGCTGCTTCAGCGCCAGCTCTGGCCGGTGGCGGGGTCTGCACCGGAAGCCGCTCAGCCAGCGGTAGAGAGTAGCTAAGATGGTTAACGGATCACTAATTTCTGTATGGATGATCAGGAGGAGCTTATGACAACTTATATCTACATGGTGAGGCACGGGGACTCGCTTCGTACTGGGGTGGATGAATGGACGCGCGGCCTGTCGCCCAAGGGGGAAGAGGATGCCCTGCGGGTCACCGAATGCCTGAAGGATGAAGGGATAGATGTGATGTACAGCAGCCCGTATATCCGGGCGGTCAATACAATTGCGGATTTGGCGGATAAGCTGGAGCAGGAAATCATTCTGATCGATGATCTGCGGGAAAAGGTCTGGATGGAGGGCGAACAGCAGCTGCCGGATGAGGAACTATATCAAGTGCTACAGAAGATGTACACCGACCCGGATTACGCCCTGCCGGGCGGGGAATCGAACCGGGAATGCCAGACGCGGGCGGTGAAGGCACTGCAGGATATTCTGCGGACCCATGCCGGGAAAAGAGTGGCCATCGGCACCCACGGCATGGTGATGTCCTTGATGCTGGGCTATTTCTCCCCTGGATATGGCCTGGACTTCCTGATGCAGACAACGAAGCCGGATATCTATGTCATGGAGTTCAAAGAGGATAAAGTATCGGTCCGGCGGATGCCTATTCAAGCAGGCTAACAGTCAGGATCATCCGGTAGGGAGGATAGAAAGATGATTCGGGGATAGTTGTATTCTATACATTTAAAAACAGCCAAAGGGAAGGATTTCCTCTTCTAACTGTTGTTTGTACAACTAAATTTGCCCGAGTGGGCGAGATCCCGGATAATGAGGCATTTTAAATGTATCAAATACAACTAAATGGTTGTTCGGCGGTAAATCAAACGATTTAGGTGTACGGAATACACTTAAGTATATAGCTTGCACCTTAATCAGGTCTGATGTTCTACTTAAGCAGAACATCAGACCTATACCTATAGCCCATAGAATCGCACCGTATTCGCCGTCAGCTTCGCTCTGGCTTCGGTAACAGAATACCCGTGCAGCGCCCCCCAGGCGGCAGCAACGTCATGGACCATAGCCGGATGGGTGGTGCGCCCGGCGAACGGTCCTTCAAACGGCCATGGGCCGTCCGTCTCTGCCATGACCAGCTCCGGCGGATAACGGCGTGCCATGTCCTGAATCTCCGGTTCATAGAGGATATCGGGAGTGAAGGAAATGTAGTAACCCCGGCTAATCATCCGGTCAACGGTAGCAGCGGGACCCTTGAACCAGTGAAAATGGGCCTGCGTAAGGCCATGCTGTTCCAGCAGATCGCATACGGTCCACGCATCCTCATAGACAGCATGCAGTATGACCGGCTTGGCTAATTGGGCGGCCAAGCCCAGAAGTCTGCCCAGCAGCCCGAGATAGGGCTCCATCTCCCAGTCTTCACCGCGTGCGGCAGCTTCGGCGCGGGAGTAGTAGGGGAGGCCGATTTCACCAATAGCGGCCATACGGTCCGCATGGCCGGTAATCCATTTCAGCAGCACGTTCAGTTCTTCCTCCGTAGGCAGCGCCTGCTCTGGATGGAAACCATACGCAGGCTCTACAAGGCCCGGATAGCTGGCTGCTAACTCCAGAGTTCGCTTGCTCGAAGCGAGATTCATCGAGACGGCGATGAGCGACTCGATGCCATGCTCCGGCAGTCCCTCCAGCATGGAGGATAATACCTTGTCCTCATATTGGTCAAGATGAATATGGGCATCAATCATTGCAAGCCTCTCCTTCCGGCAGCGGATTATTTCTCCACAATGGCTTCACCCCGTTCATGCGGCTCAAAAGCAATAGACCCCAGCTCCATCCCCGTCTTGCCTGCCTTATACTCCAGCTTCAGGGTACCGACACTCTCGGTCATGCCGACCATTAAGCTGGTATCTGCGAGCAGTTTGTTATTCTCTACTGAGTAGTAGGTCACTGCGCCAATAGCTGCTTTGCTGCCGAAATACTTCAGGCCGTCCTCAGCCCGGTCCGGGAGTCTGAGCGTCACCTTAGAGGGAACGGGTCCTGTAAGCTCAAGCTTCAGCAGGACATCGTCCTTATCCAGCGAAATACTGGAGGAGACTACAGCGGAGGCCGCTTTGTCCGCAGCAGGCACCGATATTTCCTTCCACTGTTCCGGCTTAACCACATGAACCTCCTGTGCAACCAGCGAGGTACCGGTACCCAGGGTGAACACAACCGTGATCTCCGGTTTGCCGTCCGAATCTACATCGGCGTAGAAGAGCTGAGGCGGGTGCGAGTAGTCCCTGGATACGGTCCAGTTGAAGCTTTGCTTTTTCCCGTTCACTTCAAGAATGAACCCTTTGTAGGTATTGCCGTCCTTGAGCGCAGCGTACAGCTTCACCTTGGAATTATTCTCTGCAACGGTAAGGGGAGCTGCGGGTACTCTAACGGTAGTGCTAAGACTGCCTGGGGTAACAGTAACCCGGCTTCCTCCCGGATTCAGCTCTGTAACTGCTCCCGTAAGGGAGTCCAAAGTAGCCGCCGCGATATACACACGGCCTGCCTTTAGTAACACAGGAGAGTCCAGCTCTTCCTGATATCCTCCGTCCGTTTGTGTATAAGTCACTTGCACGGAAGCGCTGCCGGGTGTAAGAATCGTCTTGTCCCAGCTTGTGGACAGGGTAAGCTGCTTGAGGGTGTTGTTCCATTGCAGCTGCATCGGATAGAACTCCAGCAGCGTGCGGGCCGGAACATACAAGATGCCGCCGGAATGGAAGGGCGCAGCATAGGGGAGAACGGCTTGTCCGTCCACAACAAGGGATAGAGGGGCAGCAGCAGAATGGGCAATATCTATAGATGAACCCGCCGCATGGCCTGCGAGGAGCAGGGCAATAGCGGCAGCGGTAATTAATTTTTTCATAAGATAACCTCCGGAGTCTGGAAATTCCAATCTCTTGTATTATAAATGAAAAACTCCGCCTGCGGGTCACGTTCTGTTAACAAAGATAAGACAAGCCTGTTACAGCCCTAGCTCATATTGTTTTGTGCCTAGCCGGCTACACCTTGACATACCTTATATAGTAGTCTTACAGGAACCTCAAGCCTCAAGCGCCTGAAGGGCAAGTGAGACCAGGGCTCTGACGGAGTCTTCGTCCAAGTTTCCTCCGGTCAGCAGCAACCGGTAAAAAATAGGGCCGTAGATCAAATCGATACAACTCCCGATATCGAGTCCCTGCTTCAGTTCCCCCCGGGCAATTCCACGTTCGAACAGCTTCCAGGCCTCCTGGCGGCGCGGGCCGAAATATCTGCTCCGGTACGCCTCCGCCAGTCCGGCATCGGACTGCCCTTCACCGATCAGCTCCGTAATGACTTTACCTTCCCGGCTGGTGAGGAACTGCGCGAGTGTTCCTGCATGAATCAGAATGTCCTCTTTGGCGGAACCGGTATCGGGGATCGGTAGTCTGGCGTTAGCAGCGTACAGATATCCGTCCATCACAACCGCCGCTTTATTCGGCCACCATTTATAGATCGTTGCCTTACTGACCTGGGCCTGCTCCGCGATCTTCTCCACGGTAACTGCGCTGAAGCCGGTCTCCAGCAATAATTCATATGAAGCGTTCAGAATAGCGTTCTTGGCCTCGGTGTTGCGCGGACGGCCTCTTTTTTTCTCCATGGTGATTCCTCCTGACAGTGCTGGTTCAACTCTAATTGGAGTATACCATAAAACTGCCTATTTACAATACTGAACGTTTAGTATATTATTTGGTCATGGCAATTAATGAACTGGATGTTCAGTATTTAAAAAATGGAAGGTGGAGTTTCAAATGAAGGCTGGAGTTCCAGTGCAACAACAAGCAGGTTCCCCTGAAGCCGTAAAGGCTGTTCCAGGCTGGATCACTTTTCTGCTGGCCGTATCCTGCGGACTGATCGTAGCGAATCTTTATTATACCCAGACGCTGGTTGGGCCCATCGGGCAGGCGATTCATCTGTCGGCCGGAGCGACAGGGCTAATTGTTACCCTGACGCAGATCGGTTACGTAGCCGGACTGCTGTTCATTGTCCCGCTCAGCGATATTATTGAGAACCGCCGGCTGACGGTGATGTCGCTGATTCTGGTTGTGGCCGCCCTGGTGCTATCCGTCCTGGCACCGAATGCACCGCTGTTCCTGGCCGCATCCTTGCTGATCGGACTGGGCTCGGTAGCGGCGCAGGTCCTGGTGCCCTATGCCTCCTATCTGGCCACAGAGGAAGATCGCGGCCGCGTAGTAGGCAATGTAATGAGCGGACTGCTGCTGGGCATTATGTTCGCCCGCCCGGTCGCCAGCTTCATGGCCGGATTATGGGGCTGGAAATCCATCTTCATCGTTTCGGCTATCGTGACTGCGCTGCTGACGTTGTTACTATCCCGTGTTCTGCCCGCCCGGAAGCCCGCTCCCGGCTTGAGTTACGGACAATTACTCCGCTCTCTGGGCCAATTGCTCACGCACACGCCGGTACTGCGGCGCCGCGCTCTATACCAGGCCAGCCTGTTCGGCGCGTTCAGTCTGTTCTGGACGACCGTTCCCTTGCACCTGTCCAGTGAGTTTCATCTGTCGCAGCAAGGAATCGCCCTGTTTGCCCTGGCTGGGGTGGGCGGAGCTGTAGCCGCGCCGATTGCGGGACGACTGGCTGACAAGGGCTGGACCCGGTTGCTGACCGGTCTTGGCATTTCGCTTGCTGCGGTATCCTTCATTCTGGCTTATGTGCTCCGGGATGATTCCAATCTTACCCTCGACCTGCTGGTGCTGACGGCGATTCTGCTCGATATGAGCGTGTCCGGCAATCTGGTCTTGGGACAACGGGCGATCTATTCACTGGGCAATGAGACCCGGGGGCGGCTGAACGGCTTGTTCATGGCGATTTTCTTCATTGGAGGCGCCGTAGGATCATCACTCGGGGGCTGGGCCTACGCTTACGGCGGCTGGAGTCTGACAACCCTAATCGGGCTGGCACTGCCAGTGCTGGCGCTGATCTACTTTTTGACCGGGAAGAAGGAGCAAGCTTGAGAAAAGGAGCCTTGCCGCGTTCAGCAATAATCCGCATAGCCAGTAATTCCTAAAAAAACTACAGTAGGCAGGGGAGCTTCGATCCTCTGTCTTTTTTTGTGCCTGCATATGTAATGGATTCGATAGATAGAGCGTATTAGCTCATGTAAATTACTTGGCCAAGTAGAATCTTCCTGGAAAGGAGTGCCACAAGGATGCAAGAGCGCGCATTGCTGCCTTTGATACATGATAGAGTTCCTGCTCATATAGAGACAGAGCTTGAGTTTGCAGCAGTTTTTGAAGCCTATTATAAACGGATATTCAACTATATCGCCTACCGGGTGAACTGCCGTTACACCGCAGAGGATCTGGCCAGCCAGGTGTTCGAGAAGACGCTGTCCAAGCTGCCCGGTTACTCCCCGGAGAAAGCGCCGCTTGAGGTGTGGCTGTTCGCCATTGCCCGCAACGTTGTGAATGATTATTACCGGAGCCGCGCGCGGCAGCGCTTCTTCTCACTGGACAGTATCCGGGAGCTGGTGTCTGGCAAAAAAGAGCCGGAGACGCTCATCCTCGGCAGAGAGCGCAGCGATAGGCTGCAGGTGGCGCTGGACACGCTCAGCCCGAAGGAACGTAACCTCATCGCCCTGAAGTTCGGGGCGGATCTGAAGAATACGGAGATTGCCCGGATTACCGGAATCTCGGAGAGCAATGTCGGAGTCATTCTCTATCGCAGCATGCGAAAATTGAAATCCGAAATAGGGAGTGTGGAAGAGCTATGAGCAAGAAGAAGAAGGCGGTGCAGCCGGATTTTACGGAGCAGGAGATTCAGGAGCTAGGGGGTTATCTGGCAAGCCAGGACTTCTCCAGGGAGTCCGATCCGGCGGCGGTTCTCCGCCAGGTGAGAAGCCGCTCCATTCAGAGACAACAGGAGGATGATAGTATGAAGAACAACCAACGGATCAGACGTCCGGTGATGATTGCAGCTTCCCTGCTGGTGGCAGCCGTGGTGAGCGTGTCTTTCGTGAGACCTTCTTTCGCGGAAGAAATACTGGAACGTGTGCTGAAGTCCGTCCATCTGGACAACATCGAGGTCGCTCAGATGGACGGAAGCCACCCTAAGGAGTTCCCGGCGGCCTGGAAGGGCAAGATATTTGACCAGGACGGTAATCCGGTGACCTCGTTGAACCCCATGCCTGAAGCCATCTTCAATGCAGCCGGGGAGGCCATCGTCAATTTCGACGGGGATAAGCTGATTACCCTGAGCGGGCAGGAGCAGCTTGACAAGGAAGCGTCAGAGCAGAAGTTTACCGTCAAGGAGGCAGCGAAGCTGGATCAATACGCCCTTTTCAAGGTAAAGCTGCCGGAATACCTGCCTGAGGGCTTTGCCTTTGACCACGGGGAGTTCTATAAGGATGAGGAGGGCGTAAGCGGGCAGATTGTTGAGCTGTTCTTTGGCAGCAAGGATAAGACTAAGCGAATCTGGATGCAGCTGCGCCTGGCCAATGAGGAGAATGCCTTTTCAATGGCAACTGACGACAAGGTGGAGCAGGTGAAGCTTAAGGGGACGGATGCGGTTCTGGTCGGTGGCAGAAGCCTGGACTGGGAAGCGAACGGCGTGATGTACGGCCTCAGCACCCGCGGCCTGGACCGGGCTGAGGTGCTGAAGATCGCAGAGTCGATTAACTGGTAAGCCGTTAAGCAACAGATAAGGGACAGGTACGAGCATAGATAGGCATAGGATCAATCAGAGCACCAGACTGCAACCCCGGAGCGTGGCGGGGAGTGCGGGCTGGTGCTTTTTGAAATGGTGTTTCTACTATAGAAGGGGAAATAAGAGGAACCATACATAGATTGTTAGATTCGTGGGGGACAGGAGCGGATTCGCGGCTGGAATAACACTTCTCTTCATGCTTGTCATGCCCGTCTGCATATTGAGGCCAAGTCCTTCATAGACATGTACTAATCAATGCATTCAAAACAGGTTAAGGGGATGATGTCATGCGCCGGATAACATGGGTACTCGCGATCATTATGAGCGTGGCCTTAGTATTGGCGGGGTGCGGGAAGAAGGATTCCGCCTCTGTGGTCAAGGATCTGAATCAAGTGTCTGACAAGCTGGAGAGCAAGCAGGGAGCTTATCAGGGCTCAGGCACGATGACCTTGTACACCGGGGAGCAGCCGCAGGATTACAAGGTGGAGGTATGGTATAAGAACCCTTCGTATTACCGGATCAGCCTGTCGAACGTCCAGAAGGACGTGAAGCAGATTGTGCTGCGCAATGATGAGGGCGTATTCGTTCTGACCCCAAGCCTGGGCAAAAGCTTCCGCTTCCAGAGCGACTGGCCGGACAGCCAGGGTCAGGTGTATCTGTACCAGACGCTGCTGAAGGGGATTGTCTCCGACAACAACCGGCAGTTCGTGGAGGACGGGGATAATTATGTGTTCGAGGTCGCTGCCAACTATCAGAGCAGTGCGCTGGTCCGCCAGAAGATCTGGCTGAACAAAAAGACCTATGAGCCGAAGCAGGTACAGGTATCGGATTCCGAAGCCAAGGTTGTGGTGAATGTGACCTTCGACAGCTTCAAGTTCGATCCGGAATTCACAGCAGACTCCTTCGATATGCAGAAGAATATGGCAGCCGGCAGCCCTTCCGAGAACACGATGGCGGAAGTGGATCAGGATGGCAATCCGGTGGTCTCTGAAGATGGTGAACAGACCGGTGAGCCGGTTACGGCCGAGCTGGGCGACTTCGGGATCATTGAGCCGGCTTACATTCCGGCCGGTGTGAAGCTGAAGGACACCAATAAGATTGAAGGCAGCAAGGACCATGCGGTGCTGATCCGCTATGACGGCGTCTACCAGTATACGATTATGGAAGCCCGTCCGCTGGACCGTGCGGTGTCGCTGGCTCCCGGAACACTGGTCGATCTGGGCTTCACGGCAGGCCTGCTTAGCGGGGATGAGCAGCAGACGCTGACCTGGATGAGCGAAGGTGTAGAGTACCGGATTACAAGCGCAAATCTGCCAGTTCCAGAAATGATGCAAATAGCCGCTTCTATGGAGGAACAATCGGGTAAATAAAAATCAGTGGGCGGATACTGCGCAAGGTGGGAATCATTCCTCTACCCGCGGTATCCGTTTTTTGCCTACACCTGCTCACATTGACAGCGGCCTTCACGAGCATTACCATTGGCAGTAAGACTTCTGATCTGTGCGAACAAGGCAGAGATGTTTTACTACAATGTAAGAAGGTGACCTGAAGTGAAGGCAAGCTATCGGCCGACAGCAGCCGAGATTAACCTGGATGATTTGCGTGCCAACTACGAAGCTTTACGCGGCGTATTGCCGCAGGAGACCAAGTTCATGGGATGCGTCAAAGGAAATGCGTATGGACATGGAGCAGTGGAGGTGACGCGGGAGCTGGAGCGGCTTGGAGCAGATTACGTCAGTGTTGCTTTTCTGGATGAGGCATTGGAGCTGCGTCAGGCGGGAATACTACTTCCTATCCTGGTGCTGGGCTATACTTCACCGGAGGGCATTGCCGTAGCCTGGGAGAACAATATTACCGTTACACTGTTCACACCGGAGGTACTGGAAGCGGTTAGCGCCCTTCCTGCAGAGAAGGAGCACCGGCTGAAGGTACACATCAAGATTGACAGCGGAATGGGAAGACTGGGATTATTGCCGGAGGATGCGCCCGCATTCATCGCTGAGGTGCATGCGGTGGCACAGGCGGAGCTTGAAGGCATGTTCACCCATTTTGCCAGAGCAGACGAACACAATAAAAGCTATACACTAATGCAGCACCGACGTTTCATGAGCGTGGCGGAGGCGCTTCGGGACATGAACATTACCATCCCGATCATACATACGGGCAATAGCGCTACGGCCATTGATACACCTCTACTATCCATTAACATGGTGCGTGTAGGCATAAGCTTGTACGGATTCTACCCCTCGGCTGAGGTGAACCGCGAGCTGGTGGCCTTGCACCCGGTAATGACGCTGAAGACGCAGGCTGTATATGTCAAAACCCTGCCGCCTGACTCAGGCATCAGCTACGGCACCCGGTACTTCACGGCAGGCGATGAGATCATCGCTACGCTCCCCGTGGGGTACGCTGACGGATATTCCCGCATGCTAACAGGCAAAGCGGAGGTGCTAATACGCGGACGCCGCGTTCCTGTCGTCGGAACAATCTGCATGGACCAGTGTATGGTATCACTCAAATCTTTCGCTCTTGAAGCGGAACAAATCAAAGCAGGCGAAGAGGTTGTACTCATCGGCCGCCAGGGCACCGAGTCGATCACGGCAGATGAACTGGCGCTCCATTTAGGGACGATCCACTACGAAGTAATCTGTATGCTGGCTCACCGGGTACCGCGCGTGTATGTACGCCAAGGTATGTTACCCAACCTCGTCAATCCCTTGCTGCAAGCCTAATACCCTGACCAGATACCTAGTACAGGAACTGAATATAAGGAACGTACCGTGTAGAGCTTGTGACTTATAGTCTATACGAACCGCCATTTCTAGTTTATAATGGGATGCAGCATACTTGATATACTGGCGGCATATATTCCTTGTATAAAATTCCTTGTATATTGTAACACTGGAACACAAGGGCAGAAGGTTTGTGGGGGTGGAAGAGAAGGTGGCCAATTTGCAGAACACCAAAAGAATCATGATCAGCTTGCCCGATCATCTCTTGCAGGAAGTAGATGGGATCGTTCAACTGGAGAACTCTAACCGTAGTGAATTGATCAGGCAGGCCATGAAGCTGTACTTGAGCGATCGGAGGAAACGTACCATCCGCGAGTCCATGCAGCGGGGCTATATGGAAATGGCTAAGATTAATTTGACCATGGCATGCGAGGCCTTTCTCGCAGAGGAAGATGCAGACAGTACTCTTGGCCGCTTAGTAAGCGGGGTGTAACTATTGATTGTTAAACGCGGCGACGTTTTTTTTGCCGACCTTTCACCGGTTGTGGGTTCTGAGCAAGGTGGAGTAAGGCCGGTACTGATCATTCAGAACGATATTGGCAATCGTTTCAGCCCGACTGTGATTGTGGCAGCTATCACTGCCCAGATCCAGAAGGCCAAGCTGCCGACGCATGTCGAGATTGATGCAGCAGCGCATGGCTTTGACCGGGATTCCGTGATTCTGCTGGAGCAGGTTCGTACCATTGACAAGCAACGCTTAACGGATAAAATCACCCACCTGGACGATGAGACCATGAAGCTGGTGGATGATTCGCTGCAAATCAGCCTGGGGCTGATTGATTTCTGAACCCTGCGGGGATATAACATCAACCATCGTAACAAAAGGCAGGCCGGATAGATTCCGGTGCTGCCTTTTTTGGCGTTCGTCCATATATACTTATTGATATACCCGAGGATAGATGAGTATGGATGATGGGGGTTGTGTGTGGAGATAACTGCGTGTTATAATCAGACCGATCGGTCGGTCTAGAGGAGGGTTAACAATGAAGGGACGCTCAGATGGAGAAGAAACGAAGAGCCGGATTCTGGAGCATGCGACCAGTTTATTTGCGCAAAAAGGCTACGGTGCTGTAAGCATGAACGAGGTCTGCACAGCCGCGAAGGTCAGCAAGGGCAGTCTGTATCACCATTTTCCGGGCAAGGATGAATTGTTCCTGTACGTGGTGGAGGTGGATACCCTGAAGTGGCTCAAGGAGTGGGAGGAGCTGCGGAGCGGGATTAGCGGAACAGAAGCCCGTCTATACGCGCTTGGGGATCATTATGCAAAAGATATCCAGAATCCGCTGATTCATGCCCTGGAGGAATACGGAAGATCTCATACGCTGTCGGAGGAGATCCGTGAGCGCCTCTCACATATTTTCGAATCGGTGACAGAGGCCTGCCGTGTACTGCTGCAAGAGGGGATGGATTCCGGTTATTTGATCCGTGGTGATCTGGAGAACTATGTAATCACGCTCAGCGCCATGCTGGAGGGAATCAGCCGGGTCCATGAGATCACAGGGCGGACCGATACCCCGGAGACGATCAGGGCATACTACCGTGCGGGAATTAAGATCCTGCTTCAGGGGATAGGTTCCGGGAAGATGGAGTAATAAATAGAGATCATTAATGAGTTACAATCAGAGCTTATAGCAAGCCGAGAGATATACGGAGGGAAACACCAATGTCATTACTGTTAAAAAACCGGGGAGCGATGCTGCTCCTGATGTTGAATATCTTTTTGGCGTTCACGGGGATTGGGCTGGTTGTCCCTATTATGCCTACCTATATGAACGAGCTGGGCATTGGCGGAAGTGTGGTCGGACTGCTGGTGGCAGCCTTCTCGCTGACGCAGCTGCTGGTCTCGCCCTTCGCCGGAAGACTGTCGGATAAGATGGGCCGTAAAAAAATCATCGTCGGCGGTCTGGCCGTATTTGCCTTCTCGGAGCTTCTGTTCGGTCTGGCCAATGCCTCCTGGATGCTGTTCGTATCCAGAATGCTTGGCGGTATCGGTGCCGCGATGATTATGCCTGCGGTTATGGCTTATGTGGCAGACACCACTACCTCGGAGGAGCGGGCCAAGGGCATGGGCTTCATCAACGCAGCCATTACCACAGGCTTCATCATCGGGCCGGGCATCGGCGGCTATCTTGCGGAGCTGGGCATCCGCGTTCCCTTCTTCGCCGCTGCGGGAGCGGCTGCCATTGTTGCGGTTATTACCTTGCTGGTTTTGCCGGAATCGCGTTCAGCGGAGCTGCGGGAAGAAGCAAGAACGATGGAAGGGAATAGCGATAGCCTAATCATGCAGCTCATGCGCTCGTATCGCGAGCCTTATTTCTTCGGATTAATTATTGTATTCGTGTTGTCCTTCGGACTGGCCAACTATGAGACGGTATTCGGACTGTTCGTAGATCATAAATTCGCGTTCACCCCTAAGGATATTGCGTTTGTCCTGACGTTCGGCTCTATTGCCGGGGCGGTGGTGCAGATTACCGCATTCAGCTGGATTCTGAACAAATTCGGAGAGAGCCGGGTCATTTCCGCCTGTCTGATGATCGCGGGCCTGTCGATTCTCCTGACGCTGTTCGTGCATGGCTTCGTGGCGATTGTATCTGTGACCTTTGTTGTTTTTCTGGCTATGGATATTCTTCGCCCGGCGGTCGGCACCCAGCTGTCCAAGATGGCAGATGATTCGCAGCAGGGCCTGGTGATGGGAATGAACTCCGCGTATACGAGCCTTGGCAATATTGCCGGCCCGATTGTGGCGGGTGTCCTGTTCGACCTGGATATTAATTTCCCTTATGCGGTGGCTGCGCTCGTCTTGTTCATCAGCTTCATACTGTCGGTAGGCTATGCCCGGCGGAGAAGAAGCAAGCAGGTTACTGCGGTGCGCTAGCACATCATCATATTTCATTTGAACAAAAGTATGCGGAAAACCGAATACAATCGCAATGCGCTAGTGCGAAGGTAATTTGTCAAATATATGCGGAAAATCGGTTTCGTCTTACTGATCAGGTTCACGAATTTAAACCTGATGCTATACTAGCATGATGGCGGCTGCGCTATCCCTGAGGGGACGGTGCGGCCGCTTCTTCTTTTGTATGGGGCAAACTTTGGTCCTGCGGCAAACTGTGATAGTATTTCAATAGAGAGCTATGAACTCAGACTGTGTATAGAAAGAGGGATCTACTTGAGCGTTGATACGAATCAGGCGGTGAAGGCGGCGGAAGATGCCGCTGCCCGTCAGGAGCAGGAACTGATACTTGCAGCGATTGCGAAGGAGCTGAGCATCAGTCTGAAGCAGGTAAGAACTACGGTGGGGCTGCTCGATGAGGGCAACACCATTCCGTTCATCGCCAGATACCGCAAGGAAATGACCGGGGAGCTGGACGAGAACGTCCTCCGCGATGTCGAAGAACGGCTCGGATATCTGCGTAACCTCGGCGACCGTAAGAAGGATGTGATCCGCAGCATCGAGGAGCAGGGCAAGCTTACTCCTGAGCTGCAGGCGAGTATCATGAAAGCTGTGAAGCTGCAGGAAGTGGAGGATCTGTACCGTCCGTTCAAGCAGAAGCGCAAGACACGGGCCAGTGTCGCCAAGGAGCGGGGACTCGAACCGCTGGCGGATTGGGTCATGGAGCAGAGGCGCCAAGGAGTTCCGCTGGAAGAGGCTGCGAAGTATATCGATGCGGACAAGGGCGTAGAGAGTGCCGAGCTGGCGCTGCAAGGGGCGATGGACATCATTGCCGAGAATATTGCCGATGATCCGGCTATCCGTTCCTGGGTGCGCCAGTATACAGCGAGTCAGGGGATTCTGGTCTCCGAGGCCAAGGATGCCCAGCAGGAAAGTGTATACGAGAATTATTATGCATACCGGGAGCCTGTGCACCGGATGCCGCCGCACCGTATTCTCGCGATCAACCGCGGGGAGCGGGAGAATATCCTCAAGGTCGGCATCGAGGTGGTGCCGGACAAGATTCATGCGTTCATTATCCGCAAGCTGGTGAAGGGGCCTTCTCCGGTCAAGGAGCTGCTGGAGGCAGTGACCGAGGATGCCTACAAGCGGCTGATTGCGCCTTCCGTTGAGCGCGAGGTGCGCGGGGAGATGACAGAGAAGGGGGAGACGCAGGCGATCTCCATCTTCTCAGGTAATCTGCGCAGCCTGCTGCTGCAGCCGCCGGTGAAGGGACGCCATGTTCTGGGCGTCGACCCGGCCTACCGCACCGGCTGCAAGCTGGCCGTCGTGGACGATACCGGCAAGCTGCTGGAGGTGGCGGTCACGTATCCGACGCCGCCGAACAACAAGAAGCGCGAGGCGGCGGCCAAGTTCAAGGAGCTGATCGCCAAATATGGCATCCAGCTCATTGTAATCGGCAACGGCACCGGCTCGCGGGAGACGGAGCAGTTCACGGCCGAGGTGATTGCCGAGGTCGGCGACCCTGAGCTGGCCTACCTGATCGTTAACGAGGCAGGGGCCAGTGTGTATTCGGCCTCCAAGCTGGCGCAGGAGGAGTTCCCGGATCTGGATGTGGCGGAGCGCAGCGCCGCCTCCATCGCCCGCCGCGTGCAGGACCCGCTCGCGGAGCTGGTCAAGATCGATCCGAAGGCCATCGGTGTCGGGCAGTACCAGCATGATGTGTCGCAGAAGCATCTGGAAGAGAGCCTGAGGGGCGTCGTGGAGTCGGCGGTTAACCATGTCGGTGTCGACGTGAATACCGCTTCGGCCTCGCTGCTCTCCTATGTGGCAGGAGTGAATACGACGATTGCCAAGAATATTGTGAAGTTCCGCGAGGAGAACGGCAAGTTCACTACGCGTAAGGCACTGCAGAAGGTGCCGCGCCTGGGCGCGAAATCCTACGAGCAGTGCATCGGCTTCCTGCGTATCCCCGGAGGGGACAATACGCTGGACCGCACGCCGATCCACCCGGAGTCTTACGCGGTGGTGGATAAGTTGTTCCGCGAGCTGGGGCTGGATGTGAAGCAGCTCGGCAGCAAGGAGGTTGCAGAGCAGCTAAGCGCTCAGGATGCGGAAGAGCTGGCGGTGAAGCTGGAAGTGGGCGTGCCTACGCTGCGCGACATCCTGGAGAGTCTTCAGCGTCCGGGCCGCGACCCGCGTGAGGAGCTGCCACTGCCTATCTTCCGCAAGGATGTGCTGAAGATGGAAGACCTGCTGCCCGGCATGGAGATGCAGGGCACGGTACGCAACGTAATCGACTTCGGAGCCTTCGTCGATATCGGGATCAAGAACGACGGGCTGGTTCATATCTCCCAGCTTAGCGGCAGCTATGTGAAGCACCCGATGGATGTGGTCTCCGTCGGCGACAATGTTACCGTATGGGTACTCGGCGTGGATGTGAAGAAGGGCCGCGTCAGCCTGACGATGCGCCAGCCGCGTGAGGCGGCGGGCAGCGGGGAGTAGAAGTAGAGACTTTACGGACTCAGCGGACCTTATTTGGCTGAAATCGGCGTTTTGCGGACCGTTGTGGACTCAGGAGCCGTTAATGCAGGCTTCGAAGCCTGTAAGTAGGTCTCACAGCCTCATTAGCGTCTTCTGAGTCCGTTTAGGGTGACAAAAGGGGCTTTTCAAGCAAATAACGGCCTCCTGGTCCGCAAAGACCGGAGGCTCAAAAATCAAGCTGTGCTTTCCTTCAGCAGGATGGCACAGTTTTTTTGCGAAATGGAGCTGATATGGCAGCGCTTGGGGCGGTGTACGAGCACAAAGAGCGCACCAGACCGGATATCCGGCGGTGCGCTCTTTGTGATGCATCTAGTTAGGCGGAGGCTGCTACTTTGTGACTCTGGAAGCAGCCGAGGTTGCCGAGCCAGGTGCAGCTTGTGCTACTGCGGTATAGCCTTCCGGCAGATAGGTGACGGCGGTGCCTGCCGAGATGACCTGGGGGTTCATGGAACCGGGCTTCGGTGAGGTTACCTTGAAGTAGATCACTGCGGTTTTGTCAGCGCCGAACTCAATCCGCTCAATGACCAGGCCATATCCCGGGTTCGGCAGATTGGATACGGTCACCGTAGCTTTGTTGACACCAGCGGCGGCTTTGTCCAGTGTAACAGCGGCATCATAGGTGCTTGACGGAGCTGAAATGTTCTCATCCATCATAATCACTTCCTTCACGAATTTGGCGGCATCGTAGACCAGGACGGCAGCTTCTGCACGGGTCACCGGCTCGTTCGGACGGAAGGTATTGTTCTTCTCCAGCATGACCAGTCCGGTGTTGATCAGAATCTGCAGACTGTTCATCTCCGCAGCGGATAGCTTGCCGCCGTCCGTAATGTTGGCATACATCTCCGTATACGCGAAGTCCCCTTTGTTCTGAAGCGCCTGAAGCAGCAATTGTGCGAACTGGACCCGTGTCATCACAGCATTAGGGTCAATAGACCGCTCCAGCGGCAAGCCGCTTTCTTTGGCCTTCAGGAATGCGGAGGCATACCAGGCGGTGTTTTTTACATTGTCAAAATAATCGCTGGCCTTCTTGCCGGAGGGGAGCTGCGGAGCAAGCTTCAGGCCGCTTACCATGAACTGCACGCCTTGCGCATACGTAAGGCTGGACTTTGGCGCGAACTTGTCGCTGGTCACTCCGTTAAGGATGCCCTCCTGATGAAGGGCATTGATTTTGGCTTCGGCCGCATGGCCCTTCAGATCCGAGAAAGCGGAAGCCGGTGACCCGATAGCTAAGGTTGCCGCCAGAATGCTGCAAGCCAGCGAGATTTTGGCCGTGTGCATCCGGGTTAATGTATTCTTCATTATACCTCACCTCTTATCCTCATAGATGGGATTCAGGAGCAAAAGGTTGCAGCCAATCACTCCATAGCTGGAATTATTATTCTCTATCCCGCCAGCGGTGATTCCCCGTTGTCCAAAACAATTCATCATGTGTCAATTTTCACCTACCGGAAGTCGAATCTTCGCCTGAATTCAGCTGCTATTGCAGTCAAAAAGGTCAATATACGATGATTAAAAGGTAATATACGGTGAGACAGGGTGCAGAAGAAAAATTATAATAATGATAACGCTTTCGTGAATATGGCGACGAAGGAATGGCTTGTATTACCGATCATTTATGAATTCCTAC
Organism: Paenibacillus sp. FSL H3-0469; assembly: GCF_038051945.1. Classification (NCBI taxonomy): domain Bacteria; kingdom Bacillati; phylum Bacillota; class Bacilli; order Caryophanales; family Paenibacillaceae; genus Paenibacillus; species Paenibacillus sp. FSL H3-0469. The sequence continues at coordinate 5,910,566 of NZ_CP150302.1, forward strand.
TAAGGGGGTAAGTCAAATGAGAAAAAAGAGTATTCTAGCCTTGGTGCTGGCAGGCTGTCTGGCAGGACTATCACTCGCAGGCTGCAGCAGTAAGGGGAACAGCTCAGATGTGGGGAATGACAGCAGCAACACGCCGGAGGGGAAAACAAAGCTGAAGGCGATTATCGTGAAGCATTCACTGACCAAAGATGTCACGCAAATGAAATGGCTCGCTGAAATAGAGGAGAAGGCGAATGTCGAAATTGAATGGCAGCAAATCTCTGCGGACTGGGATCAGAAGAAGAGTGCCCTGTTTGCCAGCGGCGAAATCCCGGATCTGCTGTTCAATGCGACCTCAAATTCCGATTTTGTGCAATTCAACGGATTATTCGAGGATCTGGGTCCGTTGATTGAGAAGGACGCTCCTAATATTCAAAAGATGTTCAGCGAGCACCCGGAATTGAAAACGCTTGCTACACAGATTGACGGGAAGCTCTACGGCACTCCGCGTTATAAGGGCATCTGGCCCGGCTCCACTGCCTCGATGTTCATTAACAAAACCTGGCTCGACAATCTCGGCCTTCAGGTGCCTACGACCTGGGATGAGCTAGAAACTGTGCTGCTTGCCTTCCGCGATGGCGACCCGAATCAGAACGGGGACAAGACGGATGAGATTCCGATGGACTTCAACCCGATTGGCTGGGACTTCACGCCGAAGCTGCTGCTGGGCAGCCTGGGGCTGCCTCTGTCCAACGGAGCGAGCGACGGCTATTTTACAGAAGGGGCACAGGTTAAGAATTTCTATGTAGATGAACGGTTCAAGACGCTCATGCAATTCCTGCAGAAGCTGTACAGCCAGAATCTGATCAGCAAGGAAGTGGTCACGCAGGATTACTCCAAATATCAGTCCGTTGCCCGCGGGAATGGAACTACGGCTAAGGTCGGATTCACCTGGGGCTGGGAGACAGGGGACCGCTTCGGCAACGAGTTGAAGGATCAATATGTTACCCTGCCGCAGCTGAAGCAGCATGCAGATTCTACGAATGAGCTGTACTGGAGCAATGACTACTACTACCAGAATTACGGCTCTAATGCGGTGTCGGTCAGTGCCCGCTCCAAGAATAAGGAAGCTGCGATGCGGTTCATTGATGCTTTTTATGAGCCGGTTGTCAGCTTGCAGGTTCTGTTCGGCGGGATGAATGACACGGATAAGGGAATCAAGGATAACGGGGATGGCACGTATGCGATTCTTCCTCCGGCGGATGCATCCCTCGACCCGGGCTCGTGGAAATGGACGAATTCGTTCGCCGATAACGGCCCGATGTACATTGCTGATGCACTGAAGGACAAGGTGACGCTTGGGTCCGATATGCAGAATGTGCTGAAGGAGAAGGCCGTCTATGATGAGCTGCTGAACAAGGCGGACGAGAAGAGCAATGTCTATCCGCAGAACTTCATGAAATACAGCACGGAGGACACTAACACCCTGGCCATGAATCAGGCGAACGTCAATAATATCACGGATCAAAAGTGGGCGAACTGGCTGACCACCAAGGTTGACATTGAGAAGGAGTGGGCGGCGTATGTAGCCTCAGTCAATAGCTCCGGTCTTGAACAGAACCTGCAAATCCGCCAAAAGGCTTATGACGAATACCTCTCGACCTTGAAATAGTGGACTCGAATGGAAGGGGCGCTCCCAAATGAAACCAGCACAGACCACGGTGCCGCATCAGACGCTGCGCGGGAACGGATGGCTTCGTAAGCAGGCGGGGCATTATCAGCTATGGCTGATGGTGCTTCCTGCGGTCATTTATATCGCCATTTTCTGTTATGGTCCGATGTACGGTATCCAGCTTGCTTTTCGTGAATTTGATTTCAGCAAAGGACTGACGGGCGGGGAATGGGCCGGACTCAAATATTTCGAGCAGTACTTCAACAGCCCGATGTTCTGGCCTACGCTGCGAAATACGTTTATTATTGCCTTTTTCTCCATCCTGCTGGGCTTCCCGATGCCGATCCTGCTGGCGCTGGTGGTCAACTCGATCCGCAGTAACAGACGCAAGCGTATCCTGCAGACTACGGTGTATATGCCTTACTTCATTTCCACCGTTGTACTGGTCGCACTATTGCAGATTATGCTGTCTCCTACCACCGGTCTGATTGACGGCTTCCTGAAGGCGCTGCACCTGATCCCTGCGGATACGAATCTCATTGGTGACCCCGGCGCCTTCGTCCCGGTGTATGTCATCTCTGCCATTTGGCAGGCCTGCGGCTGGAACAGTATTATCTTCATCGCCGCCCTGTCCTCGGTGGATGCACAGCAATATGACGCCGCCCGGATTGACGGGGCTAACCGCTGGCAGACTGTATGGCATGTCGAGATTCCGGCGATCCTGCCTACGATTATTATTTTATTGATTATGAATATGGGCAGCATACTCAGTGTAGGCTTCGAGAAGACTTTTCTGATGCAAAATAGTCTCAACAAGCCCGTCTCGGAGGTCATCTCCACATATGTCTTCAATGTGGGCGTGAAATCCAACCAGTTCAGCTTCGGTTCAGCAGTCGGACTATTCAATACCCTGATCAACTTCACGTTCCTGATGCTGGCGAATGCACTGGCCAAAAAAACTTCAAAAATAAGTCTGATGTAAGGAGGAAATGGGATGTCAAACAGTCAAGCCGCTCATTCGCAAAAGATACAGCATTCGGGCGGTATCGCAGACAGGCTGTATACGCTGGTGGTTGCGGTTATAAGCATCGCAGCGTTCATTATGGTCGCGTACCCGCTGTATTTCATCATCATAGCTTCCGTCAGCAATTCTACCATGGTGAATCAGGGGCAGGTTATTCTATGGCCCAAGGACATTAACCTGTACGGCTATGAGCAGATATTCAAGGACACCCGGATCTGGCAGGGGTATAAAAATACAATTATCTACACGGTGCTGGGCACGCTGCTCAATCTGCTGGTCACGCTCCCTGCGGCGTATGCCTTGTCCCAGCGGAAATTCCGGGCACGCAGGTTCATTATGCCGCTGTTCGTGATCACGATGTATTTTGGCGGGGGAATGATTCCCACCTATCTGCTGATCCGTGACCTGAATCTGCTGAATACGCCTTGGGTAATGATTGTGAACGGCGCCATTAGTGTATACAATCTGATTATTACAAGGACCTTCTTCGAGACCGCTATACCGGAGGAGCTGCAAGAAGCGGCTACCCTGGATGGCTGCTCGCATTTCCGCTACTTCATCTCGGTGGTGGTTCCGCTGTCCAAGGCGGTGATCTCCGTCATCACGCTCTACTATGTGGTGGGTCACTGGAACGACTTCTTCAACGCTCTGCTCTATATCAATACGGATAGCTTACAGCCGCTGCAGATCGTCCTGCGCAATATTCTGTTATCCAATCAGGCGTTTGCGGGCGGAGCCGGATCAGGTGCCGGGGCCGGTGCGGGCAGCTATGCCCAGCAGTTCGCGGATCAGATCAAATATGCGGTCATTATCGTATCGACGGTGCCGGTGCTGATTATCTATCCGTTTATCCAGAAGTACTTCGAGAAGGGTGTAATGATCGGTGCAGTGAAGGGCTGAGTGCATAGCTGACGCTGCGGCAGTATCCGGTGGGCCGGGAGGGAGGGAACCTCAGTGAAAAAAAGTCTTGAACTGCTCGATTCCATCGGCGAACCCGTATCTCAGGATATGAAGGAAAAGCTTATTCATGGCAGCAGACAATTCCGTATGAGCGTGCATGTAACCAAGGTAGCTAAGGTGAATAATCTGGTGCTGTACTCCCACTGGCATGAGGAGCTGGAGCTGCTGTTCATGATTAAGGGTACGGCCAAGTTCCATGTGGGACAGGAGAAGCTGGTCGTCCAGAGCGGAGAGGCGGTCTTCATTCAGCCCAATATGCTGCATTCGGCGATCCGCGTGGATCAGGAGGAGATTATTTTCTGCGCGGTGCTGGTGCACTTCAATTTCCTCTCCAGCCTGGAGAGAGACAAGATTCAGCAGCAGTTTGTATCCCCGCTCTTCCTCGACAACCGGCGTTATCCGCTGCTGATCGGGCGGGAGCTGGAGGAGAAGCTGCGGCTTATCCCACTGCTGGAGGAGGTGCGTGATCTCTATCAGCAGGAGTCGCACGGCTATGAGATGCTGATTAAGGCCAGGCTGTTCGAGGTGCTGTACCGGCTGGAAAAGTGTGCGGCTGAGCATCCGCGGGCAGGACTGCCGGGGCAGTCCCGGGGCGGCAACAGCTCGATGCTGGCCAAAAAAACGCTAGCCTACGTCCAGCAGAACTACAGCAAGCGGATCACGCTCTCCGATATGGCTCAACAGGTCAATATGAGCCCGTCGTACTTTTGCCGCTTCATGAAGAAGCAGTTCGACCTGTCGCCGATGGACTTCCTGAACGAATACCGGATCTCGGAGGCGGTCAGCCTGCTGGAGACCACGGATAAGAAGATCATGGAGATCTCCGGCATAACCGGCTTCAGCAATGTGAACCGGTTCACGGAGATGTTCAAGAAGACCTACGGCTGCCGGCCAATGGATTACCGGAACCGGCTGCGGCAGAGTAAGTAGGCGTACAACAAGAAGAAGCTGTGCCAAAAGCCATGAAAAGGCTCCTTGGGACAGCTCTTTATTGCGGAGTAGGATCAACGTGGGCACTTGGGTGGACGCTCCGCGAACGAAACGTTGTTCCAATCGCTGTGCTCTCCAGATTTTTTTCATTCCCCTATTCGGTGAAAATCCGGAGACCAAGGCGACCGCTGACGCTTTTACACAATCGTTCCGTTCTCTCCACTGTTTAAGCGGTATACGAAATACCCAACCCTAATAGACAGAAAGCAGCGATTCTCCAATAACGGAAGAATCGCTGCTTTTGTAAAGTTTTTGAGGGATTTATCTACCTCTAGATAGAGAGTACGTAGAAAATCTTACTTCGCTGGAGCCGATGGCTCAAGCCAGCGCGAATCCATTACAGGCTCAGCGGTTGCGGTGTAGCCTTCAGGCAGGTAAGTGGATACCGTGCCTTTGGTAATGACTTGCGGATACATTTTATCCGGGTCAGGCAGGGTTACCTTGAAATAAATTACGGCTTTGGTGGCGCTGGTGAATTCGATACGCTCTACTGTCAGGCCGTAACCGGGGTTAGGCAGATTGTCAACGGTGATGGTGGCTTTGTTGACGCCTTCCGCGGCTTTGTCCAGGACTACATCGGAGACGTAATTGTTAGCCGGAACCGGCTCCGGCTCAGAAGGCTCATTGCCCGGATTGTTCGGCGTAATCACCCGGTCGGCGAATTCAGCGGCATCATGGATCATGACAGCGGCTTCAGCGCGGGTAATCGCATCGGACGGACGGAATTTTCCGTTATCCAGTGTGAGCACCTTCGTATTCAGCAGCACCTGCAGGCTGTAATTCACCTCTGGAGTAAGCTTATCGCCATCCTCAATCATGAAGAACATTTTAGTTACAGGGAAATTACCCTTGCTCTGCAAGGCTTGGGTCAACAGATGGGCGAATTCTGCCCGGGTCATCGGTGCATTCGGGTTGATATCCTTTGCCAGTGTCAGGCCACTCTGCTTCGCAAGGGCGAAGGAGGAGGCGTACCAGGCATTATCTTTTACATTGTCAAAAAGCTGGCTGGCCTTAGTACTGCTGTCGGAACCGGCTTTCGGTGCAAGCGCCAACCCTTTTACAAGAAACTGAACGGCTTGCGCATTCGTCACTTTGGCATTGGGGGCAAACAGGTCGTTCGTAATTCCGTTAATTACACCAGTGCTATGCAGTGCATTGATCTTGGTTTCGGCTGGATTTCCCTTGAGGTCCGAAAAGGCAAATGCGGACGCTCCGAAGGATAAACTGGCAGCCAGGATTCCGCACGCGATGCTCATTTTTTTTGCGTGCTTCGTTAGATTAGTTGGTTTCATTGTGCATCACCTCTATATACTCAGATGGTTCTTTACGGCGAAAAGTTGCAGTTGTCCGAAAAATAATATTTAAAAACTTAGGACAACGGGATAAACCGGGTGGACCACAGGTACAATTTATTTTGCGGATCGGTAAATCCTCTTTTATTCTGATCCAGGGCTGCGATTCTCTTCATCTCTTCATCGGACAGGGAGAAATCAAACAGCTCCAGATTCTGTTTCAGCCTTGCAGGTGTAACCGACTTCGGAATCACAGCGATACCCCGCTCAAGGTTCCACCTCAAGATAACTTGCGCCGCTGTCTTATCATATTTGGCTGCCATTTCGGTGAGTACAGGGTGGGCAAGCATCTCCTGGCTACCGTGTCCAAAAGGGCTCCACGCGACATGCTGGATACCGTGTCCCCTCATATAGTCATGAAGCGGCCCTTGCTGGAGCAGCAGGTTCGTCTGGATTTGATTCACTGCGGGGACAATCGTCCCCTGCTTCATGACCTTGTCCAGATGCTCCGGCTCAAAATTGGACACCCCGATCGCCCGGATCTTGCCCTCCTTGTATAAAGACTCCATGATCTGCCAGCTTTCCAGATAGTGCTTGGCCGGCCAGTGGATCAGGTAGAGATCGACATAATCCGTTTGGAGCTTCTGCAAGCTTTCTTCAAAAGCTTTACGGGTCTTTCGCCCCAGGTCCGTGCTCCATACTTTGGTCGTAATAAAGAGCTCGCTACGATGTACACCTGATTTCTGAATAGCCCTAGCGATAAGCTCCTCGTTGCGGTAAGCTGCCGCCGTATCCAGATGCCGGTAACCGTTGCGGAGCGCCCATAGTAAAGCGTCTTCATGATTGTCTTTGATGTTATACACACCGAGACCCACCTTCGGCATCTGGACTCCGTTATTCAAAACGAAATGTTCCATTTCGCATCTTCCTTTCCTTCTAAGTTCAGATAACAATCCCTCTTGGTGAACGATTATAGCATAAGAAGGCAACGAATCATCATTGGGAAAGAAAATCGAGAAGGATGTACTTCGTAGGATTTTGAAGGGGAAATATAGTTCTGCAGACGGCTGATTGTATTTCCTGCAATAGAAAACTCATATTTGACCGTGAAATGTGATTCTATTGTATTTCGTACAGTAGAATGTTGCATTTTGGGCGAAAGATGGCCTTTGTTCAACATTCTGTTGTATTAAATACAATAGAATCTATTTGGAAGCCTTTTTTACAGCATTCTATTGTACAAACTACAGTTGCTACCGTTCCAGCGTAGTCGCATGCTGATGGTACGGTGCCGCCATTATGTTACCAGCGATATGCTCAAGTGTATTCTGTACAACTAAATCGTCCACTGTAGCGTCTAATTTCCATTTAGTTGTAAAACATACACTTAAGTAAAAAAGAAGCGGAGGGGAAGTTTGGAACTGGATTATCACACAATGCCAAACTTTTAAATTGTTCATTTTTCGAATAAGAAACTATGATATTTTTCCTTTTTAATCCCATAAAATACTATATTATAGGAAATGTAATCTTGGGGAAACAAGCTTATTTGAGAAGAATGGGATTGGAGAGAAGTTCATGCGTGTTGCGCTGGTGTGTTGTGCAGATTCCACAGAGCCTTGTGAGGATTGCAGGTTTAAGAGTGTTCATTCTTTTTTTGCACAGGTGTACGGTTGTAAGGTATTACATTTCAAGGAGCTTGAGGCGCTGGTCGATATTGTGAAGGAAGGTCTCCGGCTCGATGGTGTGGTGATCAGCACCCCTAACTTCAACCCGGGCTTCATTCACACGATGCAGTACCTGCAGGAGATGCTTACGCTGAGAATATTCTTCATTGTAGAGGAGATAAGCGCGCACGGTACCCCTGTCCCCTTTCCTTCCAATCATATGTACATCAGCAGCTTTGAGCGTTACGGCTTCCAGGAGGAATTGTTCAGCCGGTTGCGCTGCTGGTTCGACGAAGGACTGGGCCTCCCCGCACACCACACCAGACACATCAAGGATATCGCCCTTCATCTGCACTCCAAATCCCTGAAGGTCGGAGAATTCGTCATTGAGCTTACCTGTAAAGAGTTCGAACTCCTGGAGCTGCTGCTGGAATGCCAAGGCCAGTACATCCCCACCGAGCAGATTCTGCACCAGCTGTGGGACAGGTATACCTCCCCTGAGATTGTGAGGCAGTACGTATACAAGCTGAGGCACAAAATCGAGATCATCTCCGGACGAAGCGACATCATCCTGTTTCGCCGGGGGATCGGATATTCGGTGAACCCATTGATCTGACAGAATTCTGTCAGGTCTTTTTTTATAACTGTAAATTAACGCAAGCTTAACAGCCGGGTTATGTCCCCTTCCGGGCTTAGGCGTTACGATGTCATTAATACGAATGGGGAGGCAGATGAAGTGGCAACGATTCAGAACAGTATCTGGATTCATGCAGACCGGATCACCGTATTTGAGCGGACGAATGATATTGCGCACTGGACAGATTTATTCACGGAATACAAGGAGACGCGGGTGCTGGAGCAAGGGGACGCCTACATCCGGTTTGAGCTGACGACACATCCCGAGGGGAACCGGCCTTCGCGCACATGGGAATCGGAACGCTGGCTGGACCGGCCGAACTTCCGGATTACGGCCAGACGCCTTGCGCCGCTGCTGCCGTTCAAGCATATGAATCTGGAATGGCTCTATGAGGAGAAGGACGAAGGGACATACATGACTTGGATTCAGGAATTCGAGGTAGATCCGGCAAGCGGGCTGACCGGGGAGCAGGTGGAAGCGCATCTGAACCGCACGACCAAGGAGCAGATGGCAGCGATCAAGCATAATATCGAGAAGCAAACGGTTCGGAGCTGAGGGCTTACATGGAGAAGGTAACGGGTAGAAGAGTCGTAATCACCGGAATGGGGCTGCTTACCCCGCTGGGGAATACGCCGGAGCAGTTCTGGAGGAACAGCCTGCAGGGCAAGGTAGGATATGACCGCTTGCAGGGCTATGAGCATATAGCGTTAAAAAGCCGTGTTACCGGCACAATACCGCAGTTCGAGCATTTGGGCCGGACAGCCGATGAAGCGCAGCGGGCAGGCATGGGGCGGCCGGGTATTCTGGCGGTCAACGCCGCGAGAAGGGCGGTTGCCGATGCGGGGATTGTGTTCACGAAGGAGCTGCGGGAGCGTTCCGGGGTCTGCATCGCCAATGCGATTGCCGATACCCCGTTCTCGGAGCAAACCTTCCTGCGGATGACGGAGGGCGGGCAGGGGCCGATTGATCATGGACTCTGTCAGGAGGATTTGTACCGCAAGGGCATGTTTTCTTATATTGCCTTCGAAGTGGCGCATGAGTTCGGACTTCAGGGGGAGGCGCTGGTCATGTCTACGGGCTGCACGGGCGGCATTGATGCGGCCGGTTATGGATATGAGTCGATTACAGCCGGGGAACATGACGTAATGATCTGCGGCGCAGCGGAAGCACCGGTCAGCTCCATGACCATTTCCTCCTTCGATGCCATTGGTGCGTTGACCTCTAAGTTCAACGATGATCCGCAGCGGGCTTCGCGGCCGTTTGAGAAGAACCGCAGCGGCTTTGTTCTCAGTGAGGGCTGTGCTGTTGTGGTGCTGGAGGAGCTGGAGCATGCGCTCCGGCGGCAGGCGCCGATCTATGGCGAGGTGACCGGATTCGCAAGTACGAATAACGCTTTTCATATGACCGATCTGCCGCAGGACGGGGAGGCGCTTAGTCTGACGATGAACGAGGCGCTGGGCCACGCGGGCCTGACAGCGGAGGACATTCAATATATCAACGCGCATGGAAGCTCGACTCCGCAGAATGATGCTTTTGAGACCGCCGCTTATAAAAGAACGTTCGGAGAGCTCGCCTACTCCATCCCGATCAGCTCCACGAAATCGATGGTAGGCCATCCGCTCTCAGCAGCGAGTGCCATTGAGATTGTACACTGCCTGCTGGCCTTGAACGAGGGATATATCCCGCCAACCGCGAATCTGGACGAGCCGGACCCGGCCTGTGATTTGAACTATGTACCGAAGCATGCGATACAGCGCGACCTGTACCATATTCTGACCAATGCCAGCGGATTCTCCGGCATTCACTCCGCCATGATCCTGGCAGCGAACGAATACAGTAATCAGGCGGGCAAGCTTCAGACTGAACAATGGATGTGCAGCCTATGAAGAATACAGTATTCGTAACCGGAGTAGGAATGGTGGGGCCGTGCGGGAATAGTGCCGGGGCCTTCTGGGAGGGACTCCTGAGCGGCCGCAATTATATGACTCCGCTCCAGCTTGAGCATACAACCGGAGCGGCCCCTCCCTTCGCGGGACAAGTCAGCGGGATGGAGCCGGAGCGGGTCATCTCGAAACGTCTGCTCAAGAAATGCTCCCGCTTCTCTGTGATGTCGATCCTGGCTGCGAAGGATGCCATGGATGATGCGCACTGGGAGCTGGATCAGATGAGCCGCGAGCGGATCGGCATCTTCGTCGGCAACAATTCCGGGGGCTGGGAGAGTGCCAGAAATGGCCTGCGTGTCCTGCACACCGAGGGGGCGCCCTTCATTGATCCGAATCTGGCGAGCAACTGGTTCCCGGCGGCGGCACAAGGGCACATGTCCCTCGCCTTCGGCATCAAAGGCTACAGCAAGACTGTGATCGCCGACCGGAGCAGCGGTCTGCTCGCCATTGCCTATGCGGCCAGAGCCATCCGCAGCGGGATCATCGATGCGGCCATCGTGGGCGGAGCCGAGACGCCGCTTGATCCGTGGGCGTTGTCCTTCTATAACACGGAGGGGCTGCTGAATCTGAAGGCGGATCGCCCGCAGACGGCATACCAGCCATTTGTGGAGTCGCGGAGCGGGATGACCCTGGCTGAAGGAGCCGCGTTCCTCTGCCTTGAATCGGAGCGCAGCCTTCAGAAGCGCGAGGCCTCCCGCCGGGTGAGGGCAAGCATCCAGGGCTTCGGTTTTACCAACGACGGTCAGGCCGCAGCCCCGCCTGAGGAGAGTGTAGCGCAGTGTGCCAGGGCGATCCGGCTGGCGGTCGGGCATTCGGAGACGCAGCCGGAGAGAATCGGCTATCTGTCGCTGGACGGGGCGGCCTCTGCCCGGGAAGACGGAATTGAATGCTCGGCCATTCAGGAGGTGTTCGGCAGCAGCGCAGCAGATAAGTGGGCGGGCTGCCCTAAGACCGTCTTCGGCAACACGATTGGAGCGGCAGGGGCGTTCGATGTCGCACTGAGCGTGCTGGCCATGAATCACGGGGAGCTGCCCGGTCTTCCGTATCTGGCGGAAGCGGTGCAGGACAATGGCTTGAACTTCGTTCCGGGGATCAGCAGCCGGACCGCTGTGGAGTCTTCGCTGATTATATCCAGAGGAAGGGGTGGTGTCTCTTCGGCACTGGTTGTGAACAAGGAAGAGCTCTGAACCGTAAATTGTTAAGCAAGAAGCGTAAGGCCTATTAACTCTAACGGGAGGGTGTATCTAATGGTATTCGAGAAGGTAAAAGCGATCATTGAGGATATTGGCATTGAGGAAGAAATTACGGAATCATCGCGGCTCTATGACGATCTGGCGTTGGATTCTACAGAGCTGGCGCTGGTCTCTACAGCACTATCCAAGGCTTTCGGCATCTTCATTGAGAGCCGGGTGCTCAAGACTTATTCTGTAGCGCAAGTGATGGAAGCCGTTGCCTTGAAGGCATGATCAGAGGAATCGGCATGGATCTGGTCAGCATCAGCTTCGTGGAGCAGATGCTGGCCAAGTGCGGTGAACTCTTCATCCAGCAGTACTATTCATTGGAAGAAAGGGAACTGTTCGCCTGTAAAAAAAGACATGCGGAACAGTTCCTGGCCGGCAGATTCGCCGCTAAAGAAGCGCTGCTGAAGGCCATCGGCACCGGAATGAACTGTGAGCTGGACTGGAATGAGCTGGAGTTCCTGAGCCTTCCCAGCGGCCAGCCCTATCTGGTCCGCAGCCGAAGACTGGAGTCTTATATACAGCAGCAGGAGAGCATCCACGTAAGCATTAGTCATCACGGTGATTATGCTGCTGCATTCATCATTATTGAGAGCAGTCAATGACTGTGAGGAGGACGAATCACATGAGCAACAACAAAATATTCACACTACTCGCCATCAACATTCTGCTTGTATTCTCTATTATGGTCAGCATCTTCCCAATCGCACCCCTGATCAGCAGTGATCTCGGCATGACCTCCGGCGAGATTGGAACCATAGCGGGTATTGCCTCGCTGGTGATGACCTTTCTGTCCATTCCGTCTGGTGTCTTCGCAGACAGGTACGGGCGGAAGAAGATTATTATCGCCTCCATGGCATTATCGGCAGTGGCTGTATTTATGGTGGCTGCATCCCACGGAGTGCTGCTGTTCACGGCTGGATGGCTGCTGTTCGGCTTCGCCAGAGGGTTCGTGTCCACGCCGATCTTCGCGGTGGTGATGGATGTGTGCAAGCCCGAGGAGCGGGGCCGGGCGATGGGTATTGTGTCCGGGGCGATTGGCGCCGGTTCGGTGCTGGGGTATGTGCTTAGCGGGCTGCTGAGTAATTATTTCGGCTGGCATACCTCCTTCGCGGTGCTGGCTTCACTGCTGCTGCTGTCTACGCTAGTTACCACAGTGCTGCTGCGGGAGACCGGAGTCAAGAATACAAGCCGGAGCATCGGGCAAGCCTTCAAAAGCTCCTTCAAATGGCTGGGCGTCCGCGAAATTCTGCTGGCAGGCATTGTGGGAACCCTGTGCTTCATGGTAGGTGTCTTCACTACCTTCCTGGTGCCGTTTGCGGCTAAGGAACAGGATATCTCGCTGGTGCTGCTCAGCCTGCTGTTCATTCCGTATGAAGCAGTAGCCTCGTTCGGGGCGGTCTTCATCGGCTGGATCTCGGATAAGGTAGGCAGACATGCGCCCCTGATCTGGGCCCAATCGATCTGCGTGGGAGCGCTCGTGCTGCTGTATGCGCTGGACTTCAACCCCTGGCTGCTGACCTTCGGCTATGCGCTGATCGGGCTTACGGAAGGGCCGATTATTACCCTGGTCAACACGATTATTACGGATAAGGTAATCAAGATTAATCCGATGGAAATGGGTGCGGCCTTAGGAACCTTCCGGACCCTTCAGGGAGTCGGGATTGCATTGGGGTCTACGCTGGGCGGATTCTTCTACAGCCGGATCGGAACGCATCCCAGCTATCTGGTGGCCGCCGGACTCATGGTGCTGACAATTCTGATCTCGCTGAGTCTGGGCAAAAAGGAAAAAGCAGGTGTCACCGAATATAAATCTGCGGGATAAGGGGTGCAGTATGAATCAGGTGAAAGTGAATACAGTGGTCCATATGGAGGAGGTGCCGGTGGTTCATGCCAGAGGCGGGCAGATGCGTGTGCTGGCGAGTCCGGTGACTGTCGGGTCCACCCAGCTGATCATGGGCCATGTTCTGCTTCAGCCGGGAGAAGAGATCAAGGAGCATCTTCATGATTACGGCGAAGAGAATGTCTTCGTGATCCGGGGCCGGGGAACGGCGGTCATCGAGGATATTCCGCATGCCATCCGGGAGAACAGCCTGTTCATTGCGCGGAAGGGTGAGCGGCACCGGGTCGTCAATGAGGGTCCGGGCGAGATGGAACTGGTCTTCGCCACGGCGCCGCTGGCCCCGAGGCCGGAGATTGGGCACAGAGAGGTCTAGCCTCCCGGCCTTGCAATACCAATTCTAAGCAAAGTGGTGAGAAGACGAACGTGAAGAGCGATCTTGTAATTGTAGATACTCATGCCCATTTCGCCGTCAAGGAGAACAAAAGCCTGGAGCTTAGTCTGGCCGGGGCCGGGACGGTCCCGGATTACAAGAAGCAGAAGGGCTTCGATGACTTGCAGTATCTGAAGAAGATGGTGGGGGCCACGCAGGACGGCTTCGTCGATGACAACAATCTGCTGGAGGATTACCTGAACTGTATGGCCGAGAACCAGATTGCCATGAGCTGGGTGCATCAGCTCAGCTTCGAGGATGTCTACGGCTATGAGGTGCTGTCCAATGAGAAAATCGCCGAGGCGGTCCGCGCCCACCCCGACAAGCTGCGCGGCTTCGCCAGCGTCAATCCCTACAAAGGGAAGGAGGCGCTGGCGGAGCTGGATTATGCCATTAAGACACTGGGCATGCAGGGCTTCAAGCTGAACCCCAATGATTACGGGGGCTTCGTCCTGAATGACCGGGAGCTGCTGTACCCGCTGTATGAACGGTGCAGCGAGCTGGGAATTCCGGTCAGCGTGCATACCGGGATTACGCCGGGCAGTATTTTTCGGATGAAGCATAACTACCCGATTCTGCTCGATGATGTGGCGGTGGATTTTCCCGACCTGACCTTGATTGTGGAGCATATGGGCCATCCCTGGAATGACCTCTGCTATTACATGGTCGGCCGGCACGATAATATGTATGTGACCATCACGGCGGTAGCCAATATCCTGATCCACAATAACCCGAAGGTATTCCGGATGGAGCTGGCCAAGATGATCTCGGTCTGCGGCAGCCACAAGATCCTCTGGGGCTCGGATTGGACGGTCACCCCGAACATCGCCGAGGTGCTGAATTACATGCAAAAGGTAGTGATTCCGCTGCCCATGAAGCTGATGATGGGGGTGAAGGAGATCAAGCGGGAGGATGTCCAGAACATCCTGGGGCGTAACGCACTCAGAATTATGAAGTAGGTGAGGACATGACAGTTCAGTTCATTGATTTAAGTGTGCCGATGGAGCAGAATCCGGGCGAGCTGGCCCCGTACGGGTTCGAGCAGACCGGACATCAGGAGGGGGCAGACCGCTTTGCCCGCCAATTCGACGGGAGCCGGAAGGACTTTCCGGGCGAAGAGTTCCTGAACATGGAGATGATCACCGCGTCCACGCATACCGGGACCCACTTCGATGCCCCCCTGCACTTCGGCTCCACGAGCGAGGGAGAACCGGCAGCGTCCATTGACGAGGTCCCGCTGGAATGGTGCTTTGGCGACGGGGTGGTACTGGATTTCACCCATAAGCAAGCAGGAGAATCCATCGGGCAACAGGATATTGAACAGGCGCTTGAGCGGATCGGGTATACACTGAAGCCGCTGGATATTGTGCTGATCCGTACAGGTGCGGACCGGCACTGGGGAACCCCCCGGTATCTCACGGATTATCCGGGCATGAGCAGGGAGGCTACAGCATTCCTGACCGGGCAAGGCATCCGGCTGATGGGCATCGACAGCTACGGGTTCGACCGTCCGTTCAAGCATATGATCAGCGATTATAAGCGGACCGGGGATAACGCCTATCTGTTCCCCGCCCATTTCTGGGGACGGGAACAGACCTATTGCCACATGGAACGGCTGGCGAATCTGGACCGGATTCCGGTGGCGTACGGGTTCAAGATCGCTTGTTTTCCGATCAAGATCAGGCAGGCCGGTGCGGCCTGGGTACGGGCAGTAGCCATTATTGAGTAGTACATCACAAGTTAAGTGAAACGAATCACATATCGATCACATATTCCATGAGGAGGAAATACGGATGAATTATGAATTTGAACTTAAGGTGACAGGCGTTAAAGGGCATTGCCGGGCAGGGCATAAGGAAGGGGATGTCATGAAGGTCTCCCCGCTGAACGCTGGCAATCTGTGCGGAACGGCATTTCATGCGGTCTTCCCGATGCTGCTGGCGCTGAACATGGATGCGAAGCTGCCGTGGGACCCGGAAGGCAATATTGTACACTCGGCTTGCCCGGATATGCGCAACCAGATGACCATGGAGATCCGCCGTATTCCGGTGGAGCCATCGGAAGATTCCCCATATGCGGGCCGGATGCTGCAATCCAAATGAAGGGGGAGCGCACCATATGAGCAGAGCGAAGCAATATGTTGAATTGTTCAAGGAGAGAGATTCGATCTGTGTCTCGCATTATCCTGTGCCTGTCTCTCAGCACGAAGAATCTGAAGTAAGGTCGCTGATGGAGCTGGAGCAGGTGAATACCAAGGATACGCCGGTGGCTCTATATCTGCATATTCCCTTTTGCGATGCCACCTGCTCGTTCTGCCCGTTCAACCGTTATCTGAAGCGGCAGGATCAGGTGGACCGCTACCTGGCTGCTGTCCGGCAGGAGATTGACAGGTATGCGGGAACGCCGTTTGGCAGCAGCATTACCGTCTCCTCCATTAATCTCGGCGGCGGAACGCCCTCCTGCCTGTCCTCGGAAGAGCTGACCGGCGTCCTGCAATACATCAAGCAGGCCTTCCGCGTGGAAGAGGATGCGATGATCTTCATCGAAGGCAACCCGCGGAATTTCACGGCTGACAAGCTGGAGGCCTTGGCCTTGCAGGGCTTGAACCGGATAAGCGTGGGGGTGCAGACCTTCCAGGAAGAGCTTGCCGAAGTGCTGGGGCTGTACCACAGTGTCGAGGATTCATTCGCGTTAGTGAAGAATGCGCGTAACAGCGGCATTGAGAATGTTGGCATTGACCTGATGTACAATCTGCCGGGCCAGACGCTGGATCAATGGCGGGCGGATATTCTCACCTCCATCGAGCAGGACATTGATCATATCTGCGTGATTTCCTTCTGTGTGGTGCCGCATACGCAGATCGCCTCGCGTATAGCGGACGGGAAGATTCCGGGCATAGGGGATGTCTACCGGGAGATTGAGCTGTATACCATCGCCAAGGAGATGCTGCTGGAAGCCGGATATGAGCAGTACAGCGTGATTGATTTCGCCAAGCCGGGCAAGACGGACCGCCACGCCACCCTATACTTCTCGGAGCAGGCGCATATGATCGGCATTGGCGCGGCTGCTTTTGGCATCATTAACGGCTATATGTATATCAACAGCGGCAATCTGAATGAATATATGACCCGCGTGCAGGACGGGCTGCTCCCGGTCAATTGCGGGGAGAAGGCCGATGAGCGGGAGCTGGCGCACGGGGCCATGGCCAAGGGCCTGCGGATGCTGTCCGTTAACCGTGCCGGGTTCGTGAAGATGTTCGGGAAAGAGCCGGAGGAGCTGTTCCCGGAGACGATCGAACGTCTGGTGCAGGACGGGCTGCTGATTCAGGATGCGGAAGGGATTCGGCTGACGGAGGACGGTATTATATGGGGCAACAATGTGAGCAAGCAATTTTTCTCCGCCAAATATGCGGATTATGGGCTTCAACACCGGATGAAGCTGGCCAAGGGACGCCCGGTGCAATCGGTACAATCGGTACAATCATA
Organism: Paenibacillus sp. FSL H3-0469; assembly: GCF_038051945.1. Lineage (NCBI taxonomy): Bacteria > Bacillati > Bacillota > Bacilli > Caryophanales > Paenibacillaceae > Paenibacillus > Paenibacillus sp. FSL H3-0469. The sequence continues at coordinate 5,927,726 of NZ_CP150302.1, forward strand.
AGGAGGGTATAGCTGATGAGCGAGATGTTGATGAGAGTTAATCCGCAGGTGGGGAACGCTTTTGAGAGCATGTGCAAGTCGATTGAGGACACGGGGACACTTGACCCCAAGGTGCGGGAATTGATCCGGCTGGCTTGCGTGGTTACAGACCGTTCTGCCTATGGCATCCGGCTGCATGCAATGAAGGCTTATGAGCTAGGGGCGAGCGCGGAGGAAGTGACGGAGACGGTGATGAATTGTCTGCCTGTGGCAGGTATTGAGGCGGTCTCTTCCGGTCTGGCTGCGGCCTTGTCGGCAGTGGAAGCTAAGCGGGGTGTTCATCATGTCGGTTAAGACCACGGCCTACGAACGCTTCTACAACGTCTATCCTCATAGAGATCCAATCTGTGTGTCTCACTATCCGAACCCTGTGACCGAGGTTGCCCCCGCTGATATTTATGGAACGATGGGCCTTGGCGGCCAGCCTCCGGCGGATAATGTGGGCGCAGTCTATGTGCATGTTCCCTTCTGCGCTTCGGTCTGCATCTTCTGTCCTTTCAATAAGATGGCCTATCAGGAAAAGCAGGTCGAGCAGTACATGGAGGCCGTCAAGGCCGAAATCGGCATCTACGCCTCTTCCCCGTATGGTTCGCAGTCCACGATCAGTGCGGTGACGTTCGGGGGCGGTACGCCTTCGGCTCTGTCGGCTGAACGGATGGTCGAGATGCTGAAGAGCGTCCAGGCGAGTTACCGGGTGACGCCGGATGCGCAGATCTCTTTTGAAGGCAGCCCGGCAACCTTGACACTGGAGAAAATGCAGGCTATCCGCGCCCAGGGGGCGAACCGGATCAGCATCGGCATCCAGACCTTCAACGATAAGATGGGGCATCATCTGCGGATGAGCCATGATTCCCGGCGGGCCTTCGAGGTGCTGGAGGAAGCGAAGGAAGCGGGCTTCGAGAATATCGGCATTGATCTGATGTACAACCTGCCTGAGCAGACGATGGAGGAATGGCTGGAGGATGTCCGCACAGCGGTGCGGCTCGGCATCGACCATATCACGGTATTTTCACTGTGTGTAGTACCTTTTACTGCCCTGTTCAAAATGATCAAGGAAGGCAAGATTCCGCCTACCGGCAGTGTCGAGCTGGAAGTGGATATGTATCTGGAAGCCAAGCGGCTGCTCCAGGAAGAAGGCTATGTCCAGTACAGCGTATGGGATTTCGCCAAGCCGGGCTTCGAGGACCGGCATGTTCTCTTGTACTATACCCAGCAGAAGGATCTGTTCGCACACGGTCCGGCGGCCTTCGGGTACGTCAACAAGCTGATGTATATCAACCAGGGGGATATCCAGGAGTACAGCGACCGGCTCCAGCAGCAGTTCCTGTCCGTCTTCATTGCCAGTCAGGCTGATGATTTGGAAGCGATGCACGGGATGATGGCCAAGGGTCTGCGGATGCTGTCGGTGAAGCGGAAGGATTTCGCCGGAATGTTCGGATATCAGCCGGAAGAGGTCTTCGGTCAGACGATCGATGATCTGGTAGCCAAAGGCCTGCTGGAAACGGATGAGCATGAGATCCGCCTGTCGGACAGAGGGATTGTCTGGGGCAACAACGTCTGCAAGGAATTCTTCTCGGAAGCGAACCAGCAGACCTTCGAGAGCCGTGTGAAGCTGGCACGCGGACAAAAGCCGGCTGAGGCTGCCGGAGAGGAGCTGAAGGGATGAAGCTGTCTGTCGGTACCAACTTCGATGACCGGTTGCCCATCTTGCTGAAGGATTCGCATGTGGATGTCTTCTACGGTAAGCTATCCTCTGATCTGGTGGGCGGCGGGAGACCGACCTTCGCGCTGCCAACGATTGACCGGGCGAGGGTGGAAGAGCATGTGAAGCTCCTTCATGCCTATGGCTTCAAATTCAATTATCTGCTGAATGCCACTTGTCTGGATAACCTGGAGACCACAAAGGACTTCCATTACCGCCTGCGCGAGCTGCTGGAATGGATCGGCACGCTGCAGCCGGAATATGTGACTGTATCCCTCCCGATGCTGATTGATATGGTGCGCACCGCGCTGCCCGATGTGAAGATCAGCCTGTCCACCTTCGCCAATGTGAATACGCTGCGGCAGGCACAGTATTTCGAGGAAAAGGGTGTCAGCGAGATTACTCTGCCCGAGAGCCGCAACCGCGACTTCGCCTTCCTGGAGAGCCTGCGCAAGAATACCCGCTGTGAGTATCAGCTCATTGCGACCAATGACTGTATGCTGGATTGCCCGATGCGCCACAATCATGCGAACTTCCAGAGCCATGCCTCGCAGTGCAATCATGTAACGGAGGGCTTCGCGCTGGATTATTATATGCTGCGCTGTACGGAGCGCAAGCTCCAGCATCCCGAGGAGCTGCTGAAGTCGCAGTGGATTCGCCCGGAGGATATGCATATCTATGAGGAGCTGGGCTATCACAAGTTCAAGCTGACCGAGCGGATGAAGACCACGGAGAAGATTGCGGCTACCGCGCAGTCCTATTCGCAGCGGAAGTATCAGGGGAACCTGCTGAGCCTGCTTAATTCGCGGATGGCAGAGGCTGACTTCGAAATGCCCAACTTCTCGAAGAATATCAAGGAGGAGTTCGCTCCGTCCGAGAAAATGAGACAGGTCTACCGCCTGCTGTTCAGCTTCCAGGCCAGCATCGACAACGAGAGCCTGGAAGGCTTCCTGGAGGGCTTCCGCTCGAAGCGCTGCGACCGGATGGATTGTGACAAATGCGGCTACTGTGCCGAATGGGCCAGCCGGACGGTGTCCATGGCGAAGCCCGGGGACGAGGCGCTGAAGGAATTCGAGCAGCTGTTCGCGGCGCTGGCTTCGGGAAGCTTCTTCGATTCGGCGGCCGGAGGAATGAAGGTGGCCTGGAGCGCGGAAGGCGAGAGTCTGTTCGACGCGGTCATCGGGCGCAAGCCGGAATTCATCCGTGATATGGCGAGACCTGAGATTCGCAAGAAAGCCGAGGAGCTGGCCGCAGCGCGCGGAAGCGCCCAGGTCGTAAGACATGATGTCGCCAAGGCGAACGTGCTGTGTACCCCGGCTGACTTCCGGATGTTCGCGCTCAGCGATCTGCGGTCGCTGGGCTTCGATACGGCTGAGCTGGACTTAGAGGAGGCGGCCGGATGAAGAAGATCATCGGGCTCGCCGGGTCCATGAAGAAGCGCCACAGCTCCAGTGAATACCTGCTCTCTGTTGCGCTTGAAGCCGCAGCGGAGCAGGGGGTGCAGACGGAGCTGCTGCGGCTGAATGATTACAACATTCTGCCCTGTGACGGCTGCGGCAATTGCATGAACGGCAAGCACTGCCACTTGCTGAAGGACCCGGAGGACCAGTTGACGGAGCTGTACGACAAGCTGAAGGAGGCGGACGGCTTCGTCTTCGCCTCTCCGGTCTATGCGCTCTCGCTTCCGGCCGTCTGGAAGAACTGGATCGACCGCTGCGAGCCGTGCAGCGACGAGGATCTGGACTTCGAGTACTACAATTATGACCGGGTAGCCGGGGTGAAGGGCAAGGCGTTCAAGGGTAAGGTCGCCGGACAGATTGTTGTCGCAGCGGGACCGGGGCATGAATGGGCGCTGGCCTCGCTGATGCCCTGCTTCACGGCGATCAAGCTGTCGATGATTGCCAGCGCGGGCATCAGCCTGATTGAATATGACGGCCAGCCGGGTATCCGCAAGCGCTCCTGGAGCAAGCCGATTGAAGAAGCGGAAGAGGCGAAGATGATGGCCCGGGCGGTCGGGATGCGGGTGGCCTCCTCCTTGGGCTTCTCTTACTTCGATCTTCCCGGGCAGTCGGGGGCAGGGCGAGAGCAGGGAAGCGGGGGGCAGGATGCTATGGAGCCGAGCCAGGACCCTATGGAGCCGAGCCAGGAACGCGGGGTGCAGGCTGAAGTCTGGTCTGCCTTCACTGTGCAGGACGTCCGGGATGAGGAGGTTACGCTCGGTGATCTGGCTTCGATTCACCCGCGCATCTTCGTTATCGGCGATCAGCAGGCCAGCCTCCGCTGCGGGCCGCTGCTGGAACAGCTGGAGCAGCAGTTCGGCGGGAGCGCAGACTGTGCGCTGATTGCAAGAGTCGGGCAGCTGCCCCACTTCATCACGCATGAATTCGTGAAGGAGAAGACGAGCCAGACCGTTCCCGGCTTCATGCTCTACTATGACTGGGAGGATAAGCTGGCCTCACGCTGCACCCTGGCGCCTGGACAGCCGGCTATTCTGGTAGGCAGAAGCCCCGGGGAATGGCGGTTGTTTGCAGTCGATGAATCAGACGGCCGGGATATAGACCGGGTCGTGGACTATCTGGAGGAAGCTGTCGTATGAGCGGCCCGGCCGGGAAGTTCAAGGGAGGATACACACTACATGCTGAAGACTAAGGGGATACCTTTATTTTATAGCCGGCAGGGCGCCGGGGAGGCCGTGCTTTGTCTGCACGGCAACCGGGACTCTTCGCTCGTCTTCGGGGACCTGGCCCGGGCACTGGAGCCTCATTACCAGGTGATCCGCGCGGACCTGCGCGGACACGGCCAATCGGAATACGCCGGTCCGGCCTTCACCCTGGAGGACATGGTTGATGATATTCTCAGGCTGCTGGATGAGCAGGGGCTGAAGCAGGTCTCGATCATCGGGCATTCCCTGGGCAGCACGCTTGCGCTCCTGCTCTCTGCGCGTGAGCCGGACCGGGTGAAGAAGCTGGTGCTGATGGGGGCCGCCGCCACCTTCGCGGTTCCGTTCAAGCGGCCGGAGCACGGGGAAGAGATCACGCCGGATGCTGTGCGGCAGACGAATGCGGCGGCGGTCCCGTATTTTTTCACCGAGGGCCATGAGGAGGTTCAGCATCAGATTCTGGAGGGCTGGTCCCGGCTGCCTGCCGCGACCCACCGTCTGATGATTCAGATCAAGCATCCCGATCTCCGGCCGATCCTTCAGGGCATCCGGCAGAGATCGCTGATTATTACCGGGGAGGCGGACCGGATTACGCCGCTACACAAGGCCCTGGAGCTGAACCGGTATTTGCCGGACTCCCGGATGCATTCGGTTCCAGGCGCTGGACACTTTATGTTTCTTGAGGCGGGCGAAGACGTAGCTGCTGCCGCGCTCACTTTTCTTAAGGGGGAGTGAGCATGGGCAGAGTGCTGCTGATCTCGGCGAATACGGAGAAGCGGCCCCCTGTATTCCCGCTGGGTCTTAGCTATATTCACGCCAGTCTTGTCGCTTCCGGCTGGGAGGCAGGCATGCTGGACATGACTCAGCTGGAGTACACCCGGGAGGCCGTTATGAATTACCTTAACGCCTATGCGCCCGATTACATCGGCTTGTCGATCCGTAACCTGGATAATTGCTGCATGCAGTATCCCCGGAGCTTCGTGGACCAGGTCTGTGCGTTGGTCGATTGGGTCCGGGGATGGAACTGTACCGCCCGCATTATTCTGGGAGGGGCGGGCTTCTCGCTTCTGCCCCGGCAGTGGCTGCAGGAGACAGGAGCCGATTACGGCATTGTCGGAGACGGCTGTGACAGTATCGTGGAGCTGCTGGGCCAGCTGGAGGCGGGGCAGGTGCCGTCCGCAGTGAGCGGGCTGATGTTCAGAACAAGGGCCGGGGAATGGAATTACTGGTCGCCATATGCACCGGAGCAGCTGGATCAGGAGTATTTCCCGAGCCGCAGCGGATTTCTGCACAGCTATGATGTAGAGCGGAAGGTCCGCCATAATGTATTGACCAAAAGGGGCTGTGCGCTAAGCTGCACCTATTGCGCTTACCCGTCACTGGAGGGCCGGGCGGTCCGCCTGCGCTCACCGGAGGGGGTGGCCGATGAGATTGAACAGATGGCGCTTCAGTATGACATCGGTTCATTTGACTTCGTCGACAGTGTCTTCAACTATCCGCTGGAGCATGCCGAAGAAATCTGCCGCGAGCTGATCAAGCGCACGCTTCCGTTATCCTGGGGCTGCTTCCTGAATCCGCGGTTCTTCACGGCAGCATTCGCCGGGCTGCTTAAGCAGGCCGGGTGTACAGAGGTGGAGTTCGGGATTGATTCCGGCAGCGATATCTGCCTCAGATCCTTCAAGAAGAATTTCCGGCAGGGCGAGATCCGCAAGGTGGTCCAGCTCTGCCGCAGCCAGGAGCTGGACTTCAGCTTCTGCCTCCTGATCGGGGGACCGGAGGAGACACCGGAGACCCTGCAGGAGACGCTGGATCTGATGGAGGAGCTTGCGGTGCAGCGCATCTTCGGCTTGTTCGGCATCCGTATTCTGCCGTCCACCGATATGTACAGCTATGTGGGTTCGCCGGAGCCGGATGATCTGCTGCATCCGAAGTTCTTCATGTCCCCGCAGCTGAGTCTGGAGCAGGCGAACCGCATCTGCGCCCCGTACCGGGAGCGTAACCCGGACTGGATGTTCATTTGAAGGAAGACAGGGTGGAGTGAATCATGAGAATACTGGTAGTGTCTACGAATACCCTGCTCCGGCCGATGCCGGTTCTTCCTGTCGGCGCGGGGATGGTCTACTCGGCCCTCACGGCTGCCGGATTTAGCACCCGTTTTCTGGATCTGGCCTTCGTAGCTGAACCGCTGGAGGCGCTTCGCGAGGAGCTGCGGGTCACCGGAGCGGATCTGATCTGCCTCTCGGTGCGCAACATCGATAACCAGGTGATTCAGCAGCCGGAGAGCTATCTTGCTTTTATACAGGAAGTCATGCAGGTATGCCGTACTTGCAGTTCAGCCAAGGTACTGCTTGGCGGGGCTGCGATGCTGGTGATGCCAGGCGAGCTGGTGAAGGAGCTGGGGGCGGACTACGGAATCAAGGGGAGCGGAGGCGAAGCGGAAGCAGTGCGGCTGGCCCGTGAGATGGAACAGGGGCAGGCCCCGGAGACAGGTACGGTACGTCATGCAGATCCCGCCTATCACCCGGTGTACAGCCGTATTCCCCCGAAGTCGCTGTTCGCTCCGCAGTATTTTATCCCCAATCCCCGCATCAAAAAAGCTTCGATGGGCTATCAGGCCTCCAGAGGCTGCAGCCGGCACTGCATCTATTGCTCGGAGGGCTACATGAATCCCGGTGCCTGCCGGATTCCTGCGGAGCAGTTCAGCGAGGATATGAAGATTCTGGAGAACGGCTATCAGGTGCATAATATCACTTTTGTAGACGGGGTGTTCAATCATGAGGTGGAGGAGACGGTAGAGTTCTGCAGGCTGATCGGCAGCACAAGCCCCTCGCTGGAATGGAGCTGCGCCCTGACTCCGGCCCATATTACCGAGGACCTGATCCGCTCGCTGAAGGAGACCGGCTGCCGCTTCGTAGACATCGGGGCTGACTCGGGTTCACGGCAGATGCTCCGGCGGATGGGCAAGCAATTCACCCCGGAGCAGCTTGTTGAGCTGGGACGCCTGCTGGAGCACTATCAGCTTCCCTATTCGGTATCGCTGCTGTTCGGCGGTCCGGGAGAGAATGCGGAGACGGTGCAGGAGACGGTAGAGGTGGTCAATCAGCTGAACCCTGTGTATATTCTGGCCAGCCAAGGCATCCGTATCTACCCTCACACCGCACTCTACCATATCGCTCTACAGGAGCAGGTGATCCGGGCTGAGGATAACTTGCTTGCTCCGGCCTATTACCAGTCCAAGGACTATAGCGCTGACCTGCTCACCGATGCCCTGTCCGTATCACGCCACATCTATAAGGATATGCTTATGAATTCAATTGGAGGAAGGACTTGATAGAATGAACAAGCCTGTGTACCCGTTCCGGGAGATCGGGATAGGGCATTATCCCATGGGGAACACTCCGGTGTCGCCAGAGGACAGCAAACGGCTGCCGTCTCTCATGAACTTGAATCAAGGCGCGGCAAGCTCCAAGCTGGTCTATGTACATATTCCCTTCTGCGACTCCATCTGCCCGTTCTGCCCGTACCCCAAGGCGTTCAATGAGCAGGGAGCCCGCAAGGATTATCTGGCTGCGCTGTTCCGCGAGCTGGAGATGTACGGGATGACGCCGCAGATCCGCAATTGCTCAGTGGAGGCGCTCTATATCGGCGGCGGGACGCCGAGCGTGCTGGACGAGGAAGAGATCACCGCACTCTTCGAGCAGCTACAAGCCACACTGCCTATGCACAATATCGAAGAAATCACGTTCGAGGGCAATCCCGCTTCGTTCACCGCTGCCAAGCTGAAGCTGCTTCAGGCGCTGGGTGTGAACCGGATCAGTCTCGGGGTGCAGACGTTCAACGGTGAGCTGGGCAGACGCCTCGGGCTGCTTCAGACCGGTGAGGATTCCCTGCGGAGTATTCAGGATTCCAGAGAGGCGGGCATCGCGAACGTCAGCCTGGACCTGATGTACAATCTGCCGGGCCAGACAATGGAGGAATGGCTGGAGGATCTGGCGAAGGTAGTGGAGCTGGAGATCGGCCATGTCACACTATTTCCGCTGAAGATCATTCCCGGCTTCGGTCTGGCGAAGCGCATTGCCAGCGGTGAGCTTCCGGCCTGCGGCGGACTTGAGCTGGAGCAGCAGATGTATGTAGAGGCTTGCCGTTATCTGGAGTCGCAGGGCTATTCGGTGGAATCCACTTATGATTTCGTCCGGCCGGGAGGCCATCATGTGTATAGCCGCAAGCATTTCGACGATTACCTGGACCTGCTGTCTGTGGGGCTGGGTGCGTTCGGCGATGTGGGCGGCTATGCCTACCAGAATGTGAAATTGCTCCCTGAATATGTGAAAAAGATTACATCCGGCGACCTCCCCATTGCTTTAGGCTACGAAGTGAAGGCAGAGGATCTGCCCAACCAGTTCCTGGCGATGGGCTTGCGCCGTACAGCGATTGACCGCCAGCAGTTCCGCCGCAAATTCGGCGTTTTCCCGGAGGAGCATTTCCCGGAGCTGTTCGACAAGTTCGTGAAGGAAGGGCTGGTGGAGATCCGCGAGGACACGATTGCGCTCACGCGTTTCCACGGGTTGTTCTGGGGCAACAATGTATGTAAGGAGTTCTGCGAGGATCAGATCAAGATGGCTTTTCCAAAATGATGGAGGGGTACTGAAATGAACAGTAAAGTGAGTAAAAATGTATTCTACGGCGATCTTCAGGAGGCCGGGAAGTATGCGGAGCTGGAGCAGCGTCTGCTCGGCGAGTCGAATCTGCCGGGACCGCGGGCGAATCTGGGCGCAGCTTCCACCTTCGCGGATGCCTTCGCGTCGGATTGGGTCGCCATTGAAGCCTGGGAGCTGCTTGTGCAGTGGACGGGCAAGACAGAGGCGGAAGCGCCTACGGATGATCCCCGCGAGTTCCTGCCGTTCTGCGCGCTCCAGGCGATGGGCAGCTATTACCACTATGCGGAGCCTGCCCGCCAGGAGACCATTCTGGAGTGTTGCCAGGGGGCGATGAACGATGCCCGCTGGCGGATGCGCGAGGCGGCAGCGATGGCGCTGCAGCGCATGGGGGAGCAGGATTTCGGTGTGCTCCGGGCATTGTTCGATGGCATGAAAGGCACGGCTAATGCGCTGGAGCAGCGGGCCTTCGTTGCCGCCCTGGCCCACCCGCCGATGCTGAAGGAGCAGGCCAATGTCCTGTATGCGCTGGAGCTGTCCGAGGAGATCCTGGACGCCATTGCCGCCGGACAGACCCGCTACGGCGCGGAAGAGTTCCGCGTCCTCTCCAAAGGTCTGGAATATGCGCTCAGTGTCTTCGTCGAGCGTGCCCCCGAAGCCGGCTTCCGCATGCTCGCCAAGTTCGCTGTAACGGATGACAAGCGGATGCAGAAGATCGTAAAATCCAACCTCGGCAAAGCCCGCCTGGCCAAAAAGTTCAGCCAGGAAGTGGAGCGCATTCAGGTGTTAATGAATGCTTAAGGGGGGAGCGGGGGCGGAATGAGGCGCTTCGTGGGGGGATTGAAGGGGCGGCGGCGTAAGGCTCCTGAGAAATACGCTTGTTGAGGGAGCGAACCCGTCTGGTTACCCAACTCTGCTGCTCCATGCTCCTTCGCGGACCTGAGGAACGTTATTTTCAAAGAATGGTTACTTCTTTACCGGTTTGCGGACTGTGGTGCGCTTATTGTCTCCCTGTGAGGCGTTTTCAGGCGGCATATCCATCAATAACAGCCCTGTAGTCCGCGAATGCTGGGAAAGTTGGATTTTTCGCGAAATAAAGCCCTCTGAGTCCACTTGGGAGAGCGAGAGAGAGCACCATACCGAGGCCCTAGTCAAGTTAAAGTAACAGAGATAGTCGGCCTGCATTCATAAGTATGCGGTCCGGCTTATTTGCAGTGTTTTGTGTTTATGTATTTGTTAATTTGGAGGCAGTCGCACTCTACGTGTGTAGAGTGCGTGGATTGAACTCAGAATTACTCTGTTTCAATACATAGCTTAAACCACTCCTATCCTGATACCTCTACTTTGTGTTGTCCACTGTTTTCCAAAGCCGCAGCAAGCCGAGGCAAAGCTATACCTAATTTTTTCGCTTCCCGCACAACTTCATGTATCGCAAAGCCTGCTTTGCTATTGTTGTATTCCATGAAAAGGCGCGGCAAGCTGCCCTTTGCAAAAACCAGCTTGTTAAACAGTGTGCCGAGAAGTGCCGGCGGGATCTTAGTCAGCAGCAGAGAAGTCGCATCAGCTTTTCCGCCTCTGGCTTTTATTACCGGGATAATCTCCCTCATATTCCTGCCAACATTTGCGAAGGAGTCGCTATGATCCAAGATTGCCGGAAAACTTCCCCGTCTCAACACCTCGGTCTCCATCGCCGCATTCATGGCAAAGTGATTCCATAGCCAGTTTTGCATATCCTTGATCCAACGAATTTTAAAATGGGCACTTTCCAATAGCTCTTTGACCTTGTTATTAATAGTTTCAGTGCCTACCCGTGGCTGTTCCAGAAACAGCATTTTTAAAAAGCCGCCTCTAAGCCTGTTGTCCTCAATGCCACCGCCGCCTCCCGGGAATCCAAAGACCACATTGTTCATAGACAAGGGTGAGATCGATGATTTCAAATCCTGCCAAAGGTTATTAAAGATGAGGACAGGCGTGTTCCCAGCAGTAGTCGATAATAGTTGTGCTGCTGCCGGAAGCTGCTCCGTGTTGACACTTACAATAATGAGGTCATAATCAGGTCGAATCTCCTCATGCAGTTTGACGTTCCAGTGTTCTTTTATGAGCTGTTTCCCTTTTCGTGCGTCCCACATTTCAAGCTCGATGCTGCTGCCGAAGGTTTCTTTTCTCCCTTGTCTAACGTAGAACTCCACTGTATGTCCTGCCTGTTCAAAAGCCCAAGCATATTGGGTTGATATGACACCTCTGCCGAAAAATAAAATTCTCATATTAGCCTCCTGAGCCTATATATTAATCCTTGTTGATTATCCAACAACGTGTTGTATAATTTATTGTATAGAAGCGCTATAGGACCATCAACCATCAGATTTTTAAAATCTGTCGTGTAATCGGTGTACAGAACCTGGAGGCCAATAATGAATAAGCAACCTGAAATTACGGATAAAACAAGACAAACCTTCATCAATGTATTCTGCGATTTATATAGCCAAAAACCCATTGAAAAAATAACCATCCAAGAGATCGCTAAGCGATCAGGATATAACCGCAGTACCTTTTATCAATATTTTACGGATATCTATGAGTTGTTGGATTACGTGGAAGAGCGTGTTTTTAGATCCATTAAAGAGGAAATGGCAAGCAGAGAGTTCTCCACACATACCTTCCAAGATGCACTTCAATGCCTGGAGAATGCAGAGGAAATTTCAATCCTGAAAGCCCTCTTGGGCGACTATGGTTCTGTTCATTTTATCGAACATCTGAAAAGAGAAATTCCTTTTGAGCGATTAATTGTCGACCTTCCGGCAAATGAAGCTTTAGCACCCTATATCATTGAGTTTTACATATCCACACTAATGTCGATGTTTCGCCTGTGGATACGGAATGACAAAGATCTGTCGTCGGAAGAATTGGTCAAGCTGATAGATACCCTATTTACTAATGGGATTGGGACGACGGTAATTCCTTAATATGTTAAAATACAACAATGATATGATGAGGAGGATTGTCCTACGGTAAAAACTCAGATCAGACAGCTAACCGTCCAAGACCGGCCTTTTGTATACTGGCATGTGGGTGGTTCCCGCCTCACGTTAAATATTTCGCCCAAGGAAGATAAAACCACAAAAATCACGCTCATTTTCGCAGTCACTCCACCTGAAGAGGATCGTCACACCTCCTGGGAGTTTTATGATATTTCAGCATACAAAAACAACTCCCAAACCACCATTCATCTGGGCAAACCGAGACATATTTCCGAGCTTATTCTTTACATACAACGGGAAAAACCTGAGTTGTGGCTCACAGGAAAGCAGCATACGATAGAGAATGCTTGGGAGCTGCTGCAAGCCATGGGCTACTCGAACCTGGAGCCCGTTTGGGTTAAGCGGTGGTAGAACCTGATTCGGTTTTCTCTGCGATAAGATAGGCTGGAAAAACGTAGAGGATAGGATGCCATGAAAGCGTTAAAATTCATGTATTATCAATTTATTAGGGAACCGCTGTGGTTTAAAGTGTTAATATCTTTGACTTTACTTGCTTCTATTCTCTTTAGCAGTTCAATGTTTTCGGATTATGCCTATTCTAATATAATTGCCAAGTTAGCGGCCGCAATCTTTTTTTGCTCATACGGAATCAAAATGCGCAGGAACCGTCAAATTTCTGTTATTTTCTTTGCGCTAACTGTTTTGAGTATTATTCTTGTACTTATGCAATTTTCAGAACTAAACTAAACCAACAATTAAAATAATACCGAGAAGCCATTTCGTGACATGAATTCACAACTCTTATCTTAATGGGGGGCCGCATTATGAATTTTTGGCCGATGAAATTCATTTCAGTTCTAATTTGTTTGGCATTGACGGTATGCGGATGTGCTGGCTCGAAAAGCAAGGGAACGGAGCATGTTAGGGCAAGTGATTTCATTACTCCCTTGAACGTTAGCGAAGTGTTGAAGCGTCCAGAGACTGGGGTTATTAAATATTTTCAAAACCGTCGTGAAGATTTTGATATTCTAGGCTGTTATCTGTTAGAAAATGAAAAAGTGTTCCAGACTCGGCCTGTCATACTTCAACAAGATTATTCCATCGAGAACATCCAGGACCCTGAAATTCAACAATTCGCTCAAACATTGTTTCGAGAAGGTAATGTAAAAAGGATATCCTCCTTAAATGATGCCCCTAGTAAAAGTATTGACTTTTTGTTTGATGCCGAAGACAACTTGTATCAACAAGGCATAACCTACCTCAGCCTACCAGAGATGGCCAAAGGGGATCCTTCGAAATTCAGCTATGTGAATGACTATAAGAATCTGGGCGGCGGCTGGTACTATTATGTCTTCCACTATGACAAACTTAAAAATGAAGATGAATTTCGGAATCTAGCTTGGGCCCAAATCTCAGAAAAGGAAAGAAGCACTTTAACCACGCCGAAAGAGAAAGCCGTAGTGATCCTAGAGTCTGGAAAAAACGTTGGCTATTGGATGGATGACAGAAAGTTAGATGTTGTTGTATCCGTTCAATTTGATACGGAAATGAATGGCCAACTGGGACCGATTACAATGTTTTTTGATCCAATGACCAAAGATTTGATCGGGGGCAATCCGCGTTTCTAATAGGCTGGAGTAAAATGCCCGAGAGAACTAACGAGAAACGCTAGTTCATCAACACAGCGGCAGTTTACGACTTGGTTTTTCGTTCAGCACTCCCCTATAGGTTGTATTTTCTCTTAGTACTGTGCAAAACTCACTATGAGTCTCGATGAAAAGGCTTCATTAAGTTAACGGGCAGGCTAGTTTAGATGTCGTATGGGCATATTATTTAAAAAAATGAGGTGATCTCCATGCGACGCGGTGTATTGACATGTGCTTTGAGCATAATTTGTTTTTTGGCAATAATTCAAACAGCTTACGCTAAAACGAATACAAACCCATATAGGGTCATACTCACTTTGTTAACACCCGAAATACAAGAACAACTAGATATTTATTACATGGATAAACTGAATGAAAAACCTATGTTTGCTCCCTTTCTTGATCCATTGAATGTATTGGTTGCATATCAAGATTCCCATATCATCGTCAATGTAACAGTATCACCTTATATCGGTCCACATCTTGATGTTGGAACTGACCTTATTTCCTTCAAGATTGACAATATGGGGACGGTAGAAGTAATTGAGTTTGAGCATCTTAAGGATTTTGAGTTGCCCCCCAATTGGAAGCACATAATTAAGAATTGGAAAGGTGTGGGCTGAACTGACGGAAAACGTTAGTTCAACAACACAGCGGCAGTCTATGACTTTAAGCTTGCAGTGATTCAAAGTGATTCAGGTTCAAAATCCCCTCTGTCTACTCGGTGAACCCGCAGCAGGTTAGTGGTTCCGGTACAGCCTACAGGAACTCCGGCGGTGATGAGCACCAAGTCGCCATTTTGTACGTATCCGGCTGACCTTGCTAGTTCAACGGCGGTTGCTATGGCTGCATCTGTGCTGGAAGCAGACTCGTCGCGGAGCAGCGGAATTACACCCCAAGTCAAGGAAAGGGCATGGAGCACGCTCTCCTTAGTGGATACGGCGATGACCGGTGTAGCGGGCTTGTGCTTGGCGATCATCCGGGCGGTAAAACCGCTTTCGGTCAGAGCAAGAATAGCCTTGGCGGAGAGCGCGAGGGCAGTGCGGACAACGGATTCGCCAATGGCGCCGGTCACATTGGTGCCAGTCTCGTTACTCTTGCAGTTGGAGCGGCCGTAGCTCCCCAGGACGGACTCAGCGCGGGCGGCGATGCGGGCCATAGTCTCGACGGACTCCAGCGGGTACTTACCTGCGGCAGATTCACCAGACAGCATGACGGAATCGGTGCCATCGAAGATAGCGTTGGCGACGTCACTTGCTTCTGCACGGGTCGGACGCGGGTTCATCTGCATGGACTCCAGCATGTGAGTGGCGGTGATAACCGGTTTTCCAGCCAGATTACACTTCTTGATCATATATTTCTGAACCAGCGGCACATCCTCCACCTGCAAGTCCACGCCCAGATCGCCGCGGGCAACCATTAGTCCGTCGGCTACGCTCAGGATGGCGTCCAGGTTCTCCAAGCCCTCGTCATTTTCAATTTTGGCGATGACTTGGATATGGTCAGCCTTGTGTTTACTCAGAATATGTTTAATCTCGAGAATATCTGCAGCTTTGCGGACGAAGGATTGAGCGATGATGTCGATATTCTGCTCAACGCCGAATTTGATGTGCAGGATGTCCTTCTCGGTTACGCCTGGAAGACTGGTTTTGATGCCGGGAACGTTGACGCCCTTGCGCGGCTTCAGCTTGCCGCCGTTCTTAACGAGGCAGGTGATCTCGGTACCTTCGGACTTTATGACCTCCAAACGGACTAAACCGTCATCGATCAGGATACTGCTACCGGGCTGCACATCTTGGGGCAACTGCTTGTAGGTGACTTGGATGCGATCCTTCGTTCCGAGCACTTCCTCTGTGGTCAGAACCACGGCTTCACCTGGTACCAATTCCACGTAGTCCGAGGTCATTTTGCCGATACGAATTTCCGGACCTTTGATGTCGAGCAGGACGGCCACATATTGGTTTAGTTCCTTGGCTGCTTCCCGGATATGGCGGATGCGTTCTGCGTGCTCCTCCAGCTCACCGTGAGCTAAGTTCAGGCGGGCGACATTCATACCGGCTTGGATCAGCTTACGGAGCATTTCGGGGCTTTCGCTGGAGGGGCCGATGGTACAGACGATTTTTGTTTTGCTCATGAAATTCTCTCCTTCATCGATAAATTATTTAATCTTGTGAAATCTTTCCCTTATCCTTACAATAAAGCATAATGATTCATCAGAAAAATATATATAATTTCGTTCTTCATCAATTTTGATGTAGGAGGCAGGTCATCTTATGAATCTTCATGCCCTTAAAATATTTCATACCATCTCTGAAAAAGGCGGAGTCACCCGTGCTGCGGAGGAACTACGGATCAGCCAGCCTGCAGTTACAGCCCAGGTACGCAATCTGGAGAAGGAATTAGGCATACAGCTGTTAGCCCCTAGGGGGCGTGGCATTCTAGTGACCGATGCGGGACAGATGCTGGCCAGTCATGCCAAACGATTGTTTGCATTGGAGCGTGAGCTGGATGAGGCAGTCCGTGAATACAAGGCCGGGTTCAGCGGAATCCTGCGGATTGTCGCCACCTATCTGCCCGCTAATCTGCTGCTGCCGGAATGGCTGGCCCTCTACAAGCAAGAGCATCCTTCCGTAGAGGTGGTCTTGAATACTGCAAATTCTCGGGAAGCGGTGGAGGGGCTGCTACAGTACGATGCCGAGGTAGCCGTATACGGAGGCGGCTGGGAGGAGCAACCGGGCATTGAATGGGAAGAACTTCTGGAGGACGAGCTCTGGTTCATCGTCCCGAGAAACCATCCATACGGCGGAAAGGAAATTACTTTAGCGGAGATGATGAAGGTTCCCTTCATTCTGCGTGAAGAGGGAAGTTCTACCCGGGAGCGTCTCTTCTCTTTATGCCGGGCTTTGAACGTGAGTCCTCCCAAGGTCGGTCTACAATTTAATGGGGTGAACGAGATGGTTCGGGCCGTCATCGCGGGCTACGGAGCCATCTTCATCTCCTCCCTGGCGGTAAGGGACAATGTGGAACGCGGGGAAGTGGAGCGTGTGATGGTTAAGGGCACTTCGCTGCTAAATCCGATTGCTGTCTGTACCCGGAAGCAGGAGGGATTGTCGCCGGCGGCGGCAGCATTTCTCTCATTGGTCCGGGAGCAGGCGAAAGGATGGGCAAGAAATTAACTGTTCCGATGGGATAAGATACACCTTAAATATGGAGCATGGGGATGTTTTGAACGTTCTTTTTACAAAAGAGAATTACACGATGATAGCCTAAAACTTGCTCCTTCAACCAGCGCGGTGAACCGGATCTTAGTAAGAGGGATTTTCAACCTCCCTATGTCTTGTTATTGCTCGATACAGTGTTGAGAAGTTTATGATTATGCAGAATTTAGGCGAAGAGGTACAATATAAACAAGAGCCGGTGCGAATGCCAAGCTCCCATGAAATCCCCGGGTCCTTCGCACCTCAGAATTTGTCGAATCCCTAAGAAATTGAGGGGTATCTTAAAAAGTCAAGGTTAGACTTATACCTTTTCAAGAATAGAGTTAGGGAAGAGCTGCAAGATTAATACGGAAAAAGCATGGGTTATGCTGTTTTCCGCTGTCGCACTCTGTATGGAGTGCGTGGATTGAAATTTCCCAGTGGTTACGGTCACGACTACGTTTGTTGTCGTCGCACTCTGTATGGAGTGCGTGGATTGAAATTTCACAAACATCACTCTCCAATAGTTTAATATGAGTCGCACTCTGTATGGAGTGCGTGGATTGAAATGATTCTGCCCTTGGAGATCGTGTGACTGTTACATAGTCGCACTCTGTATGGAGTGCGTGGATTGAAATGCCTTATGGTGGCGCAAGGGCCTAGAATCCTTCGGGTCGCACTCTGTATGGAGTGCGTGGATTGAAATAGAAAGGTACTTGACATTGGTATTTATCATTATGGTCGCACTCTGTATGGAGTGCGTGGATTGAAATAGTCCTAGTGTGTTATATTAATCCCATGAAATAGTCGCACTCTGTATGGAGTGCGTGGATTGAAATTACGGACGGGATTACGGCGCGCATGTCTATAAATGTCGCACTCTGTATGGAGTGCGTGGATTGAAATATGGGTACAGAGCGAGAGTTGACACACATCGCAGTCGCACTCTGTATGGAGTGCGTGGATTGAAATATCAGGGTAAACCAGTAAGGACTATCAATTCGGTCGTCGCACTCTGTATGGAGTGCGTGGATTGAAATGATTCCATCCTTCGGTGTACATCAGCAACACCCATGTCGCACTCTGTATGGAGTGCGTGGATTGAAATAATTTACGCTGAAAGTGCCTATCGTAAATAATGACGTCGCACTCCGTGTGGAGTGCGTGGATTGAAATAGCAGCCACCGTACCCACGTTTACAGTAGGCGTTGTCGCACTCCGTGTGGAGTGCGTGGATTGAAATCGCACATACAGACCAAAGCCGGAAACGTCAACGATCGTCGCACTCCGTGTGGAGTGCGTGGATTGAAATATTTTGACTAATACGTGAATGACGCTGCTGGAGGGTCGCACTCCGTATGGAGTGCGTGGATTGAAATGTCCGTCCATTGTGTATGCTGCCATATTAGTTGAGTCGCACTCCGTATGGAGTGCGTGGATTGAAATCATCTGACGATCTGTCAGGATTGATCCCTTCAAGTCGCACTCCGTATGGAGTGCGTGGATTGAAATGTAATGATGTGTGAGAATGACTTAGGGGAAACTAGGTGTCGCACTCCGTATGGAGTGCGTGGATTGAAATACCTGCACGGGGTCCTGAGACTGTGCCGGACTCTGTCGCACTCCGTATGGAGTGCGTGGATTGAAATTTGAAAGCTTAAGGTATACAGTTCCCGCGGCAGCACCGTCGCACTCCGTATGGAGTGCGTGGATTGAAATCTGTAATCGCCATAAGCACCTCTTGCTGCACCTCAAGTCGCACTCTGTATGGAGTGCGTGGATTGAAATATCAACCGAAGCATGGTCAGAGAGTGACTCGTTGTCGCACTCTGTATGGAGTGCGTGGATTGAAATCAAGAGCCGCCCGCCTTGATCCCAAACAGGTTCTGTCGCACTCTGTATGGAGTGCGTGGATTGAAATGCTTCAGGGACGAACAAGGGCAGATCGTTGGCTCAGTCGCACTCTGTATGGAGTGCGTGGATTGAAATTTTAGGGACAGAACGTAAACCTATGGCAACAATGTCGCACTCTGTATGGAGTGCGTGGATTGAAATTCGTACTCGGAATAGGTCCGGCAGTACATCGCCAGGTCGCACTCTGTATGGAGTGCGTGGATTGAAATATCGTAGGGGCTGCAATCGCCGCCGCATTGGGTGTCGCACTCCGTATAGAGTGCGTGCATTGAAATATCCGCAGAGAGGCAGCAACAACGGCGAATTGTGTCGCACTCCGTATAGAGGCGTGGATTGAAATAGAATACCATCGTCGGTATTGGTGATTGGCTGGGTCGCACTCCGTATAGACTGCGTGGATTGAAATATGGCGCTACAGATCATCGGCAATATGAGAGGGGTCGCACTCCGTATAGAGTGCGTGGATTGAAATTATAGTATCAAGATAAGGAAAGAACACGATTGACCGTCGCACTCCGTGTAAGCGTGTACTGAAATGCGGCCAGATAATTTACAATCGGCAGGACCGCATGTCGCACTCCGTGTGAGTGCGTGGATTGAAATAGCATGGAGCAAGAGATTAAGTAGTACCTCGGTTTGTCGCACTCCGTGTGGAGTGCGTGGATTGGAATAACAATGGAATGAGATGTTTCGGATCGTCATGGCTGGCTACATTGCTATTTTCTCTTAAAGTAGTCGCTGCTTCTCTACTACCTGGAGGAGCTGATCCATTGTATGGAAAGCGATATTGCGGGGTATGAATGACAGGAATCATCTGATTCTTACCAGTGCTATGCTGACGGCTGAAGCTAAATTAAACTGCTTTAACGGGGCAAATCATACATATGGAGGTAATGAAGCTTGAGTACTCACTACTATTTCAGTTGGTTTAATGATTTTTTACCAGAGGGGCTGGTTCAATGGTTGCAGGAGGATCTACAAGACAGACAATCGCTTGTTATGATTAGCGCTCAACCATCTAATTATGAAGACGAGCAGATTAACTTTGAGGATATAACGGAATGGACATGGCTCCGACAGGCTAATCTTATGTTTGATAAGTATCATTTCATCGATTACCGTATGCAGAAGGAAGAGGCCCGGCAATGGATTCAGAACGCTTCGGTCATTTTTTTATGCGGGGGAGATCCTGTTCAGCAGAACAACTTTTTGGCGGAATATGAATTAACCGATGTGATTAAGAACAGCAATGCCGTTATCTTGGGGGCCAGCGCCGGTGCGTTGAACATGTCTGCCAAATGGGTAACCTCGCGTAACGCCGCCCATACAGTTGAAATAGATACAATTCATGATGGCATGGGCTTTGATCCGTTTGCCTATGAATCACACTCGCAACGCGACTACGCCTCGTTTGTTCAAGGCTACCTGTTCCTCTTGTCTGAGGAGATGGATGTATATGCGGCAGAACAGGAGAGCGCGATTCGTGTAAAAGACGGCAAAATCGAAATAATGGGTCCGGTATATTATATATCCCGCTCGAAGATTCGGAAAATAAGCATATGACCACGAATTAGTATTCGATTGCGGATGGTATATTGATTCTTCCTATAAATATAATTGCATCTATATATTAGACCAATAAGAGATAACAACCTATGATGAGTTTATCATAACGAAGGGGAATGATCTGATGTCTATATATGATTTTCAGGTAACCAAGATTAGCGGGAAGACCATTGATTTATCAAGATACCTTGGAAAAGTACTCCTTATTGTAAACACAGCCAGTAAGTGCAGTTATTCTCGCCAATTCGCTGATCTTCAGAAGCTTTATGACAATCACAGAGAGCAGGGTTTTGAAATCCTCGGTTTTCCTTGTAACCAGTTCAATGAGAAAGAGCCAGGGAACAACTCAGAAGTGCAGGAATACTGTGAGGGACACTTTGGAGTGACATTTCCGTTATTTGAGAAGGTGGAGGTTAGGGGGCAGAACCCGCATCCATTATTTGAATTTTTAACGAAGCAAGCGCCATTTCAAGGCTTCGATACCCAGACTGTGAACGGTAAATGGATGCAGAATTTCCTGCAAGAAAAGTATCCTGACCTATACGCAGAGCATGGGATCAAGTGGAATTTTACAAAATTTCTGATCGACCGGAACGGACAAGTACAGGGTAGATACGAAACAACAACGGAGCCATTTGAAATACAGTCAGCGATTGAAGCATTGCTAGACTGATTGTTGATCCTTACCTCATAGAAGTGTTAAATGGCTGTTCTGATCTTATGCTGGATGTTTTCGGAGAAAAGGGTGTCCATGCACGTTCAGTGTTTGGTGCTGTTTCGGTTAGAGACAATCTTCCAATCATCATTGATTCAATATTTGAGGTTGAAGAATAAAGGAGAACCCAGGAGGAAACCTTGGAATGGACTTTCGGTTAAGACTTGATGGTGCTTTAGATGAAATTTATGAACCTCTATGGAAGTTACAGATTCAGCTCACAGATGAAGAAAAAGCGCTGCTCCGAAGCAAGAAGGTGCGGCGGCTTCATTACATTCGGCATGGCGGAGCTTCTTTCATTAATACCCACCATACCTACAGCCGCTTACAGCATACGTTAGGTGTGTTCGCGCTTATAGCGCATTTTGAGCCGGATAATCGTACGTTGCGGGCAGCTGCATTGCTGCATGATATCGGGCATGCGCCTTTCAGTCATACACTAGAATCCCTTCCAGGCGTGGATCATCATGAATGGACTCGGGAGGCCGTGTTTTCAGAGGAGATCGTTGACATCCTAGCCCGTGCGAATATTCGTACAACAGAGGTTATGGACTATATAGATGGATCAAAGCGGAGCCTATTGAGGAACAAGGACGGAATTCTTCATGCAGATCACCTGGACTCCTGGGTCAGAAGTGCATTTGTCGGCGGTTATCTGACTATTTCGACTGGGGAACTTTTAGAAGCGATGAGCTATAGAAATGAAAATCTCCAGTTCACACTGGAAGCCGGCAAGCAGGTCACTGAGCTTATATGGAAAGAAGCCCGTATGCACGCTTCCCCGGCTAATATCGGCGTAAACGCGATCATGAGGAAATTGGCTGGCCGCTTAATACATAAGAATGAATTCGAAGCAGCTAAGTTGCCCGTCATGACGGATACGCATATTGAGCAGTTGCTTTGTAGTAATCCAGACACACGGGAAGAGTATGAGCAGTTGCTTATGGAATCATGGCGAATTTGCGTGTCGCGGGCAAAGCCTGCTTTTCCAGTGGAGACGGCAGTATTGAGTAAGCTCTATCTCGCAATGCCGCTCATCCAAGATGTTGTAACTACTGAGTATTCGCAAGACTGCCTCGGTATGATCAACCAACTTACAGAGCTGCTAGGCACCTACTACGTTTGGTGGGAGTGTTAATATATGATGAATCACGAGAATTTAACTTGAAAATTAGTAAATAATTGATTAAATTCACAATGATGCTAAACTTAGTAACAGTCCTGCAATTAAATATGGAGGGGTTACATGGTTATAGTTATTATCATTGCGTGCATAGCTCTCTTAGGTATAGCCAGTATTGATGGGAGATTGAAGAAACATTTAGAGAATGATGAACGCATCATTGATAGGCTTGATATTTTAATTAATATTCATAAGGATAAGGATAAGGATAAGATTGAATAAATGCAGATTAAAATCCCATGATAGAACGGATTTTCTTCGATAATCTATGGTGTCGGGTGAGTGACATGGATGGCTGTCAAGGAACATTAGTCAATAAACCAACAATAGTCTTGGACTTTTTTTGTCTAAGATATATGTTGGTTTTTATATTGGAACCGTGAATACGAGCCCTTTTGGAATTCGCTAGTGAACAGTTTGCGTCAATAGTTCACTGGTCCACCCTTGTGAATAATGTACAAAATGAAATTAAGCTGACTGGAAGTTCAGCCCAATAGAAACTTTTATGAAGTGTATTGTATATTGTTATATTTGTATATTATAATGAACAAAAGGAGGTGCTATTTCTTGAATGCTATACACATCAGGATAGGAAACAACCTGCAGCGTATTAGAAAGAATAGGCAGTTAAGCTTAGATAAGCTCGCTGATTTAACAAAGGTTAGTAAAGGTATGCTTCATCAAATTGAGCGGGGAGAAACGCAGCCCACAGTGACAACCGTGTGGAAAATTGCTACTGGACTCAATATTTCGTTCTCATCTCTACTTAAAGAGGATGACGCAGTAGTATCCATTGCAACTCGAAAAGAAATTCCAGATTTAACAGAAGACAATGGAAAATGTAGAGTGTACTTACTGTTTCCGTTTGATCCGCAGACACGTATTGAAACGTTTACGATTATTCTCAGCCCTAGTTGTAACTATGTTTCATTCCCGCACAATGATGGGGTTCAAGAGTATATCACGGTCACCTCTGGAGTGTTTAATTTACAGATTAAGGATGAAATATACGTCTTACAAGAAGACCAGGCTATAAAATTTACAGGCAATGTTGAACACCGTTATATCAATAAATCGGACGAAGATGTGACGATACAAGTGATTATGCATTATATGGATTCTTAATTGCATGTAATGATTAAGGAGGAATGCACGTTGACAAGTCAACTTAAAGATAGTGCCCAACAGGTTCAAAACAAACTATTGGAGCTGGGGTATGCAAATAAAGTTGTAGAACTGCCTGACAGTACACGAACTGCACAGGAAGCTGCCGATGCGATAGGTTGCGAGGTTGCACATATTGCGAAGTCCATTATCTTTCGGCTCAAAAATGACGATAAACCCTTATTGGTTATAGCAAGCGGAGTAAACAGAATTAATGAAAAACAAGTTACCAGCCATCTGAATGACAAATTGGGAAAAGCTGACGCTGATTTTGTACGTGAACACACAGGATTTGTTATTGGAGGCGTACCGCCTTTAGGACATAAAGAGTCAATCCTCACTTTTATTGATGAAGACTTGTTACAATACAGAGAGATATGGGCTGCTGCCGGACATCCAAGAGCAGTGTTTCAATTAACACCCGAAGAATTAATTCAAATGACAAAAGGACGAGTAATCAGTGTAAAATAAATTCGTGTTTACCTTTCTGTTAGCTCGCTAACGGGTAGCCTCCAAGTTCGGGCAGTGCAGTTTAGTTTTATTCAACTTCCACCTGGTCTTTACAGATGTTCGTTTGTATAATTATTCCATGCGCAGCCAGTTACGAGGAGGAATTAATTATGCACATCCAGACAGAACGACTCATCATCACTGCTTTTAACCAGGAAAATTACATAAAAGTATCAGAAACGTATTCTGTCAGAAATCATATCATCAACTATTTAGATAAGCTTAAAGGAGACCCTGGATTGTCGGGCTGGGGTGCGTGGTTTGTAACCTTAACAGATAATCATCAAATTATCGGCGACATTGGTTTTAAGGGAAAGCCTGATCATCAAGGGATTGTAGAAGTGGGGTTTGGCATTATTCCAGATATGCATAATAAGGGGATAGCCACTGAGTCGGTAGGAGCTATTATAGAATGGGCCTTATCTTCAAAAAAAGTCCAAAAAATTATGGCCGAATGCCTTATCGATAACATTCCATCTATCAGAGTTTTGGAGAAATTGAATTTTACACGAACCGGAATAGAGAACGGAATGATTAACTGGGAATTACTAAATATGCACTAATTTATCGTTATGCAGAATGACTTACGATGGATTAAAATAGAAAAGAGATCCGGTGCGAATGCCAAGCTCCCATGAAATTCCCGGGAGTTTCGCACCTCAGAATTTGTCGAAAGTCTATAAATATGAGGGTAGTCTTGATAAGTCAAGGGTGGTCTTATATCTTTTCAAGAATAGACTTAGGAGCCAGATAGTGAATTAATACGGGAAAAGCATGGTTTATGCTTTTTTTCGCTGTCGCACTCTACGTGAGTGCGTGGATTGAAATTTTTCATTAATTCTACTCAATGAAAATTAAAGCGGGTCGCACTCTACGTGAGTGCGTGGATTGAAATTCCGATCCGGGAAAAGCGGACAAGTTTGCACGGGAGTCGCACTCTACGTGAGTGCGTGGATTGAAATAGTAGCCCATCCAGGTACTGCGTGCGGCTAAGGTCGCACTCTACGTGAGTGCGTGGATTGAAATCATTAATTGGACTCGCGCTATCTTCCCAGCGATTCGGTCGCACTCTACGTGAGTGCGTGGATTGAAATATAACACTAGTTGGGATCTATCCTATGTGCAATGTCGCACTCTACGTGAGTGCGTGGATTGAAATGTCATAGTTCGACAACGCTTTCAGGACTAGTATGGTCGCACTCTACATGAGTGCATGGATTGAAATTCCGAGGACTTGGGTCGATCGGCAAGTGGAGCGGCGTCGCACTCTACGTGAGTGCGTGGATCGAAGTATCTAACGAGTTGATGTCCATGAGAGGTTTTGTAATCGTTGTTTTGATTTTAGTTGTGGCTTTGGATTCTTCAGGAAGAAGAGGTGAATCCGCTTGACCCTTCAAGCTGTATTTGTGGATCGAGATGGGACCTTGGGCGGGAACGGCCATTTCATCCACCCCCGGGATTTCGAATTATTTCCATACTCACTAGAAGCATTGCAATTATTAAAAAAACATGAAATCCCAATCATCGCCCTAACGAACCAACACAACATATCTAAAGGACTTGCTACAGAATTAGACTTTAGGAATGAATTTGACAGTTACGGATTCTATTCTGCATACATATGTCCCCATGAGCCTGAAGACGGCTGTGTATGCCACAAGCCGCAACCTGGGATGCTTCTGCAAGCGGCAACCGATCATGGATTAGATTTAACCCGGTGTGCTGTGATTGGCGATGTGGGTTCAACCGATATGCTTGTGGCCGCAGCAGTGGGGGCCATAAGAATTCTGGTAGAGACAGGCTGGGGGCTGCAGTCTTTGAATAAGTACCGTCACCTGTGGTATGAGCAAGCAGCACCGGATTATATTGCGAAGGACCTCCTGGATGCGGCAAAATGGTTAATTAACACAATAAAGCGGACCACGCCTGAGTAGAGCGCGTTGTCCGCTTTGTTTCGCTGGTGTCCCTCGGTTATTGCAAATTTTCCGGGTTGAACTCCTTTAGACGGATCAAAGGCTTTTTCCTCTGAGTTCCTTTTTTCGTTGTGGTATGTCCTTGTTCGTCGGTTCTCCGCTCTATAAATTGTCCGGTCAGATAGTTAATGTCATCCTCGTCCGCTTGATCTATGGTGGTTGCTCCTGTAAAGTAGCTACCGCTCGTGTAACCGATCAAAAACCAATCCTTGTCTTGATACCGGAATCTATATTTGTTATACCATCTCCAGTTGCTCCCCCCATAATCGCTAACCAGTACAGATCCCCTATTAATAGTAATGCTCTCAAAAGGATCGCCCCAAACTCCGCCCTCATCCGCCCGCAAAATGACATTTTTGGCGATGATGGATAGGGTGTACGTATTATTTTTGCCTCCAAATGCGAGTAAGAGTGACCGTGGAGACGCCTCGTCCTTAACCGTATCCTTCTCAATGACCGTTGCGAGATCTGAGATCCCGTCTTTATTCAAATCTCCTTTGGCGATAGCCTTTTCTCCCAGGACAGGCTCTAAAATGTGCCAACCTGCCGGAATTAGTGCATTGATGTTATTTACTTTGGCCTCTGGTTTTGGGGTATGGGATGGCGCTGCTTTCGCCTCCGCAGTTTGAAGTTGAGAAGGATCAGTACACCCCACTATGTAGCTTAAAAGGGCAACAATACCTACGGACCTTACTATTAGTTTTTTCATCGAGTCAGATTCCCTTCCTCTTCATGTGTTTCAGCGTAATAATTACCTTTACCACCCTTAGTATATCGAATGACTTGATGAACTTGTAATACCTTGCACGCAACAAAAAAACTACAATATTGAGAGATTTATAGTTATGCAGAATTACTTGCGATGAATTAAAATAGAAAAAGAGAATCGGTGCGAATGCCAAGCTCCCATAAAATCCCCGGGGGGTTCGCACCTCAGAATTTGTCGAATTTCTGACAGGTTGATAGTGCTAGTTGAATGTCAAGGTGTGATTCATACTTATCTGATATAATATTAAGGGAAAAGAAGTGAAACGATAGGGGAAAGGCATTAGTTATGCTCTTTTCCGCTGTCGCACTCTACACGAGTGCGTGGATTGAAATCATTTACTCATTTCACCCGCTCCTTGTCGTACCAGTCGCACTCTACACGAGTGCGTGGATTGAAATCTTATCACGACAAAAAGCGCCAATCGATTGATTTAGTCGCACTCTACACGAGTGCGTGGATTGAAATTTACAATAGTGAATTGTTTTTGATACCAGATGCTCGTCGCACTCTACACGAGTGCGTGGATTGAAATAAAGAAGTCTTTATTGATAGCCAAGATAGCGAGTCGCACTCTACACGAGTGCGTGGATTGAAATGGAATTAATCTCTTCAGTTCATCGCCCATACTTTCGTCGCACTCTACACGAGTGCGTGGATTGAAATGATATCTCACCAAAGAAACTCGGACAGACCAAGGAGTCGCACTCTACACGAGTGCGTGGATTGAAATAATATTTTTTTATGTACATATGCGCGCCACAATCATAGTCGCACTCTACACGAGTGCGTGGATTGAAATGTTGATCTGGTTGATCCGGGAACATACGAGAAGTCGCACTCTACACGAGTGCGTGGATTGAAATGTATAACAGCGTGCGTCCGAACGGTGAGCGTCTGGGTCGCACTCTACACGAGTGCGTGGATTGAAATCTGAACAAATTGACAGAGCAATTGGCGACAGGAGGGTCGCACTCTACACGAGTGCGTGGATTGAAATCTAAACACAAAAAATATCTATTAGAGAGACACGGTCGCACTCTACACGAGTGCGTGGATTGAAATAACCCATTGGGTGATACCAGAGATTTGTGCATTTGTCGCACTCTACACGAGTGCGTGGATTGAAATTGAACGCAGATACACATACTTCTCCGTAACCTTTGTCGCACTCTACACGAGTGCGTGGATTGAAATGTAACTCCCAAGACTTTCATTAGATTGAAATACCAGTCGCACTCTACACGAGTGCGTGGATTGAAATAATTTCATTCATGAAGAATGATATCGCCTTACTGTCGCACTCTACACGAGTGCGTGGATTGAAATGTCTTTCGGTCGGTGGTGACGGCTGAACGGTGTGATCTCGTCGCACTCTACACGAGTGCGTGGATTGAAATCTGCAGCAGCTCCGGGAACACAATCGGCGTGCCGTCAATGTCGCACTCTACACGAGTGCGTGGATTGAAATAAGGTGTACGAGTGGAATAGGCCGGACGGGATATAGTCGCACTCTACACGAGTGCGTGGATTGAAATCTGGCCCGGCTAATGGTAAAAATGATAACTCCGAGTCGCACTCTACACGAGTGCGTGGATTGAAATAACTGCTCAAAGACAGTAATTGTGTTAGTCAAGTAGTCGCACTCTACACGAGTGCGTGGATTGAAATCTCAAGGGGAAATACTTTGGGGGTTAAAGCACTTAAACGATTTGACTTACTGTAAAACGGATAATAACGAATACGGTTGGGTCCCAGCTTTTTATTTATCTGACTTACACGAATCTGGTTAACTCCATCTTATAAATAAAAGCACTGAATATCTGCGCAGCCGCAGGATTCAGTGCTTTTTTAATCATAGGCTATTCTATCCGGCGTACCTCAAATAAATCATTAGGGCTGATCTCGAAATAGAGACATAGCTTCATAATTAGTTCTGCTGATATTTTCTTTTTATCCATGTTGGTGTTATGCACTAATTCCATAATTGTTGTTCTTCGGTGTCCGATTTCATTGGACAATTTTAGTACTGAGATATTGTGTACCTTTAAAATTTGGTCGAGTTTACAATGTAGCGTATATTTATCAAATTCCATAGGGCTCCTCCTAAATAAAATGGTTGCACTTTAAAGGTGCATAATGTATATTGTTGATATAGAAGTTGAACTTTAAACGTGCAGTTCCCTTGAGGCAATCAAATGGAGGATGCTCTATGCCCAAACGTCGCCCTCGTAAGCTTAACACTCAAGCTATTCTTGAAATTTTCCGTAAAAACATAGTGTGGCCAGAACTTCAAGGATTACCTGATAATATTCACTACTATCACCTCACTGATGCACTGGGGCGTAAATGGCAGACCATCGGTTGTCATGTTACGGATGCGATTAAGGTTTTCAAAATGGGCGCTTACCCACCTTGGACAATGATTATTGAAAAAGCACCTGACAAGCCTGATATTACATCCCAAGAGTTGATAGCGATCCTGAATTGTGATGATAAAGCGTTGATTAGTGACATGCAAATTATTTTAAACACACCAAAAAGATGCAATCAGTTTATAAATACTATTGTTAACGTTAATCATTATAGCATTTTTCAGTGTTATATGAGCTGAAAAATGAGTATCTGTTAAATGATTCAATGCCCAATTCAGATTTTGAAGCTCTGTATAAAATAAATCCAATTGAGGCGTTATCGCGATTTTACTTGGAAAATGTAGATACGTTGGATTATTGGGATTGGCTGCAATCTGGAGGTATGGCCGAGTTAGCTGTTCATTTCAGATCCGAGAATCCTACGCTAAGTTTTATACAAGCTATCGAAAAGGCTGAGCGGAGTAACAACAATACATAGACTTCTGAGCTAGGAGTGAGCTAATTGGTTTGCAGAAAATAAGTGGTGGAGTAAGATAGGAGGGAGGGCTGGTGCGAATGCCAAGCTCCCATGAAATCCCTAGGGGTTTCGCACCTCAGTATTTGTCGAAACTCTAGCAAACAGTGAGTAATCCTGAGAAGTCAAGGGTTGATGTATATCTTATCAAGATTAGAGTTAGAGGAAACATAGAGAATTAATACGGGAAAAGCATAGATTATGCTGTTTTCCGCTGTCGCACTCTATGTGAGTGCGTGGATTGAAATCGCTTGAATATCAGAGCAAAATTGCAGAAGCAATAGTCGCACTCTATGTGAGTGCGTGGATTGAAATCTGTAGAAGACCTGTAACTTCCTTTTTAAACGGTCGCACTCTATGTGAGTGCGTGGATTGAAATTGTAATATCTACAGAGGTTGAGCGAACATAATAGTCGCACTCTATGTGAGTGCGTGGATTGAAATCTGCAGTAGTATAGATGGACACTATTCAACGGGTCTAGTCGCACTCTATGTGAGTGCGTGGATTGAAATGTCATACATATCAATGATGTGCAGAAAATATGGAGTCGCACTCTATGTGAGTGCGTGGATTGAAATAGCGAAGAAGGAAATTATAGAATTGACTACGAAAGTCGCACTCTATGTGAGTGCGTGGATTGAAATTCACAAACGAAGAGAGGGCTTTGCTGGAGGCTGTTGTCGCACTCTATGTGAGTGCGTGGATTGAAATTTAATAAATGGTAAATAAAATGTAAATCAAATCTTGTCGCACTCTATGTGAGTGCGTGGATTGAAATACTACTCAACGCAGCTCGCTGGCCTGATCGCTGGTCGCACTCTATGTGAGTGCGTGGATTGAAATTCCGTGGCTACGTCCTCATCGCTCTTGTCTTCGATCGTCGTACTCTATGTGAGTGCGTGGATTGAAATACCAAAAGCTTTCAGGTCTGTATCAATTGCCTCCCAGTCGCACTCTATGTGAGTGCGTGGATTGAAATAACTCATTTGATGTGTCCATAGGAGATCTATAGGTGTCGCACTCTATGCGAGTGCGTGGATTGAAATATGTGCGTGTCAAAGGTGATGGTATACTTGGTGTTGTCGCACTCTATGCGAGTGTGTGGATTGAAATTTAAGATGGCTCTAATCGGAGAGGATAATATCTCAGTCGCACTCCATGTGAGTGCGTGGATTGAAATATCGTCGCGTTTTCAGATGCGCGAGAGAACGTTGGTCGCACTCTATACGAGTGCATGGATTGAAATAAAATGCTACTCACAAAAGGCCATACGTGATCTAATAACGATCCATCTATGAGAGTACGTGATTGAAATAATGTACACGATTTTCCTTTGAAGTCTGTTCTCAAAGTATTACTTTTTACGAGTGCATTGGTTCAAGGAGTAGTGCAGTACTGAATGTATTATTGTCTTGCAGAATATTAGCCATAGAGTAAAATAGGAACGAAGGTAGGTGCGAATGCCAAGCTCCCATGAAATCCCCGGGAGTTTCGCACCTCAGAATTTGTCGAAACTCTACGGAAATATGATAGTACTTGAAAAGTCAAAGGTTAACATATGTTTTTTTGAGAATAGAGTTAGAGGAAAGAGAGTGAATTAATACTGGAAAAGCATAAGTTATGCTGTTTTCCGCTGTCGCACTCCGTATGGAGTGTGTGGATTGAAATAAGAAACTACGAGATATTGAAATCATTTTAGCGGGTCGCACTCCGTATGGAGTGTGTGGATTGAAATAGGAGAGGAGACCAGAATATGGGCGAAGCAAATCGGTCGCACTCCGTATGGAGTGTGTGGATTGAAATATACGGGTAATCGAAGCCTTGATCCCGCGGCCTAGTCGCACTCCGTATGGAGTGTGTGGATTGAAATTGTTTTAGTGGATGTGCTGCAAAGTTCGGCGCTTGTCGCACTCCGTATGGAGTGTGTGGATTGAAATACATCAGTCATTGGACTGTTTATGCCGTATATTGTCGCACTCCGTATGGAGTGTGTGAATTGAAATCTCCCGCGTATGCCCGCCGGCAGATTGTATCGTCCGTCGCACTCCGTATGGAGTGTGTGGATTGAAATGTAAGATTGGAAACCTTGGCGTTTGTCTTGTCCGTCGCACTCCGTATGGAGTGTGTGGATTGAAATCACGTGGAACAATCCATATGATTTTGATAGTACCGTCGCACTCCGTATGGAGTGTGTGGATTGAAATCATCTGCTCTTTAGTGAAGATTTTGACATACAGGTCGCACTCCGTATGGAGTGTGTGGATTGAAATTACTGATGCGGATTAGCATCTATTACGCACCGAGTCGCACTCCGTATGGAGTGTGTTGATTGAAATATACTTTGTTTGATCAGACGGAACACTCATAATCGTCGCACTCCGTATGGAGTGTGCGGATTGAAATATAATGATAGTCCGTATTTGCATGGTGACGTCCAGGTCGCACTCCCTATGGAGTGTGTGAATTTGAATGGATGAACCTGTTCAAATCTTTAACACCTTTTAGCCACAATCAGAAATGGAGTACAGTATGAACACAAGAGCCCCTATCTTCTCGCTAGAATACTTACCGTTACTTATTCGGCTTAGAGCTAAGGAGAATGCTCGCTTGCCCGCCTTCCTTGGCTCAACGCTTCATGGTGTGACAGGGTGGGCATTAACTCAGCATTCTTCAGAATCCTACAGGTATGTGTTTGAGAATCGACGATGGGGTGGAGCGGGGCAGGATATCGTGAATCCTTATATCATTGAGCCGCCTAGGCCGAGAAGGGTATATGCTGCTGGCGATCTCCTTTGCTTCAAGCTGATCCTTTTAGGCGATGCTATCCGTTATGCGCAGCCGATTGTTTCTTCCCTCGTGCAAGCGCAGCGTTTTGGTATCGGAGCAGAACGTAAGCCGTTTGAGCTTACAGATATTTTGCAGGGGGAGCAGTATGGGGGGATCTGGAGAAAAGGTGAGCTGGATATGGATGCGGCGATCCCGGAGAATATTTCAGTTCATGCTTTGCAAGAGCCTGCTTCCTGGTGCTCTGTGCATCTGGTGACGCCTCTTCGTATTCGTCGAGGGGGAATGTTGGTGCAGAATATCGATTTCCCTACTATTATCCGAAGTATTACGAGAAGAATCCAGTTGCTGAATGAGCGTTACGGCGGTTCTATGAACACAGAGGCAGCGACGAAGGTGTGTGAGCTTGCGGGTGAGATCAGTCCCGAGTCTAAGGGATTATTCTTGCATGAGATGCATAGATACTCCAGCCGAAAGAAGGAATCCTTAGATTGGAGTGGTATGCTGGGTGCTTTAACCTTCTCGGGCGAGCTGTCCCCCTTCATTCCCTGGCTGAATGCTGCGCGCATTTTGCATATTGGCAGGAACTCCACCTTTGGATGTGGGCAGATGGATGTAATCTATCGGTGAAAAGTATAGCAAGTGACAAGAAATGCTATTTGGGCTATAGCTCAGACAGCATTTTTTTTATATGGGAATTTCAGGAGCAGTGATATACTATTCGTAGTTTCAAAATTTTGGACATCAACGAAGGAGTGCGAAGCCGTGCCAAAGGAATTATCTCCTGAAGAAGAGCGAAAAAAGAGAAAGCTGATTACCAATGTGACAGCGAATTACAAGCAGGTAGAGAAATCTATTGTGAATCAGCTATACATGAAGCATGATCTGCATGGTACGACAATAGGCTCCGAACGTGAGGTGATCTGGTCTCAGTTATTTGAGATGATAATTCCGAGGAAATTTGTCATAGAGTCTTCTGTATTTATTATTGATTCGATTGGCAGGGTGTCGAATGAAGTAGACTTTGCCATTCTGGATGAGACTTACACTCCGTATATTTTCCGTTATGGCAGAATAAAGTTTATTCCCATTGAGGCCATTGCGGCGGTCATTGAATGCAAGAGCCAGAGTCTAAAACCCAAATACATTAAAAATTGGGCAAAAAGTATTAAATTATTGGAAACCTCTGATCGTTCTATTGCCCGGATTAACCCGGGTATAGCTTTAGGCGTGGATGGGGTAGCCTCCCAAAAGTCCACCCGTCCGCTCCGCATCCTCTGTGCATTGCGGGAAAAATGCAATGAAGATATCAAACAGCATTTTGACTTCACGCTGCTTGCTTCCAAGGAGGAGGGTCAAGAGGAGCAAATTGAGATTGCATATCGAACGGATGAGGAATCGGAGGGAACACTGTTCGACTGGTTTAAAAGCCTTAATTTCCATAGAGTAGAAATGGACAGCGTTTTTGGAGAGACAACAAAGAAAAATCTGGGAAATGCCTCACTTGCAAATTATGAAGTATTGGATGGCAATGGGAAGAATATTTCCCTTATGACTTTCAATTTTCAATTCAACCAGCTCTTAATGTTAATCAATAATCCGATTTTGTTCCCCCATCAAGCATATGCCAAGTTATTCAGCGCTAAGAAAGGGGAAGAATAACGTGGAACAATACGTGGTTGCCGTTCAAATGGATAAGGTGCAATCCTTCCTATATGATGTGCTTCAGGCCCAGATTCAGCAGAAACAGAGCAATAGCGGAACGTTGAAGGAAATCATGGGGGCTTCCCGGTTCATCTCCGAGCAATTCTACAAGGACATCGGTTTGATCGGAGAAAAAGGGGAATTCTTCGGGCATATTGACTGTGAATTGCTGAAATGCTCCGGGATGTGTATATTTGTCACCCATCTTTCGAAGCAGGAGATTGCGGTTAGGCTGAAGAGCTTGTTTGAGATGTATTACGAGAAATTCAGCGGGAAGCTTTTCATGAAATATGTATATTTTCAGCGGGCGGACATCGGCAATAACGAGCACTACAAATTAGAAGCGATTCGTGTGAGCAAACAAAGACTGAATGAAAAAGATTGTACAAATTCAATGATCGAGCAAAATCGGGAGAAGGTATTCCGATTCCACCCTTCTTCTGAGAAGTTGGAATTCGGGTTGACGCCGCTCAGTGCAGAACAGCCTGATGTATTCTCTGACACCATCAACAAGCTGTACTCGGAGCAAGAGGAGCTTAACGAGAACCATTTTCGGATTGCGGTGATTAAGGCGGATCTCGACGGGATGGGGGATCGGTTCAAGCAGATTCAGAGCTATGAGACGTATAGGCAGGTTAGTGAGCTGCTATCTAAGTACATAAGCATTGATTATTTGAGTGAAATTGCCAAGAAGTATAGAGACAATGATGGGGAATTCAGGCTATTTCCGCTGTATATTGCAGGGGATGATATTTTCTTTGCTGTCCCTACCTCCAAGCTGTTAGACGGCATTAACCTGTGCACAGAGATATTGAAGAAGATCAATCAGGAATTTCAGGAGATTAATGAAGTAAGCAAGGAGCAGCTTCAGCCGCTGTCCGTGAGTATAGGGGTTGAGTTCACTTTCAATCGTGAGCCTATCCGATACTACTATAAACGTGTGCAAACGCAGCTTGATTATGCCAAAAGTCAACCGGGTGTAGAGCCGTATTCGGGCATCGTTGCCTCGAATTGTGTGAAAATCAGTATAAACGAACATGTGCTGTATCGTTACGATCTGCCTAAGGATGAATCAGCGAAGACGGGCCATTCACGCACCCCGCGCAATTCCAACAATGGGAAAAATCCACTTGAACTATTCAAGAAACATCATGCGGACAAAAACCAATGGGGGCATTTCGTTACACAGGTCAAACGGTTACAGGCTGCGATGGACGAGGGCTTTGCAGCGCATCACTTTTTCTATGGACTGCTTCACAAAATTACTGATCCTGAAGTACGCAAAAGCCCTGTGAAATACAGCAATGCTGTGCTCTACCATGTTATTCCGCAATATCTGGGCAGCAGTAACAACAAATTAAGAGAGACAGAGCTTCTTGTATTGGAATCGTTGCTCAAACAGGTAATGGTCAAGAAAGCAGGGAGTTCAAAAGGTGAACTCCTATTTGAAGAGAAGCAACAGCAGCAGCTTGAGAAATATGTCCGGTTGTTGTTACTATTCTCCGATCCAAGATTTAAGATTATGCAGCATACTGATTCGAAGGACAGGGGACAAAAACGTAAGGATTTTGAAGTCAAACGGGTGAGAGGTACGGTGTTTAACAAAACCTTACGATACTTGTTCGAGAAGAACCTTGGAGGATGGAAGGATCGTGACCGCTTTAGAAGTATTTTTGTCGAGTTTGACAAATATAGTGTTGCACCAGAAAACATTAAGAATGAAAAGAAGAGCAGAAATGGAGCTAAGACCAAAGGTCCATCGACGGTTGAGGTATACCGTACGGTGCGTTTATCCAGTTCTATGCTGCATCGCATCAAATCTATCCATGATATGAAAAGAATTGCGGACATGATTGCAGATACAGATGAAAGGCTCAAGGAAGACTTTGAAGCTCTTAAAAAAATACGAGAAGAGGAGCATAAGGCTCCACCTGGGCTTTTTTTCGATAAAGATGAATTCTTACGAATGGCCAAGAGGTTCTGGAATCAGGATTATGTAGACTCTTTGTTAATCTTCCAGCAGTTACGAGAGCAGTTGATTCAATTCAAGACTCATTCATCGGCGGATAACAAGTCAGGGGGAAAGTGAAGTATGGAGAACAGTAGAGATAAATTAACAGGGCAGAAGATTTCAGTCAAAATAACAACACGCTCCAATCTGTTCATTGGCGGGTCGCCATCTACGTTCCAGATCGGTGGTGTAGATCTATTTACTGTGACGAATGAGAAGGACTTGCCGTATATCCCGGCTTCTTCGCTCAAAGGGACTTTGCGCCAGATTGTCCGGGAAATGCTGAATGGTTATTCCGATAGTTCAATCATTGCGGAAGCTTACAGACAATACTTAAAGAGGCTTAGAACTGAAAGCAGCGAAGAGTGTAAGAAGTATGGCATAGGGGAAGATCGGATTAAACGTATGCAGCAAAGGTACGATAAGGTTATCGATGAGGCCAGCGCCGAGTATCTATTCGGTATTGAAGGGTTCAACGACACACCGAAGCTGCTGTTTAATGATCTGCTTCCGCTCGCTGAAGAGAGTCACAAAGAGAACTGGTTCTCTATAGATTCCAAGAATAATATAGAAACCAGTGTTTCGACGAAGGACGGTTCCAGTTCACCTTTGGTTGTGGCGAATCCCCGGACGTATAGAACTGTGCGTCCAGGGGTCGCTTTTACCGGAGATATCTTGTTCTATAATTTCGGGAAATTAGATGCATTGAATGAAGGATCAACACCAAATTCGACTATAGCGTCTCTTAGTATGCAGTTCATCCAAGCGGCGCTGGATCAATTCAATTCAGGAATGTATCGTTTGGGCAACTCTGGAAGCAGGGGATATGGACGGATAGAGGTCGAGTGTAGCGGGGAGGACTCCTTGTATGGCTGACTGGGTGTATTACCGGATTGATCTGGATGTACAGGGGGCAATAACTCAACTTCCAGATTCACAGAAAGTATTAGGGGCTTTGATCCACCGGTTCTCAGAGACCTATTCTTCCGCAGAAGCTACTCAATTGGTACAAGCTATTAAAGAGAATACGGTACCTCTCACGTTATCCAATATTCTGCCACGCGGTTATCTCCCTGTTCCTCATACGGAACTGCTGGATCAATTAAGCAGACAGAGCATGGATAGCAAGGATAGGAAGGCAATCTATAAGGCAGTGAAGAAACGGCTGTATGTGAAGGGAGCACAGCTTGAGGAGATCATGAGCGAACCTCAACGTGCAGCCAATATTTATCCCTATATATCCAGTAAGTTTACACAGCAAATTCATGCCTCCATTGACAGCAAGCGTTACAACCTGCCGGGCCTTGACCCTGACCTGTTCTCAGTGCCTGGAGTAATTATACAAGAGGTTCGTTCAGAACAAACGAAAGAATTGGTACGCGAATATTCGTTCTATACGGCGATAGAACGAGGGACTGAAGGAGAGCGGCTGCTTGACATGTTGAAGCTCGAAGCAAACAGAGCAGGCAAGTTCGTGCTTGGAGCGCGCGGCTCGCAAGGATTGAATACATTCATTATTAAGGATGTTCAAGAGGAGATGAGTGTAGAGTCGAATGCAGCCGGTTATTATTTGAATATGGGGATGCTGCTGCCGGGACAGATTAGCTTTGACAAGTCCAGTCTCAAGCTGTTTACTTCAGAGCGTAGACCCTATAATCCGCCGGGAGGCTGGGACAAAAACCATCATGAAGGCCAATTCATCAGCTTCATCGAACAGGGGAGTATCATATATGCACCTGAGGGAGTCGGCCACGCCGGAGAATCTATCCCTTCCCCTTCGTTCACAAGGGATATTGTGTTTGGAAATGCCTTGTTATACCCGGTAAGCAAGGAGGAGACTTCCTGAGATGTCATTCAAAAAATATAAATATCAATTGGAGACGGTGTCATCGCTCATCCTGTCACCGAGGGATCATGAAGGATTGTATTTGGCAGCCAGTGATTTCCAGAGCGAACAGATCGCAAAACATATCTCGACGAACGAAACAGACAAGAATGCTGTTGGTCGGATTAAGATTATCTACCCTTTTTATCAATATGGAACCTATTCCTCGTATCAACCAGATAGCACAGATTACTATATTCCGGGTTCGTCTATTAAAGGCAGCTTGCTCTCCAAAAGTGAACAGAAGCTTGCGAGGGAGTTGATGGTCGACGATGTACCGATCAAGGGTACAGATTTAAGACTAACTCAGCTTCAAAAGTTGCAATATCTCTCACCAGACAATGGTAATGCAACGACGCTTGATCCCTTTTTTCCGAATGTTGCGGTAGAGAGTCTGCTGGCCGAACGTACATATACCGGGGAAATGTTCTGTAAGGAGCACATCCGTACCTATCTGCAAGCGGCTCAGGAGAGAACAACGGCAAAGCTGTCCCAGTTACATGTTAAGTTAGCAGCAGTCCTTGAAAGAAATGAAATAGATGAAAAAACCAAGCCAAAGGTTATTCAACTGAAGGATAATGTCCAGATGATTATGGAACGGAGTCGTGAGCGTTGCTTCCTGTTGCTCGGCGGGTATAAAGGTCTTTCGTTATCAGGACCGTTTGAACAAGGAAACAAACCAGTAGATTTCGGCGCGGTGGATACCGCAGTATACATGGATTGCTCCAGCTATCTTCCCCACGGAATCGTGGAAATTTCGGAATGTCACGAAGTGCTTTAAGGCAGGTGGGAATGTGAAAACCTTAGGGGAATGTGCGCATTCTTGAATAGACAAGTTAGTAAACATGTCTTTTCAGATATAAAGTTAATGCTTTGACGGTGGGGGTTATATGGATTAAATAGTGATTAATTCCTTTTTTTGACTTCGCACTCTATGTAAGTGCGTGGATTGAAATAGGGATGCGGCAGCGTACGGGGACGGGTTCCATCGTCGCACTCTAACGAGTGCAGTAATTCAAGGAGAATTATTATTGTAGTGCAAAATATCGTCCTTGCGTAAAATAGGAACAGAGAGCCGGTGCGAATGCCAAGCTCCCATGAAATTCCCGGGGGATTCGCACCTCAGAATTTGTCGAAACTCTGCTGAATTATGATCCTACTAAAAAAGTCAAGCATTAACATATGTTTTTTCGAGAATAGAGTTAGAAGAAAGAGAGTGAATTAATACGGGAAAAGCATAGGTTATGCTGTTTTCCGCTGTCGCACTCTACATGAGTGCGTGGATTGAAATGTGACCTTGAGGTGCTGGAGGAGTTCAAACGGCGTCGCACTCTACATGAGTGCGTGGATTGAAATAAATTGTGTATTGGGGGGCTGTATTGCTGGGCTGGGTCGCACTCTACATGAGTGCGTGGATTGAAATCGGTGGCGGATCGGTCAAGAGAAGTACCGCAACCAAGTCGCACTCTACATGAGTGCGTGGATTGAAATCTTGAGTAGCTTAAGCTCAACCTGGAATAGTTGGTCGCACTCTACATGAGTGCGTGGATTGAAATGGAACAGCTACATCAGGAGCAGCCGTAATTGTATGTCGCACTCTACATGAGTGCGTGGATTGAAATCAGATCAACATACGGGCGTACCCGGTGACATGGGTCGCACTCTACATGAGTGCGTGGATTGAAATTTCATACATAAAATAGATAGGTATATCAAAATGATGTCGCACTCTACATGAGTGCGTGGATTGAAATTTACTGAAAGTCGAGGATTGGCGGGGGAAAGCGTCGTCGCACTCTACATGAGTGCGTGGATTGAAATGGAACTGGAGGACGGGTATTATTGCAAGTTCAAGTCGCACTCTACATGAGTGCGTGGATTGAAATCTCCCCTACCTCTGGTAAGTTGATGTGGGCATAATGGTCGCACTCTACATGAGTGCGTGGATTGAAATATATTGCATCTCCTCCTGGCCAGTGGTACACTGACGTCGCACTCTACATGAGTGCGTGGATTGAAATCATTATCTAGAGCAATTCCACCAACTACAGTGTTGTCGCACTCTACATGAGTGCGTGGATTGAAATTCAGCATCATAACGGTACTCCCATTTTCGGTGGGCGTCGCACTCTACATGAGTGCGTGGATTGAAATACACTATCGCCCCCGTCATTAAAATTAATCTTCCGTCGCACTCTACATGAGTGCGTGGATTGAAATTCAAACGTGCGCAGCGAATCGCTGAACCACTCCCGTCGCACTCTACATGAGTGCGTGGATTGAAATTCTGCTGGGTCAAGGTCGGTCAGAGCCAGGGCCTTGTCGCACTCTACATGAGTGCGTGGATTGAAATTGTTTGCACTCGTAGCAACGCCAGTTCTTTTGTCCGTCGCACTCTACATGAGTGCGTGGATTGAAATCTACTCTGCTGATCTATCGCAAATTAAAGTGAGTCGCACTCTACATGAGTGCGTGGATTGAAATCTCGGAAGACTCCCCGAAGTCCGCCCCAATACCGTCGCACTCTACATGAGTGCGTGGATTGAAATAAAATCAATTATCTCCAGGCGCGAGATGGTTAAGGCGAGTCGCACTCTACATGAGTGCGTGGATTGAAATGAGAACAAGTCGTCAGAGTTAACAACGCCTTGACCGTCGCACTCTACATGAGTGCGTGGATTGAAATCCGGCCATTGGCTACTCGCAGGCAGTGCGTCCTGGTCGCACTCTATATGAGTGCGTGGATTGAAATACCGCCCCCGGCCCTTATTTGAGTTGTTTTTGCAGTCGCACTCTACACGAGTGCGTGGATTGAAATATGTAACGGGCCCGCTCATGATAGGTCATGGTATGTCGCACTCTACACGAGTGCGTGCACTGATATTAGAGAGGTGCTAGGGTCTACGCTGTAGTACGGGAGTGCACTCCATACGAGTGCATGGATTGAAATTGCGTACCCTTTATATTGAGAGGCGAGTCTAGTTGCTACGACCCGTCCCCCTACCTAAAAAATCATCTGATAACGCTGATAATTCCTACAGATTTCTTCAAAGTCAGAGGTATGGAGCAGATGCCGGTGTAAGACGGTTGTTCCATCGGAGAATGACTCTACATAAGTAGAAGAGCTTGAATTTGGACGAAGAGCAGAGAGTTGATGAGGTTGAATGATGCCTTCTTTTACAGCAAGAAATAGTAAGACGTCCTTACTGAAGAAAGAAACGGGTGGGGAAATCGGCGTACCCAGTTTGAGGGTTTTGTGTGCTTCCTGAGTCATGCGGTCCTTGATATTAATTATACCGAGATCGTTTGAGGCGATAGCTATGTTTGACAGCTGCGTAGGATAGTGCGAGAGCAGGGCGAAGCATAATGCTAGGACCGAGACTTCACCTGCATTCTTTTTGGTGACCATGGTTTGCGTTTCACGGGTAAAGAAGCCTTGCTCATAATATTGTTCAATCCAATCATCCGGATAATCCTCTGCCCCCAAACCCTTATACAGGTTAAAAAACCGCTGGGAGTGTTCATTCGGCGCTGCCAATCGAAATAACTCCATCAGCTTTTTGTCGCTGTAACCTAGCATAGGCAAGTAGTCATCCACCTCATCGACGATAAAGGAAGGTTTGGGAAGAGAAGCGATGTATGCGGCTTTTCCCGAATGATGAGCATACTCGGCATGAACCCAGCCCGGGATAAGTACAAGATCATAGCGATTGAAGATGAAAGAGGTGGGGAGTGCGTCTCTATGTTGATAGAAAAATTGAATATTCCCCGTATCCAAAATCAATATTTTTATTTGATTAGCTGTACGTACTAATTGTTCAAGGTCGCTGTAATTACCCATTCCAATGCTCCTTTAGTTCCTTTTGCACAGCGCTGTATTTCCCGGCCCATTTCTCCACCACGCGCAGATTCTCCTGGTACAACTCCACATCAGGGTGCGCCTCAATTTGTTCCCGTATAGCAACCGTAATCGGGTTCAGATTAATAATTAGTGAGGGCTTCATTAAGGAATCATCCAGTGCATATTCATGAAAAATCGCTGACCACTCTTCCATTGACCAATGCTTATCAAAGTACAGTCTGATTTGTTGCTGGAGCGACTCATTCCGGTTTTTTTTGGCAATCTGATAGAGTTGAATCAGCACGGCCTTGTAGGGTGCCTTGAAGGATTTCATACAATGGGCCGCATTAACCAGGAAATCATCATGCCTCAGTGAGAGATAGTAATCATACAAATCATGTCGTCCAAAAATCATCTGGCTGGCAAAATAATCAGCTTTTCGCTCATTTAAATCAAACTCAATCGTAATCTCGTAGTCCTCCAGATGGCTACCCATTTCCTCATGCTCCGTTAAATGATAAATTTCATGCCAGTAGATAAAGTATTGATACAGCCTGGGCTGCGCAGTGTTTATGACCGGGACGGTTAGACCACTAGAGAACTTTCGGATAGCGCCCCCCCAATTCTCATCCGGGATCGGGAGTTCAATCAAGTTGTATTCTTTCAGGATTTCATAGGCCTGCTCTTCCAGAGGAAGGGATCTCCATTTGATTAGGCGTTTGTCAATATAAGCGATATGCTCCTCGACTTGCCGTTCAATCTTCAGATTGAGTTCCACTGTCTCATCTAAGTTTTTGCTCGTAATCCGCACGTTCTAACCCCCTCAACGTAAATACAAAGAATAAATATCCAAAATGTTATCCAATCCATCTAAAAGCTCCCTAACCACCGGGTCCTTCGCTGAACCACTACTATGATCGGAGTAAGCATAGGCTGGGGGAGCTGAAGGGAGGGGGATTCGTGATGTAATGAAGTAATCTTCTGGTAAATCAAAGGCACAATTGATCTTTTCAATTTGCGAGTTATATTGTTTAGGGCTGGGACTTTCACCTTTGATGATTTGGTCGATGGTTGGGCGGGAGATCCCTGTCTGCTTCGACAAAGAGAGTTTAGAGAACCCTTTCAGCCGCAAAAAGTTCACCACATTCTTAGCAATCGTCTCCCGGTGCTCGAAATAATTAATGCTCATGTTTACACCTCACTTTGTGTAAGATACGTTGTATTATATTTTGTATTATAAAGGAATTGAAAAAGGTTGTAAAAATTATTTTTACAAAATGTAAATTTATAAATTAGTATTGGTGGGAAGCTGGAAGAATATACTGGGATTTTGAAAAGAACAGGATGAGTGTAACTAAGCGGGAGCGAGTTGAAGGAATTATTATTTGGTAGAATATGAGATATGGAGTAATATGGAATGGTGAGCTGGTGCGAATGCCAAGCTGATATGGAAAAAGCATAGGTTATGCTGTTTTACGCTGTCGCACTCTACGTGAGTGTGTGGATTGAAATCTTTTAGGTCCTTTAAAGGGACCGCCGTAATAGGTTGCACTTTATGCGAGTGCATGGATTAACCGTGATACCATGCAAAAAAGAAGCTAGTTCCAGACTACTCTGGACTAGCTTCTTTTTTGTAGAATATTTAATCACAAGTTTCAATCCACGCATCCTTTGGGAGCGACTAAGCACTTTATTTATATTATATGGAGTACTGGCAGGATGCAATACATGGAGGATGGTATATTTCGGATCATATTGGATTTTTTTGTATACAACTCATCAGTAATGAGTTAAAATATAAACATGGATTTAATTTTTAAACACAAGAAGATAAATGGGAGGTGAATAATGTACTACGCCCACAGCACAGATTCTGCAAATAAAAGTGAGTGGCAGTTATTATTGAATCATCTAAATGAAGTGGCCCAATTAACAGCTAAATTTGCTAGTCGATTTGGAATGGAGAAATGGGGTTACATAGCCGGTTATCTCCATGATCTTGGGAAGTATTCTGATGAATTTCAAAGCAGGCTTGAGGGATCAAGTAGAAGAGTAGATCATTCCACGGCAGGAGCAAGAGAAATCATTAAGGCTGCTGGTTCTAATCAACGCTTGGCTGTAATCTTATCCTACATCATTGCTGGTCATCATAGCGGCTTACCAGACTATGGGACAATTTCGGGAGCGGATTCTTGCCTTGCGCGTAGACTGGTAAAAGATTTGGATGATTATAGTGCAGCTTTTCGTGAGGTCAAAATTCCGGAACTGCCAGCACAGTTTTCGTTGCAGCCGGGAATATCATCATCTTTTCAGATGTCTATTCTTACTCGAATGCTTTTTTCTTGCCTGGTCGATGCAGATACTTTGAATACAGAACGCTTCTTAAACCCGGATCAAGCGGATAAGAGAGGAGTAGCTGCCAATTTCCTTGCTTTACTTAAGCGCTTTCAGGATTTTATGGCTAAGCGATTCTCTAAGCCTAGTAGTCAAATTGATTATTTGCGTACAGAAATATTCAATGAGTGTATGGGCATAGCATCACAACCCCGGGGCCTATTCTCATTAACCTTACCTACTGGCAGTGGTAAAACGTTGATCTCGCTGGGCTTTGCTTTGGGACATGCAGTGCAGCATAAGGAATTGGAGCGAATCATATACGCAATTCCTCATACCAACATAATCGAGCAAAACGCTGCTATTTTTCGTGATGTATTAGGGGAAGAGGTTGTGCTGGAGCATCATTCCAATGTTCACCATGACACGGATGAGTCGGAGGAATTATTAGAAGAAGAGAAGGAAGTGCGCAGGCTCCGTGATACGAGAAGGCTTTCTGAAGAGAATTGGGACATGCCTGTTATCGTGACGACAAATGTGCAGTTTTTTGAATCACTGTTTTCTCACAAACGTTCCCAGACACGTAAGCTGCATAATCTTACGAACAGCGTTATCGTGCTGGATGAAGCACAGATGATGAATGGAGCTTTTTTCAAACCTTGTATGTACGCACTGGAGGAGCTTGTTCGGAATTATGGGTGTACTGTGATTATGTGTACTGCAACACAGCCGCCAGCTTCGGAAACATTGAATCACCCTCGTATGAAGCAGCAAATTGATGTTAAG
The DNA here is from genome assembly GCF_038051945.1 of Paenibacillus sp. FSL H3-0469. Lineage (NCBI taxonomy): Bacteria > Bacillati > Bacillota > Bacilli > Caryophanales > Paenibacillaceae > Paenibacillus > Paenibacillus sp. FSL H3-0469. Next base: position 5,972,628 of record NZ_CP150302.1, read on the forward strand.
GAAATTGTGACTCACCCGGAATTACGCTTCAGACAATTTGAACGTGTAAAAGTATTCAGCCGTGGAATTGTAAGTCTCGACAGCTTAGCTGAAGAATTGAATGGTCTGCGTCAGGCATTGTGTATTGTTAATACACGTAAGACTGCCCGTGAGCTATTTGAGTCTTTGCAGTGTCTACATTCCAAATCTGCTAATACACTTGAGGGATTGTATCACTTAAGTGCGAGAATGTGTCCTGTACACAGAATGGATATATTAAACGTGGTCCGTCAACGCCTTGAGTCCGGTCAGCCTTGTTTCTTAATCAGCACGCAATTAATTGAAGCAGGAGTGGATGTGGATTTCCCGGAGGTATACCGTGAGTTAGCTGGACTTGATTCAATTGCTCAGGCGGCTGGACGATGTAACCGGAATGGGAAATTGTCTCATGGAAAAGTGCATGTGCTTGAATTGGAGCGGGGACTACCTGCGGGTTGGATGAGTTTAACGGGCAATATAGCTAGAACTATTCTTAAAGATAGTTTAGAAGAAGGGCTTGATCCGTTATCTGTCTCAGCAGTTGAGCGGTATTTTGCCGAACTTTCTTATTTTCAGCATATCGGCAACAAAGATTCTACTGACGGCAAGGAGATTATCGCCAAGATTGAAAGAAACGGCAGACAGCTCGCATTTCCTTTTGCTGAGATCGGCCGGGAATTCCGGATGATTGATGAGCAGATGGAGCCGATCATCATTCCCTACAAGACTGAAGAGGAAATGCTTGTAGAGGATAATAACACTGCATTCTCGATTCTGCTTAAGCGTCTTCGCCATGCTCCTCAATTAAGTAGAGAGCTTGTGAGGAAACTTCAGCCTTATACGGTTCAATTATACGAACAGGAATATGAGGCTTTTAAGCAAGCGGGAGAACTTACAGAGATTAGCCCGGGCATCAGAATGCTAGAACGTCCTGATTTATGGTACAGCCATCAGACGGGAGTCAAGCCTTACTCTGCTTAATGAGCAAGAAAGCTACCTTAATAGCTAACGGAGGTGAACATATGGGATATGGTATTAAGCTCCATGTTTGGGGGGACTATGCATGTTTCACGCGCCCGGAAATGAAGGCTGAGCGAGTCAGTTATGATGTCATCACTCCGTCTGCAGCTCGAGGTATTCTCGAGAGCCTTCACTGGAAGCCGGCCATCCAGTGGGTGGTCGACCGTATTCATGTGTTGAACGAAATTAAATTTGAATCCATTCGCCGCAATGAGACAGAATCTAAACTATCTGCTGCTATTGTTAAGTCAGCTATGAACGGCAAAACAAGCAATGTTCGTCAGAATGTGATGGAGGAACGGCAACAGCGGATGACCTTAATGCTAAAGCAGGTCGGATATATTATAGAGGCACACTTTGAGATGACCTCAAAAGCGGGAGCTATGGACACTCCACAAAAGCACTATAATATTTTTCTCCGCCGTGCGCGTTTAGGACAAGTGTTTCAACAACCCTACTTAGGTTGTCGGGAGTTTCCTGCCAATTTTCAATTAATTGAGAGTGGACAAGCCATGCCAATTTCTTATTATGCCGGGGCTGGAGAACGAGATTTGCAGTGGATGCTCTGGGATCTCGATTACGAAGCTAGTATGGAGGCGAAATTTTTCCGTGCTGTAATGAATGCGGGAATTATTGACGTACCAGATTTGAGTAAAGGAGGGAAATAAGATGATCACCCAGTCTCTTTATGAGCGTTATCTAAAGCTCTCTCAAGATCCGGCTTCAGGTATGGCTCCACCTGGTTTCAGCACGGACAAGATCTCTTTTGTGCTGGAGCTTGGTACAGACGGCCGACCGCTGCGTATTTTGGATATCCGTGATAATCGTGGCAAAAGGCCTTTGTCAATTTCGATGGATGTACCGGAGCATGGAGCACGTTCAAGCGGGGTGAAGCCTTACTTTTTATCGGATAAAGCAGAATATATTTTTGGTCTGATTGAAAAAAACGGAGTTCTTTTCACATCGCTCAAGAAATTTGAGGCCAGCCGCGTGTTGCACCGTTCTCTGCTCGATGGTTGTGTTTCACCTGATGGCCTTGCAGTCTTGAATTTTTTTGAACGTTGGAATCCTGAAGAGCCTGAAGGTGATGAATTTTTTCAACTGAGTCTGAACAAAGCGCTATCTGGAACAGATAATAACTTTATCTTTAGGCTGCAAGGAAGCGATCCCTTCGTTCACCAGACAGCTGAAATGATAAGTATCTGGACCCACTCTCGAAGAGAAGACAAGGAGGGAGCCGTCTATGGAACCTGTCTGATCTCCGGTGAAGCGAACCGTCCCATTGCCCGTACTCATGAGATCAAGATCAAAGGGGTTGCAGATGCTCAATCCGTTGGAGCTAATTTGGTTTCTTTTAATTTTCCTGCACTTCTATCCTATGGTAAAGAACAAAGTTATAATGCACCAGTGAGCGAGGAAGCGGCAGCCGGATATGCTAAAGCATTAAACCATCTGCTTGCCTCTAGGGAGAATCGGTTGCGGGGCGTAGGTGATATGACAATTGTCTTCTGGGCGGACCGTCAGCTAGGGCAAGGAAAGGAGTGGGCTGCCCAAGAGGAAATGTTCGGAAGCTTTTTTGATAACGAACCGGAGGAACAACTTGAGGAGGATTCTCAGGGTACTGAACAGCTAAAGGATATAATGCTTCGTGTTCGCAGTGGTATGGAAGTGTCAGAAGATATGTTGCCTGCTCCACAAGCACTGTTTACTGTACTGGGGTTATCGCCGAATGTTGCCCGTCTGGCTGTTCGTTATTTCTGGCAGGGTACTTTTGATTCGCTTTTTGCGAAATTGTCACAGCATTCCACGGACATGGCTATGAGTCGTCCGGGGGACAAGTCTCCTGTGCTGCCAAGTCTTTATCGGGTTATGCGGGAAACGGTCCACGCAAATATGGATTCAGGCAAAATGAAGAAGGCAACCGCTGCTATGGCTGGTGCGTGGTTTCGTTCTGTGCTTCAAGGCAGTGCCTATCCATATTCAGTATTTGCAGCAATTATCGGTCGTATTAGGGTAGATGGAAGAATATCGCCTTATGGTGAATCAGCGGGAAGTGCATGGGTTCGGGCGTCAGTCATCAAGGCGTATTTGCAGCGTTATGCACGAATCAATAACAATGATGTGCTGAAAGGAGCACTGACGATGGAGCTTAACGAGAATAGTGAGACACAAACTGTAGCCTATAGACTTGGCAGATTATTCGCTGTCCTGGAAAGGGCACAGATCGAAGCCTCAGGGGGGTACGGCAAATTAAATACGACGATTAAAGATAGGTACTTTTCCTCTGCTTCTACTACTCCTTTGGCGGTATTTCCGAACTTAATCCGTCTGGCGCAGGCGCACATCTCTAATCCAAAGGCAAAGTTCGGAAAGTTCAGAGACCGGGATATCGGTGAGGTGTTATCTGGTGTTCCTAAATTTCCAACCCATTTGAATCTTGAAGAGCAAGGTTTGTTTATTCTTGGATACTATCATCAGGCACAGCATACTGGCAGTAAATCAAACGTGACTGGCACTAATTCGGAAACGGATGCCCCTATTCCAAATAACAAGGATAAGAAAGGTGAGGATGAACAATGAGAACCCCTATTAACCGCCATGAGTTTACGATCTTTTTTGATGTTAAGAATGGCAATCCGAACGGAGATCCTGATGCCGGTAATATGCCGAGAATTGATCCGGAAACAGGGCACGGAATCGTAACAGACGTATGCCTTAAGCGCAAAATCCGCAACTATGTAGAAGTAACAAAAAACGGGCAAGAAGGTCATAATATTTATGTATCTGAGGGCGCGGTGCTCAATGAACAACATCGTCAAGCCTATCGGGCGTTGCGCGAAGAAGATACAGATAAATTGAAAGAGTTGAAGCCTGCGGATAAAGCAGAGAGCTATAAACTTACCCGCTGGATGTGTGATAACTTTTTTGACGTCCGCACGTTTGGGGCGGTTATGACTACTAAGATTAACTGCGGACAAGTTCGTGGTCCTGTACAGTTTACTTTCGCAAGAAGTATCGACCCAGTATTCTCTCAAGAGCTAACTATAACCCGTCAAGCTGTTACCCAGGAGGGAACTGATAAAGAGCGGGAGATGGGACGCAAGCATATCATCCCCTACGGACTTTATAGAATGGATGGTTATATCTCGGGGCATTTGGCTCAACAGACGAACTTTACTTCGGATGACCTGGAACTGTTGTGGGCTGCGATTGAGAATATGTTTGAATATGATCGCTCTGCCTCCCGTGGACAAATGGCACTTCGCAAATTGATTATTTTTGAACATAGTTCAGTATTGGGGAATGCGCCTGCTCACAAGTTGTTTGAACGTATTTATGCTGAAAGTGTTCCTGGAGTGCCAGCGAGAGATTATAAGGACTACCATATCACTATTGATCGTTCTGAGTTGCCTGAAGGGGTAAATATGATCGAGAGATAGAATTGTTGGACAAAGAGGGTCTCATGCTTAAGTATTGCTGCTTGCCCGCCATTTGCGAATGATCTGTATGAGTCTTCGGAAATAGGTTTAGGAAGCGTTTGTGCTAATCAAGTACGATGTAAGTACAACCACGAGTACAGGTCAGAGCAGGCTGCGGCGGGTAGCTAAGGTCTGCCAGAATTACGGGTAGCGTGTTCAGAGCTCAGTGTTCGAGTGCATAGTGGAAGCAGTGTAATTTATTGAGCTGAAGTTGAAGCTGAAGGACATTATTGATCAGAAGGAAGATAGTCTCAGATTCTATCAACTGGGAAAAAACTATAAAAACAAGGTTGAACATGTGGGGATTAAGGAATCCTTAGAACTTAAAGGCCCGTTGATCCTGTAGTGTGAATGTGAGGCTCACATGAAATCCCTGGGAGATTCGCACCACACTTTTAGAAAATTATGTTAATATATTGATGGGTTTATGTTTGAAAGTAATGAAATACGTGAATCTACATCTAAAAGGAGGAGTTATTTCCTTTTTTTGATTCAAAATCTCTGTCGCTCCTCGTGCAGGAGCGTGGATTGAAATTTGTTAATCAGCATCAAGACGAATTTATCGGCCATGTCGCTCCTCATGCAGGAACGTGGATTGAAATTGGTTGGTGAGCCCCCGGATCTGCTCTTGCAGTTGTCGCTCCTCGCGTAGGAGCGTGGATTGAAATATCACTGTCACCGGGACGCCGGGGTATGAACTGGCCGCTCCTCGCGTAGGAGCGTGGATTGAAATATCACTGTCACCGGGACGCCGGGGTATGAACTGGTCGCTCCTCGCGTAGGAGCGTGGATTGAAATTGAAACATGGTGTTATCGTAACCACAACGGATGGATGTCGCTCCTCGTGTAGGAGCGTGGATTGAAATCCTCCCTGGAGATAACTAAAAATAAATTCCAACTGTCGCTCCTCGTGTAGGAGTGTGGATTGAAATTTAGCCACTGTAAATTCCCCCTCGAATGAATTGTCGCCCCTCGTGTAGGAGCGTGGATTGAAATCTCGTACGAAAAACGCGCGTCCTGTAGTGCCCTGTCGCTCCTCTGTAGGAGCGTGGATTGAAATCAGGGTACTATGGGCGCGGGCTTTATCAATGTTCTGTCGCTCCTCGTGCAGGAGCGTGGATTAAAATCGGATGAAGCCTGGCTTCGCGATCGGCGCGTCGGCGTAGCTCTTCATGTAGGAGTGTGTATTAAGAGTGGGGGGATCGGCACTATCACAGGTATGGTCTGGCCCCTCCTTATGTACGAGCATGGATTGAAATCACACAAAGAATAATCGCCCTCATACCAACACCTGCCCACAAACTCTCAACCCACACGTTCTTTCGCCCCCGATACTTCACCAATCGCACTAACCCTCCCCCACCCCCGTACATATCCCACAAGTGAGTATCCGACCCGGACCCTGACATGTTAAAATAGGAGCAATGTGTACATCCTATGTGTGAATTTAATCGGGGGGGCAACAGGTGAGAGCGTTGAGATTGAGAGATTACATGGGCCCTTCGGAGACTTCGGCGCACCGGCAGGCGAAGTGGGTCAAGCGGTTTCTGTATACGTATTGGCTGGTGATTGCTCTGCATTTCCTGGCCCAGCTGGGGTCTTTTGTATGTTTGCCGTATCCTATGGGAGCGCATGAGTTCTACTATGATGTGTTGCTCTATCCGACATTGCTGATGAGTGCGGTGGTCGGGTTGACGCAGCTGGTGGATGTTGCGGCACCGAAGTATTCCTTCGTGCTGCTGTTTGTGGCGGGGACGATTATCGCGATGATGATTATTCATCTGAATATGGACATCCGGATTATCGGGGCGTTGATGCTGCTGCCGATTATTGCGTCGGCGATTTTTTTTCGGCTGGATCTCACCTTGTTCACCTCTGGCCTGCAGGCGGCGGCCTTCTTCATTCTCTACCGCTGGGATTACTGGTTCAAGTATTATCTGACGGATTTCGACCTGATTGCGATTCCCCTCTTTCTGCTGGTAGGCACGCTGGTGGCGGGGATTGTCATTATTAACGGGCGTGAGCTGGCAAGCGATCTGGAGGCTACTCTGACGGCGAAGCAGGACCTGATGATTGAGAATGCGGTGATCCGCAAGCTGTCTACCACTGATGCACTGACAGGACTGTATAACCATATTTCTTTTCACGAATTCTATGAAAAAGCGCTGGAATACGGCAGCCAGGGTGCCCCGTTCCATCTTGCGCTGGTGGATATCGATAATTTCAAGCAAATTAACGATAAGTATGGACACCGTACCGGAGATATGGTGCTGGCGCGGGTCGCCCAGATCATTAAGGACCACATCTCGCCTGCAGATATTGCGGCCCGCTACGGCGGGGAGGAGTTCGCGATCCTGCTGTTCGAGAAAAGCTTCGAGGAAGCTTACGCACTGATTGAACAAGTCCGCCAGGAGCTGTCGCATACGTCCCATGAGGAGATGGAGCAGCGGGCGGTTACTGTCAGCATCGGACTGCAAAGCTATGCCGAAGGCATCTCCAAAGAGAAGCTGTTCGAGGAAGTGGATCATCTGCTCTATACCGCCAAGCATTCCGGCAAAAACAAGACCCTGACCCCGCTGACGCAGCGCAGCGCTGTGTAGGCTGGGCCCGCTAAGTCTGTTAACGTTCCGATCTTCCGCAGCCTCTACGCCTGCCTGTTCACAGCCTAGCCGCTTCACCCGACACCCAGCTTACTCCGCCGGACCTTCGTCAGCCGCTGCTTTCTTGCGTGCCCGGAACCGCCGGACTTTCATCAGATTCCCGCACAGCTTGTCGTCGCAGTACCGCTTCGAGCGGTTGCGGGTATCGTCGTAATAGACCCAGAGACAGTCGGGATTCCCGCAGATACGGAAGCGAGAGGGCTCCTTCTCCAGCAGCGCAGCCGCAAAAGAGGCGGCAACCTCCGCCATAATCTGCCCCCAGTCCGCACGCTGCGGCTGGAGGGAGATCTCGGCTTCACCTGCTGCCGTCCAGACCACCTGACGTACAACGGGCCCGTCGCTCATGTACGTATTTAACTGCGCAAGCAGCGCTGTAGACGGAGACTCTCCCGCGACCAAACGCTGCAGCTCGTCCCATAACAAGCCGCGCAGGCCTTTCAGCTGCTCCAGATCTTCCGGCCGGTGAAGGGCTGCCGCCGGCAGCTTGTGCTCCGCCAGCCATTCCGCCAGCCATTTGGGGTCTTCCAGCCGGTCCTGGTCTGTGCTACGGTCACTGGTCCGCCAATTCCGCCAATAGCTGTTCATGAAATCTACCCACAGCAAGCTTCATCTCTCCCTTCACATGATCTTTCCCTTGATTGTAACAGTTAAAATTAAGTTATGCTAGTTACTTGATACGCTCCGCCGATTATGTTACATTGCTTGTGTAACTGTTATTCGGCTTGTTTAGTCGTTACCGAAGCTTGTGTACCTATAATTACAGGAGGGATATAAATGGAAAATAAAATTAGCGATGTACTGGTCGAGAACTGGGATTATGTGATGGATGTGGAGGATTGGCAGCCGCCGCTGGGTGCGGCGCTTGAAGGTGTGGACAGTGAGCAGGCACTTTGGAAGCCGGAGGGAGCTGCGGGCAATTCGATCTGGGAGAACGTTAACCATCTGACGTATTATAAGGAGCGTCTGCTGCGCAAGCTCAAGGGAATGGAGAAATTGCCTGATCTGGAGAGCAATGACGCTACATTCACTGTGACAGGAAGCGGAGAAGAGGACTGGAAGCAGGCGGTAGACAAGCTGAAGTCCATTCATGCCTCGCTGCGCGAGATTATTGTAGCTCTGGAGGAAGGCGCTTATGAATGGGGCGGCTCCGGGCATGCGCCGGGCGAAGAGGTCATGAGCCTGATTCTGCATGATGCCTATCATACGGGACAGATTGTACTGGTCCGCAAGCTGCAAGGCTCCTGGCCTGGCACCCGCCGTTTCGATTAAGCGCAGCAGCCATATTTTACAAGTGATCTGTTCGTAGGCAGCTCTGTTTCAGCTCCAAATCCCCGGGTTAATGGAAGACATGCAGCTATCAACGGAGAGGAGAGATTGAGGATGGAGCCGAATTACAAGGACAGAAGTGTTGAGGTTGAACGGACAGAGGTGCACCGCAAATCGGATTCCAGTCTTGTCGCATCCACGTTCATTAAATATGCAGCTTACATTATTATCACCTTCGGAGTTCTGTTTTTCCTGGTGAAATATGTATTCCCGATGTTCAAATAAGCCAGTTGCCCAGCCAAGTGCAGACTTGGACGGATTCACGCCAAAAAGCCACGAACCCCCTCGGGAGCTCGCGGCTTTTTGTTCAAATATAAGAATGAATATGTTTCACGCTATACATTATCCTTCTGTTTCCCGCCGAAACGGTACCGTCCTGTAAAAGGACGGCAAAGCCGTTTCCACTTACATAACGGCTATACGTTCTTCTGGATCATCTCGTGGGAATCGGCGGTATTCCGGTAAAAGAACCAGCATTCATTCAGCAGTCTAATCTGACGGCAGTCCTTCTTGAGATAGGCCTTCATGAGCTGTTGGCGAAGCCATTGTGGCAAGGGTACCCCTCCTCTGCATGCTTCCTGTGTATAGATAGCATATGGGGGAATACGCCCAAAGGTGCACGGTTAGTTTCAGGTAGCCAAGCCGAATTTCACAAGGACGCCCGGAACCGGCGTTACTGCACCCGTTCTTCTTCCTCTTCGTACCATTGTTCAAGCTGGGCCTGAAGCGCCCGGATTTCGGTCAGCAGTGAGATCAGGGGGTAATGCTCCTCTTTAATAGAGGCAAAAGCCTGCTCCAGCCGGTTAATATACGCCAGCCCCGACTCCAGATGATGCTCTTCGCGCAGCAGCTCCAGCGCCTCGCATTCGGCCACCGCCCGCGGCAGTCCGGGTACATTCTCGGCTGTCAGCTTGTCAATTTCTTTGTTCAGTCGCAGATTGAGGGCGCTTAGCTGGTAAGCATATTCCTCCGGCATCTCCACGAATAGCAGTTCCTGATCCTGCTGCATGATTACGTACCGCATTCTCGGCATCTTTCATTCTCCCTCCGGACTTGTCTTCCTTCTTGACAGTGTAGCCCATAGGCAAGTTACAATTCAAGTAGAGATCTAAATTCAGGCAGAGAGGACCGTGAAGGAACGCTATGACCAGTATGAGCAACGAAGAGCTGCAGCAATGGATGGAGCAGGTGTCGCTGAGCAGCTTTGGCGTGCCTTTCCGGCATACGGCGAGCTTTAACAGCAGACTTACGACAACCGGCGGACGATATTTTACCAAGAGTCATAATATAGAGATTAACCCCCAGCAACTGGAGATGTACGGACGGGAGGAGACGGAGAAGATCATCAAGCATGAGCTCTGCCACTACCACCTGCATCTGGCGAAGCGGGGGTACATGCACCGGGATGCCGATTTCAAAACACTGCTGGCCCGCGTCGGCGGCAGCCGGTATTGTCAGACCCTGCCGGGTGCCAAGGCCCGCAAGCCGCAGCCTTACCGGTATAAGCTGGTATGTATTGCCTGTGCCACCGAGTATCTGCGTAAGCGCCGGGCCGATCCCGGGCGGTACCGCTGCGGTAAATGCTCCGGCAAGCTGAAGCTGGTTGCGCTAGAAGCAGGCGCGGGCCCGGCTACTTAATTTTTGATAACCAGACCTAGTAGTCCGGCAAAAGAAGCCGCCTGCTCCGCAGAGATGATGCAGCCCTCCAGATCCTGAAGATCCACCAGGAGGCCGGTGAACTCGCAGTCGCTCAGGTCAACACCCTTCAGCTTGCAGCCGGCCAGCGTGGCCTGCTCCAGATTGCATTCCGAGAAATACAGGCCGTTCAGGCTGGACTGGTAATAATCCGCGCTGGCCAGCGAGCTGCGCTCGAAGGAAGCCCCTTTGAAGCTGGCGAAACGGAAGACCGCGAATTCCCCGATACATCCGGTGATGGATACATTTTGAAACCGTGCTCTGGTGAAGTCTGTACCAATCATGCGGCAATCCCTGAACTCGGTCCGGTGTATGAAGGCATCGCTGAAATCCACATTGGACAGGTCGCAATGATCGAAGATTACATCGGTAAGCTCAATGCGCTGCAGCGAGGATTCCGTGATGGTAACGTTTTTGAAAATAGTCTTGTCGAAAGCTACCCGGGTGGCCTCCTGATATTCAATGAGCGCTCCTTCAATGAGGCAGCGGCTGAATTCGTCTTTGGAAGCAAGGGTGTGAACGTCCTGCGGCGTAAGTAGCCCGGGATCTGAGATTCTGGGTGGTTCTATCTTGTTACTCATATCGGCCTCCTTGGCATTTCCTATCCTTATTTGTCCTTATTTGATCTGGCCCATGTCCAGGTTGACCCGGTAGTTGCCATACTTCAGCAGTTCATCCAAAATAGCGTTCAGCGCCTCCTGATCCACAGTACGCACCCGCATCCAGTAACAGCCCTCCCCGCTGATGCGGTACAGCTCGGTGACACTCTCATGGGCCTTCGCAAAAGCCTGAAAAGGCGGATGATCCTTATTGCTGCTCAGAAAAACCGTGATAAAGGCGTGAATGCTCTGGCCGATCCACAGCGGGTTATAACGGATGGTGTAGCCCTCAATGATGCCAAGCTCCCGCATTCTGCGGACACGTGCGCCTACAGCCTGGCCGGTCAGATGGACCATCGCCCCGATATCCTTATGGCTTAAGGTGGAGTCTTCGATAAGGAGCTGGAGGATGCGGTAATCGGTATGGTCAATGAGATAGGGGGTCATTTTCTGCAATTCCTTTCCGGGTGAAAGCATATCGTAAGAATCTCTTTCTCGGCACAATGTCTTCTCTTCTTGCCCTGATTTATACTTATTGTATCAGAAAGTGAACATAAGGTAGACATCCGGGAAGAGGTGCATATGATGAAAATAAAGCTGATCCGCCACGCCACCCTATGGCTGGAATACGGCGGTGCAACGTTTCTGATCGATCCCATGCTGAGTGCGCAGGGTGTGAATCCGCCGATTATGAATTCAGGCGATGACCGCCGGAATCCGCTGGTGTCATTGCCCGGTCCTGTTCAGCAGTGGCTGGAGCCGGATGCTGTGCTGGTCACGCATCTTCATCAGGATCACTGGGATGCAGCAGCGGCAGAGCAGTTGTCCAAGGCACTGCCGGTGTATTGCCAGGAAGGTGACGGGGAGCGAATTGCTGCCCAGGGCTTTGGGCGTGTTACAGAGATTAAGGACGCCGGCTCTGTGTCCTTCGGCGGAGTAATTCTGATACGTACAGGAGGGCATCACGGAACAGGGGAGATTGGAGAACGGATGGGCAAGGTCTCCGGTTTCGTCTTCCGGGCAGAGGGCGAACCTGTGCTGTACCTGGCTGGAGATACGATCTGGTGCGAAGAGGTTCAGCAGGTGATAGCCGGGGAAGTGCCGGAGGTGATTATTGTCAATGCCGGGGGTGCCAGCTTCCTGAGCGGAGGTCCCATTACCATGAACGAACAGGATGTGGTGGAGGTATGCCATTCCGCTCCGTCCGCTTCGGTGATTGCTGTGCACATGGATTCAATTAACCACTGCCATGTAACGAGGGAGCTATTGATGCAACGCCTTGAACAGGAAGGCTTGTCCGGCCGTGTTGCCGTGCCGCTGGATGGAGAGTGGATCTGATTATGTAAACGATCTCACAATCTCGCGCGACCCGCTTGACTAACCTGTAGAATCATGATAAATTAATCCTTGTTCATGTTAATGTTCCCTGATAGCTCAGTTGGTAGAGCACTCGACTGTTAATCGAGTTGTCACAGGTTCGAGTCCTGTTCGGGGAGCCATTACTTGGAGAGATACCCAAGTGGCTATAAGGGGACCCTCTGCTAAGGGGTTAGACTGCGTAAGCGGTGCGAGGGTTCGAATCCCTCTCTCTCCGTTTTGATTAAACTTCCCTGCTAGGGATGAGAACCCTTGGTGGTTCGTTGGAGCATAAGCTTCGTTAGCAATGGCATCGCAATCTCTCGCGCAGCGAGAGTATCCCTCTCTCTCCGTTTTGATTATACTTCCCTGCTGGGGATGAGAACCCTCGGTGGTTCGTTGAAGGAGCTCATATTGAGCTCCTTTTTTGCGTCTTTTCAGCAGGAGCGGCTGAATCCCTGGAAGATACGATTGTCCTGTCCGATGTCGTAATTCCATATAGTCGATGTCGCATTTATCTACTAAAAATCCTGCTTGTTATATGATACTTTATAGGTGATGTCAGAATAATGTATATGGAGGTGCAGGCGGGTGAGCATTAGGATTGGCAAGATTAGCTTTTGGCATGTACATGCCTGGGATTATACGAAGCAGGCCCAGGAGCATGGGGATACGGAAATTGCTGCGGTATGGGACGAGGATGCGGAGCGGGGCAGGAAGGCGGCAGAGAGCTTGAATATCCCGTTCTATGATTCTTTGGAGGACATGCTTGCCCGGAAGGATATCGATGCCGTGATTGTCGACGCGCCAACCCATATGCACCGGGAGGTCATGATTGCGGCGGCCAGAGCAGGCAAGCACATCTTCACCGAAAAGGTTGTAGCTGCAACGCTGAGTGAGGTTAATGAAATCCTCTCCGAGATCGCGGAGCATGGAGTGAAGCTAACCGTGTCGCTGCCGCGGCTAAATGACGGTTATACGTTATCGGTTACAGACATTCTAAGCCAGGGACTTCTTGGGCAGATTACGTATGTCAGAGTCCGCTTATCCCATAACGGCGCAACGGCCAACTGGCTTCCCGAGCATTTCTATAGCCTTGAACAATGCCAGGGCGGTGCCTTGATTGATCTGGGATGCCATCCCATGTACCTGACCAGACTGTTCCTGGGTCAAGAGGTGACCGGGGTAAGCGCGAGCTTCGGATATGTGACGGGCAAGGAAGTGGAGGACAACGCAGTAGCGACGCTCTATACGGATTCGGGAGCAATCGGTGTAGTGGAAGCTGGCTTCGTGAACAGCTACTCCCCTTTTACCATAGAAGTGCATGGAACGGAAGGAACTCTATTGTATGGAACGCCTGAAGCAAAGCTGCTCGTCAGAAGTAATAAAGCGGCAAATCAAGGGGCTGCCTGGAACGAGACGCCTGTACTGGCCAATCGTGAGAGCGCTTTTGAGCAGTGGGTAGCCCACATCCAGAACAACACGGTTGCTTCTGACAATATTCAAGCGGCAACAGAGCTTACCCGGTTAATGGAGGCGGCGAATCTCTCAGCGAAGGCAGGACGGGTGATCCGGTTAGCCGAACTGAAGTCTTGTCTTGATCCATTATCCGGGTACAGTGCGTAGCCTATAAGCGGGAGGTTAACATGAGCCCTTTTCCCTTCGAGATTATGTTTGAGAAGATGGATCTGCTGGAAAGACTGGATATTTCTATCCTGTGGGGACATTATGAAATTTCTGTTCTCCGGTTTCATTTGACCTCTTTTCCGCCGGGGAAGGTTATTGATTTCCATAACCATGCTGAATTTGAATTTCATTTCATACCGCGGGGCAAAGGAACGGTCATTCTCGGCGATCAGCAGTATTCTTTGTCGGAGGGAATGCTCTATTTGACCGGACCGGGAGTGATGCACCGTCAAGAAGCAGATGCGGAAGAGTCGATGGAGGAGTTATGTCTGCATATCCATATTGCGGAGAAGCCCCGGGACGATGCAGACCCGTGGGAGGTTGCCGAAGCGGAGGAATGTGTGGAGAAGCTGAGAAACCTGCCGCTTGTCCCTGCACAGGATTATCACAGGGCGATGAAGTGTTTTTTGGAAGCCTATGAAGCCTGTGACGGCAAGCTTGCGGGATATTACACATCCATCAAGCATCTCGTGATTAGTATCTTGCTGAAGGTAACCAGAGCTTATGATACAGGCGGGATGGGAGCTGCGGCACCCGTACGGGACATGCTGTCCTACCGCTATCAATATGCTGTTCAGTACATGGAAGCGAATTATTCGGCAGCCGTGACGCTGGAGAATGTTGCGGAGAAGCTGAATATCAGCGCAAGGCAGCTGCAGCGGATATTTAAACAGACCGATCCGGATCAAACCTTCAGCCGGATTCTTGAGGAGATCCGTTTGAAGGCTGTGTGCAGCAAGCTTGAAGCCAGTAACCTGTCGATCGAACATATTGCGGAGTCTGAAGGGTTCACCACTGCGACCTATCTGCATTCAGTATTCCGCAAGCGGCTGGGCATGACCCCGGCTGCATACCGCAAGGCTAGACAAATACATGAACAGTGAGGATGAGTGACGATGGGCAAAGTGTATCGTGTTGGGGTTATCGGCTGTGGAGGGATTGCGAACGGGAAGCATTTGCCGGCCTTAAGCAGACAGGATAAGGTTCAAGTGGTAGCTTTTTGCGATATTATCAAGGAACGGGCTGAAGCGGCTGCTGAACAATACGGCAGTGCAGATGCTGCTGTCTATACGGACTATCAGGAATTATTGAAGGATGCTTCCATTGACATTGTTCATGTGCTTACTCCCAATGACGCGCATGCGGAAATATCCATTGCGGCCTTGGAAGCGGGCAAGCATGTGATGTGTGAGAAGCCCATGGCCAAAACAGCAGCGGACGCCAAACGTATGGCTGAAGCAGCGAAACGTACTGGGAAGAAGCTGACCATAGGGTATGACAACCGGTTCCGGCAAGACAGCTTGTATCTGAAAAAAGTCTGTGAAGCAGGCGAGCTCGGTCATATCTATTATGCAAAAGCGCATGCGATCCGGCGGAGAGCGGTCCCTACCTGGGGAGTATTCCTGGATGAGGAGAAGCAAGGGGGCGGCCCGCTTATCGATATTGGAACCCATGCGCTGGATCTGACGCTCTGGATGATGGACAACTACAAACCAAAGGTTGTGCTGGGAACCAAATACCACGAGCTCTCCCAAAAAGAAGATGCGGCCAACGCCTGGGGACCTTGGGACCCGAAGAAATTCACCGTGGAAGACTCGGCCTTCGGGATGATTGTGATGGAGAACGGCGCAACGATTACGCTGGAGGCGAGCTGGGCGCTTAATTCGCTGGATGTGGATGAAGCCAAGTGCAGCTTAAGCGGAACCGAAGCGGGTGCGGACATGAAGAAGGGTCTCCGGATTAACGGGGAGAAGCATAGCAAGCTATACACGAACGAAATTGAGCTTGGTGCCGGAGGAGTAGCTTTCTATGATGGCAAAGAAGAGAAATCTACGGATATCGAATTAAGAAAGTGGATCGAAGCGATCGAACAGGATAAAGATCCGGTCGTCACTCCTGAACAGGCTTATGTAGTCTCACGGATTCTGGAGGCCATCTATGAATCGGCACAGACGGGGAAAGCCGTATATTTGGACTAGGCGGTCATTGCCCGAGTCAAATCTCAGATTTCGTAAAAGCTTCAAATGTTAAAAAAGCAGCGATTCTCTTATGGGAGAATTGCTGCTTTCTGTTTTTGGTCCATTGATGTTTGGACGGTTTCTTTTTTGTGTTAAAAAATCTGTTTTCGCATCCCGCTTAAACAGCGGAGCGGACGGAACGACCCGCAGAAAAGCGGCAGCGGTCGCCTTTGTGTCCGGATTTTCACCGCTAAGGGAATGAAAAAAATCTGGACACAACAGCGATTGTAACAACGTTCCGTTTGCGGAGCGTCCTCATCGACACAAACGTCCATCTAACTCCAAAACAAGGGGTATCCCAGCCATTTCATGGCTTATGGACACCCTCTTATTGTTTATATATTTTTTGCCGAATTGCCATTTACAATCTGACATCTAGCGTAGATCTTCTGTAGAAGAACCACGCTGCAATCACGAGCGTAGCAGCCACCAGTATCCCGGACTCGCCTGTCCAGAGAAATGCATTCTTCCCGCTGGTGTAACGGTCGAAAGCATCCTGAATGATAGCATTCCACGAGGCATGGAGCAGAACGGAAGGCCATATGCTCCCAGTGCTTAAGCGCAATAGACTAATAATGATGTTGAATGAGCTGATGGTTACCATGAACAATACGATCGATAAGGCCAGAGAAGGGCCGGAATAGTAGCTGCCGATTAGAATCGCGGGGATATGCCACATGCCCCAGATCAGCCCGCTCATGAGAATAGGCTTCGGGACGCGGGCCCCAATAAGCCGGGTCAGCATGTAGCCTCTCCAGCCTAACTCTTCTCCGGCACTGCTGATGATTCCCATCGCGGTTCCGACGGACATTTGAATCAGGATTGCCCAGACCAGCGAACCGATAACGTTGCCATTGTGTCCGGTATACTCCGCCAGTCCTGTGATCCAGACAGTCCCGTAGGCCAACAGACCAACCGCCACCGGCAATAACAAGATGAATGGAATCGCCCTGAGCGTGCGCCGTCCCCCGGACCTCAGGGAGATATCCGCGAAGCCCTCACGCCGCAGGATACGGGTGAGTATGGAGGAGATCCCGGGCGCCCACATCAGCAGCAAGCCGTACACAGGCGTTACAGTAAGGGCCAATATGTAGCTTATAACCGTAAGGGGTATAAGAATCAGGAAGAATACTAGCAACCCTCTCCTGGCAGATTGGACGGTCTCCTCTTTTTCGATGGTGCTCATTTCAATTTCACTCCTTTGGATGTGTGTAATGCTTGGTAGAGTATAGCAACGAACGGGAAAGTGAGGAACAACCCGGAGCCCAGCAGCCCGCCCGGACCTTGGCCCAGGTATCGATGAGACTGTAGATGTAGGGGGGGCTTTTATACGCATAATCTTGAACTCTGCTACCGCACATTGCTGGTTCAATCCGTTACCCCTTTAATTAATTGAAGGAATGATGCTGTAAAGAGACAAATGTTATATTAATTACGCAGAAAAAAAGTATTGTATAAGAAAAGGAAACAACTTCTAAAACGTTCCTGCTTGAAAATCCTCTGTTTTTCTCCTGTTTTCTGCGCATTTTTCGAAAACCTATATTATCCTACCGAATCCTACATATATCATGTTATGTAATATAACACCAACTATTGAATTTTGTATTAATTCCCACAATTATTAGTGACGATTCTCTGACCTTGTGTTAATATAAATGACATCATAATCCAAGAAAAGAGAAACAGCACAGAGAAAGGGGTATACAAGATGAATATGGGGAGAAGGGGATGGCGATGGAGTATTTCATTCAGCAACTAATAAACGGGATATCCGTAGGCAGCATTTACGCTCTGATCGCCCTTGGTTACACAATGGTGTATGGTATCATCAAGCTGATTAATTTTGCGCATGGCGATGTATTTATGGTAGGGTCGTTCATCGGTCTGTACAGTGCCAAATACCTGGCGAATGCCGGATTGCCGCCGATCGTTGTACTGCTCTTGTCGCTGATCATCTCGATGACCATCAGTGCATTGCTCGGTATCAGCATTGAACGTCTGGCGTATAAGCCGCTTCGTAAGTCCACTCGAATTGCAGCGCTGATTACAGCGATCGGCGTATCCTTCCTGCTCGAATATACCGGAGTCTTGATCCTCGGGCCGCAGGCCAAGGGCTTCCCGGATATTATGGATAAGAAGCAGTATCATCTCTTCGGGTCTTCTATCCAGGTCGAATCCAATCAGATCATGATTCTGCTAACAACGATAATTCTTATGCTAGTGCTGCAATATATCGTCAGGTACACCCGAACGGGCAAAGCCATGCGGGCCGTATCCTTCGATGTGGAAGCGGCGCGGCTGATGGGTATCAACGTAGACCGCACCATTTCAGCCACTTTCGCGATCGGTTCAGCGCTTGCCGCTGCCGCAGGCGTGATTTTCGGAATGACGTACAATTCGGTTGATCCTCTTATGGGTGTCATGCCCGGGCTTAAGGCTTTTGTCGCGGCAGTGCTTGGAGGGATTGGAAGTATTCCGGGTGCGCTTGTCGGCGGATTGCTGCTGGGAACGGTGGAGACAGAGATTTCTTCGCTCGGGTTCTCCTCTTGGCGTGACGGTGTAGCTTTTGCGGTACTGATTCTAATCCTTATCTTCAAACCATCCGGACTGTTCGGCAAGAATGTCCGGGAGAAAGTGTAGGGGGAAGCTGCCGTGACAAAGATAAATAAAAAGTTCTGGCTGGGCCTACTTGTCGCCCTTGCGTTCTATGGAATCGTAAAAGTTCTTTTAACAACGGGAGTTCTTAGTGATGTGAATCAGTCTATGCTGCTTCTCATCGGGGTTAATATCATGCTGGCCGTGTCGCTGAATCTGATTACCGGGATTACCGGGCAGTTCTCCATTGGCCATGCCGGGTTCATGTCGGTGGGTGCGTATACCTCGGCGATTCTTACCCTTGACTACAATGTGCCGTTCATTCCTGCGATTCTTGCGGGTGGGCTGCTGGCTGCGGTATTCGGTGTATTGATCGGGATGCCTACACTCCGGCTTAACGGGGACTATCTCGCTATTGCCACGCTGGGGTTCGGTGAGATTATCCGCATTATTATGCTGAATACGGAATATGTCGGCGGAGCTTCAGGGCTCAGCGGTATTCCGGCCAAAACGACCTGGACCATGCTCTTCTTCTTCACTCTGATCTCAGTTGTACTGATTAATAACTTCATTAGATCTACTCACGGCCGGGCCTGTATTGCGATCCGCGAGAATGAGATTGCCGCGGAGGCGATGGGGATTAATACGACACGTTACAAAATCATCGCCTTCACCATCGGTGCGCTGTTTGCCGGAATGGCGGGCGGCCTGTCGGCCCATACGTTCTATGTCATTACGCCGGGCAGCTTCAACTTCCTGAAGTCTTTTGAAATCATCGTCATGGTGGTTCTCGGGGGGCTGGGCAGTACGGCGGGCTCTATCGTGGGTGCGGTGTTCGTTACCCTGCTGTATACCTACTTACGTGAATTCCCGGAATGGCGCATGATTATCTACTCGATAGTGCTCATTCTGATGATGATCTTCCGTCCAAGCGGCCTGCTTGGCGTAAGCAAATTCTCACTAGGCAAGTTCGGTAAAAAGGAGGCGAAGGCAAATGACGCAATCAAGAGCAGCGGTACTCCTTGATGTGAAAGCGGCCAGCCGGGCCTTCGGCGGACTGAAGGCGGTCAGCGAGGTATCTCTTCATATTGATAAAGGCGAGCTGATCGGCCTGATCGGGCCCAACGGTGCAGGTAAAACCACACTATTCAACCTGTTGACCGGAGTGTACCCGCCATCGTCGGGCAGCATTCTTTTGAATAATGAGTCTATCGGCGGGATGAAGCCCTACAAGATCAATCATAAAGGCGCTGCGCGTACGTTCCAGAACATCCGCCTGTTTACGGCTATGACGGTGCTCGAGAACGTCAAGATTGCCTTCCATCAGCATGCGAAGCACTCGTTGTTCTCTTCGATGCTACGTCTGCCGAAGCATTTCCAGGGCGAAGAGGAGATTACCCGGAAGGCGATGGATATTCTCTCCATCTTCAATCTGGCTGATCAGAGTGAAGAGGTAGCGAGCAACCTGAGCTATGGGAATCAGCGGCGTCTGGAGATTGCCCGGGCGCTTGCGGCCGGACCCAAGCTGCTGCTGCTCGATGAGCCGGCAGCCGGGATGAACCCGAATGAGACGCGTGACCTGATGAACCTGATCGCCTGGATCCGGGAGGAGTTCGACCTGACCATTCTGCTGATCGAGCATGATATGTCACTGGTAATGGGAGTCTGCAGCCGCATCTACGTGCTGGACCGCGGAATCCTGATCGCTGACGGCACGCCGGCGGAGATCCGCAACAATCCGAAGGTCATCGAAGCGTATTTGGGACAGGAGGCGTAGCGCCATGCTTACAGTACAAGGGATTAATGTATATTACGGAGCGATTCATGCCTTGAAGGATCTCAGCATCACCGTGAAGCAGGGGGAAATTGTGACGCTAATCGGTGCCAACGGCGCCGGCAAGTCAACGCTGCTGAAGACGCTCTCGGGGCTGCTGAAGCCGAAGACAGGAAGTATTGAATTCCTGGGTAAATCGATAACGAATCAAAGTGTACAGGCGATTGTCAAAGAAGGGCTGATCCATTGTCCCGAAGGACGGCGCGTATTCGCTAATATGTCGGTCGAGGAGAATCTCGAATTGGGCGCTTACCTGCAGGATGGAAGCAGTCTGGCTGCGGACTTCGAGAAGGTATACAACACCTTCCCGCGATTGCTTGAGCGCAAGAAGCAGCAGGCGGGAACCTTATCCGGCGGGGAGCAGCAGATGCTGGCGATGGGCCGGGCGATTATGGGCCACCCGAAGCTGCTGCTGCTGGATGAACCGTCGATGGGGCTGGCGCCGCTGCTGGTCCAGGATATTTTCAAGATTATCAAGGAAGTCAATGATGCCGGAACCACTGTATTGCTGGTCGAGCAGAATGCGCACCAGGCACTTAAAATCGCTGACCGCGCTTATGTCCTGGAGACAGGCCGGGTAGTGCTTGAAGGGGATGCCAAGGAATTGGCCGACTCCGATGAGATCAAAATGGCTTATCTCGGGCACTAAGCAGGGGGTATCCATCCTATTAGCAGCATCACAGATACAACATATATAAACTAAATAATCAGGAGGCTGGGAGAAACTATGAAGAAAATTGGGGCCATTATCTTGTCAACCGTATTGACTGCGGTATTAGCATCCGGCTGCGGCAACAACACAGAGAACAGCGGTAACTCTGCAAGCGGCGGCAACACGGCCGGAGGCACCATCAAGATCGGGGCTGACCTTGAGCTCACAGGCGGTCAGGCTTCTTTCGGCGACTCCGCATCCAAGGGCGCGAAGCTGGCGGTTGACGAGATCAACGCCAAAGGCGGTATACTCGGCAAGCAGCTGGAGCTGGTAGTTGCAGACAATGCATCGAAGTCTGAAGAAGCTACCCAGGCGGCACAGAAGCTGATCACCAATGACAAGGTCGTGACCATCATCGGCGCATCCACTTCGACCAACACGCTGGGGATCGTTCCGGTAGCTACGGAGAAAAAGATTCCGCTTGTCTCGGTAGGGGCTACCAATCCGAAGGTTACTGTGGATGAGCGCAGCGGGAATGTCAATGAATACGTGTTCCGCGCAGCGTTCATCGATCCGTTCCAGGGGGAGGTAATGGCTAACTTTGCGCTCGATTCCCTGAAGGCTAAGACGGCTGTTATCTATACCGATACTTCGTCCGACTACTCCAAGGGTCTGCAAAAGTTCTTCGAAGAGACCTTCAAGGCTAAAGGCGGCGAGGTGCTGAGCCAGGAGTCTTACCAGCAGAAGGATTCGGACTTTAAAGCAGTTCTGACCCGCATCAAAGCAGCGAACCCGGATGTCATCTACCTGCCTGGTTATTATGAAGAAGTAGGTAAAATTGTGAAGCAGGCCCGTGAAATGGGCATCACCGTTCCGTTCCTGGGCGGCGACGGCTGGGATTCCCCGCAGCTGGCGGAAATCGCCGGTGCCAAAGCGCTGGAGAACACGTTCATGTCCAATCACTACTCGCCTGAAGATACAGCACCTGAAGTAACCAGCTTCGTGGACGCCTACAAAGCGGCTAATGGCGGAGCGGTTCCCGATGGGATGGCGGCCCTGGGCTATGATGCCCTGAAGCTGGTGGCTGATGCGATTACCCGCGCGGGCGAAGCCGATCCGGCCAAGATCACCGAAGCGCTGGCAGCGACTAAGGATCTGCAGCTCGCTACCGGCAAAATCACCCTGAACGACAAGCATGACCCGGTCAAAGCGGCGGTTGTGCTGAAATTTGTTGACGGGAAGCAAACCTTTGAGACCAAGGTTAATCCTTAAGGAGCGAAATTGCATATACTAAGGTGAAGGGAACAGGCCGCCGGTCCGCAGGAGGCCAGGGGGCCTCTTGCCTCACCTTAACCATGAAGAGGAAGGCCCCGAAGGGGAGCCTTTCTTTTCGCATCTCACAAGGATAAAATGTTGACTATACTTACACAACTAAGCAGGTGCTTCCGAAGCGAGTTGTGCCGGTGAGATATCAAGGAAGGCTATGCTAACACAACTTTGAGGGGGAATCGGCATGATTATTGGCGTACCCGCAGAAATCAAGAATAACGAGAACCGCGTCGCCATCACCCCGGCCGGGGTGGAAGCGCTCCGGAAGGCAGGTCATGAAGTCTACATCCAAGCTTCAGCCGGAGCAGGCAGCGGCATGGGTGACAAGGAATACTCAGATAAAGGTGCAGTGATTCTGGATACGGCTGCTGAGGTCTGGAGCAAGGCAGAGATGATCATCAAGGTGAAGGAGCCGCTGCCGGAGGAGTACGGTTATTTCCGCAAAGGGTTGATTCTCTTCACCTATCTGCATCTGGCACCTGAAGCGGAGTTGACCCAGGCACTGGTGGAGAGCGGTGTGACCGCCGTGGGCTATGAGACCATTCAGCTTGAAGACGGCTCGTTGCCGCTGCTGATTCCAATGAGTGAGGTCGCCGGACGGATGGCGGTGCAGATCGGTGCCGGGCTGCTGGAGAAGCCGCATGGCGGCAAAGGTGTTCTGCTCGGCGGGGTACCCGGTGTTCAGCCGGGTGAGGTCGTCATTGTCGGCGGCGGAATTGTCGGCACCAATGCGGCCAAGATAGCGCTGGGCATGGGGGCGCGCGTCACCATACTGGATCTGAATGCGGGCCGTCTGCGCGCGTTGGATGATATTTTTGGCGGACGGCTGGTGACCGTGATGTCGGATTCCTATCATCTGGAGCAGGCTGTGCGCCGGGCGGATCTGCTGATCGGAGCGGTGCTGATTCCTGGTGCCCGTGCGCCGAAGCTGGTTAAAGAGTATATGGTGAAGCAGATGGAAGAGGGCTCTGTCATCGTGGATGTTGCAATTGATCAGGGCGGGTCGATCGAGACCATAGACCGGATCACCACACATGAGAACCCGACGTATGTGAAGCATGGCGTAGTCCACTACGCCGTAGCCAACATGCCTGGAGCGGTCGCACGGACCTCGACCCTGGCGCTGACCAACGTAACGATCCCCTACGCGCTCCAGATCGCCAATCTGGGCATTCATGCGGCTGCGGCGAAAAACGCGGCGCTTGCGCGCGGCCTGAATGTGGTAGCCGGACAGGTGACCAATGCTGCGGTGGCCGGGAGCCTGGGGTATGAATATGCGGATGGAATCGCAGCGCTGGCGGCGGTTGGCGAGGGGCAGTGAGCGGCAGAATTAGCTGAGTTGTCCTGCGGGAAGGCAGGGCAGGATTCGGGGAGAATCAGGGGCAAATCGCCTGTATTCTCCCGATTTTTTTGTTAGAAATAATGCTTGTCAAATCGGACAAGGTTTGATATACTCATTTTTGTTGTGACAAACACAATAATGCTAATATGGCTCGTTGGTCAAGGGGTTAAGACACCTCCCTTTCACGGAGGTAACATGGGTTCGAATCCCATACGAGTCACCAATATGCGGTAGTGGTGGAATGGCAGACACGCTATCTTGAGGGGGTAGTGGGTGTATACCCGTGGAGGTTCGAGTCCTCTCTACCGCATATCATTCAAATGAGCAAAAATCCTTGGTAGTTCAAGGGTTTTTGCTTTTTTTGCGAAAAATATTGTTTGACTATTTTAATTTTATTTTTCTGAAACAGTAGAGATACGCACATTATAATGTGTTTTGTATCTCTACTGTTTTTCTTTTTTGATTGCAAAAACCTTATTAAGGTGGAGATCTTTATGATAAGCAAATTAGGTTTTTCTTCAGATGACCGTTTGTTAATAATTAATGCTGATGATTTCGGAATAACTAAGGGAACTAATGAAGCGATTGTTAGTTTATTTGAACAACAAGCTATAACCTCAACATCTATAATGTTTCCCTGTCCAGCAGCACGGGAAGCCCTTGAATTAAGTAATCAAAACATTCTAGATAATATCGGGATTCATCTTACCTTAACAAGCGGTGAGCATCATTCATATCGTCCAGTATTTCAAGAAAGACCCTTGCGAAGTTTAATCAATGGGGATGGCAACTTCCATAATGATATTTCGTACTTAGAGATAAATGCTGATGATGAAGAAGTTAGAATTGAATTAGAGGCTCAAATACAAAGTGCAACTATGTTAGGAATGGACCCAACTCATCTTGATAGTCATGGCGGTAGTCTTATGGGTTTATATGCGGGCAATGATTTTTTAGAGATAACCTTTGATCTATGCGAGAAATATCGTCTCCCCTTTAACTTACCAACAAGAATAATTGAACAACCATTTTTTAATAACAAGCAAAAAGAAACTTTTCGCATTAGAATTAATTCAGGAAGAAAACGTGGGATCTTGTTTATTGATGATGTAATTTCTTTGCCCTACTGCTGTAAGCCCGTGGAATATGAAGAAATGAAGAGACAGTTGCTCACGCTACTAAAAAATATTAAGCCCGGTATAACACAATTAACTATACATCCATCGAAAATAACTGAAGAATTGAAGTCTGTAACGAGTTGTTATTTTGAGCGTGGGATTGAGTATCTATTACTAATAGATCCTGATATTAAGAAAGTGCTTAAAAAAGAGAAAATTAATTTAGTCTCATGGAAAGAAATACGTGAACTACAAAGAATTCTAACCTGATCACGCTCTAGCTGATGACAAATGAAGAGTGGAGCTCTATCGTATAATCCTATCAATCTTGGAGACAATACTAGTAAAAGCCTTACCTGGGAGGTAGTCTACGGTAATGAATTACTCTGAGATCTATGATCTTCACCTTCAATTGTTAAAAGCTTACTCTGCCCATAACAACGGAGAGTACTCGGCCTATCAAAGGGAAATCGATTATTACACGAATCAGCTGCGTTTTGCGGAGGATATAGTGCAGCGGGTTTTTGTTCTGAACCAGTTAATCAAGATTCATGAGAAAGAACGGGATGACCTGATTAGGTGGTGTTCAGAAGCCTATTTTCATAAAAAATACGATGTGAATGACTCACCGGACGGCATTCTTGGATAATGCCAGCGGTGAGTTTTTTTGTGTGGAAGACCACGCCAATCTGCAAGTCATGAAGGAAGTCATTTCCATTGACAGCCCTTCCAGGTTCCGTTATACCTGCATATATATCAGGATTCGACAGGAACGGGGGATTTCTACAGTGAATTCATTGATTTCGGTCATGCTTGTGGATGATGAGCCGCTTGCACTTGATCATGTCTACCAATCGGTTCCATGGGAGGAAAATGGCTTCCGGGTGGTCGCTCAGGCGACCAGCGGGCGCATGGCATTGCGGAAATTCGAGGAGCTGCGGCCGCAGATTGTCATCACCGATATCTCCATGTCACCTATGGATGGTTTGGAGCTGGGACGGCATGTGGTCCTGCTTGCCCCTAGAACTCGGCTGATCTTTCTGACTGCTTACCGTGACTTTGATTATGCCCGTCAGGCATTGGAGCTGCGCGCAGCCCATTATCTGCTTAAGCATGAGATCAGCCGGGGCCGCCTGCTGGAACCCTTGAAGCTGCTGAAGGAAGGGCTGGCAGCGGAGGCCGCCGAGGAACAAGGGCATGGACATGCGCTCCATATTCTGCTGAAGGATATGCTGGCCGGCAAGTATCAGGCTCCAGCAGGGAATCAGGAATCAAGGCTGCACCGCCTCGTGGCAGACTATTATCAGGGTCAGCCCGGACTGCTGTATTTCGAGCTGGAGGCTGCATTGAGGCTGGACGGCAGCCGGAGTAATGCACGCAGTGGCACGGCCCTCGTATGGAAGAATGTCGAAGAAGAGATCCGCCGTCAGTCAACGGACTTGGAAGAGCTTCAACTTCTGGAGATGGATGAAGGCGGATACATCTTGCTGTTGAAGTTATCCTCTTCCAGCAGTCTGCTGCTCCAGCATTATAACTTGCGGCAGCTCGCGGCCCAAGTTCTGCTCTGCTTAGAGTCATTCTATCGGGGGAACCTTCCCAGAGTGATAATATCCGCAGGTAATGGCGCAGAACTGCCGGATCGCAGATATGCTGCGATGAGGCAGGCCTATGATTATTCCGTGTTTTTGCCGCCCGGTGCTGTATTTCTGCTGGAGCAAGCCGCTTCTCCCAGAGAAGCTACCAGTATAGCCTTAGAGACCAGACAATATCTTCTATCCCCCGAACCCTATCTGTTGGAACGGCTGAAGACAGGTCTGGACCATATCGCCGCTCAGGCTTATTTGGGAGATTTGCGCGCCGTCATGGAGGAGATCAAGGGTGCAAGCCGCAAGGACGGAAGCATCAGCCCTGATCAAGTACTGGGTACAGACGCGAGGCAAGTAGTTAACAGCTTGTACCGGATGCTTGAAGAATGCTTGCAGCAGCGGCAGAGCCAGAAGCAATATTCCCGCTGGGTCAACAAGGCGATGGAGTATGTTGCCGGGAATTACGCCGATCCCGATCTGTCCCTGGAGACGGTTGCGGGCCATCTGCAGATCAGCAGCATCCATCTTCGGACAACCTTCAAGCGGGAGACGGGCCAGTCCCTGCTCGACTACACGACGGAATATCGGATCGGGCTGGCCAAGAAGCTCCTGCAGACCGGTGAATACAAGATCTACGAGGTATCGGAGAAAGTAGGGTACAAAACCAGCCAATACTTCAGTCAGGTCTTCAAAAAAAATACGGGTATACAGCCCAAGGATTTCCTGCAGCAGAGGGGCAGCGAATAGTCATGCGAAAAATTAAGAATAAAATTCTCGGCAGCGTTATTCTGATCGTTACGCTGTCTGTAACGGCCATCAGTGCACTGGCGTACGAGCAGTTCTCTTCGATTCTTGAAGCACAGGCCCTCCGTGAAGATACCATCCATCTGGAGCAGACCACGAATCAGATGAACCACCTGATTGACGATGTGCAGAAATATGCCGCCAATATGGTCAACGATGAGCTGCTTCAGCGGTTCGCTGCAAGATTGAACTACTCCTCTACGTATGATGAGCTAAGCGCATACAGAGATGTCGTCGTCCAGTTGACTAAATTCAATGTACTGCGTGACTACCTTGAGAGCTCGGCCATCGTCCGCTCGGACGGCAAGATTTTCTGGTCCTCGCTGTATATCGACCCTTATTTTGAACGGCTGCTGCAAGAGGATTGGTATCAGGAAGCGCTGAAGAGCGATGCTAAAAGCGGGTTCACAGCTCCCCATATTATTCTCGACCCCGACAGCAAAAAAATCGTCAGCTTCTTTATCCGTTTCGATCCCCAGTATGGCGGAGTGCTGCTATTAAATATTGATTACACTGCTTTTGAGAGTCTATTCCAGTACTTGGGCCAGTCCTTCGACCAGGTAGCCTGGATCGGCCCGGGGCAATCATTGCTCTACCAGCAAGGCGCCGCTACAGAGCTGCCTGCCCCTACGCTGAGCGCAGACAGCCCGGACATTCAAGTCGTTAAGCATGACAAGGGCTATTATCTGGCCAGCGCTTTTGAGAAATCGGACTGGTCAGTCTCCACGTTCACCTCCAACGAACGGTTCTATGAATGGGTGGGTTATATTGTCCGCTACTGGGCCATCTTCCTCGCCTTGTGTCTGGCGCTCTGCTTCCTGTTGTTCCTCCCCATCATCTCGAATATTATGCGTCCGATCCTGCAGATGACCAAAGCGATGAAGCAGGTGTCTATGGGCAACTATAATGTTCAGCTCTCGTTCCGCAGCAATGATGAGCTGTCTGTGCTGAAGAATGGTTTTGAGACGATGCTTGGTGATATTGAGCGGCAGATGAGCGAAAGGGTGGAGCAGGAGCGCTGGAAACGTAAAATGACGGCAGAGCTGTTATTCGCCCAGATCAATCCCCATTTTATCTACAATACTCTGAATACGGTTGTGTATCTGGCCCGCAAAAAGAATTACACGGCTATTGAAGAAATGGTTGAATCCTTCATTGGCATTCTTCATGATGCTGTCAATATCGGCGATACCAGTCTGTATATCACGGTGGAGCAGGAGATGAACATTATCAATCACTTCGTAACCATTCAGAAATACCGGTATGCAGACCGGTTCGAGGTAATCTGGAGCGTAGAAGATGAAGCGAAGGGAGACTATATTCCGAAAAGCCTGATTCAGCCGCTGGTGGAAAATGCTATTTTTCATGGGTTTTCAGAGAAAGAGACTGTGGGCCGTATAGAGATCATTATCCGCAAGCGCAGCGGAAGGCTGCTGGTCTCGGTCAGAGATGACGGCTGCGGCATGAGCCAGGAGAAAGCCCGGTCTATTATGAAGGGAACGCTGCCGCCCGCGCGTCTCCCTTCAGGGGCGATGAAACAGATTGGACTATGGAATATCAGGGAACGAATTGAGTATTTGTACGGGCAGGAAGGCCGCCTGGTTATCCGTTCAAGTGAGCAGGGGGGCACCAAAGTATCTGTTCTCCTGCCCGTCCGGCAGCAATCGTCCGAGTGAAAAGCACTATCATTATTTATACAAAATCATCAGATCGTCTAATTGTTGGGTGATCCCTTCAAGCTTATAGTTCTACTATACAGACGGACGGAAGACATTACAGCAACCGCCCGCTGTCACAACAGATGCAAGGGGGATCTTAATTTGCACAATCTGCTCAGTAAAAAAACATCGGTTATAGCGCTTTTTCTAACGTTATGCTTCACCTTGGTGCTGGCCGGCTGCGGCAACGGAAGCAACAATACTTCGGGAGACTCGAGCAGTACAAATAGTACGGATCAGTCAATTGATCCTGCGAACGTTTCCGGTAAACTAACCGTATGGGGCTGGGACAAGGCCTGGTTCGAAGGCACCGGAGTGAAGTTCAACGAGAAGTTCCCGAATATCAAGCTGGAGTTCGTTGAAGTCTCGGCTGGGGATTATCTGAAAAAAATCCAGACCTCCATCGCTGCCGGCTCCGGTCTGCCGGATATTATCTGGGGAGAGGCGGCCTTCCGCGGCGCTCTGTATGAGCTTAACGTACTGCAAAGCTTGTCCGAAGAGCCCTACAAATTCGACACCTCCAATCTGCTTGACTTCGAGCTTCCGCTGCTGACGAACAGCAAGGGAGAGCTTGTCGGTCTGGAGCAATCGGGTTCGCCTGGAGCACTGGCTTACAAGCGTGATCTGGCTAAACAATACCTCGGTACCGATGATCCGGATGCATTGACCGCCATGTTTACTGACTGGGATGCCTTTATTGCCAAGGGCAAGGAAGTCTATGAGAAAAGCGGCGGCAAGACCTTCATGCTGGGAAGCCTGATGGATGCGTATACCATCCTCTCCAACCAGGGTACAACCGCAGTTGTAGACGGAACCAAGGTGAATACCCAAGAGCTGCTAAGGATATTCACTCAGCTGCAGTCCATCCGCGACAATAACACAGAGGGCAAGCTGGCGATGTGGTCCCCAACCTGGAATGCTTCGTACTCGCAAGACAACGTGATTTTTTATCCGGCAGCGAACTGGTCTCCAGAATTCGTAATTAAGCCTAACGACAAAGCCAGTAATGGCCGCTGGGGTCTGATGGTGCCTCCGGAAGGCGGATATCCATACGGCGGTACTACTATCGGTATTTGGAAGGACAGCAAGAATAAAGCGGCGGCCTGGACCTATCTCAACTGGCTGTTAGGCACGGACGAAGGCGCTGAAGCCAACTTCGCTGTCTCTGATTACATTTTGCCGTTGAAATCCTTCTTCAAGGATACCTCCAAGCTGTCATCCGGGGCGGATGAATATTTCGGCGGACAGGATCTAGGGAAGTTCTGGGTAGAGAAAGTATTCCCGAACATGAAGTCCAAAGCGGTGACAAAATACGATCAGGATATTTACAGCTCGTCGGAGCTGGTGCTGCAGGTCATGGCACAGGATAACAGCTTCGATGCCAAGCAGGCGCTGGATAAGTGGGAAGAGCAGCTGAAGAAGAACCACCCAGAGCTGACATTTGAATAATGATGCAGAAATCAAATGGAATCAGCAGTAAAAACAAATGGCCGTACCTGTTCATTACCCCTTATTTCTTGTCCTATGCCGTACTGAGCTTGTTCCCAATTCTCTTCACTTTATATATCAGTCTTACGGATTGGGATTTGTACGGCAACCGGAATTTCATTGGACTGGGCAATTACACACAGCTGTTTTTTCATGACGCCTTCTTCTGGAAATCTCTGCTCAATGTCATTATTTTCATGGCGGTATACCTTCCGGCTCTTGTCCTGATGGGCATGCTGGTAGCCAGCCTCATCGAGAGCAAGCTGATCCGCCGCAAAACCTTTTTCCGGCTCAGCGTATTCAGTGCCTATATGACAACACCGGTCGCAGTCGGGATTATCTTCTCCCTGTTGTTCGACTGGCAGGGCGGGTTCTTCAATAATATGCTGATGGAGCTGGGCCTCATTCAGGAGAAGATCAACTGGCTGGGCTCGGTCAGTTCCTCCCGCTGGGTAGTCATTCTGATGGTATTCTGGAAAAACCTCGGGTATTTCGTGATGTTCTACACGGCGGGAATGGCCAGTATCGATACTTCCATCTACGAGGCGGCAGTGATTGACGGTGCATCCTCCAAAGATGTGTTTACGCGCATCACCATTCCGCTGCTGAAGCCGATCAACCTGTTCCTGATCATTACCTCTATTATTAGCGGCTTGCAGCTGGTGGAAGAACCGATGCTGCTGTTCAGCGGCTGGTCTTCGGGCTCCAGTATGGTAGGAGGGCCTGATGGCTCTACCTTCACACCAATCTGGTATATGTTCGACGCTTCCTTCAACGGCAGTGCGTTCAAGTACGGTAAAGGGGCGGCTATAGCTTACGGCACTTTCCTGTTCATCGCCCTGTTCTCGGTGGTTGGCATGAAATGGATCAACAGGGACGGTGAAGACAAATGAGAGCGAAGAAGTTCTTTACCGTATTGCTGCTTAGCCTGATCGCTATCGCGTTTCTCTTCCCGTTCTATATGATGATTGTGATGGGAACTTATTATTCTGAGGACTTGTTCAAGCAGCTACCGATTCTGCCCAGCGGATATCTGCTGGAGAATCTGAAGACGATCATGTCTGCCAGCTTCCTGCGAAATTACTGGAACAGCTTCTATGTTGCTGTATTGTTCACACTGGTGACGGTCGGGGTCGCCTCGATTACCGGGTTTGCTTTTGCCAAATATGAATTTAAGGGTAAAAATGCACTGTATGGCTTCATTCTTCTGACGATGATGATCCCCGGTCACCTGGGTCTGATTGCATATGTGATGGAGATGAAATGGTTCCACCTGAATAACACTCATGCGCCGCTGATTCTGGCCGGTCTAAATAATGCCTTCGGCGTATTTTTCATGACCCAGTTCATCCGCTCTTCTGTCCCGACAGAGGTCATTGAGAGCGCAAGAATCGACGGCTCTTCGGAACCGGGTATTCTCACCAGAATTGTTATTCCTTTTCTAATGCCTGCGATCAGTACCCTGGGGCTAATCTCCTTCCTTGGGTCCTGGAATGGTTATCTGCTGCCGCTGGTGACGATCAACAAGCCCGAGCTGTACACATTGCCGCTGGGAATTGCTAATCTGTCTACCGTCTTCCGCACGAATTATTCAGCCAGTATTCTGGGGCTTACGCTGGGTACACTGCCGTTGATTATTCTCTTCCTGTTCGGCTCGAAGACCCTGGTCAGAGGACTTACAGGCGGAGCGGTCAAAGGTTGAACATAATGAATAGGTAATCAACCCAGAAATGACAGGAAAGAAACCTCTCTTGTGGTGAAATGGATTACGCTCAGCCATTTCACAGGAGAGGTTTCTTTGTGCATGAATAGAGTGGGCGGGAAAAGAAGGATTTTGCCAGGACTAGATGGAATAAGAGTAGCTACAAGAAGAATAATCCTAAGATTGCTCACTTAGGGAGAACTACTGCTCCAACTGGAATTAAGATGGCGGCAGGTTCAACAACTCCGCGACTTGACGGCGGTATCTGTCTGCCTTGCGTGTGCCGTGAATCAGGTTGGACAGCCGATAGGGTGGGATGTCGTGTAATTCACAGAATTTCTTCTGATCCAAGTGCAGTTCTGCCAGACGTTGCTTAATGGCCCAGCCGTAGGCAGTAATAGGGCGTTTGCTGTTCAGATTGCTCACCTCGTATCGACTATCCAGCCGCTATGATATAAAATAGGTAAAGATATAATAATAGTTAATTATATACTTTTTTACGTCATTTTTCAATAAAAAATAACGTTTTTGCGTATTATATTTTTGGAGGAGGCAGTTGGCTGATGCAATCCATCTATGAACGTATTGAATTATTGATTAAACGGCAAGGAATTACAAAGAAATCTTTCTGTGCACAGCTCGGGATCAGCACCGGCAATATGGGAGACTGGAAGCGCGGCAAATCTACACCCGGTACACATAAGTTGATTGAGATTGCTGCATTTTTTCATGTGAGCTTGGATTGGCTGATCCTGGGTAAGCAGCCCCAAACGATTCAGGAAAGCGGCGAGGATTATTTTTTTGGCCAAATGCGGCAATTGAATTGCCAAACCGAAGAGCTGCTGCCGGAGGAAAAGAACTTTATTAAGGAATATCTGGCCTTCACGAAGTACCGCAAGGATCAGGATGCAAGCGGCGAAAAATCTTAAGCCGGCACCTTTACTTTTGAGTGCAACCGATTTATAATATTGAATGTTGGCCTCAAACAATGCATCAACGTTTAGACACACCGCGCGGTAGTGGTGGAATGGCAGACACGCTATCTTGAGGGGGTAGTGGGTGTATACCCGTGGAGGTTCGAGTCCTCTCTACCGCATATTTTTTCATAAAAGCCGAGATCCTTGATGATTCAAGGGTTTCGGCTTTTTTTGAACGCAAAAACACCCTTCGCACGGAGCTAATCCGGGTATGAAGGGTGTTTTTGTTGAACCCGCTCTAGCGCAGCAGCTTCTCGATATCCTCTTCGATCTGATCCGGTGTTGTCTGCGGGGCGAACCGCTTCAGCACACGGCCTTCCTGGTCCACGAGGAACTTGGTGAAGTTCCATTTGATACTCTTCGAGCCGAGTAATCCCGGTGCCTCTTTGGTCAGATACTTGAACAGGGGATGGGCGTCGGCACCTTTGACATTGATTTTCTCGTACATCGGGAAGGATACACCGTAATTGATCTCACAGAACTCGGCAATATCCTCGCTCTCACCCGGCTCCTGTCCGGCAAACTGGTTGCTGGGGAAGCCCAGAACCTCAAAACCGCGGTCTTTGAATTTATCGTACACTTCCTGGAGACCCTTATATTGCGGGGTAAGTCCGCACTTGCTGGCTGTATTCACGACGAGCAGAACCTTGCCTTTATATTTGGAGAGTGATTCTTCCTGGCCCCGCAGGGTGTTGGCTTCAAAATCATGGACATTCATGAATGATTCCTCCCGAACATTGATTTATCACAATTTAATTGTACACTATTCACCGCCGGAAGCAAGTTTTAAAAGGTAACAATCTGCCGGGTCGTTTCAAAAATGTGAGGTTGTTTAAGTTAAGAATAAGTGTTCTTACAAAATTTGTGTTAAAAAGGAGAGAGTTAAAGATGAGTACATTGAAACTGAAACCCCTATATACAGCTACAGCCAAGGTTCGCGGAGGCCGTGAAGGTTCGGTGGAATCGTCCGACGGAGCGCTTAAGCATGATCTCAAAATCCCGAAGGAGCTTGGCGGTCCTGGTGGTGCAGGCACAAATCCGGAGCAGCTGTTCGCGGCAGGCTATGGTGCGTGTTATGAGAGTGCCCTTGCTAATATTGCCCGTAAAGAAGGCGTAAAGCTGCAGGATGTTGAGATTACCTCGAATGTGCTGATCGGCAAGGACGAGAGCGACGGAGGTTTCAAGCTGGCCGTGAAGCTGGATGTGAAGCTGCCGGGCATTGAGCGTTCTGTGGCAGAGGACCTGGCCAAGAAAGCACATGATTTCTGCCCGTACTCCAAGGCGACCCGCGGAAATATCGAGGTTGAACTGAACGTTCTGTAGAGACAGACAGCAATGTTAAATGGAATAGCATGGTTATTTGTAAGACCAGACATTGGATGTCTGGTCTTACATTATGTTGTGCGCAGAGACACGGGTAGGAATGGACAAAGCTGGGAATAATGGCTAAATAGAGTCTGAGAAGGCCGGAAGTGTAGTAAATAGCTTGCAGGAGCCTGTACTTTGGTTGACATCACCCCGGAAATTCTTTAATATGTCTAAGTATCTGTTAATGTCGCGCGTGCTATTAACTACCAAAAATTTAAATAATGGGTGATGAAGATGTCTTACAAACCGAGTATTACGAATGTGACCAAAGCCAGCAGCAATGATAAGGAAGGATTGTATGAGTTCATTATCAAGCTTGCTGACGGAACGGAGTGCCGCGCGTTCTACAACCGGTTTCCGGAATGGAAAATGACGAACATCAGCCGCCTGCTCAAGACTCCTTGTCCGGTATGCCGCAAAGATTTCATCTGCAAATGCATGGAATCCTTCACTGCTGATTTCGAAGAGCAAATGACCGGGGACGAATGGATTAACAAAGCAATTGCTGAATAATTAGACGAACGGACGTTGTAGGCGCGGGAGCTATCCCGCGTTTTTTGTTTTTTTCAAAAGGGGATACGAATGTTACACTATGTTTAAGAGGAAGGGGGTGGCGGTGTGACTGAGGAGCGGAAGGAAATGCAGGGTGAATCTATTGTATTGATTGATGGGGTCTGTCATCTGTGCCAGGGAATTGTCCGGTTCATTATTCCGCGTGATCCCAAGGCGCACTTCAAATTCGCCTCCTTGCAGAGTGAAGCGGCCCGGGAACTGCTTAAGGCAGGCGGTATGCCTGAGCAGCAATTAGACACTGTGGTGCTGATAGAGGACGCCAAGTATTATACGAAATCGGCAGCAGTGCTGCGGATTGCCCGCCGACTCCGGTTCCCGTGGCCCGCTGCATATGTGTTCATCCTGATTCCGGGACCGCTGCGTAACGCGATGTACAAGATTGTGGCCAGGAACCGCTACCGCTGGTTCGGCCGGGATGAGCAGTGTCTGCTGCCGACACCGGATATGAAGCGCAGATTTCTGTAGGCCGGAAGAGGGATTCTGAGGGATTCTCTCAAATAGTGGTGAAAAAGCTATTGCTGACTTCTTATATATATGCTACTATAGCAGTAAATTACAGGAACAGTAACGGAAGCACCGTTCAATGACCGTATTCACGGTTATTGGCGGTGCTTTTTTGCTGTTCTTTTTCTTATGTATTCAAGATAGGAGGAGAATTTCATGACGGCAAGAATCGTGCTTGCAGTCCGGGAGAGCCAGTATATTGAACCGCTGCTTCATTATCTGCACCACAGTGAGTATGGGGAGATGCTGCGGATTACGGCTTTCAGCAAATTGGACGCTTTTATGGAATTTATGACAGGTGACGAGCTGCCGGATGCGGTTGCCGCTGACCCGTCTTTCATTGAAGCCTGGCTGGTGGAAGGGAGAAGTACCGTTCCCTGGGCTGTCTTAAGTGAAGGCGGAGAATGGCCGAATGGCCCGGACTTGGCGGGGGGAAGGTATATTGCCAAGTATCAGGCATTGCCGTCGCTGCTGGAAGCGATTCTCCAGCTGAGTGATCTGAAGCGGGTTCGGACGGCTGCTCTGCCTAAGGAAGCAACGCTGCTGCTCGGCGTCGTCTCGGCCAGCGGCGGCAGCGGCAAAACCACGGTAGCGTTGAACATGGCGAAGCAGCTTGGAGCGGTTGGCCTGTCCGTATTCTATCTGAATCTGGAGAGTGTGGACAGCAGCAGCTTCATTCTGCGGATGCCGGGCAGCCATGTTCCCGGTCTGGAGCGGCTCTTATATGAGCTTAAGGCCGGAGGATCAGAGAATAAGGGAGGAAGAGGGCAGCCGAAATGGAGCGATTATGCGTTCAGACATGAGAGTCTGCGGTGTGATGCTTTCCGGCCGGTGGAGAATTTCAAGGAGATGCTCCAGATGTCCCGGCAGGACACAATGGATCTACTGGAGGGGCTGGCCGGAGCCGGAAGCTATGATGTGGTTATTGTAGACACCGGTGCTATTGAGGAGGAACGGGCTCAGGCTGTGCTGAACAGGTGCGGCATTCTGCTGTGGGTGCTGAAGAATGACCAGGCCAGTATCCGTAAGACGGAACGCTGGCTCGATTATATTGCCAGTCCGCACTCCGGCATGCAGCCGGAGCTGGTGGACAGGAGCCGATTTGTCATGAACGGCTGTACCGGAGCGGAGAATGAAGGGGCGCTATCCGCAGCACTCCGGCTGGATGCGGTACTTCCGTATATTCCTTCCTGGGGGTTACAACATTACGGAGAACTCTGCCTGAGCTCTCCTCAATTCATCGATGGTATTGAGCAGCTCTCCAGAGCTATAGTAGAGCCTGAATTACCCGGGGTGTTCACCGGGATTCCTGTATGAATGAAGAGATGTTCCGCGTCCTGCGCAGCGACATCCGGGCAGGACTGGATGTTACCTCGGTCATCGGGAATGATGAGCTGGCTGCATATATCGAACGGATCATTCTGGAGCGGGAGCAATTACGCCTCCTGACTGCCCAGGAGAAGCATGAACTGGTGAAGAAGCTGTTTGATTCCTTCCGGGGACTGGATATTCTC
The DNA here is from genome assembly GCF_038051945.1 of Paenibacillus sp. FSL H3-0469. Lineage (NCBI taxonomy): Bacteria > Bacillati > Bacillota > Bacilli > Caryophanales > Paenibacillaceae > Paenibacillus > Paenibacillus sp. FSL H3-0469. The sequence goes on from NZ_CP150302.1 coordinate 6,009,589, forward strand.
CAGCCGCTGGTGGATAATCCGGCGATCACCGAGATTATGATCAACAGCCATGAGGAGATCTTTATTGAGGAAGAGGGCATGATCCGCAGGCTGCCGCTGGCTTTTGAATCGGGGAGCAGGCTGGAGGATATCATTCAGATTATCGTCTCCGGCGTCAACCGTGTGGTCAATGAATCCTCGCCGATTGTGGATGCGCGGCTGGAGGACGGTTCGCGTGTCAATATCGTTTTGCCGCCTGCCGCGCTGAAGGGACCAGCTATGACCATCCGCAAATTCCCGGAGACACCGATGACGATGGAGGAACTGGTTAGGCGTGAAGCACTCTCGGAGGAAGCGGCCGGGCTGCTGCAGATTCTGGTTGCTGCCAAATACAATATTTTTATCAGCGGCGGTACCGGCTCGGGCAAAACAACCTTTCTGAATGCTCTGTCGCAGTTCATCCCGCCGCAGGAGCGCGTCATTACGGTGGAGGATTCGGCAGAGCTACAAATTGTCACCGTTCCGAATCTGGTCTCTCTGGAGACCCGGAATGCCAATACGGAGGGGCGGGGGGAGATCACGATCCGTGACCTGATCCACACCTCGCTGCGGATGCGGCCGAACCGTATTGTTGTCGGCGAGGTGCGGGGAGCTGAATGTCTGGATATGCTGCAGGCGATGAACACGGGCCATGACGGGAGCTTGTCAACGGGCCATTCGAACAGTGCGCTGGACATGCTCAGCCGCCTGGAGACCATGGTGCTCAGTGCTGCTGATCTGCCGGTAACCGTCGTTCGTCAGCAGATCAGCTCAGCAATCGATATATTCGTGCATCTGTCGCGGTTGCGTGACCGTTCACGCCGGGTGATGGAGATCAGTGAGGTTGCTGGAATCCGCAATGGTGAAGTTATCCTGAATCCTCTATATGAGTTTCGGGAATCGGGCGAACAGGATGGCAGGGTGCAAGGGAGGCTTGAGGTCAGCGGCAACCCGCTTCTGCATGCGGACAAGCTGCGGATGGCCGGAATCCATGATTATCCGTTACAGCAATATGAGGGGGTAAGCGCTGCGAAGGAGGTGAATGTACCCTGAATATTGTGAAAAAGCGGGATCGGCAGCCCCCCATAGGCAAGAGAATAGGGTTCATGAAGAGGACACCGCCCGTGCTGCCGGCTGGCGCAACTGCAGCGGGAGAGCAGGTGCTGCTGCCGGATTATACCGTATACGAGCTGAACTCCCTGCAAAGATTGCTGGTCATTCTGGGTGCCGGAGCTCTGTTGTTCGGCATTGGTTACCTGTTCTATCACCGGCTGCTCCTGGCGGTACTGCTTGTCCCCGGAGGCGCCTATGGGCCGAAGCTGCTGCGTGAATATCTGCTGCAACGCCGCCGGGCTGCGCTGAATCTGCAATTCAAGCAAATGCTGTTCTCGCTCTCTTCGTCACTCTCGGCCGGACGTTCGGTGGAGAACGCCTTCCGTGAGGCAGTGCAGGATCTGCGGATGCTTGACCCGGAGGGCGCAAGTGACATGATCTCCGAGCTGAATATCATCTGCGCCCGTATGGAGAACGGGGAACCGATTGAAGATGCGCTGTATGAATTCAGCAAAAGAGCAGGAATGGAGGATGTGGAGCGCTTCGCAGATGTGTTCATGGTCTGCAAGCGTACAGGCGGGGATCTGGTCGAGATCGTACGCCGCACATCCTCCATCATCGGCGAGAAGCTGGATATCCAGCAGGATATAGCAGTCAGTATAGCCCAGAAGAAATTCGAGGCGAAGGCGCTGCTGGTCTCTCCGCTGATGATGGTGATGTTCATGAGTCTGAGTGCCGGAGACTATATGCAGCCTATGTATACTGGTGCAGGAATAGCAGTGTCGACACTGGCACTGATTGCACTGTTCCTCTGTTACCTCTGGACTAATAAGATCATGGATATTCCGCTGTGAAGGAGGGGGAGTGAAGGGATGTCATTGATCTGCGGTGCCATTCTGCTCCTGCTCGCAGCGGGCTGGCTCATTCTGAGGATGAGATGCGGCAGCCGTTATGCTGCACTACGGGAGCTGCCCATGGAAGGTCTGCGGCTGCGGCGGCTGGGTGAGCCTCTATTATTACTGTTAGAGCAAGGCAGAATCGCCAGTTATCTCCCCTCTGTGATGTTCAGGATACAACGTTCGCTGCAGCGGATCTATGGTATGCGCTACAGTGCAGAACGGACCTTGCTGTTCATGGGGGAGATGCTTAGCTACAGCTGGCTGCTTGCCGCAGGCGGAAGTGCGCTGACCATGCTTACGGGAGAACAGACGGGAATAATCCTTGGCGGGCTCTTGGCAGTTGCACTCCCGGTGGCGATGGTTAGCGATCTGCACAAAAAGGTACGTATACGGGAGCAGAATATTATGCTGGAGCTTCCTGAGCTGCTGAACAGTATTGTTCTGCTGGTAGGCGCGGGTGAGACGGTTCAGCGGGCGATTGTCCGCTGTGTGAACAGCCGTCAAGGGGACAGCACCCATCCGCTCTACGCTGAATTAATGAAGATGACGGCTGAATGGGACGGCGGTTACTCCTTCCAGCAGGCGTTCGAGAACTTCAGCAAGCGCTGTGCCGTGCAGGAGGTCTCCATCTTCACAACTACAGTGCTGCTTAATTACCGCAGAGGCGGGGCTGACTTTGTTCTGTCGCTGCGGGATCTGTCACGGATGCTCTGGGAGAAGCGGAAGGCAATCAGCCGCACACGCGGCGAACAGGCATCGTCGAAGCTGGTTTTTCCGATGGTGGTAATCTTCCTGATTGTGATTGTGCTGGTGGGAACACCGGCGATTATGATGTTAAAAATGTAGGAGGTAGAGGCGTATGTTAACACAGATGGCTGAAGGAGCAAAAAGCTTTTGGAAAGATGAGGAGGGGCTGGGGACGCTGGAGATGATTCTGATCATCGCTGTACTGATTGCGGTCGTTCTGGTATTCCGTGAGGAGATTGTGAAGGTGGTGAAGGATCTGATCGGCACGGCCGGAGATAAGAGTCAGGAAGTCTTTGAGTGATTCCGCTGCGGGAGGATGACGGGAGCTTCACTATCGAGGCTTCACTTCTGCTGCCGATGCTTATGGGGATTACGATGGTGCTGCTGTTTTTCTCCCTTTACAGCTATCAGAAGTCGATGCTGCTGCAGATTGCCTCAGCTACTGCGGAGCGGGCTGCTTATAACTGGGATAATAGTAACCGGGCGGTAAGCGGAGAATTCCAGACCGGCAATGTTGATCCGCTGTACTGGAGAATCGGTGAGGATGGACTGTTAGCTTCGCTATTCGGTTCAGGAGCAGAGAATGGCAGTACGGCCATTACGCTGCCTGGTAATGCTGAAGAAGGAGGGCCCCTGCCGGTAGTGAAGCTGCGCCGTGCATCACAGATGGTGCCAGCCGGATTACAGGGTGAAATTAGCTATGTCTATGGACTCACAGGCCGCAGAATCAGTGCGGAGCTGAAGAAGGTGCTACATCTGCCTGTTCTGGACAATCTGCTGGCCGATAGAGCCACACCTGAGGTGTATGCCCGCTCCTACGTTACGGAGCCAGTTGAATTCATACGAACGGTGGATCTCATGCGTTACTACGGGTCGAAGTTCAAACTGAATTCCTCCGCCGGCAAGGAGGGCAGCGGCATGGAGAAGAAGCATGCAGCCCTGATGCTTGATAAGCTGCAGTGAGGATAGCTCGTGTTGTGTGGCCGTGGCCGGGGTTATTCAACAATAAGGTTAAGGGGAAGTTCGGATGCGTATTTTCAAGCACAGCAGGTTCTTAAGCAAGTATCCCGGCCTGAGCCGCTGCTTGTATCGCGGATCTATATTCAGATGTCTTCGTTCAGTGGAAGGTTCGGTATCGGTCTTTCTTATAATGGTGCTGGCGTTTGTATTTCTTTTTAATGCTGTGCTGATTGATTACGCACGGATTGCGGCGGTGAATGTGCAGGAGGAACGTCTGGCGAGAGCCGCTATACGCTCTGTAATGTCGGCATTTGACATTGAGCTGCGCGAGAACTACGGCTTATTCGCCTTCGGCGGCGGGGACGGCAATCAGCTGCTATCGAAGGTGCTTAATGACAATCTGTACGAGAGCGGACGGGGGGATGCCTTTAACCTGTTGCCTGTGATGGTCGATTCCTCTTCGCTGGACTGGAGCCGCCCTCTGGGCACCTATGAGGTCTTCCGGCGGCAGATTATAGAAGAGATGAAATACAAAGCGCCGGTTGATTTCGCCCTGGAGCTGGCAGGCAAGCTTAAGCCGTTATCGGCGGCCATGACTGAGGCTTCACGGACAACAGAGATACTGGGTGACTTGCAGCCCTTATATGATCAGCGTGAGGAAGCGCTGGATCTTATGCTGCAGAAGCGCAAGGAAGCTGCTGACAGTGCACAGAACCTGCAGAAGCTGCTGATGAATCCTCCGGGTGACAGTATTCCGGCGCGTTCGCTTGCATCCTTGGCCGCAAGCTCCGATATCCCGGCGATGTACGGGGATTATGTCAACAAATACTATGACGATTATTACCGTCCCCCCAAGACATGGCCGAAGTACACGGCAGTGCTATCGCAGTATCAGGTTCAGGTTGTTGAAGTAACAGGCAAGATACCGGCAGTGCTGGCTGACTTCCAGGAGAAAAACAGCCGTCTGCTGGATGAAGCAGAGGCTGCCCTTAAGCAGGTGAATGCGCTGAACCTTCAGATGAAGAGTGTCATTGATCAGGCAGAGGCGAATGCCAGTGCTGCGGGGGGAGATCCTGCCCGCAACTGGGACATTCCGGACACGGCCGGAGAGCTTAGCTCAGAGCCTCTTAAGAAGCTGAGAGCACAGGTGGAAGGTCTTATCCTTCTTCCGGCTGAGCTTAGCGGAATGGGCAACAACATCGGGGTACAGCGAAGTACCGCGCTTCCCTTGGAGCCGCTGGTCTCCGGCTTGCCGGCTATATTAAGTACAGCATCCGGGTTGTATGCCGACTATTCTTTTATGAGTACAGGGGTTCTTAATGCTTCCCGGGCAGTTCACGGCTATATAAGCAGTTACGGGCAAGACGGTTCTGTTATAAAGCAGGAAGCGGAACAGATTGAGAACCGCCGCACTGCTGACAGCCAGCGTAAGCAGATAGAAGGGCAGGCGAAGAAGAAGCTTGGCGATGCCATGAAGCTGCTGGATCAGATCCGCGCGCTGGGAAGCAGCGCTCAGGAAGCGATGGAGCAGTATGGTAGTCTGCGTCAATACTACCAGCAGAATGTCGCCTTTAACGAAGCTCTGGAGAAGGAACCGGGGGCTGCTGTGAGTACTGACGATCAATATGCTGCGGGCAAGTCGTCCATGAAAGATATGGATGGAATCTATGCAGCTATGGGCAGTGTGCTGGCAGGAGCCAGAGACCGGCTGTACCAGACGGAGTACTCTGCGATGTATTTCCGGCATTTCGATCTGTCAGCGCTGACCGCGCTGGCCTCCGGGTCCGCAGAAGGATTCGGTGGGCAGCTTGGAGAGCAGCTGAAGCCGCAGGCGCAAGAGCTGGAATATATTTTGTACGGATTCTATAATCCTGCAGGCAATGTGGCAGCCGTTTATGGCGAGATCTTTGCTCTGCGGCTGGCTGTGCGAACGATGGAAGGCCTGATTGAGAAAGCCGGTATGGGGAATCCGCTTGTCGTCCTGGCTGCTGCACTGTTGTACGGTATTGAGCAGGCTATCCAGGATATGATACAGCTCTGTACCAAAGGAGAGATTCCCTTATCCAAATATATGACCGCACAGCTCAGCTATCGTGACTATCTCCGGCTGTTCCTCCTGTTGCATGGGGGAGGGGAAGAAGAGTTGTCCCGGATGCTTGCGCTGATCCGCCTGAATACCGGTATCAATCCGGTAGAGAAATATACATATGCCTCCGCCCGGATCACGATGGGCATGCAGCTCTGGTTTCTGCCAGGTGTAGTGAAGCTGGTGAATTACAGTGCCGGGCTGTCAGGAGATGTACGGGGCAAAGTTTATTTCAGACAAGCAGTAGCTGACTTTTCTTACTAAAGGGGGGACGGTAGAATGAAGCGCTGGCTGAGGAAATCGCCGGACCCTAAGGATGAAGGCAGCATGGTTGTGGAGGCGGCACTGATCCTGCCTGTGTTCCTGTTATTTGTCCTGTTCCTCATCTTCATCATCCAAATGACCTTGTATTCGACGGCGCTACAGAGTACGGCTTCTGACACTGTCAAAATAATCTCTACCCATATGTATCCAGCAGCTCTGGCAATGCAGCAGCAGGAGGGGGAAGGCGGCGGCGGGGGAGCTGAAGCCAAAGAAGCAGGTGAGGGAGAGCATTCAGATGATGCCGACTCCTCCAGCATCTGGAGCATTCCACGGCTGTCGATAACGGAGTGGAGTGAGGACTACGTGGAGAAGCTTCCGCAGCCGATGGATTCCTGGGTCAAGGCAGTGGTCCGGGAGGGAGAAGGGCCGCTGCAGAAGGTGCAGGCGGGAGCGTCCGAGGCTGCGCTGGATCTGGTGCTTAAGCCGGTGCTGCGGCCGTATCTGTCCTCAGACCTGCTTGAATATAGCAAGATTCATGTATCCAATGTCACTGTACCCGATCTGAGGCAAGGGACGCATCCGTATTTCGGCATGGTAGTCAGCTATGAGCTGCCAATGAGAGTCCCGTTCCTCAATGAAAAAATCGTGCTGGAGGCCAGCGCAGTTGAACGCTTATGGGTCGGCAATACCGATTCTTCCGGGGAGGGAAATCCGGCTGAGCCTGCTGAGGAGACGGGGAACATTATGGTCCTGGAGAAGCCTAATCCGGGAGTAGCGAATCACCAGGGCATCATCAAGGTGAAGGTGCCACCTGGGGCATCGGCCAATCTGGCGATCTTTTACAAGAGCGGCCAGAGTACTGCCAAGTATCTGGGCTGGAAGCAAGCGGATGAGCACGGGTACATCGAATGGGAATGGAAGATCGGCGTGAATACTACGCCGGGTACCTGGCCCTTCGTGGTTAGTCTGGCTGATGGAGCTACGCTTCAGGCGACTTTTACAGTAGTCAAAAAATAAAAGAATAGAGAAAAGAGGGGCACGGATGACGGAATGGGCGTTATGGGGCTGCCTGCCGTTCCTGACAGCGGCATTGTTTACAGACATACGCTGGATGAGAATTCCTAACTGGATTACACTGCCTGCGCTGATTGGCGGACTGCTCCTGCAGATGATTATTAATGGCTGGCAAGGACTGCTGTTTTCACTTTGCGGCAGTGGAGCGGGCTTCGTGCTCCTGCTGATTATGTATTTTACCGGGGCGGTGGGTGCTGGTGATGTGAAGCTCTTTGCGGCTATCGGTGCTTGGACCGGAGTGCTTTTCTCGCTTCAGGTCATCGTCTATTCGGTGCTCTTGGGGGCGGTGGTAGGCTGGATTATCATTCTCTGCAGGAGGGAGACAGGACGCAGACTGCGCAGCATGATTAACAGAACAGCCGGGTTCCTGCTGCTTCGTAATATGAGGATGGCCAAGGGCCGGGAGGGAGAGCTGCTCCGGTTTCCTTTTATGCTGGCTGTGTTCCCAGGCTTCATCTGTGCTTACATATATTTCTGACTTGGAGCTTATCGTTGACAGCTTAGGAGGTGAAGAGACTTGTTTGGACTGGAACGGGATTTCATTCAGCAGGACGGAATAACGATGCTGCTGGACAGATCCGGGGGGCTGAGTGCAGGAGAGCTGAATATGGTGCAGGCCCGGATGCTGATGACCAGCGGGATACCGCATCATTTACGGTTGCTGCTTAGAGAAATAGATCTAAAGGTCACACTGGAATACACGGTTGCACGACGTAAAATGCTTGGAGCTCTGCTTAAAAGCGGGAAGCTGAGCATGACGGAATTCTTCGGGCTGATGCTGCAGATCGCTGCCGGGATGGAGGAGGGGCAGCTTTATATGCTGCGTACGGAGCAGTATGCGCTCCATGAGGAGTTTATCTTTATCGAAGGTCCGCTCAGCAGCGGCAAGGTCTTCCTGACCTATATTCCGCTGGAACTCACAGATCCCGCACCGAAGCCGGGAGAAGCCTTGAAATCGCTGATCATGGTCTTCATGGGAGCGATCCAGGAATTATCGGGTGATGGAATTCAGCGGCTGCTGCAATATTGCGGGGAAGAAGATTTTAGTCCGGCGGGGCTAAAGGAGCTGCTCGCAGTAATGCTGACGGAGGTTACACTCCATAACCATAAGGTTCATGCTGAAGGGGCGGGGCCTGCATACGTAAATCTGACGGCTGGCACAGGCACTTCTGCCGCTGTAACAGGAACGAGGATAGACTGGGCGCAGCCTACAGCTGGCAGGCTGGACGAACCGGGAAGGGAGAGGTCAGCGGCCGCAGCGTTCTCCCATGTACATGGAGATAAGGAGGAGCAGTCTTTCGGTTCTATGCTTAATCCCGCGCCTTGGATGAACGGTACGCCGCAGCTGAAGCGGAAGGAGGGGGTATCAGGAGTTCAGGCAGCAACGGGTACAACAATGAGACCTGCTCAGGCTGAGGACAAGCAGAGTCCTTACAGGACATATTTATTGCTGGGGGCATTATTAGGTGATGCGTTACTATGGAAGTTTCTCTATCTGAATGATCCCCGGACACTGTGGCTGGCAGTTTGTGCTGGGGTGACTCTGATACTTGCGGCTGTATGCTGGCTGGTGTGGAGCGGGAGGCTGGCTTGGGGCGAAGCAGAGGAAGAGACGGATGCTCTGGAGGAGGGACCGGAGGATTATAACAGTACAGTCCGGAACCGTAAGCTGAGAAGCGATCAGGAGTGGGATTTCGGCAGGAATCCGGTAGAACATCATCGTTCTCCTGCACCGGTCTACACTCCTCAGAATCAGGAGGCAACTGTGGGGAAGAGCGGATTTACAGCCACACCAGTTGGCAGACTACAGGCTCCGGCGGGAATGACCGCCAGCAGTCCGCAGAAGAAGGAAGCGGCGATGGCTACAGCGCTGCTGACCCGGGAACCCGTTCAGGCTACAGGTAGCGGAATTCCCAAGGCGGGTAGGGCAGTACCCTATCTGGAAAGAAGTGACCCGGATGACGGCGGAGCTCCCGAACGAATTGAGCTGAACCGGCCCAGCTTCATTATTGGACGCTCCTCTGAAGTGGCTCAGTACATTGAGAAATCGGAGGGAGCTTCGAGGGTTCATGCTGAAATCTCCAGAGCCTCAGGAGGTTACATTCTGAAGGATCTGGACTCCAGGAACGGGACGCTGCTTGCAGGCGAAGCCATGGTTCCCTACAAAGAATATCCGCTGACCGAAGGCACTGTGTTCACCATTGTTAAGGGTACCTACACCTTTCGTACAGCGTAGCAGAGATAGTTGGAGCAGATCGACTGGTGCGTTTGCCGCAGCCTACTGGGATTTCAGTTGCTCCAGTGCAGGCTGCAGCGTGGGATAGTTGAAGGTGAAGCCGTGGTGAATTGCTTTGGAAGGAAGCACACGCTGGCCTTCCAGCAGAATCTCTGACAGCTCGCCTACAGCGGTTTTCAGCAGAAACGCCGGAAGGGGGAACCAATGCGGGCGATGGTAGACTTTGCCGATCATCCGTCCGAATTGTTCATTAGTGACCGGCTGCGGAGCCGTGGCATTAACGGGGCCCCCGATCTCAGGCTGAAGAATGCAGAATTCGATTAGGCGCACAATGTCTGCAAGGTGAATCCAGGACATCCACTGCTTGCCTGTGCCGATTTTGCCGCCGAAGCCAAGCGAATAAGGCAGCTTCATTTTGGGAAAAGCTCCGCTCTCATTGCCAAGTACAACTCCAGTACGCAGCTTGACCAGCCGGATACCGGCATAGGCTTCATCTGCAGCCTCCTCCCAGGTCTTGACCACCCCGGAAGGGAAATCAACAACCCGGGTCTCGGAGTCTTCGGTATAGGTATCCTGCACGGATGTACCATAAATTGCGACTGCTGAGGACTGGATGATCACGCTTGGCTTATGCTGGAGTGAATTCAGCAGCTTTCCGGCAGCGGCAACGGTTTCAAGCCGTGATTGCATAATCGCCTGTTTCCCTTTAGGGGTCCAGCGTTGACTGAGCGAAGCTCCGGCAAGATTAATCATTGCATCTGCGCCTTCTGCCGCTTCAGGATTAGATGCCAGGCTGTCCCAGGTGAGATAGCTAAGCCCCGGATGCTCCAGCTTGTTCACGGGGTTCTTGCGGCCGACACTGATGATCTGATGTCCGCTGTGCAGCCAATATCCGGTAAGCTCGCTGCCGATGAATCCGCTGCCTCCGCAAATAATATATTTCATAGGGCTTGCTCCTTAATCTGCTTTATTTGACCAAATGCTTGTAAGGCGCGTAGTCGATGCCGTTCTTCTCCAGGAAGGTGATCAGGAACCGGTTGTCACGCCGGGGTGTGGCGATAATGTAACCTTGGATACAGTGCTCACGGGTAACCTCGGTTGCTTGGCTCTCTACAGCAAGCTTGCCGATCTCAGCAGCGATAGAGTGCTTGGCAATGTCACGGAACGGGCTGGGCACCGGCTGTACAAGCTGGTCCAGAAAAGCTTTCATCTCGTCGCTCCACAGCGGACGGCTGCGTTCCACCCAGTAGTTCTGCCAGTCTAGCTTGGATTTGCCGTCAGCCTTGGGCAGCACCTTCAGAAATTTGCGGAACATAAAATAGCCGCCGATGCACATGCTGCCCAGCAGTAAAAAGGTCCAAAATGCGATAGAGTTCATAAACCAGTTGCTTGGAGACGTGGACAATAAGCTTGAGGGTAAATGGAAATGCATGAATACACCGCCTTTGACAATGATGATTGTCACTTTCCTTTTGCTCCTCTTGAGTATAGCGTATTTCCTTAAGTTTGCGAAGCGGAAGCGGCCTTCCGGGGCTTGCCTAGATTTATTCTTCCGATCACGGTAGAATAAGGGTTAATTCGTGAAGGAAAGAGGGAAATAGGCATGCTGAAAATAGGTTCACATGTGTCCTGCGCGGACAAGGGTCTCCTGAGCGCGGCCAATGAAGCAAATGAGTACGGATCTACCTCGTTTATGATATATACGGGAGCGCCGCAAAATACGCGCCGTAAGCCGATTGAGGCGATGTTCCCCGAGGAAGGCAAGCAGAAGATGCGCGAGAATGGTGTCGGAGAGATTGTGGTTCACGCTCCTTACATTATTAACCTGGGCTCCTATAAGGAGAATACCTACCAGCTGGCAGTAGATTTCCTGCAGGAGGAGATCCGCCGGACCCATGCGCTTGAGGTCAAGCATATTGTCCTGCATCCGGGTGCATTCACTGATAAGGATGCTGATTACGGCATTCAGCGTATTGCAGACGGCCTGAATGAGGTGCTGGGCGGTACGAATGAGACTGATGTGCATATCGCACTGGAGACGATGGCTGGTAAAGGCACAGAGATCGGCCGCACCTTCGAAGAGCTCGCCTCTATTATAGATAAGGTCGAATTTAATCAGCGGCTATCGATCTGTCTTGACACCTGTCATATTCATGATGCCGGATACGATATCGTGAACGATCTGGATGGGGTGCTGAAGAAATTCGATGATACGATCGGACTGGAGCGCCTCGGCGTGATCCATCTTAATGACAGCAAGAACCCGCGCGGAGCGGGCAAAGACCGTCATACTCCGATTGGCTCCGGCTACTTAGGATTCGAGACGATCAACAATGTAGTCCAGCATGAAGCACTCGCAGGTCTTCCGTTTATTCTGGAGACACCCTGGATCGGTAAGGATGCTAAGAAGGTTCGTCCCATGTATGAAGTAGAAATCGCCCTGCTGCGCGGTAATGTCGCTGAACGCTTCGGTGCGGAATTCCTGCAGGAGCTGGAAGAGCTGCATGCTTTTTTTGCCAAGCAGGAGCTGGATTCCCGCCGTTATGTGCTGGATGTGTGGGAGCTGCTGAAGAATGACGCCAAGGCCAAAAAAGCAGACCCCCGTGAACCGCTGGAACGTCTCTATGATCAAGTCATAGCTGCCGGATTATTCCCTCAGCTTAGTGAGGAAGCCGTTAATCACCGGCTGATCGCCTGGCTTGCAGGCAAACAACTGCTCGTGAAGGCATAGACCCGCATAGATAACGCAAGCAGATGAGAGGATGAACGGAGAACTATGGAATTACATGTGAAGAGAGAGCATTCAACAGGCAGACCTTATCCCGACCGGGCACGTATGCTTATATCTTGTCCTGATGGACCGGGGATTGTAGCGGCGGTATCGCATTTCTTGTATCAGCATGGCGCGAACATCGTGCAGTCGGACCAATATACGATGGACCCGGACGGCGGAATGTTCTTCATGAGAGTAGAGTTTGACCTGCCTAAGCTGGATGAGCGGCTGGAAGAGGTGCGTAACATCTTCGGCGGTGTTGCCGAGCGCTTCAAGATGAACTGGCAGATCTTCAAGGTGAGCCATAAGAAGCGGCTGGCGATCTTCGTCTCCAAGGAGGACCATTGTCTGGTGGAGCTGCTCTGGCAGTGGCAGGCGGGCGACCTGGATGCAGATATCGCGCTTGTGGTCAGCAACCACACCGATATGCAGGCTTATGTGGAATCCTTCGGCATTCCGTTCCATCATATTCCGGTTACCGCTGAGACGAAGGCTGAAGCTGAAGCGCGTCAACTGGAGGTTATCGGTGAGGATATCGATGTAATTATACTGGCCCGGTACATGCAGATTATCTCCCCTTCATTCATTGAGCATTACCGGCACCGGATCATCAACATCCATCATTCATTCCTGCCCGCTTTCGTTGGCGGTAAGCCGTACGCCCAGGCCTATCAGCGCGGAGTTAAGATCATCGGGGCGACTGCCCATTACGTGACTGAGGAGCTGGACGGCGGGCCGATTATCGAGCAGGACGTGCAGCGGGTCAGCCACAGCGATGATGTGAATGAGCTTAAGCGCATTGGACGTACGATTGAACGGGTCGTTCTGGCCCGTGCGGTCAAATGGCATATTGAGGACAGAATCCTCGTGCATCACAACAAAACAGTAGTATTTAATTAATCAGCCTTATCTTGCAGTCAACGTTATAACCACTCCGGTAAAAGTCGGCAACCCTGCCCAATGCAGGAGATATAGAACATCGTTCTGGCCTGGCTTTTACCGGCATTCATCTTCAGCGGGAGCTTCCCGCAGCCTCAGGCTTCACAACCTCACAAGGATAATCTAATACACTTCTCAACCATTAAGGTAAAAAAGCATTTTACCGGCATTTTGGACATAAGCGCCAAGATGTATTTTGCTATGTGCAGAAATCACATTCAAAGGGGGTAAAGGGCTTGTCAACAAAGCGCGGACGTCTATTAAAACGCAATTATTTCTTCGCCGGACTCATCCTGCTCATCGGCTTCGGCGGACTGCTCGGCTATGATCTCTACTTCAAGCCTTATGTACTGTCACAGACCGTTGTCAAAATCAAGGTGGATGGCGGAGGCTTCCTGCCGAAGAATCATGAGCTGACAGCAGAGAATCTCTATCTGGATTCCGTACAGACCAAAGACATCCCGGCAGGGGTCGTCCGTAGTCTGGAGCAGGTGGAACAGAAGATTACGAATGTCAATTTGACGGATGGCAGCATTCTGACCGAGTCGCTGGTGGATGTAAGCGAGCTGGAGCCACAGCAGGACGAGGGGATTTTTCCGATTCCCAAAGACGCCATCTATGCCATCAACGGTTCTCTCCGCAGCAGGGATAAGGTAGATATCTATCTGGTCGAAGGAGACTTGCCTGCAAAAGAACGCAGGGAATACAGTCCGGCTGCTGCTGCATCCGTAGCTACTCCCGGAGGGGGGCCGGCTTCAGACGCTTCTTCCCTGCTGGAAGCAGAGGTTCTGCCCGTGGTGCCTGCGCGCAAAGTATTCTTGAGCGGAGTAACTGTAAACTATGTCCGTACGGAAGATAACAACGATGTACTTGACTCGGAGAATGGCAACAACAATAACCGTTTTACTTCGACCGGGAAGGTGGCGGCCCCGGAGCTGAAGCTGAAGAAGAGCGATGGTGAGCTACTGGGAGCTTATCTTGAACAGGGCAAGAAGCTATGGATTGTCCGGGTAGAGTAGAAGAGCAGACAGAAGGGAGGAGGAATGAACTTGAGAATATTCAGTCTGGGTATAGATCAGCTGACCATCAACGAGATTAAGCTGGCAGGCTTCACCGTTATAGCACAAAGTGTGCTGCCGGAGCCTGAGCATGCCGGAGGGCATCTATTAATGGTAACTAGCGAGCAGGTGCCGGCAGTGGAATTAAGAGAGCTGAGAGGGAGGTATCCGGACTCTTCGATTTTGTACATCTATCTGCAAAAAGGGGTGCGGGGTTACCAGGCTATACATATGCAGTGTGAGAGTCTGGGCATATCTTTCATGCCCCCGCGATCAACCTCAGCGGCAATCATCGATAAGCTGCGCTATATGCTCGAAGATGAGCATAAGGAGAGCGGTAATGTAGTAGGGTTCTTCGGCTCGGGGCCAGGTATCGGCTGCACGAGTGTTGCCAAGCTGTTCGCCAGGAGGACTGCCGCTTCAGGGCTGCGGGTGATTATGCTGGGTCTCGACCTGTACGATCCGGGCTATGACCGGAAAACGGCGGTTAGTCTGGACAAGCTGCGGCCGCGGATTACCGGTAAAATGCTGCATGATGAGGACTTCAGCGCGCTTGTGAAGCAGGAAGGCTATGCCTATCTGCCCGGGAACTTCGATTATCTAAGCGCCCAGGATTATCAGGAGGAGGAGATCGAATATCTGCTGGCGAGAGCAAGTGAAAGTGCGGATGTGGTGATTGCTGATTTCGGGTCGATTCCCGAGAGCGCCGCGTGGTATGTGGGGATGCAGAAGTCGGTTCTGCACATGATCGTCACACACCCGCGGCATGAACATAGGCTGCAGCCCCTGCTGGAGCTGGCCGGACACATGGACCTTCATCCGCAGGACTTCCAGTGGATTATCAACCGCAGCAATGTGGAAGAGCTGACCTCACCGAAGAATCTGGCCCTGCGTTTTGGCAGCGAGCTCCTGCTGGAGCTACCGTATTATCCATCTTTTCCAGAGAGCCTGCCGCTGGGGAAAAAAGAGCTTCAGCAAGTGGACGATAAGGTCCACGCATTGCTTGTATCACTGGGCCTCGCCCAGGAAACCCGTAAGAAGGGGATATTCCAATGATGAACAACAAGGATAAAAGCTTGCCGTTGCTACAGAAGCGGGTGTTGTCCGGATGGGCTCCGCTGGACCCTGAACAGGGCAGGCGGCAGGAGCAGCGGGATGAGAGTTTACGGGCGGTGTCTGGACTCGCGGACGGAACGCAGAGCAGACGGCTATTTTCACTGAAGCAGAGTGTACTGCGAACCAGCAAACCTGGCAAAGAAGACTTCTACAGCTTCCTGCACACCATGAAAAGTGAAATGAACGCCGGGCTGGAGCGTGAGGATGACGGGTATTTCGAACTGAATGCGAAGGCGCTGGTTGGTGATCCGCAGGCAGTCAGCTTTTTCATGAACGAGATTGAGAAATATCTGCGCAGGACCCCGTTTACCGGAAAAGTGCCGGAGGCTTACCGCACAGCCGCTGAAGCGCTGTTTCATGAATGGAAGGGCTTCGGCCCCGCCTACCGCTGGTTCACAGACCGGGCCTACAGCGAATCTACCGGATTGCAGATGATCGGACGGCAAATTTTTTATAACCATCAGGGCAGGTTTGTAGCGTATCCCTATGAGATGCCTTCGCTCGACCGGGTGGAGCAGCTTAAGCGCTCTCTCCTCAAAAGCGATCCGGGCAAGAAGCTGAACAAGGATAATCCTTCTGTTGAATTCAAAATGGATGATCCCCTCTGGCCCGGCCGGTTCATCCGTCTAGCTATCTGGGTCTCGCCAAGGGTCTGGGAGGGCTTCACTACCATCTCACTGCGGCGGCAGGTCGTGGAATTTCTGGATCTGGATGATCAGGCCGGTACGGAATGTATTCCTGCGGAAGCGATTGAGCTGATTCGTGCGCTTACCGGGACGTTTCGCAACACGATTATCGCGGGGGCCGTAGGCTCGGGTAAAACCACTTTTGCCAACACGATTGTCGGCGAGCAGCTGCTCGGCTCCTCTTCCTGCATGGGCGTTGTGATGATCGAGAAGCATCCGGAGTCGATTTTACCTTATCAGATCAAAGGCCACCGGATTATTCCCATTCAGGCTTCCAATGAGGAATTGATGGAGGTTGGAGTGGAGTCGCTGCGGCATGACCCGAACATTCTCTACATGACAGAAATGAGATATAACGAGTGGGAATTCTATCTGTGGAGCGGCGAGAAGGGCTATGACGGCATTACGGGCACCTTTCATACCGTAGATTCGGAGGATATTCCTTATCAGGGGGCGTTCGCTGTATCTACGCGGATTGGCGGCAGTCTGAAGGGGCATTTAATCTCAGCGCTGAAATCCTGTGAGCTGGTGTTCATTCTGGAGAGTGTTCCGGATGGTAAGAAGCGGCTCGCACGGATCTCCGAGGTCTTTTATGAAGAGGCCAGTAATTCGGTCTTCGCGAACGATCTGATGCGCTGGGAACCGGAGCAGGCGGGCTGGACCTATAATGACAAGCTGACCCAAGCGCTGATCGCGAAGATGAAGAAGAAGAATGCCAGAGCGGCACGGATGCTGCTGCAAGAGCTTGGACATCTCGCTGCACAGAAACCCATGACTGATCCGCTGAAGGAAAGTCTAAAGTCCAAAATCGTTTTGAATGAATGAGAGGAGGGAGTGCCTGTGGAGCTGCTGTTCTATATCATCCAGTTTGTGCTTCATCTGCTTGTTGCAGGCGGACTCTGGCTGCTGGTCAAGCCGTTGATCGAGCGGCATCTATGGCAGTGGGGGCAAAAGCTGGATCTGCGGATGAATCTGCGAATGAGCTTGTTCGGCAAGAGGGTCAGCAGCGCGAAGAGGAAAATGTGGCTGTACCGCCATCTGGATGATCTGCTGTATTTTGCCCATAAGCGATACGAGCCGGGCATCAGTGTGCTGCGCTTTGTCACCCGTTCGGGGATGCTGTTCCTCGGGGTATTCCTGTCGAGTCTGCTGACCCTTAGAGAGCTGCCGGGGCAGATGAGCTTCAGCAATCCTTTTCTGGAGGGCATGGTGTTGAATGACGGTGCACCTGTGGCGAATGCCTGGCGGCTTCCCTTGTTCCTGGCGGTTCTCTCGGCCTGTATTCCTTATCTGCGGATGAGATATGCCTATGCCCAGCGCAAGGTGCGGGGGAGCTACGATCTGCTCGATGTGATCAAAATCGCCACCAAATTCACGCATTTGTCTGCGGACTCCATTTTGTCCAAAACCAGTGACTTGCTGCCGGTGGAGAATGTACTGAAGACGCCCTTGAGGCTGCTGGGGGCAGCGTTCGCTGGCTATAGCAATGAACAAGAGCTGAATGAGGAAGCCGGGCGTTTTGCTGGAGCGATTGGCACGACGTTTGCCGTTGAGTTCGTATCTGATCTGCTCTATTGCGAGAAGGAGGGCACCCGTTATCTCAAAAGCTCGCTCATGACGCTTAACCGCTCCATGGAGCTGCAACGGGAGACTATTCTGACAGTAAAGGCCAGCAGCAGGGATGCGATCAGCCTGGGACTGTACGGTAATCTGGTTGTGCTGGTATCTTCTGTGGGAACGTTCATGTACATGCTGAAGCCGGATGTGTATTTCAAATTGCAGTTCGAAACAACGATTGGACTTACATTTATGATGGTGATCCTTACGGGCTTATTCATCTCGTTCATGATCAGTACCATCCTTGCCAGACCCAGACTGGACTACCATTAAGGTGATGAATGATGGATAGATTACTACTTTTGATAGCTGTAACAGGTATTGTGTATCTTGCTTTGTTGGTCTTTGTCAGCAGCAGCAGCCGTCAGGAACGGTATGTGCTCCGTCTGGGCCAGCAGTGGAAGGCCTTCGGTGAACGTGTGCACAATGAGCGGCTGCAGCAATTGCTGGGCCAAAGCGGACTCTCTATATCCGCAGCCAAAATCACATTATTCCGCTATACGGCGGCCTTCCTCTATCTGCTGGTTCAGGCAACGGGAGGTTTCGTGCGCTCAGAGCCAATGTCCATATACGATCCTCTGATTGCGCTGCTGATTCTTGTAATTACCAGTCCGCAGCGGGTGCTGCCGTTCGGTTGGGTGCTGAGCTGGCTGCATCAGAAGACGCTGATTCAAAAGGATGGGGAGCTGATCTCTTTCATCCGTCTTTATGAGAACAACCGGCTGCGCAAACGGGGATATGTGGAATTTGGCGCCTTCTGCGCCGGGACGGCCAACCATTTCAGTTATATCCGTCAGGATCTGTATGAGCTTTCGGAGCGGGCGGTGGATGAGGGAACGGAGCGGGCCATTGAATGGTTTTGCAGCAAATTCCCCGAGAACCACATGTTTATCAATGATATCCGCTCGATTCTGCTGGCGACAGAAGGGATGGACGATGACCATGAAGCAGCGAAGTATCTGCAGGAGCAGGGCAAAATTATCACCAAAATCTCTAGTGACCAATATCTGAAAAAGTGGTCCTTTATCGGGGACATTTCCACGATCATTAATGTTGTTCCGTCAATCGCTACCTTTCTGATGATTGTGTCGCTGGCCATGCAGTACATTATGCTGATCAAAGGGAATTTTAACGGCGTAGGGATGTTTCAGTGATCAATTTAGGTAGAGTGACAGCAAGAAAAAGAATCAAATGAAATTTTTGTTATATCCAAGCAGCTATTTAAAATATAAAATCAAAAGGGAGATATTAACAATGAAAAAAGACGCTATTTCGACTGGTTTGTTTATCGCTATCGGGTTCCTATGTGTGGCTATCGTAATTGCTGTATTGATTCCTGTGGTGCGGGACGTAATCGATAAGGCAGATGACAACAGACCTGAAATCCCAAAGGTTAGTCTGGTTCAGCCCGCAGATTCTGTGGAAGCGGCAGTAACGTATACACTCGGAAGTCCTTTGGTTTAATTGAGATGAAGAAGGACTCGATTTCCGTCGCGTTGTTTCTGGCTATTGGCTTTGTGATTGCCGGGATTTTTATCGCTGGGGCTACAAGCATTATCGGCGGCAGCCAGGATGATATTATCACCCATGTCAAAGCTGTCGAGAAGTATTAAAAGGAGGCGCTGCGCTTGAAGGCAACCGTCCTCCGGGCCTTGTTCATGTGGCTGGTGCTGTTCATTATCCTGCAGCCGATTTTTACGTATATCGATTATCTGCTCGATCTGCAGGTCAAAGCCAACACCTCGTATATTACGCAAAAGGCGGCGACAGAAGGGAAGGTCACTGCCTCCATGAAGGCAGAGGTCATCTCGAACCTGAAGGCTGTAGGTTTTCCTGAAGGCTCGATTAAGATCACGAGCGGAACAGAAGTGATTCTTGAGCGCAAACAGCGGATTGATGTATATGTGACTGCGCCGCGGGTGAACCTGTTTCCCTACAATTTCTCCGGCGTATCCCAGCCGACCCAGTACTATGGACATGGCTCGATCATGAGTGAATATCTCGATTAATTAAGGGATGAAGCTAACCTATGGATTATATTATTAAGCTGGCCTTTGTCCTGTTGATCTTTATTTATTCCTGGTTTTTTCAGATTCAGAATCAGGAATGGGACCAGGTACGCAGCATGCTTAAGGATGCCAATAATATGGCTGTCCATGACGCATCTCAGAAGTTGAACGAAGCAGCGAGGGGCCAAGGCCGTCTGGTCATTGACCCCGCTGAGGCTTATGCCACCTTCCGTCACACCCTGCAGAGTAATCTGGGACTGGATGACGGCTTATCCCCCTTAGCGGGGAGCCGGCTTCAGGCTCAAGTGAAGATCGTCAAGTTCGACATCGTGGATGAAGCAACAGGTACTACTTTTCCAATGCTCTATGAGGACAGTACTTACGGTATCACCAAATACATACAAGGTCCTTCGGTCATCGCCGTTATTCAAACGCAGCACCCGGTGCTGATCTCCAGAAGCAAGGTCCAAGAGGCCATCACGGTACCGGCAGTTCAGGAATATAGAATGAACCGGTAAAAACATCCGCCTGATACGGGTGATAAAGGTGCAAAACTATGAAAACTAAGGGAGAGTTTAATTATGACGAAGTTGAAGATTAGCAAGACATTGGCGGGGAAAACCGTAGTAAAAGCTTTTCTGGCAGTGGCGTTGTTGGCCGGTCCGGCTGCTGGTTCAGTAGGGGATGTTAGTGCTGCGGGGGTGAAGGCTACGGCGGCTCCGGTGATGACAGATAACTTGGCTAAATTCGGACTGAAGAAGGCAATGGACCTGCCAGTCACTCTTGAATCGGAAGGATTGAGTTATACACTTCATAAGATTATGATTTATGATTTTAAGTCTCCTGAGGTGAAGAAGCTTCAGAAGTTGTATGGGTTTCAGGATTTTACTAGCATAATTGATAGACCTAAATATTTTATTTGGACGAAAGTGACTTTAGAGAATAAAACAAATAGAAAAATGCATGGTGGTGGTAATGATATTAACATAATTATTCCGTTCACCTTTAAGACTGGGCAAATGACCGATGCGCTATGGCCTGAAAAGTTAGCATCAAAAACTAATAGTAAGGAAGCGTTATGGACCTATGATTTAAAACCAGGAGAAAAAATCACTTCATATCTTGCATATGCTTATGCGGGTGATTTTGATTACTTTGCTATCCGATTGTTTTATGGTAAAAACTTTGTAGAAAAGTATGTGGTATCTGAATGAATAAATTATTAATATTATTTCTAACGTTTTCTCTTTTTGCCTCGTTATTTGTTGGAAATAAATTGGTAGTAGCAGCGGAAGCTCAAAGTGCGACAATCTCAGTACCTGCAAACACTGGGCTTATAGGAAATAATAATGCTGTAAAATCATTCAGTTTGGATTTGCCAAGTGGTGTAAGTGCTGTATCAATTAATACAGGAAGTTTTAAATATTCTGGAAATAATAAATTGAATGGGAATATTACACTCGAAAATGGAAAAGTAACTTTTAAGTTAGACGGTGTTGCCAACACAAAGACGCTCTCCAATGTTACTGGTTATCGAGGCTCTTTCCAAGTATACTATCAGGCAAACCCAAGTAACTCCATTTGGAGATATTCAGATGGAGTGCGCTGGCAAATCAATGAATATGACGAAGCAAATAATGGAATGAAAACTTACGATAAGCCTGCTGAAGATAACTCATTCCCATCAGCTCTTCCACCCAGAACTGTTGTTACAGCTGCACCACCTCAAGACATGGATTACTTAAAATGGTATGACGGATCACAAACTAATGCTATTGATTCTCAATATGTTGTTACGAATACTATCACTCCACATGTACACTCCGGATTATCTTCTAGTTATATTAAAGAAATACCAAAGTTTAAAAATGGTAGAGTTATTGTCAACTATGCTATTCCATATTTAGTTGACTCTACAGGTAAAATAGTAACACAGTCCTATACAAATCAATCTGCAGACGCAACACATCCCCTTGTAGGACATGCCGAGGGAAGGAAATACGAAGTCAAAGCTGCCTACTACTACACCGCCGACGCCAAAGTCCCAACCTATAGCTACAGCGGCAGCGTATCCTTTAGCTACACGCCTATTACCGAACCCACCCTAGACGGCGGAGTAAGCATCCTCAAGCCTTCGCCCAATCCGGCGAAGTTTGAGGGGAAGGACACGGAGGTATCCTTGAGAGTCAAGGGAGACCTTTTGGCTTACGATAATTCATCTAACATCGAGGAATGGATATTTTATGCGAAGGAGACTGGCTCAAGTGATGTGAAGACAAAGAAGGATTATGGCAAGGTTCTGAACAGCACGCAGACCTTCGATAATTTTGTCATCCCTAAGAGCAGGGGAAGCAATGTGAAGCAAGAGTATACTCTTACCGTTACCGTGCGGTTCATAAAGCCGGTAGTGACCGAGAATGGCACCGTTTCATCTCTGTCCAAAACAATGAAGGCAACCGTAGAAGTCTCAGACACTCCTGCCCCCACAACACCACCGCCAGCCAATAACAATAAGCCGCCTAAAGCGGTACTCGATGTGTCTGAAGAGGTCATGGCAGGGGAAGAAACCTTGATCTATGGTAAGGATTCATATGATCCAGACGGAACGATTGTAGATTATAAATACAATACCCCTGGAGCTGTGGAGCCGGTTAGTGGTCCGTTCGGCTGGACCTGGTATCCGTTAAGTGCTCTCGGCCAGCATTCCGTGCGCCTAACCGTAACGGATAACGGAGGGTTGACCGGGTCAACCAGCGCCAAATTGGTTGTCATCCAGCCTATCCCTAGAGCGGAAATCTTCATAGACGGAACCAAAAAACAAAACCGGAAAGTTACCTTGGTAAGCAAAAGCCGAAGCCCGGAGCATTATCCTATTGATGAAACGAAGACGCAGTGGACCATTTCACCGGTTTCCGGCGGTACTGCCGGAGATATTAAATACTTGGGGAATCTCTCAGGGATAAACACCAAAGATGTATTGTTTAAGAAGCCGGGGACATACAAAGCGACCCTCACAGTAACGAATACTGCCGGGTTTGGCGACTCTACTAGTATGATCTTTGAGATTGTTCCCGATGAACCGCCTGTAGTGTATATCTCGGTTCCCAATAAGATTTATCGAGATCCCACTCAAGGCAATATAGCCAGCGCTGCGCTTACAGATATGTCCTTCTCACCGGATTATGATTTTCTGGATCGCCGTATTTGGGAGTACAGATACGATTCCAATAACGACGGCAATTTTGGGGATGAAGCTTGGGTGATATTCAGCAATGAGAATAAGACAGTCTTTAATTTGCAGTTGAGTAGTGTGGGTAGATATGAAGTGAAGCTTACCGTCATTGAAGAGTTCGATCAGCCAACCATAGCAGAATTGGTTACGGAAGCTGACCGGAGATCTGCGGATTCCTATAGCAGTGTTCCCGCGCAGCCCTTGGCAGAACGAGTCGTCGAGGTGTACAACCGGGTACCTGTTGTGGACTGGTCGTGGTAAATGAAGGAGAATCGAGAATGAAGACATTTATAGAGCGGATGACGATGTACATTCTAGTGATGGTGCTCTTGGTGCCATCCATAGGCATAAAGACGGACAAGGCAGCAGCTGCCGGAGAGATTATTGAATTTAACGAATACACCGTTCCGGCCCGAAGTCTAACCGGTTCCCGTGGCCCCATCAAATATGAGGGCGAAGATAACTGGTATCCAAGCAAGATGTATGTCGATATGCCAGCGAATACATTTAATGTGAAATGGGATAAAGTACGTAACTTCTTTTACATTACCATGAGCAACAGCTACATGCCTACTCGATGGGAGATGTATCGTGAGGGGTTGGGGGGGCAACCCAAGAACTTCAACACAGACCGATCTTACCATGGGTACACTACTTATTGGAGTCAGTCAATGGAGATTGTTTATAAGGATGGCTCATCGTCTCAAATCAATGGAGTGGCGACAGGGCCGGGGGGGTATATGTTTCAGAATCGGGATTTGTCCGGATATCATAATGCTTTAGCGGGTGAATTCAATAATGTTACAAGTAGCCCGATGTGGTACGGGAAAATTATCTTGAGTCCTGATTGGCCGGACGGTTATTATCTGGATTGGAATTCCACCAGTATTATCCCCTATTCGGAATATGTTGTGGGTGTCGGCAATAGAGTTCCTGCTTACTTAAGAATTACGTTTAATTTTGCCGAGGTATATCAGACGTTCGACAAGTGGAATTTTAAAAGCACAGAACATTATCCTTATGGTGTTTCTGATGTGCAGATGATCCCGTTATCGACCAACAAGAAACCCAATCTCACACTGACTTCACAGAACGGGCAAAACATCATCAATGATGCCGGACTGAGCACATTCAACGTGGAAGGATACGTGCAAGACCCGGACAACGATACCGTCGATGTCATTGCGGAGATTCCGAATGTGTTCTATAAAAAAATCACATTGGCCAATACGGGCTCTGCAAAAAATTTCACCATTCCCATTGATGTTTTAAATGAGGGGATTCCGCCTGGGTGGTACAACGTCAACGTGAAGGTAGTCGATCCGTTTAACCTGAAAGCGGAAGCCTCCACTTCCTTTAGCGTGACCAACCGGCTGAGGAACAAAGCTTTCTTGCTTATTAATAGCCTGATTGATATCAGTACCTCCTATGCCGATTACGAGAATGACGGCAAATATGCAGAGCGGTACCGCTATGATCAGGACCCGGCTATTTTTGATAACTCCATGGGGATGATCTGGGACAGCGGATTGTGGCGTGATAGCAAGTATCCGTCATTTCCCTTCAGCGGCGCTTATACGGCTACCTTTCAAGCGAGGGATAATCCGAAGGGAGATGACCGGTTTGATAATTACCGTATGTGGAGCCGGGACAACTTATCCAGCATGACGTTCATGGTTCACCGGAAGCCGGTTGCCTTGTTCTCAGCGAAGCTGATCGGCGGTACGCTGCAGCTTACAGACAGCTCCTATGATCTGGACCATATGTCGAGTCCCGCTAAGGGGCTGGTGAGCTGGCAATGGCAATGGCGCAAGGCGGGGAATGAAGTGTGGACTGAGGGACAGCCACCTGCACAGCTCCCATCGGGCGAAGCCTATGAGATCCGGCTGCGTGTCCGGGACATTGATGGCCCTAACGGCTTCGGGGTTTGGAGTGACTGGATGCAGCAGAGTGTGGGCAGTGCAGCTAACCTGCCGCCGGTCGCTCTATTCACAGTGAGTCCGACTAATGTCTCTTACCGCAAGGCAACGACTATTATAGATAAGTCCTTTGACCCGGATAATGATCCGCTCGATGTGTATTCCTGGACGGTTATAAAAGACGGCTGGCAGCAGGTATGGAGTTATTATTCGGGCGGTGCGGCTGTACCTCCGAATATCGCGGCCTTCGGCGTGGGATCTTACCAGATTAATCTGCAGGTTCACGATAACCGCGGACTCTGGTCGAATGTGTACAGCCAAACCGTGCAGGTCATTAATCACCCGCCTGCGGCCAGCTTTACGATGCCTAATGAGGTTTACCGGGATACGGTCATCAGCTTGAACAACCTGACCCCTGATCCGGATGAAGATGGAGATGCCTTGCAGTATGGCTGGTATACCAAGCTTAATAATGATCCCTATTACTGGCGGGGGAGCAACCGGAATCAGGTATTCAGGGTGCAGGACGTACTCAATGATTATGGGATTTCTGCTCAAAAAGCCATCTCCGACGGCTGGGAAATGAGACTGAACGCGACGGATGGAAGCCTCTATTCCTATGCCACCCAGATGTTCAGCGTCAAAAACCATGTCCCGACAGCGGCAATCAACGGTCCGGCAGCGGTCAATCAATACGATACCCATACCTTCACTTCCTCCGATGCGGATGAAGATATAGCCGATCAGAGCAGCCTGAAGTATTACTGGCGGGTGACGGGAAGCGATCATAAGATCACACTTTTCCAGACTCCGGGTATCTCGCTTGCCTTCGATGAACTGGGAACCTATACGCTGGAGCACTGGGCCGTGGATCAGATTGGAGACAAGTCGAACATAGCCACACTTAAGGTGACGGTTAAAGAAAACTTGGCTCCTAACATGACCCTTACGTATCCTGCTGGGACGGTGAAGACCCCTACGATTATCGATGCGGAAAAAGAAGGGGATCCGCTGATCAAGTGGACCTACTCCGACCCGGAGAATGATCCGCAGGAGAGCTACCGGCTGGAGTTCTTTACGAAGGACGGGCTGCTGGTCAAAACGGTAGAGAACGCCGACAGTACCGGATCAGTACGCCAGTATCAATTGCCGGATCAATCGCTGGACCGGTTCCTGCTCTATACCGTTCAGGGGCGGGCATTCTCCAAACGAAAGTGGTCTGAAATCTCCAACGAAAAAGCCTTTATCATCGACAATCCGCCTAAGCCGGGATTCACCCTCATTACGGATACCGGAAAAGATGCGACCAAGGTACCGATCTACCGGACGGATGTTCTAAACATCCAAAGCACAGCAACGGATGCAGATATTCCTAAGGGGGACAGCATCAGCCACCAGTATTTCTTGAAACCGGCGGTTGGAGCTGAGGCACTCTTAAATACACAAGTTAATTTCACCAAGCAGTTCACTTCTAACGGAACCTTCGCCCTGCGGCAGGTTGTCACAGATTCCTTAGGGCTGTACCGGGAGCTTATTCAAAATATTACAGTTGTGAATCGGCTACCAGTGGTGAACATCACTTACCCGTCAAGCAGCGTGTCCACCAAGCCGACTATTGTAAGTACTCTAACGCCAATCATCAAATGGGATTATCAAGATGAAGATGGGGACCCGCAGCAACGCTTCAGGGTTCGGATCATCGACTCGACCAATGGTCAGGTGATTGGATCTGGAGAGCAAAATTCAAGTGATAATCAATGGCAAGTTCCGGTGGGTAGGCTTGTTGAGAACGTAAAATATGTTGTGGAAATGGAGGTTTATGACGGATTTGAATGGAGTAATGTGTCTGCGAAAAAATTCATGATGGTCAACCTGCTTAGTATCAAGGGGGCTGTCCAGCATACAGAGGAGTGGAACGGCAACCGGCAGGCATACAATATGAAGCAAAGCGGCTCGCCTGAAAGTCCGCGGGGGTATAATGTCTATTGGGCTGGCGAGAAGTTTGTGCTGCAGGGGACAGCTACCGGATTGCCTGATACCGTGCAAGTCACAATGACCGGAGGATATACGGCTGCGCTGAGTCCGGCCGGGAGCGATAAGACCATGTGGACTGGTGAGCTGGCGGATCCATCGTTCGAACAGCTGCCGGATGGTCCGGTTACTTTTACCTTCACCGCTACCAATGAGTATCAGACCAAGGTGGATACGGTGACGGTAACGATTCTCGGAGACTGGACAGAATATTATCAGAGCCATCGTATAAAATAACGCGGGACGCAGTCCTTATGCCTTATGCTCTACAGTGAGTTTTGTTTCACCCGGATTAAGCGGGCGGAGGGTGATCGTTTAGACGATTCCCTCGGCCCGTTCTTCATGCAGCCGCAGTCTTGCGGCTGTATAATCTGCCGGATTAGTAGCTTGGGGGTTATGTAGACTAGAACTTTGAAGGGCCGCAGTATGACTCAGGTGCATATAGTAAGAGAGTTTGCCGCTGAATATTTTGTGGGCATTCAAGGATAAAGCGAAATCCTCCGGAGTCACGAAGCAGGAGGGCTTGGCTACCGGATGAACAGTGGTTTCCTCCAATACTGAGGCGACGAACTGGGAACAGAAGTAAGCGTTCTCCCGGTCAATCCGGATGTTCAGCAGCACTCCGACCAGACCGAGCAGGTGATATTTATAACGCTCCTGATTCTGCATCATACCCTGGACATGGTTATACATAGTGTCATAATCTTCCTCACTGACTCTGAGCTGGTATATGGCACAGTCTGTACTGCTATAGAACGGATGGATGAAGTTCTCGTGGATCAGTCCGGCGATAAACGGGTTGTACACTTTTTTCCGGCCGAAGCTGTAGACCTCGCGCAGTTCACTGTCAAAAGCAATCGAGGCGTGATTCAGCTCTGCTTTGGTGAACCATTTAATAATTCCGCTGAAGGCCGTGCCCGTTCCGGTCAGTACAATATAAATATCTCTGTTTACAGTCATCTTCCGACATCCTTTCTGCTGGAAATTATGGATAATCCGGCTAAAATTCCGCTGAGGTATCTCCATCTTACTGTATATATCCGCTTTGTAAAACAAACTTTAGTCTTAATTAGGAACTAGACTTAAGGCTAAGTCTCTCAACCCTCTGCGGCATCCTCCGAAATTCTTCCGAAACATTGCCAAGCTGGCAAAAGAGTGCATAGACCGGGCGGAAGCCGCTAATTATAAGCTGTCTGGAACTGCGGCCTGCAAAAACAATTGGAAATGCTTCCACTTCCGTGATACAATAATAGTCAAAATGACATTCTTGATTCGAGGAGGATTATTGTAATGACTGAACAAGCAAAAGATCAAGCCATTCATAAAGAAGAGAACTCAACGGTGGACAACCTGGCCATCACTACGATCCGTACACTTGCCATTGATGCCATTGAAAAGGCAAATTCCGGCCATCCGGGTATGCCGATGGGCTCCGCTCCTATGGGATATCAATTGTTCGCCAAGACAATGAATCATAACCCGGACCACCCGACTTGGGTCAACCGTGACCGTTTTGTGTTGTCTGCGGGACATGGCTCCATGCTCCTCTACAGCTTGCTGCACCTCAGCGGCTATGATCTGCCTATGGAAGAATTGAAGCAGTTCCGCCAATGGGGCAGCTTAACTCCGGGACATCCGGAAGTCGGACACACTGCCGGTGTAGATGCAACAACTGGTCCGCTTGGACAAGGAATTGGTATGGCTGTAGGTATGGCAATGGCTGAAGCACAGCTGGGTGCGACTTACAATAAAGATGAACATAACGTGATTGACCATTATACGTACGCCATCTGCGGCGACGGCGATTTGATGGAAGGGATCTCTTCCGAGTCTGCTTCACTTGCCGGACACCTGAAGCTGGGCAAGCTGATTGTAATGTACGATTCGAATGATATCTCCCTTGACGGCAAGCTGAACCTTGCATTCTCCGAGAATGTTGCTAAGCGTTTTGAAGCTTACGGCTGGCAGGTTCTGCGCGTAGAAGACGGTAACGATCTTCCTGCACTGGCTAAGGCTCTTGAAGAGGCTCAAGCAGACAGCAGCAAGCCTACACTGATCGAAGTGAAGACTGTCATCGGCTACGGCAGCCCGAACAAGCAAGGTAAAGGCGGCCACGGCGGTACTCACGGCTCCCCGCTGGGTGCTGATGAAACGAAGCTGACGAAGGAATACTACAAATGGGTATATGAAGAAGATTTCTATGTACCGGATGAAGTCCGCGCCAGCTTTGCTGAAGTGAAGGCCAAAGGGATCGCCGCTAACAAAGCATGGGATGAGAAATTTGCAGCATACAAAAAAGTATATCCAGAGCTTGCTGCACAGCTCGAAACTGCACTAAGCGGTGAGCTTCCTGCAGGCTGGGATGCCAATCTTCCATTCTACAAAGCAGAAGACAAAGCTGTCTCTACCCGTGTAGCTTCCGGTAATGCGCTGAACGGATTGACTGGCGGTATCCCGCAGCTGGTAGGGGGTTCTGCCGATCTGGAGAGCTCGACCATGACGCATTTGAACGGTCTGTCCCAATTCACCTCCGAATCCTATGACGGCCGTAACATCTACTTCGGCGTACGTGAATTCGGAATGGCTGCAGCCATGAACGGAATTGCCCTGCACACTGGTCTTAAGGTATTCGGCGGTACGTTCTTCGTATTCACAGATTACCTGCGTCCGGCTGTCCGTCTGGCTTCCATCATGAAGCTGCCGGTAACCTATGTGCTTACTCATGACAGTATTGCTGTCGGTGAAGACGGCCCTACCCATGAGCCGATTGAACAGCTTGCTTCCCTGCGTATCATTCCAGGTCTGACGGTTATTCGTCCGGCTGATGCCAACGAAACCTCTGCCGCTTGGGCATACGCTATGGAGAACACCGCTAATCCGGTAGCACTGGTACTGACCCGCCAGAACCTGCCGATCCTGGCTGGAACTGTGGACGGTGTGCGCGACAACATCAAACGCGGCGGATATGTGGTATCTGATTCCAAGAACGGTACTCCGCAGGCACAGATCATTGCTACAGGCTCTGAAGTACAGCTGGCGGTTAAGGCTCAGGCTGCACTTGCCGAAGAAGGCATTGATGTTCGTGTTATCAGCTTGCCGAGCTGGGATCTGTTCGAGAAGCAGGATAAAGCATACCGCGATTCCGTGATCCTGCCTGAAGTAAAAGCCCGTCTGGCCATCGAAATGGCACAAACCTTCGGCTGGGAACGTTATACAGGCGATCAGGGTGACATTCTGGGAATCACTACCTTCGGCGCTTCCGCCCCTGGCGACACTGTAATCAGAGAATACGGCTTCACTGTAGAAAATGTAGTCAGCCGCGTAAAAGCGCTGCTATAATAGACGGATCTAAGAACAAAGGGGAGAATAAGCATATGAGTCAGTTCACCAACGCGACAATTCAAAAAGCAGCCAATATTTATTACGACGGAAAAGTGACCAGCCGTACAGTTACTCTGGAAGACGGCACTAAGGTGACACTCGGCATTATGCTGCCTGGCGTATACGAATTCGGCACAGATGGCCCCGAGACGATGGAGATTCTCTCCGGCAAGCTCAAGGTGCTGCTTCCCGGCACTGAGGTGTGGAAGGACATTGACGGAGCAGAGACCTTCCATGTTCCCGGCAACTCCAAATTTGCCCTGGAAGTATTCGCATTAACTGATTATTGCTGTTCTTACCCGATTGTATAAAATAAAGAATTGGAACATTGGAATCCCCTGGCACCTTCGGCTGCCAGGGGATTTTTTTGCAGACAGACTAGCATTCGTTAACACGCTAGAGTCATAATACACGATTCGACAAAAGATGAAGATATTCAGTCTATTATTGACGAAATAGGTATATTCTCATATACTTCCACTATCCATTTGGGGAACTGGCACATTCTGCTAGGAATGATAGAGGAGATGAGAGGTTGGGAAAGTCAGGATTTTGCAAGGAAATACATAAGCTTATGTTGTTATGGTTCAGCTGTTTAATACTATTATTGCTGTTATTTGTACCTGCAGGAATGACCCATGCATCGGCAAATATAGTAAATCCTAATCAGGTCTATTCCTATACGATTATGCAAAGGGATATTGAAAGTCTGGTGGCACAATACCCTGATCTGGTATCCTCCGAATCGCTGGGAGCGACGGCGTATGGGCGGCAGTTGTGGGCAGTGAAGCTCGGGCGGGGAGAATCGGCGTTATTCCTTAATGGTTCCCACCATGCCAGAGAATGGATGACCAGCAGTCTGCTGATGAAAATGATCGATACGTACGCCCAGGCCTATGATCACAATGAGACGATAGGCGGTTATCACGTGCGCAGTTTATTGGACGAAGTCAGTATCTGGTTCGTACCGATGGTCAATCCGGATGGGGTTACCCTCTCCCAGCAGGGTACAGCAGGACTGTCAGCAGATGTGGCTCAAATGCTGCGACAGTATAACGGAAACAGCAGCAATTTCAACCGCTGGAAAGCGAACATGCAGGGCCTTGACCTAAACCGTCAATATCCGGCGAACTGGAAGGGCATAAAGAATGCCAGCTCCTACCCCTGGTATCAGAATTATAAGGGAAAAAAGCCCGGGGAGGCTGCGGAAGTGCAGATGATGATGAATTTCACAGAGCGGATCGATCCGGAGGTGACTATTTCCTATCATAGCTCCGGGGAGATTATTTTTTGGCACTTCAATACGATTAGTAGCAGTCTGAACCGGGACAAGGCGATAGCCAGATCACTTGCCGGTCTTACCGGATATTCTCTCGTTGCTCCTGAGAAGAATCCTTCGGGTGGCGGATATAAGGATTGGTTCATCCAGGAGTACCGCCGCCCGGGGTTCACCATTGAGATTGCAAGCTATGCGGGGGAGGGCAGCGTTCCCTTGAAACAGTTCAGCGGCATCTGGTCCGAGAATAAGGGGGTTGGCTTATATTCTGCCGAGCAAACCTATTCATTGTGGCTGACTAGGCAGAAGGCACAGTATCTTCAAAAATCTATGAGTCTGCTGGCTGAAACGGAACTGTACGCGAAGATAGGGACTTCAACTGGAGGTACACGTGTTCTACCGCAACAGCTTCATGTTATTGCCCAAAAGGGTGACTGGTATCAAGTTCAGGCAGCGGAGGGGCTGGGCTGGATTCATCCATCTCCCGGAAAGCTCGCTGTGATTGAGGAGATCTCGGCGAATGCCAGCTGGAGCAATCGTATACCGGCGTATCAATACCCGGATGCTTACTCACCGAAAGTGACCTTCCTCGATCCGCAGACTGTAGCGGTATCGGGAAGATATGGGACCTGGCTAAGGGCTTCTGCTCCGGGCGGGAACTGGTGGATTGACGGGCGTAAAGTAACGATTAGCTGGCCTGAAAAGGCAGCGGAATCCGTTCCGTCAACAGATAGTGGACTAACCGGGGAAGAGCAGCCTGAGGCTGCTGAGGGGACATTGTAATCCTTCACCAGTGCGTTACTGCAACGCCCAGGCACAGCTGATAAATCCGGCTGTGCCTGGGCGTTCACGCAATGGGTGCTTTTTTTGCATTTTTATTTTGTCAGCTCCCCGTGCTTTTGTAATGCCTCACTCCTATGCGCCAGACCAGCAGAGACACTCCGAGAAAGGCAGCTCCAGAGGGAAGTGAGAGGAAGCCCAGCCAGCGGGGATAATCCCAGCCGCAGACGGTGGCCGCCGGATAGAAGCTGATGAACAGCATGGGGAGCACAAAGCTGAACACGGATTTTAGCATCCGCGGCATATAAGGCTCCGGGCAGCGGGTAATCTGGTAGCTGGCGTTGGTCAGCAGAAAGATCCAGTCAAGCCCTTTGATAGTGAAAAAAGCAAGCCCGGAGGTCAGTACGAACACTCCGCAGTACATCAGGCAGCCTCCGGCCAGCGCCATCGCCAGAATGCCGAGTCTGCCGGGCGTCAGGGGAACGCCGAGCTGTCCCAGCGCCCAGCCCGCCGCACAGATCCCTGTAAACGGCCGGACCAGCCGGTGCAGATGGAATCTGGAGGCTGCCACTTGGACGAACAGGGACCGCGGGCGGAGCAGCAGCCGGTCGAAATCGCCGGAGCGCAGCAGATGCCAAGGGAAATAATCAAAACCACGGCATAGACTCTCGGCAAGTCCGAAGGAGGCAACCGCCAGCGAGTAGACCAGAATGATATGGGCCACAGTCCATTCGCCCACATTACCAAAGCGGGAAAACAACAAGACGGTGGCGATGGGATCAGTGACTACTACAGTAAGCACCTGAATCAGCATCAGCCACCAGCCCTTATATTCCATGCCGGACAGCAGATGCATCCGCAAGTATTTGCAATAAATTTTACCTTCAGCAAGCATACGTTACTCACCCTCCCTGGACGATAATGCTGTGCAGTCTGCGTTTCATGATCATCCGGCCCGCTGCGATAAAGATAAGGCTCCAGAGGAGCTGTAAGCCGATGCCGGGCAATGCGGCGGCAGGAGCCACGCTTCCTATATAGAGCTGCAGAGGGATGTCGGCAAATCCGCCAAACGGCTGCAGGTACAGGAAGGTCTGCATGAAATCAGGCCAGAGACGCAGGGGAAGATAGGTGCCGGACAATATGCCGCTTAGCAGTAGAAGCATATAGGTCGGTCCGTCCCCCCAAGTGATATTCAGCCGGATCGCAGTCACAAGCATAGCGAAGGACGAGCACAGTACAAACGCCATAACTGCCGACAGAAGGAAATAGAATAGTGCAAGCAGGGAGGCGGGTCCGCCTAGGGCATATCCGGCAGGCATCAGGAGCCCGGCCATTACGGTAGCCAGTCCCCTGATCCAACTGGTGCCGAGCTTGCCGGCCGAGCTTTTGACAAACCAGTGGGTGTACAGGTTCATGGGCCGGCACAGCTCGATACCGACGTCACCGTTGTTGATTTTGCCCATAATTTCACTGTCGATGTTCATACTCTGGAGTACAAACAGTCCCTGGGCCAGCCAGACATAGGATATGGCCTGAGGAAGACTGAGTCCGTTATTGTTCCAGGAGCCATTGTCGCTGTATGTATAGAACACGGTGAACAGCACACATTCTATAAGCGCCCAGAACACACTGACCATCGTGCCCGATATGGCGGATACCCGGTACTGGAGCCCTTCTGCCATGCGGATTCGGAAGAGGGAGCTGCAGGCCCGGCATGTATTTCTAAAGTTCATTGTGCACCTCCTGATGGCTTTAGCCCAAAGCCAAGTCATTGTACATAGCCGCAATCATCGCATCCGTGTTCACTTTCATGACGACCTCCGGTGCATATTTCTGCTGTAGACCTGAGAGCTGCCCGTCATAGAGCAGTTGGCCATGCCCGATCACCATGACCCGCTGGCATAATGCCTCAATATCGTCCATATCATGTGTGGTCAGCAGCATCGTAATCCCGTACTTCCGGTTCTCTTCCTTCAAAAAATTGCGCAGCGCCAGCTTAGATACCGCATCGAGTCCGATGGTTGGCTCATCCAAAAAGAGAAGCTTCGGCCGGTGCAGCAGTGCCGCTACCAGCTCACAGCGCATCCGCTGCCCGAGCGAAAGCTGCCTCACCGGGGTCCTTAAGAGCGCTTCCACATCAAGTGTTGCCGATAACTCGGATAGTCTTAAGCGGTAGTCGCCTGGGGGGATCGCATAAATATCCTTCAGCACATCAAAAGAGTCTGCCACAGGAACATCCCACCATAACTGTGAGCGCTGGCCAAATACGACGCCGATCTTGGACACATGCTCTACGCGGTGCTTCCATGGAATCTTGCCCAAGATAGTGCATTCTCCGCTATCGGGTGTCAGGATGCCGCTCATTACCTTGACGGAGGTGGATTTGCCGGCACCGTTCGGGCCAATGTAACCTACCAATTCACCCTCTTCAATATCAAAGCTGATGCCGCCGAGCGCGTCCACCCGGGTCACATTCCGCATGAACGCTCCTCTCAGCAGTCCCCATTTTCCTTCGGGCCGTTTGTACACCTTGAAGCTTTTGCGGATATCTCTTAGTCTGATTTGCATGTCAGTCGCCTCCTTCGTGCAGAAGATCATATCATCAGGGGAGGAGAGGGGGACAGCTGCGTCGGACGCCTTCTTGATCCTTGCTGCCCGGCTAACAGTGGGAGAATCATTTATTTTCTTCATTTTCCATAAAAATGCTTGTTATGTTGACATTTCTGTGCTATATTAATTTTATAGTTAACGCAAGGAAAACGTATGTTTTTTTGTATATGTACTGTAAAATAAACTTCTCATACCGGTGATGAAATCACCGGTATTTTTGCGTTTTCGCCCTAATTAGGCGGCCTTGCCATGAATGCAAAGAAAGGTGCCCTGGAATTCCAGGGCACCTTTTCGATGGGATGCGGGCAGAATGTATGCGGAAAACCGAACACAATAGGCTAGGCGTCGGCACATGGTCCAAATGTATGCGGAAAACCGAATACATTCTTAGGTGCGGCATAAAATATCGGGTGGTTCACCCGATAGGCTAATTTTGCTCTAAACGGCCAGACTATGTCAGCGGATGTGTCCGCTCATATTCCCAGATGCTCTGGCTGCTCTCCGCATCATAGATTTCTCCGGTACGAATGAATCCGTGCTTCTCATAGAAGTGATGATTGCGGACGGCCCACGAGGGTGTATCCAGCGTCCAGCGCTTGGCAGCAGGGTACTGTACAAATAAGAAATGCAAAGCCTCATGTCCGAAGCCTTGATTCTGGCAGAGCGGATCGATAAAGATGCGGCCCAGATGACATTCCTCTTCTGAAGAAGAAGGGAAAATTATCATCCCGCCGACAATTTCACCATCTTTCAGGAGCTTGTAATAATGGCTCTGCTGCATTTGCCCGATCTGCCAAGACACCGAATCATAGCCTGGAGGGCCATCCTCTTCTTTATCCTGATAACGGCGGGCATCATCGTCGAAGGTTCTTTTTTGTACATCCGCCAACATGGCCGCATCTTGTGGCCGGGCGAGTTCAAAGGTCAGCATTGAAATTTCCTCCTCTGTTTACAATAGTGTGTAACACCATCATAAACAGATTCTGGAAAAGCCGCCGTTAGATTAGTTACCTTCTCCGATCTTCTTCCCGATCCAGTCCTCGTAGGATTTGACCACCGCGGACAGGTCCTCGTCGCCATAGCCGTGGTTGAAGCCTGCCTGGAACATGCTCTTGGCTACGCCGAGCATAGGGGAAGGGACGCCGGTGGAATCACTGAGCGAGGATGCCAGCTTGAGATCCTTAAGCATCAGGGCGAGTGAGAATTGGTTGCTGAAGTCGCCATCAATGATCTTCTGGCCCTTCAGCTCGGCCTGCTTGCTGCCGGCCGAACCATTCTTCACCAGCTCCAGGAACTTGTCTGCGGGCACCCCGGACTTCACAGCGATGGAGAAGCCCTCGGCGAGCGCGACATTGTGAATGCCGACCATGGCATTGTGAGCCAGCTTGGCTACAGCGCCGCTGCCGTTAGCGCCCATATGAAGCAGCAGGCGGCCCATGGAGTCGAAGAGATCCCGGTGCTTCTCAATCACTTCGGCATGTCCGCCGACCATGAAGACCAGTGTGCCGTCGATAGCTGCCGGCTTGCTGCCGGTTACAGGGGCATCAAGGAAGCTGCCGCCCCGCGCTTCAACTTCAGCGGCGATCTCTTTTGCAAGGCCGGGGGAGATGGTGCTGGAATCAACCACAGTTGTTCCCGGCTGAAGGGTAGCGAGAATACCATCGTCACCGTAGAAGACTTCACGGATCGAATCATCGTTGCTGATCATGGTGATAATAACATCCTTGCCTTCCGCTGCTGCCTGCGGTGTGGCGGCTGTTTTCGCGCCTTCCTGTTCCAGAGGTTTGCATTTCGCTGCTGTACGGTTGTACACCGTAACCTCAAAGCCGCTTCGCAGCAGGTTCGACGCCATAGGTGCTCCCATTGTTCCGAGTCCGATAAAGCCGATGTGCTTCATTTCAATTCCACCTTTGCTCTCCTGAGATCATATTATAGAAACTAAGTTTGCCTTCATTCTATCAGAAGGTTACAGCATGTTCCACAGAACAGGTATGCTTGTCTGCTTGGTAACCGCTTTCAGTGTTTTTTTCATAAACAGGGTTCGGAAAGCCGGGGATATGCCTTAAGACCTTGCCAGTCAAGGCAAATTAAAGTATTCTAGATTATAATGTTGCAACACACGGTGTCAAATCTAAAGAGATAAACAGGAGGCTACCATTACCGATGTCCAAGAAGATTAATTTTGACTACACCAAAGCCCTTTCCTTCTTCAGCCAGACCGAGATCGACTACTTCGCCGCTCCGGTGAAGCTGGCCCACGAACAATTGCATAACAAGAGCGGAGCCGGCTCCGATTACCTGGGCTGGATCGATCTCCCTACAGCGTATGACAAGGAAGAATTCGCCCGCATTCAGCAGGCGGCCAAGAAGATCCAGAGTGATTCCGAAGTATTGATCGTGATCGGGATCGGCGGCTCTTATCTGGGAGCACGCGCAGCTATTGAGGCGCTGTCGCATTCTTTCTACAATAACCTGTCCAAGGACAAGCGCAAGACACCGGAGGTTTATTTTGCCGGTAATAACATCAGCTCTACCTATATCACGCATCTGCTTGACCTGGTAGAAGGCAAAGACTTCTCCGTGAACGTAATCTCCAAATCCGGTACAACTACCGAGCCTGCCATTGCCTTCCGTATCTTCCGTGCAGCACTGGAGAAGAAATACGGCAAGGAAGAAGCACGCAAACGGATCTACGCTACAACAGACAAGGAGAAAGGCGCACTCAAGAAGCTGGCTAACGAAGAAGGCTATGAGTCGTTCATTATCCCGGATGATGTAGGCGGACGTTACTCCGTATTGACACCGGTAGGCCTTCTGCCTATCGCCGTAGCGGGAATTAACATTGAAGAAATGATGCAGGGGGCCGCAGCCGCAGCCGATGAGTTCAACAATCCCGATGTGGCTACGAACCAGAGCTATCAATATGCTGCAGTACGTAACGCGCTCTACCGCAAAGGCAAGACGACAGAAATCCTCGTGAACTACGAGCCGTCCCTGCACTTTGTCTCTGAATGGTGGAAGCAGCTGTACGGCGAAAGCGAAGGTAAGGACTTCAAGGGAATCTATCCGTCCTCGGTGGACTTCTCGACGGACCTGCACTCCATGGGCCAATTCATTCAGGAGGGTAACCGCAACATCTTCGAGACGGTTATTCAAGTGGAGAAGGTACAGCACCATGTAACGATCGAGAATGATCCGGACGATCTGGACGGCCTTAACTTCCTGACCGGCCAGACGATGGACTTCGTGAATAAGAAGGCGTTCCAGGGAACTATGCTCGCGCATACCGACGGACAGGTGCCGAACCTGATCGTTACGATTCCTGACCAGACGCCTTATACTTTCGGCTATCTGGTGTACTTCTTCGAGAAGGCTTGCGGGATCAGCGGATACCTGCTGGGTGTGAATCCGTTCGACCAGCCGGGTGTTGAAGCCTACAAGAAGAACATGTTCGCACTGCTGGGCAAACCAGGCTACGAGAAAGAAAAGGCAGAGCTGGAAGCCAGACTTACCGAATAGTCCCACTCTAGCCGCAGATCATTCATAGTAAGATAAGTCATCAGGGAGCAGTCCATAGGTAACCACTACCAGGGCTGCTCCTAATATATATCAAGTCATCACATGTAGAGTAAGGAATGGACAACAATGCTGGAACAATACCGGACGGTGCGTACCCCCGGCTCGCTGGAGGTCGTAATCCGTAAATCACGCTTCATCGGGCATGTTATGCCGGTGGAGAACGAGGAAGAAGCTGTGCAATTTATCGATTCGATCAAGAAGCAGCACTGGAATGCTACGCATAACTGCTCTGCTTATATGATCGGGGAGAGGGATGAGATCCAGAGACAGTCGGATGACGGGGAACCGAGTGGAACGGCCGGGAAACCGATTTTGGAAGTAATCCGCAGCCAACAGGTGAAGAATGTCGCTATTGTAGTTACCCGTTATTTCGGAGGCATTATGCTGGGTGCAGGCGGGCTGATCCGGGCCTATACCGATGGCGCTGTACTGGCGCTTGAGGCCGGAGAGGTCATTACACGTGTGCTGAGACGGGAGGTATTCGTGGAAATCGAGTACACTTGGCTGGGCAAGGTGGAGAATGCACTGCGGAGCCGGAATATCCAGACCGGAGAAACTTTGTTTACGGATAAAGTTACACTGCTGTGTCTTCCGCGCAATGATGAAGGTGACGCATTTATCGCATGGATAACCGATCTTACGGAGGGGCAATCCCTCGTTACGGAAGGGCGGCGGCTTTACTACAGCGAAGGGGAATAGATTATGGCAAGAAGAGCAGTGGAACAGGAGTTGTCGAGAGAAAGAATTCTGGAGGCGGCGAGGCATCTTTTCATCACCAAAGGGTACCGTGCCATTTCGATGCGCAGCATTGGCCAGCACCTGGGTTACAGCCACGGCTCCCTGTATTACCATTTCAAAGAGAAGGCCGAACTTTTCTACGCCATTGTAGTTGAGGATTTCAATCATGTGGCTTCGCTGCTGAATGAGGCTATGACCACTCCGCCTGAAGAGGGAATGACCCGGGTGGAGCAGCTGATTATGGAGTTCATCCGGTTCGGGCTGGATCATCCGTATCAGTATGAGATCATGTTCATGATCCGCGACGAAGAGCTGCTGGCGTATTGCCGGGCAGAGCAGGGCCGGTGTTTCGAGTTATTCGCAAGTATTGTCCGCCGTCATATGAAGGAAGAGGGATATGTATCGGAGGACTGGCAGAAGGTGCCGCTGACCTTATTCTTATCTGCTCACGGATTCATTTCGTATTATATTCAGGATAAAGTGTTGTTCGAAGATGTGAAGCAAGCTGCCCTGACACATGTCAAGGTATTAAGCCGCAGTTTATAATAAGCTGTTTTTTTTAACAGCTCGTACTTTAGAGCGTTGCATTGGTATAACTTTGCATGGTGAAAGTGTTTCAGGAACTATAAATTGTATAGAGAGCAGCTTCGCGGTTCATGCGTTGCTGCTCTTCTACAAGGGCAGGCAGTGCTAGCCTTCCATAATTTTGAGGTGACACTGGCGTTGCCTTGGACCGTCGAACTCGCAAAAATAGATGCCCTGCCAGCGGCCCAGCAGCACAGCCCCTTCATGAATTATAAGAGTCTGCGAAGGACCGGCCGTAATGGACTTCAGGTGGGAAGCCGTATTGCCCTCCGCATGGCGGTATTTGGGATGCTCCCAAGGATAGACCTCATCCAGACGCATCAACACATCACGCTTCACATCAGGATCGGCGTTCTCATTAATCGCAATCCCTGCGGTGGTGTGCGGGCAATAGACAATCAGCAGTCCGTTAAGTACCCCGCTATTCTTCACATAAGCCTGAACCTCGCGGGTAATATCCCGCATTTCATCCCGTTTGCTGGTGGTGATCTCCATAGTATGCAGCATCATGAACAGCCCCTCTCTGATTTGAATGCAACAAGTGCTACTTATACTTTAACCCAAAAACTAACAAAGTAATTGACGGCAGCAAGCGGTATTTGGTAAAGTAGGGATAACTTTAAACCAAGTATATTAATAGGAATAATCAAACCTTAAAGTCGAGTATACCGACCGGTTATCCGGAGGTGGGAGGTTGACCATTGAATTCGCTGATCAGGCACAAGGGCTGGACCTGGGGATTTAGATCAACGGTTGTACTGTATTTTGTCATACTGATTGTGCTGCCGATCCTTGGGGTCTATTACAATTCATTCTCATCCGGGCTCGGAAGCTTCACTGAAAGTGTAAGCGATCCAATTGCCTGGAAGTCGGTCCTGTTAACACTCAAGCTGGCGGTCATTGCGGCTCTTACGAATGTGCTGCTGGGCACGATGATCGCCTGGGTCCTTATCCGTTATAAGTTCCGGGGCAGGGCGCTGCTGAACAGCCTTGTCGATCTCCCGTTTGCTCTGCCTACTGCGGTTGGCGGACTGATGATTCTGCTGCTGCTGGGTCCGGGAAGCCTGATCGGGGGCCTTGCGGAATCCCTGGGCTTCACGATTGTTTTCCACCAGCCTGCCATTGTAATTGCCATGGTATTCGTCACATTCCCCTTTGTCATCCGGGCAGTACAGCCGCTGCTGGAGGAGCTGGATGCTTCGGAAGAAGAGGCAGCCTATACGATGGGAGCAAAGCCAAGCCGGGTCTTCTTTCAGATCATTCTTCCGTCAATGGCACCTGGCATGATCGGCGGCGGGATGCTGGCCTTCTCGCGGGCGCTCGCTGAATTCGGTGCGGTTGTCCTCGTGGCAGGCAATATTCCGGGGCGCACGCTGGTGTCTTCTGTTTATATTTTCGGAGAGGTCGAAAGTGATAATCCGGCGGGAGCCGCCGCGGTGTCGATTATTCTGTTGACCTTATCCTTCCTGATTCTCTGGCTGATCAGCCTTATGCAGATGCGGGGGAGAAGATCATGAGAAGATTGTGGATTGGACTGACCTATCTCGTGTTCTTCATTCTAATCGCAGCTCCGCTTGGCAGGATGACAATGGGGGCCTTCAGCGAAGGCTGGAGCGGCTTCTGGAACGCCCTGACCCGGCCCGAGGCGCTGCATGCGCTGCTGATGACCGGATACGTTGTGGGGGTAGTGACGCTGCTGAATACGCTGTTTGGCATTATGACGGCCCTGTATCTGGTGCGGGCGAACTGGCTGGGGAGGCGTCTCAAAAGCCTGCTGAACAGTATCGTGGATCTGCCTTATGCGGTATCGCCGGTTATCGGCGGGCTGATGATCGTTCTGCTGCTCGGACCAGACAGTGCGCTGGGTGCGTTGTTTGAACAAATCGGAGTGAAGATTGTGTATGCTTTTCCGGGAATGGTGATTGCTACGCTGTTCGTTACGTTCCCGCTGATGGTGCGCGAGGTGATGCCGGTGCTGCAAGAGATCGGCTCCCAGCAGGAGGAGGCTGCGTCTACACTTGGCGCCTATGGCTGGACGACCTTCTGGAAGGTGACCTGGCCGTCTATCCGCTGGGCGGTTATCTATGGAGTGATTCTGACGGTGGCCCGCTCGCTGGGAGAGTTCGGTGCGGTGCTTGTCGTCTCAGGTAATATTATGAACCGGACCCAGACGGCTACCACACTGGTCTATCAGGATGTCGAGAATTTCAATGTTACGGCTGCGGGCGGGATAGCACTGGTGCTGGCCGCATTCTCCGCAGGACTGCTGCTGCTTATGGAATGGAGCAAGAGAAGAAAGGGAGGGCACTGATTATGCATGTAGAGGTCCGGGGACTCGATAAGCATTTTGGCGATTTTCATGCGGTGAAGGATGTCCATTTCGGCATTACCAAAGGCCATCTGATCGGGCTGCTCGGCCCAAGCGGCGGCGGCAAAACCTCGATCCTGCGGATGCTTGCAGGACTTGAGACGCCGGACAGCGGCGAGATTATTTTCCACGGCCGGGCGGTGAACCATCTTCCGCCGCAGGAGCGTGAGATCGGCTTTGTCTTCCAGAATTATGCGCTGTTCAAGCATATGACGGTGTTCGAGAATATCGCCTTTGGCCTGAAAGTCAAGAAAGCCAGTAAGTCTGTCATCCGTGACCGTGTCACCGAGCTGGTGGAACTGACTGGACTGAAGGGCTTCGAGAACCGGTATCCGCATCAGCTGTCCGGGGGGCAGCGCCAGCGGGTGGCTTTTGCCCGGGCGCTGGCCCCTGAGCCGCAGCTGCTGCTGCTGGATGAGCCGTTCGCCGCGATTGATGCGAAGATCCGCCAGGAGCTGCGTTCCTGGCTGCGGGAGCTGATCGAACGTGTCGGGATCACCTCCATCTTCGTTACCCACGATCAGGATGAGGCGATTGAAGTGGCGGATGAGATTATGATCATTAATCAGGGGCGGCTGGAGCAGAAGGGTACGCCTTGGGATATCTATAAAGAGCCGAAGACACCGTTTGTGGCCACCTTCATCGGGGAATCTACGCTGATCGAGAGTGCCTCCGAGCTGAAGGGCTTCGAGGGCGCAGGCGACGGTAAGCCGACCAAGGCGCTGATCCGTCCCGAGTACATTGAGGTAGGCTACCTGCATGAATTCAAAATGGCTTCGGCCACGGAGCAGGGTACGGTCAAGCATCTGCATTTTCGCGGAAGTGAATGGCTCGTGGAGGTTGAGGTAAAGGGACATAAGCTGGTCACCTACCGCTCCCTGGAGAAAGAAACGCTGACTCCGGGCCAGGAGATATCCGTGCTGGTACACCGCGCTTACCTGTTCAATGAGGAGCGGAGCTGGATTCAGGAGAATGGACTGAAGAAAGATCCGATGCCTGTATTTATCTAAAAAATAAATGATGTGGGATGTGTCGCCGGTATGAGGCTTATCAGAAGGAGCAGACAACTGCACGGATGGCTGACGGTCTTACTGCTGGCGGTGTTCGCCCTGACCGCTGCCGGTTGCGGGAATGAGCAGCAGGCTGCGGGAGAGGCAGGTGCGCCTCCGCAGGGAGATCTGACGCTTGTGGTGGGTGCCTATAGCGTGGTGAAGGATGCCATGGGCGAGATTCTCCCCGGGTTCGCGGAGAAGTGGAAGGCGGATACCGGTCAATCGATCGTATTCCAGCAGTCCTATGAGGCTTCCGGTACCCAGGCGCGGGCGATTGCCGGCGGTTTCGAGGCGGATGTCACGCTGCTTGCCATGGAAGGCGATGTCGGGAAGCTGGTCAAGGCCGGTCTGGTGGAGAAGGACTGGAAGCAGCGCGGCGGTGAGGCGGGCATGGTGACGCGGTCGGTTGTGGCTCTGGGAACGCGGGAGGGCAATCCGAAGGGGATTCATGGTTTTGCCGATCTGGCGAAGCCGGGGGTGAAGGTGCTCTACCCTAATCCGAAGACCTCCGGCGGTGCCCAGTGGGACATCAACGCAATCTACGGGGCTGGCTTGAAGCGTTCGGAGGAGCAGGAGGGGGCGAAG
Source organism: Paenibacillus sp. FSL H3-0469 (assembly GCF_038051945.1). Taxonomy (NCBI): domain Bacteria; kingdom Bacillati; phylum Bacillota; class Bacilli; order Caryophanales; family Paenibacillaceae; genus Paenibacillus; species Paenibacillus sp. FSL H3-0469. Next base: position 6,053,260 of record NZ_CP150302.1, read on the forward strand.
GACCCTGCGGCGGCCAAGGCTTTTCTGGAGAGCATACACCGAAACGTCGAATCTCTGGATAAAAGCGGGCGGGCCTCGATGGCTGCCTTCGAGTACGGGGTGGGCGATGTAATCGTCACTTATGAGAATGAGCTGCTGGCGCGGATTGCCGAGGGTGTGAAGTATGAGGTGGTCATCCCGAAGAATACGATCCTGATCGAGAATCCTGCGGCCGTGGTGGATAAGTATGCGGATAAGCATGGTACCCGTGCAGCCGCAGAAGCGCTGGTCGATTATCTGACAACGCCTGAGGCACAGGAGATATTCGCCAAGTTCGGCTTCCGTCCCGTGAACCAGCAAGTCTACGCGGCACATGAGAGCCAGTATCCGGTTCCTGCCGGACTGTTCGACATCAGCTATCTTGGCGGCTGGGAGGAAGTCCGCACCACGTTATACTCCAAGCGGGGCATATGGTATCAGGTGCTGGCCGGGATCTAGACTGGCTAGGCTGATAGATGGAGCAGAGTGCGATTAGCAGACATGTGCTTAGGTGCAGTGCGAGGGATAATGAGAGCTGTTCTCCGGCCGGATGAGGCTGAAGGACAGCTCTTTGCCGTTCTTATGGGCCAGTGTGCAAAGGACCGGCTCCTGTTCTATAATAAACTGACAGATATTCGAGAAAAAGACGATGAGGTGGGCGGGCATATGGATACATTAGTGTTCCTCGGAACAGGGGATGCCATGGGCGTACCCCGGGTCTACTGTGATTGTGAGACCTGCACGGAAGCGAGAATCACCGGGCGCAACAACCGCCTGCGTTCTTCTGTGCTTATAGATAACGGCAGCGGCTTCCTGGCGATCGACTGCGGACCGGACTGGCGGCGGCAGATGGAGCTGCAGGGACACCGTACCATGAAGCGTCTGCTCGTGACACATGCGCATTTCGATCATATCGGCGGGCTGCCGGAGTGGGCCGACAGCTGCCGCTGGATGGGCTTCCGGGGCGAGCTGTACGCTCCGGCAGAGGTTATTCCTGTCATTCAGCGGCAATACCCGTGGCTCACCGGACATATCGACATGATTCCTTGCGATGACGGCATCACATTGGACGGCTGGCAGATTTCGACTTGGCGGGTCAACCATGGCAAGAATGGTTATTCCTACGCCTACCGGCTGGAGAAGGAGGACTATGTCTGGGTGTACTGCCCGGACTCGATCTCTCTGACCACGGAGGAAACCAGGCGTATGCATGGAGCGGACCTGCTGGTGCTGGGAACCAGCTTTTATTACGAGGCAGCTGAATTGTCCACCCGCTCTGTGTATGATATGACCGAAGCCGCCGACCTGCTGGAGACCGTTCAGCCGCGCCATGCGGTCTACACACATATGTCGCATGACATCAATCTGGACAAGGATTATATTCTGCCTGAGAAGGTTACGCTTGCTGTGACGGGGATGAGGCTTCCGCTGTACCGGGAGGAGTTCTAAGCAGCATAGTAGTGCGGGAGTTGTGTGATGTCACTTAGGATGTGTGCAATTTGAATTAGTGAGTTGGAGTGCCGAGAGGAGCTGGTTGTGATGATCAAAGGTTTCGGAGGTATCTTCTGGAGGACCGGAAATCTTGAAGCGGTGAAGAAATGGTACAGTGAGGCACTGAAGCTTGAAATCGACAGTTGGAACGGGACTGTAATCAGACCCGGGTCAGGCAATGAGACGGTCTTGTCCTTCTTCAGTGAGCATGATCCTTATTTCCCGGCAGAGCAACAGGTGATGTTGAATTTCCAGGTTCATGATCTGGACGAGGTTATCAAGCATCTGGAGCAGATAGGCGTACCGCTTGCCAAGAACAAAGAGAGTAGCGAATTCGGACAATTTGTTTGGATTACAGACCCTGACGGGCGGCTGGTTGAGCTTTGGGAGAAATAAAGCCGAAATACGCTCCTCATAGAGCAGACAGGTTTGATTACTGCTGCTGTATGGGGAGTTTTTATTATGCTTTTCAGCCCCAAGACCGACATGGGAATCAGCCCCCCGCCGCTGGGTCCCTTACCTGGGGTCTAGTAAACTAGAGACATCGGAGCCGCAGAGAGTGGGCCCACCACGAGCCCCTCTTCCAGTTTTATGTATATGATGTGTTTATTTCTTTATTTTCAAAAAGAGAAGGAGGCACTATACTATAACGATGTTCCATAATCCAATCAATCGATCATCGTGGAGGTTTATGAATATGAGTAATGATTTCATTCCGATTATGCTAGATATTCCAGAGAGCTTTGAGACAGAGCGGCTGCTTGTCCGTGCTTTGCGGCCTGGAGACGGTAAGGAAATGAATGAAGCCATCCGGGAGAGTCTGGATGAGCTGAAGCCGTGGATGCCCTTTGCCCAGAGTATGCCGGCTGTGGAGGAAACGGAGCAATACGTCCGTGAATCGCAAGTAGCCTATCTGAAACGCACCACTTTGAATATGGAGGTTTTCCGTAAGGAGGACGGCAGATTCGTGGGCAATATAGGTCTGCATCATGTGGATTGGGATTGCCGCCAATTCGAAATAGGGTACTGGATCAGAAGCTCTTGCTCGGGCAAGGGATACATGACGGAAGCGGTGAACGGAATTACAGATTTTGCAATCAGAGAACTTGGAGCAAGCCGGATTGAAATCCGGTGCAGTGCCCTTAACGGGAGAAGCGCGGCTGTCGCGGAGCGTGCCGGATTTACACTGGATGGTATTTTGCGCAAAAGCACCCGTGAGTCGGACGGGGAGCTCCATGACAGCAAGGTATATGCCAAGGTGCGGGGTGCTGAATTCTAAAGAGGAGCTGATGATGTGAAGAAGAAAGGCGCTTTTACCAGATTAAGTACATACATGCTTAGGCATAAGCTAATTTATGCTGTATTGCTCTTGGTGACGTTGTTCAGTATTGTGCTCGATCTTACGATGGCCTGGTTCCTGGCCCGGATTACGGATGCGGCGGTCCGGCTGGATGTGGAGGCGTTCAAGGGGCTTACCTGGTTCGGGATTCTTTTCTTGCTGGTTACGGGATTGAATACCTTCGTCAGTGCGTATCTCAAGACCAATGTATCGGCCAAAATCAGAAATGAGCTGCGCCAGGATATGATGGGACATACGCTGGCCTTGCCGCAGTCTTATTTCGACCGCAATCATTCGGGTGATTTGTTGTCCCGGTTCACGAATGACAATCAGTCGGTGGGGGAAGCCTGCGGGCAGGTGATGCTGGATCTGCTGCGCAACCCGCTGCTGGCGGTAGCCTCCTTCGGTTATCTGCTCTATATTAACTGGCTGCTGGCGCTGATCTGCCTGTCCATCGGGCCGCTGCTGTTCCTGACCGGTAAAATCTTCGGCAATGCGATGCGCATCAACAGTGTGCGGGTGCAGGAAAGTATGAGCCGGACGACGGCTTTTCTGAACGATATTCTGGGCAGCAGTATGGTGTTCAAGGCCTTCTCCATGGAGCGCAGGCTGCAGAAGCAATATGTGGGCTACAGTGAGGATATTGCCTCAGGGGAGAAAAAGAAAGCAAGAATCGAAGGCGCAACCGGAGCGATCTCCTCCTTGCTGGGGAATCTGACCTTCCTGCTGGCGCTGGTGATTGCCGGGTGGTTCGTGGCGAATGGAAGACTTGAGGTCGGGGCGATGATCGCCTTCATTCAGCTGATGAACTATCTGGTGGGTCCGTTCTCGTCCCTGCCGGGCCTGGTCGCTTCCATGCAGCAGTCGCTGGGTGCAGCGGAGCGGATCTTCGAGGTGATGGATGCGCCTGCGGAGGTTGAGGTGCTGCCAGAAGTCCGGGCGGAGCTGCCGGGATTCGGGGAGCTTCGGCTTGCAGAGGTATCATTTAGCTATCCGGGAAGTGAGAAGCAGAGCCTGAACAAGGTCAGTCTGGAGCTAAGATGCGGACAACAAATGGCCGTAGTAGGTCCGAGCGGCGGCGGGAAATCTACTCTGTTCAAGCTGCTGCTTGGTTTCTATCAGACAGATGCGGGTGAGGCTGCGATCAACGGCCGTCCGATCAGCGGAATACCGCTTGCAGAGCTGCGGAGCTACTTCGCCTATGTACCTCAGGAGTCGGGCCTGTATTCCGGGAGTATCCGGGACAATATCGAGAGCGGCAAGCCTGGTGCGTCAGATGAAGAGATTGTTGAGGCGCTGCGGCAGGCGAATGCGTATGAGTTCGTGATGGAGCTGCCGGAAGGCATACACACGGATATCGGTGAGCATGGCTCCCGGTTGTCCGGCGGCCAGAGACAGCGGCTGTCCATTGCCAGAGCGATGCTCAAAAATGCGCCGATTCTGCTGCTGGATGAAGCTACGGCTGCTCTCGACAATGAGTCGGAGCGAATGGTCCAGCAGGCGATCCGTAAGCTCATGAACGATAAGACAACGCTTGTGATCGCCCATCGGCTCTCAACGATCCAGAATGCCGATGTCATACTGGTGATGGAGAACGGAGAGATTGTAGAGCGGGGCGGACATGAGGAGCTGCTTGCGGCTGAGGGACGGTACTCGGATCTGTATCATTCACAGCTGGAGCAGGAGGCGGAAGAGGAATTGTTAGCCCCTATAGTCTAGCCTGCTAAAAACTGTCCATGGCCTGGATCACCTGTCCCAGCGCCTGGAGTCTTCTTTCAAGAAGCGTCCGCTGCGGGCTGCCGGCCTTAGACTTGGCATAACTGGATTCTACGGATGGGGTTAACCCGAGCAGAACATGGCGGGCTTCTGCCAGCTCGGCAGGGGTATAAGAGAGCGGCTTCTGATTCCAGACGTTGTCCAGAACAGCTAACCCGATCTGCATGGCATTCAAGCGTTTCTGGACCAGAGTCGTATTGGAGCCGCTGCTTGTCATCTGAGTTAGGGCGCTCTCAAGCTTACGGATGGTCGATTGCATCGAGGCTATGGATTGCAGTTGTTCCTCATTTGATATCTCTTCCATGAAGGATATTCCTCTCTATATTAGGATAAAAGGGTGGCGCACCGCAGTTCGTACCATGAACCTGCGGGGTACCACCCTTTTGGGTGTTATACTCCGCTGTTATTACAGCAGCTTATGCTTCTTGGACTGTGTTAAGAATGAACTTATCAATGGCGTATTTCACGCCGTCCTCATTGTTGCTGAGTGTAATGAAATCAGCGATTTCCTTAAGTGCAGGAATGGCATTCGCCATCGCCACACCGAGACCCGCAGCTTCAAGCATCTCATGATCATTCCAGGAATCGCCGACAGCCATCGTCTCGGACAGCTCGCAGCCAAAGTGTGCAGCCAGGAATTCCAGGGCCAGGCCTTTGGTGCCTTCATGATGCATGATCTCCAGGAAATGCGGCTTGGACTTCGTGATATGAACCGAATCGCCGAGCAGGCTGCGCAGGATCGGAGACAGCTCATCGAGGAAATCGGGATCATCGATAATGAGCATTTTTGGTGTTTTTTGCGGAACCAGCTTGGCTTCCCAGTCCGGCTCAATGTAGTACTGCGTTCCGTTCAGAGTGGAATAGTCAATCAGCTTCTGGTTCTCTTCGCGGGCGTACAGCTTGTCGTCAATATAAGTCTGCAGGTGCAGGTCATGCTCTACACAATACTGGAAAAGCTTGCGCACTGCGTCCTGCGGCACATAACGCTCATACAGGACCTCTTCATCAAGCAGGTTCTTTACCAGCGCCCCCTGATAGGTGATGATCGGCACATTCAGTCCGGTCTGGCGGGCAATCGCCTGGGCGGAAGCATAAGCGCGGCCGGTAGCGAGGGTAACCACAACGCCTGCGGCTACAGCCTGCTCCAGCGCGGTCTGGGTGGCCGGGGTCACTTCCTTGTCGTCGTTAATCAAGGTATCGTCAATATCAATGGCAATCAATTTGTACATTTGGGTTCTCTCCTAAGTATGGTTTGTAGTCCGGCTATCCGCTATCACTTCTATAGGAAGAGGAACGGAAGCACGGCTCTCTGTCTGTAGCAATGGAACTTATTAGTCTGGTAAAAGGGTTCGCAGATTCCGGTTCAGCCCTCCGCCTGGGTCCCGGACGGTGCGGGGCTGAGCTCTGCCAGCAGCATGGCGGCCAGAATGCAGCCGCAGCCGAGCAGCGCAGATGCGCCCAGCGTCTCTCCGCCGAAGAGCAGGCCGGTGACGGCCGCGAACACCGGCTCCATGGCATAGATGATCGCCACCCGGGACGGGGTGGTGTATTTCTGGCAGGCCGTCTGAATCCAGAAGGCGAAGGCGCTGGTCGGGCCGATGGAGATCAGCAGCGCGGTGAGTACCTCCGGCTGGCGGAGCAGCTCCCCGCTGTGCAGCAGCGGGCCGCTTCCATCCACGAGGAGGGAGGCAGCGATGCTGAGCAGGCCTACGAAGCCGAGCTGAAGCGCCGCCAGCGGCAGGGCCGGATAACGCGGTGCGTATCTGCCGGTATACGCGATTTGCAGCGCAAAAGCCACGGCGCAGAGCAGAATCAGGCCATCGCCCTTATTGAGGGAGAAGGCAGAGCCGGTAAAGGTCAGCAGATACAAGCCGCCTGCTGCAAGCCCGGCGCTCAGCCAGGTATATCTGGAGATGGCCGTCTTGAGCAGCGCCAGAGACAGGAACGGCACCAGCACCACCGACAGACCAGTAATAAATCCTGTGTTAGAAGTGGTGGTGTACAGCAGCCCCATGGTCTGGAAGCCGTAGCCGAGGAACAGGAAGAGGCCCAGCAGCAGGGCATGCATCACCATGCGCAAGCTCAGCTTACGCCATTCCTGGCGGTAAAAGACAGCGGTAATCAAGGCCAGCAGCACAGCGGCACCTGTAAACCGGATGCTGTTAAAGGCAAGCGGCGGCAGCACCCGCACGGCGGACTGCACGATCAGAAACGTGCATCCCCACATCATCGCCACCAGGAGGAGACTTAAGTCGGCGATTCGGGAGCGATTCACAGGGTGTCATCCTTTCAGGGCCAGTTGAGTTGTCCAAATTGTATCCTAAAACAGGGGGCAGGACAAGCCGAAACTGTATGGCTTCCTTGACCCCGCGGGCCTGAAGAGCCTCTAAACTACATATAAGCTGGACAAAAAAGGAAAGCCTTGGTATACTTCGGTAACCGCACACCTGTTCTTATTTCGGGACATCCAGAAGCATTTATACTTTCATCTAAGGAGCGGATTCACCATGATGGGCAAATCCCATTTAGTTATCAGCACCGGGGTTACCCTGTCCGCCATGAGCTTGCTAGGGCATGCCGTTACCCTTCCGGCTGTTGCCGTCGCCGTGGTCAGCTCACTGCTGCCCGATATCGACGAGCCGAATTCCATGCTGGTACGCAAGGCCGTGCCGGAGTTTTTGCTGCGTATTCTGCAGGTAGCGCTGATCGGAGCGGGCATTTATCTTTATTTTGCCGGGATAGCGGAGCCGCCCTGGAATATCGCTCTGGCGCTGCTGGTCGGCAGCGTATCCTTCCTGCCCAGCCGCAGGCTGCGGCATCTGGTGATGCTGCTGATTGCGCTGGCCTTGTTTGCTTTTGCCGATGCCTATGATCCATGGAACTATATCGCCGCCTGTGTGCTGGTCGTAGCTTCCATAGTTCCACACCGGGGTATCACGCATACGCTGTATGCCGTGGCCGGATGGGGCGCGCTGCTGTACTTCGTCTCCCTTGACATGAATGACGGCGGCAGTCTGTGGATTGCCGGGAGCCTGTCCTACGGACTGCATCTCCTTGCCGACTCCCTGACCCAGCGCGGGATCACCCCGTTGCCTCCGATCCCCTTCAAGCTGCGGCTGAAGCTGATGAGCACCGGCACCAAGAAGGGCAACGCGGTGGAGAAAGTATGCGTGATGCTTACGCTGGCGCTCGTTGTGTATGTGTTCGTGCTTGTATAGCGGCGAATCCGGCAAGGATACGAAGACAAAGAACCCCACTAGCTCTGCGCAGGACGCGGCAGGTTAGCGGGGTTCTTTTACATGCAGCTGCTATTCCTCAAGAAACACAAGTCCGATGAAGTCCTCCGGTTCAATGCGGCCGAAGTAATGCTTCAGATCGAGATCAGCCAGCGCCTGGCGGACCTCTGCCTCCTCATAACGCTTGCCGCGCAGCGCGTTCTCCACATCAGCTACATCGCCGACGCCGAAGAAGTCGCCGTAGATTTTGATCTCCCGGATGACCGAATCTTCAATGTCCATGCGGATATCCACGAGCCCTGCCGGGAATTTACGGGTGTGCTTCACGTTGCTCTTAGGCGAGAGACCGTAGTTCCAGTCCCAATTCTGGTAATGCTCCTTGGAAATTTCATTGATCCGCACCCAGTCGTCCATTGTCAGCTTGTACTGCGGCACCTCAGCGGCCTCCATACCGAAGATCGAACGCAACAGCCCCTCGCGGAATTGTTCAATCGTCATGTCAGGATTGCCCAGCAGCTCCTTGATATTGGCGACCCGGCTGCGCACGGACTTGGTGCTCTTCGACTTGAACTTCTCGGGATTCACGTTCAGGGAAGCCTGGACATCATCCAGATTCAGATCGAACATCAGGGTGCCGTGGCTGAACATGCGTCCGCGTGTGGAGAATTGGGCGTTGCCGGAGATTTTCTGCTCCCCGACCTGAATATCATTGCGTCCGCTCAGCTCGGCGTCCACGCCCATAGATTGCAGATAGTCGATGACCGGCTGGGTGAATTTCAGGAAGTTATGGAAGGACTGGCCGTCATCCTTGGTAATGAAGCTGAAGTTGAGGTTACCGAGATCATGATACACCGCACCGCCGCCGGACAACCGCCGCACGACCTGGATGTTATGCTCCTTCACATATTCCTGGTTAATCTCCTCGATCGTATTCTGATGCTTGCCGATAATGATCGACGGGCTGTTGATATAGAAGAGCAGGTAGCTCTCGTCCATCGGGAGGTTTTTGAGCGCAAATTCCTCAATGGCCAGATTGATCGATGCGTCTGTGATGCCGGTATTATCAATAAAAAGCATTCGTGATTCCTCCGTTAACCATAGTAAACTGCTGTACTTATTCTAAACTAAAAGAGAGATTTCTACAAAACGGAACGGGAATGGCGGGTAGAGGCAGGGAAATGGGTGATATAGCATTGACGGATTTCCGGCAATTGGCCAATAATTGGGAGAATGGTGATAGAACTACGGATAGTGAAGTGGAAACATGGACACGGAGGATATTATGATGGAAAGATATGGACACGGGGGATATAGGATGGCGAAATATAAACATGGGGGATATACATATGCTTGAAAAATATGGACATGGCGGTGATCTGCTGACCGCAGCTGAATTATACGGCGATAGCAACGGCGGGTTTTTGGATTTCAGCGCGAATATTAACCCGCTGGGGCCGCCGCCCGGTGTGCTGGCGCTGCTGCGGGATGCGGTCTCCGCTATCACAGCGTACCCCGATCCGGGCCATCGCAGGCTGAAGGCGCTGCTGGCGGAGGAGCTGGGTCTCGGCACGGAGTGGATTACCGTGGCGAACGGGGCGGCAGAGTCGATGGCGCTGCTGCTGCTGGCGGTGGCTCCGCGCCGGGTGGGCATCGTGGAGCCGTGCTTCTCCGAGTACCGCCAGCTCGCCGAGCAGTTCGGCGCTGAGGTCTTGTCCGTTCAGGGGAGCAGCCGGACGGATTACCGGGCTGACGTGGACGGCATCTCCGGCCTGCTGGAGCAGGTCGATCTGCTGTTCCTCGGCCAGCCGAATAATCCGAACGGCGTCCAGTATCCGCTGGACGCGCTGCGGCAGCTCGCGCAGCAGGCGGAGGCCTGCGGGACGGTGCTGGCGGTGGATGAAGCGTTCATCGACTTCATCCCGGAGGCGGACCGGCAATCTCTGCTGCCGGAGCTGGGGGCTTATCGTCATACGGTGCTGGTGCGCTCGATGACGAAGTTTTTTGCCATTCCGGGGCTGCGGCTGGGCTTCACTGCCGCGCATCCGGCGCTTGCCGCGGCCATGACGGGCAAGCAGGTGACCTGGAGCGTGAACGGCCTGGCGCTGCTGGCCGGGGAAGCTTGCCTGCGCTGCGGCGACGGCTACGGGCAGGAGACGCGTGCGCTGATCGCAGCCGAGCGGCAGCGGCTGCGGGAGGGCTTGCTTGAGCTCGGCTGCGGCGTGCCGCCGGGCGAAGCGAACTTCCTGCTGCTGCGGCTGCCCGCTCCGTGGAGCGCGCAGGAGATGCAGCAGCGGCTGGGCGCGGGCGGCATCCTCGTCCGCAGCTGCGCGATGTATCCCGGCCTTGAAGCCGGGCATATCCGTGTCGCGGTCAAGGGCCGCGCAGACAATGACCGTCTGCTGCGGCAGATGGGGGAGCTGATCCGGGCGGGGATGTGAGACATCCGCAATCAGGAGATTTTGAGAGTCACTAAAGAAAGGAGTCGGTGATACGTGGATGAGATCGAGGTTAGTTTGCCTTTTAATTTTGAAGACGGAGTGAAGACGTACCAGAGCAAGGTGTGGCCGGGGCTGGCGCTTGAATGGCGGGAGGGCCATCTGCTGCTGGAATTTCCGGCTGAAGCGGACAGTATATCAAGTGCGGTATATGGCGGAGGCGCGGGGCGTCTGAAGCGTGCGGTGAACCAATACGTCAGCCGGGACTACGAATGCAGCAATCCGGTGCAGGATCTGGAAAACAAGCTTCAGGAGTGGGGTTACCCGCTGGAAGGCTGCGCGGGCCTGATGACGGCAGTTCCACTGGAGCACGCCGCCGTTGCTGAGGAGGATACCGGATCAGCGGGCATATTCTGCTGCGTAACAGCGGCTGCGGGCAACGCGGCCCGGGCGGGATCGCAGCGTAGTGTGCTGGCAGCCTACCGTCCAGGCACGATCAACATCATGCTTGGGATTGATGGATGGTTGTCCCAGTCAGCCATGGTTAACGCTGTGATGACGGCTACCGAAGCAAAGGCTGCGGCATTGGCAGACCTGGGAATCAAGGATTCCGAGAATGCCCTCATTGCAACCGGCACCACTACGGATGCTATCGTGCTTGCGGTGAGCGGAAGCCGCCGCTATGCTGCGGAGCATGTGTATGCCGGGACGGCGACTGACCTCGGCGGAGCCATCGGCAGACTGGTGTACAGCGCGGTGACGGAGAGCCTGCGCTCAGTGGAAGCAGCGAAATCTGTGAGCAGAGCGCAGGCGGAAGAATCGCAGGCTACACAAGGAGTAGACGCGGAAGTGTCGCAGGCTGCGGGCGGGGGAGATGCGGAAGCATCACACGCTGTGCGAGAAATAGACGCGGAAGCGTTACGAGCTGTGCACGGGGTACACGCGGAAGAATCGCAGGCTGCGCAGGGCGTTGACGCGGAAGCGCCAGAGACACCACGATCTGATCTGCCCCGTGTCACTCAGAGCGGCGGCCGGGAATGACGAACACGGACTGTTATACAGAGCGGCGGGGTGATCCAAGGTGAAGCTTGCTATCATCCTGCTCTCTGCTTATATTGTGGACCGGATAGCCGGTGACCCGCGCAAGCTTCCCCATCCCGTTATTTATATGGGGAAGGCGATTAGTGCCCTGGAGCGGGGGATTCGCCGCTTCGCTGCAACGCCCAATGCTCTGAAGCGGGCGGGAATTCTTCTTCCTCTGCTGGTAGCAGGCGGCGCATGGGCGCTGACAGCGCTGGTTGTCATGCTGCTCTACCGGCTATCGCCCTGGCTGGCCGGAGCAGCCGAAGTGTGGCTGATCTCCACCACCATTGCCTCCAAAGGGCTGAAGGATGCGGGCATGGCAGTTTACGCCGAGCTGCGCTCGGGGGATCTGCCCGCTGCCCGCCGGGCACTCGGGATGATTGTCGGCCGCGATACAGGCCATTTGGATAGCCCGGAAATTGTGCGCGGTACGGTAGAGACGGTCGCGGAGAATATCGTCGATGCGATCATCTCGCCGCTGTTCTTCGCCCTGCTGGGCGGCGCACCGCTGGCTATGGCTTATCGTGCAGTGAACACGCTGGATTCCATGGTCGGCTACAAGAATGATAAATACCGCGATCTCGGCTGGGCATCGGCCCGCCTGGACGATGTCGCCAACTACATACCGGCGCGGATGACCGCGCTGCTCTTGACCTTATGTGCGGCGCTTCTGCGGCTGGACTGGCGCAGATGCTGGCACACGGTTCGCCGGGATGCCCGTCTTCATCCCAGCCCGAACAGCGGCTATCCGGAATCGGCAGTGGCCGGAGCCCTCGGCATCCGGCTCGGCGGGGAGAATGTATACCATGGCGTCACCTCCTTCCGCGCTTACATGGGTGATCCGCTGCGGACGATGGAGCCGGAGGATATTATTGTGACCTCGCGGATGATGATGTGGTCATCCGCAATATTTGTCTGCATCTGTGCAGCCGTTGCCCTGCTATGGCACGGGATTGGGGGCTAAAGCCGAATGGGGAAAGCTCAGAAAGCTCGAAAAACTCAGGAAGCTCGAAAAACTCAGGAAGCTAAGAACATCCAGGAAACCTGGGGAGATCAGGCAGCTCCAAAGTTGCAAGACATGCCATCATCACTCATCCAATCTGCGCAGCCGGAACTGGAGCTGGTTTTAGTCCGACATGGCTATACCCAGTGGAATAAGGAACACCGTTATCTGGGCAGCACTGATTTGCCGCTTGTGCCGGGGGAGGCAGAACGGCTTGAGAAGCTGGGGACACAGCCGCCGCTTGGCGGGGAGTTCAGCCATGTCTATTGCAGTGATCTGCGCAGATGCCGGGAGACTCTGGCGGCCTTGGTTCCGCGACTGATGCCGCAGGCAGTCTATGATTCCCGGCTACGGGAGATGGACTTCGGGGCATGGGAGGGGTACACGTATGACCAACTTAAGGATAATCCGCTGTACCGGAGCTGGATTGACAACCCTGGGTCCGCAACGCCTCCGCAAGGGGAGGCGTGGGCGCAATTCGCCGCCCGGGTTGAGCATTTCTGGACACAGCTTCAGCAGGAAGCAGAGGCTCCTGTAGTACCCCGTATATTACTGGTAACGCATGGCGGCGTTATCCGGCAGCTGCTGGCGCAGATCATCGAAGGTGTGACGTTTTATACCGCAGCAGCACCCGCTCCAGGTGAGGTTACGGTCCTGCGACTGCGGAGGGATGGAGGATGCTGGCACATGGCAGAGGGGAACTAACGGTGACTGATGGCGCAACTGCTAACGGGTGATGATCCGCTAATGAACACACTAATGCTAATGTTGCTGATTACCCTGACACTAACAAATACGCTAATGAACATGTTAACGCTATCTCTAACGCAAATGCTGATGGTTACACCCAATCGCTGACGCGTGATTGCACTTTGTACATCAGAATGATCTAAAAACGTATCCAAAACTCATTCTGCTGTATTTCCTGCAACAGAATTTCAGCAATTAGCCCGATAACAGCCAAAATCCAAATTTCTAATGCACATAATGCAGCAGAATACGAAAAAGGGCCAATATACGCTTATCTGATTGTACAAAATACAATAGAACCCTCAGGGAGCGCTCAATTAGTGCCCGGGCAATACCCGAGACTACCCGATAATCACAACCCGCCCGTATCCGTCCGTATCCGCCCGCATCAGGTATTCCCCATTACCGGCATGCTGAGAAGACGCATGTATAAGCAATATTAGCTCCACATTCCAGCCCCTCATCCCCCACAGAACCACGTCCGGCAGAAAATCCCGGGGCGGTGGTTCTTTTTTTACGGCAAAGTCTGTGCCATGATAGCTATGGAGGCGATCGCAGGATGTTTAAGGATTTCAAGCTCATTGCCGGGCGTCCGGTATCGATCCAGGTGAAGGATTACATGAAGCATCTCATCATCAAAAGCGCGCTCCAGGGCGGGCAGAAGCTGCCCTCCACACGTGAGCTGAGCACCTTGCTGAAGGTCAGCCGGAACTCGGTGATCTCGGCTTATGAAGGGCTGGAGGATGACGGCTTCGCCTACACCGTACAAGGCCAGGGCAGCTACGTCGCACAAGGCGCGGCAGCTCAGAACGGTGCGGAAGCCGCCCCATGGACGTTGGACTGGAAGGAACGGCTTAGCGGGCAGGCGCTGCTTGCAGAGGAGCTGGACATTATGAAGCGGGGGATACGCGCGGAGAAGGGCACGATTTCTTTTACCAGCATCGCCCCGGATGAGCGTCTCTTCGAGCTGGATCATGTCCGCAGAGCGTTCCTGGAGCGTATGTCCGTAGAGGGCAACGTTCTGCTGAATTATGGATATGCCAAAGGCTATAAGCCGTTAATAGACTATCTCAAGCAATATATGGAGCATAAAGGCGTGGATCTGCGCGGCAAGGATATGCTGATTACGAACGGGTTCACGGAAGGCTTCGACCTGGTGCTGTCGGCTCTCGGCAAGCGGCATGGCGCAGTGGTCTGCGAGAATCCGACGCATCATACGGCGATCAAGAATCTGAAGCTGCACGGCTTCGGAATTCACGGGGTCACGATGGAGCGGGACGGCATCCACCTCGGGGAGCTGAAGCAGGCGCTGGAGGCGCGGCCGTATGACTGTGCTTATCTGGTTCCCTCCTACCATAATCCCACCGGCATCGTCATGTCCCCCGAGAAAAGACAAGGGCTAATGAAGCTGATGCAGGACTACAACGTGCCGGTGATTGAGGACGGGTTCAATGAGGAGCTGCGCTATTCCGGCGCCCATGTGGCTCCGTTAATTGCGGCGGCGGGCGGCGGGAACGGCGTGGTGTATCTCGGCAGCTTTTCCAAAGTCCTGTTCCCCGGGCTGAGGGTGGGCTGGGTGCTGGCGGATCAGGAGCTGATCTATTATCTGGAGAGTGTGAAGCGGGCGCGGACCATTCATACCTCGACGCTCGACCAGTCCATTCTGTATCAATATCTGCTGGGCGGCAACCTGGAGAAATATCTCAAAAAAGCCCGGCTGGAGTATAAACGCAAATACGAGCTAACCCTGGCCTGCTGTAAGGAGCATATACCCTATGCCTCCTTGTCGGGTGATGGGGGGCTGCATCTGTTCGTAACGTTCGCGGAGGGCTTCAACACAAGGGAATTGCTGGCGGCTTGTCACGCGCGGGGAGTTATTTTTACGGCGGGAGACATCTTTTTCACAGACGGTGCAGGGCAGAACACGCTGCGGCTGGGCTTCTCCAGGGTAGCGGATGAGGATATCGTGAGGGGTATTGCAATCATCGGGAAGACAGCACGGCAAATCATGGGAGAATGAGGTGCGGATATGCTAAGAGTAGGTGTGATTATGGGCGGAATATCGTCCGAATATGAGGTGTCGCTGAAGACCGGCAGGGAGATGCTTAAGGCGCTTGATCCGGCAAAATACACAGGAATCCCGGTACACATTACCTCGCGTAAAGAGCTGCTGGAAGGGACGGCCGGACTGGACTTCGCTCTGCTCGCTCTGCATGGGGCCTATGGGGAAGATGGGACGGTGCAGGGAGCACTGGAGACGCTCGGAATTCCGTATTCCGGGAGCGGGGTGCTCGCAAGCAGCTTGTGTATGGATAAAGGGCTGGCCAAGACGATCATCCGCAGCAAAAGCCTCCCCACACCCGACTGGCTGTGCTGGGACAGCATGGATGACTATGCCCCGGAAGCCGTGGAACGGCTCGTCTATCCGGTGATGGTGAAGCCGAATTCCGGCGGGTCCAGCATCGGCATGACTAAGGTGAATCATCCGCAGGAGCTGCGGGTGGCGGTTGACAAAGCTTTTGCCAGTGCGGATGGAGGCGCGGTGCTGATTGAACACTACATCCAGGGACAGGAGATTACCTGCTCCATCCTGGGGGGAGAGATGCTGCCGGTCATCGGGATTCAATCGCTGGGTGCAGACTGGTTCGATTATGAGGCCAAATACGAGCAGGGCGGAGCAGAGGAGCGGATTATACGGCTGCCGGATGCGTTGCAGGAACAGGTGCGGACGGCGGCGTTAACCTGCTACCGGTCGCTCAAATGCGCAGTGTATGCACGGGTGGATATGCTGCTGAAGGATGGTATTCCTTATGTGCTGGAGGTGAATACATTGCCAGGAATGACGGCAACCAGCCTGTTACCCCAGAGTGCAGCGGCAGCCGGGATGGACTTCAGCAGCCTGCTGGAAGAGATCATTACCGGATCGCTGCGTGAGCGCGGGGGGCTGCAAGGCACATTTGACGAGGGAGCGCGGACGGCTGTGGAGTCAGGAATGGAGCCGAAGTGGCAAGTCAAGGTAACGCAGGAAGCCGCTTATTCCAATCATACCCATAATACCAATCATGTCCCCCAAGCGTCTCAAGCCCAGCCTGTAGAATCTGGAGGTGTCAAGCTATGAGCACTATGAGAAGGAATAAGGTTGACTTGCCTGAAAATAGAAGTAGCAGCCCTGTTCACAGCCAACTCATCAATCCGCGTTTACAGGAGATTCCGCCTTCGGGAATCCGGGCCTTTTTTGATCTGGCTGCGGGTAACAACGATATTATCTCGCTGGGAGTAGGCGAGCCGGACTTCGCAACACCCGAGCAGGTAAGAGCTGCTTGCATCCGTGCGCTCGACCGCGGGGAGACCGGGTACACCTCTAACAGCGGACTGCCGGAGCTGCGGGAAGAAATTTCCGGCTATTTGGAGGCGGGCTTCGGATTGCGTTATGATCCTGCGGATGAAATTCTGGTTACGGTGGGGAGCAGTGAAGCGTTGGATCTGGCACTGCGGGCTTTCATGGCTCCCGGGGATGAGATTCTGATTCCTTCTCCGGGTTATGTCGCCTACGCGCCTATTGCCCATCTGAACGGCGGGACACTGGCACCGGTGGAGACAACGGCGGAGGAAGGCTTCAAGCTTACAGCAGCAGCCTTGCGTCGAGCGATTACTTCACGTTCCAAGCTGCTGATGGTGAATTTTCCAAGCAATCCTACGGGAGCGGTTATGACTTACGAGGACTGGCTGCCGGTTGCTGAAGTGGTGAAGGAGCATGGCTTGATCGTTATTTCCGATGAGATCTATGCCGAGCTGACTTACGACAGCAAGCATGTGAGCATCGCTTCCCTGCCCGGGATGCAGGAGCGGACGGTGGTGATCAGCGGGTTCTCGAAGGCTTTTGCCATGACGGGCTGGCGGGTAGGCTATGCCTGCGGGAACCGCGAGCTGCTCTCGGCCATGCTGAAGATTCATCAATACACTGCCATGTGCGCACCGCTGCCGGGGCAGATTGCTGCGGTCGAAGCGCTGCGCAGTGCGCTCCCGGATATGGAGCGGATGAAAGCATGCTTCAAAGAACGCCGCTCGCTGATCGTGGAGGGCCTGCGGGCCGCCGGATTGTCCTGCCATATGCCGCAGGGGGCCTTCTATGCTTTCGCTTCGATCAGCCGCACCGGGCTCGGGTCAGAAGAGTTCGCCATGCGCCTGCTGCAGGAGGCAGGGGTTGCCGTGGTGCCGGGTCATGTGTTCGGAACTGGAGGGGAAGGATACATCCGCTGCTCCTACGCCGCTTCTACGGCGAAACTGACCGAAGCGCTGGAACGGCTGGAAGGCTTCATGAGAGTTAAAAATCTAATTGTAAGTTGATTTCATATCCCCTATAATCCTAACAGGAAGAAATAGGGAGATTGTAACAGCACTCCGGCCCGTCGCCGGATCAGGAAGCCCCCTTCTTCATATGGAGGGGGCTTTTGGGTTGCAGTAGGGGAAAGCTGGTACTGAAGGACGGAGGCCGGCTGGCAGAGACGCTGTTGGCTGTAAACTATGTAATTGTGGCAGGATGTAGGCTGGTGGGAGGAATAAGAGTGAGAAATCCCTTTGGTTGTGGTGGAAGTAAGCGGGTGAATGAGGTGAGAGGGAGAAAATCCTTTGATTCTACAGTGCTGTGAGGCACAAGTGCACCTGATTTCGGCGAAACGGGGCTAGGAGGTTAAATGAGGGGTATTAGTGCACCCGATTTCGGCGAAACGAGGCTTGACGGTCGAATGAGGGGCATTAGTGCACTTGATTCTGGCGGAATGGGGGTAAGCGGTTGAATGAGGAGCATTAGTGCACTTGATTTCGGTAAAATGAGGCTCGATGGTTAAATGAGGGGCATTAGTGCACCTGATTTTAGCTAACTTGACCTACCACACCTTGCACCATTCCGCCACCCCCGCACCTTGCAACTTTTACACAGTATGTTTATACAATGCACCAACTCTACAGCAGTATTTGACTAAATTTATCCTTCTAATACAGGCAGACTTAGACTCTTCTTTTGCTAATGAGCGGCATCGCCTGCAATACTTGCAAATTTAAGCTTCAATGAATGTTAAACAATTTCAACGTGATCTGATCAGCAGACACAGATGTATTCTTGCAACGGGAGTCCGCTTTCGCACTAACTAATAGGAGGCATTATTAATGATCTCAGCCATTCAAGACGTAACCGGACGGATTGCTCCGCCTGACGAAAAAGCTACACTCCGCGCGGTGCTCCGCCTGAACAGTCTGACCAAGCCGCCCGGAAGCCTCGGGCGGCTGGAGGCGCTGGCTGTACGGCTGGCCGGAATCTCCAAAGTAGAGCAGCCCTGCTACAGCAAACGAACGGTAGTGGTTATGGCCGCAGACCATGGGGTCTGCTGTGAAGGGGTCAGTGCTTTTCCGCAGGAGGTGACCATGCAGATGGCCTATAACTTCCTAAGTGGCGGGGCAGCTGTGAATGTTTTGGCCCGTCAAGGCGGTGCTGAGGTACAATTCGTGGATATCGGGATCAACGGCGACATCGACCACCCGCAGCTGATTAACCGCAAGGTCCGCCGGGGCACAGACAATATGGCAGCAGGTCCGGCGATGAGCCGGGAGGATGCGCTGCGCGCGATTCTGGCCGGAGTTCATGTGGCGCAGGAGGCGGTGAAGAACGGCACGGAGATTTTTATTACCGGGGAGATGGGCATCGGGAATACGACAGCCAGTGCGGCGGTCTTGTGTGCACTTGAAGGTATTCCGGCAGAGACGGCGGCAGGACGCGGGACAGGCATTAACGATGAGCGGCTCCAGCACAAAATCTCGGTAATTGAACGTGCCCTCCAGGTAAATAACCCCGACCCCGCTGATCCGGTTGATGTGCTCGCCAAGGTCGGGGGGCTTGAGATTGCCGGGCTGGCCGGGCTGATTCTCGGAGCGGCAGCCCTGCGGATTCCGGTCATTCTGGACGGCTTCATCTCGGGGGCGGCAGCCCTGATTGCCCGGGCACTGGCGCCGGAATCTACAGCTTATATGATCGCTTCCCATGTCTCTGGTGAGCAGGGGCATAAGCTGATGCTGGACCGCCTCGGTCTGGAAGCGCTGATTGATATGGGCCTGCGGCTGGGCGAAGGCACCGGGGGGGCGCTATGTCTTCATTTCATCGAAGCGGTCTGCCGGATTATGCGTGAGATGGCGACCTTCGAGAGTGCGGGCGTCTCCGGCTCGGAGAGCGTATGAGCATTCTGGTCACGGGCGGGGCACGCAGCGGTAAAAGCGGCTTCGCCGAGCGTCTGACTCGCAAGCTGGCTGACTCGCAGCGGGCGGTCTATGTGGCAACCGGACAGGCTTTTGATGCGGAGATGGAGGCGCGGATTGCATTGCACCGGCAACAGCGGCAGGCGGACGGCTTCCAGTGGGAGACGTTGGAGGAGCCGCTTAAGCTCGCAGCGCTGCTGGAGCAGCTCTCCGGCAGCGGCCAGACTGTGCTGGTGGACTGCCTGACGCTCTGGCTGTCGAATCAGCTGCTGGCTGTGGAGGAGAAGAGCGGCAGGAAGGAATTGGTAGAGGCTGCAATTGCGGAACTGGAGCAAACCGTCTCGGGCTTCGAGGGCACGCTGATTCTGGTTACGAATGAAGTGGGCGACGGCATTGTGCCGGAATATGCGCTGGGGCGGCTGTACCGTGATCTGGCCGGAAGAATGAACGCCAGGCTGGCTTCCCGGTGCGGGCAGGTCTTTCTCGTGACTGCCGGAATCCCGATTGAGCTGAGAAGCCGGGAGTATCTCCTGTGAGTGCGCGGGGAAATGCCGCGGCTGCGTTTCAGTTCCTGACGCGGTTTCCGGTCCGCACCAAGGGAGACTTCTCGCCGGAGCTGCTGCGCGCGAGCGTGGCCTATTATCCGCTCGTCGGGGCAGCCATCGGCCTTAGCACCGCACTCTGCGCCGCCGCAGCAGGCTGGCTGCTGCCCGCCTGGCCTGCCGCTGTCGTCACCCTCATCCTGTGGGTAGGGCTGACGGGCGGTCTTCACCTGGACGGCTGGATGGACAGCGCCGATGCGCTGCTCAGCTATCGCTCCAGGGAGCGGATGCTGGAGATCATGAAGGACAGCCGTGTTGGCGCTATGGGCGTGCTGGCCTGCGTGCTGCTCCTGCTGCTAAAGGCCTCGCTGCTGGCGGCATGGCTCGAAGGCGGCAGCTTCAGCCTGCTGCCGCTGCTCCTGCTGCCGCCGGTCTGGGGCCGCTGGTACATGGTGCGGGCGATGGCCCGCTATCCCCTGGCCCGCGGCAATGAAGGGCTGGCCGCCACCTTCGGCGGGCTGCCTACCCGGCAGGAGCGGCGCGCGGGTCTTAGCGCCGCACTGCTGACGCTGGCCGCTGCCGCCGCGCCTCTGGCGCTGGGCGCGGGCAGCGGGGCCTGGCCGCTGCTGGCGGCTGCGGCCATCCTGGCTCCGCTGGCTGCGGCGGCCTGCGGCAGGCTCGCGGCGCGGCGGATCAACAGCCGGCTCGGCGGGCTCACCGGCGACGTCTACGGCGCGCTGGGCGAGCTGCTGGAGACGGTGGTCCTGCTTGTGCTGGTACTGGCTCAGCACAACCTGCCTTAGCGGGCCGCGCGGCAACTGCCCGCATCCGCGTCCGTCTGAATTGTGCGCCGTACCTACACAGTATTTATGCGCCGCTTCGCGCCGCGCCCGTAGCGAACAATCAGTGATACATGTATTCTGTGCAACTAAAAACATTGAAACGGCATGCTTTCTTCTTGTAACTGTAGTCTGTACAACTAAATATGTCTGAATGGGCGAAAATCCAGATATAGTAGAGATTTAATTGCACGAAATACAGCTAAACGGAGATTCGGCGGCAGACCAGGCGATTTAGTTGTACAAACTGCAATTAAGCCCCCCTGCACCCTAACCGGGGCACGGTGAACTCTCGGCCAGCGATAAGTTAAAGCGGTGCTCACAAGTATAGGTCAGATGATTACTAATGCATAATCTGATTTACACTAGCGGGTAGGCATGATGAAGCTTGAAGGACTAGAAGTGAAGTCACTGGGACAAATGTATGCGAAAAACAACATACAATCTGCAGGTAGGGGTGTGTGTGGCTCGAATGTATGCGAAAAACAACATACAATTTGCAGGTAGGGGTGTTTGTGGCTCGAATGTATGCTGAAAACAACATACAATTTGCAGGTATGGGTGTTTGTGACTCGAATGTATGTTGAAAACAACATACAATGTGTAGGTAGAGGTGTACGGGGCCTAAATGTATGCGGAAATCCGAACACAATGTGCTGGCGCGAAGGTAAGGGGCCCTATGTATGCGGAAAACCGAACACGATAGCAGGTGCTGTACCAGTGGTCCTCGTTGCGCCGTCCAGCCCAGGTGCACCGCTTCGTCCGGCGCAAGAACTGACCGCGCCGTCCAGCCCATGTGCACCGTTTTGCCCGGCGCAAGAACCGACCGCGCCGTCCAGCTGCGCGAGCCCTACACCATACACCGCACCACCCGGCAACCAACAGCTGCCGCCGCCAAGCGCCGGCAGCAGCAAGAAAGCGAGGAAGATGAACATGGAAGATACAGCCGCACACACAGGTGCAGCCCGGGCAGCGGAAGCCGGTCAACGGCGGTCCGGCGCTGTGCTGATGATCCAGGGGACGGCCTCCGATGTCGGCAAGAGCCTGGTCACCGCCGCCATCGGGCGGATTATGACCCGGGACGGCTACCGGACCGCACCGTTCAAGTCGCAGAATATGGCGCTGAATTCCTATGTCACAGCGGACGGCAAGGAAATCGGCCGTGCCCAGGGGATGCAGGCGGAAGCCTTTGGCATTACGGCTACCAGCGATATGAATCCGATTCTGCTGAAGCCTTCCGGTGAGATGAGTGCGCAGATTGTCGTGCACGGGGTGCCGCATGCCGCGCTCAGCGCGAGGGAATACCGCGAGAAGTTCCTTCCCGAAGCTAAGGACACTGTAATGGATGCGCTCGGACGGCTGCGGGAGGCCTATGATATCGTGCTGATGGAAGGCGCGGGCAGTCCGGCAGAGATCAATCTCAAGAGCCGGGATATCGTCAATATGAATCTGGCCGGATGGGCGGATTCGCCTGTGCTGCTGGTCGCCGACATTGACCGGGGCGGGGTCTTCGCCTTCATTGTCGGTACACTGGAGCTGCTGGAGCCGCATGAACGCGCCCGGGTTAAGGGCTTCATCATCAATAAATTCCGCGGGGATGTCTCCCTGCTGCAGCCCGGACTGGACTGGCTGGAGGAGCGCACAGGCATCCCGGTACTCGGGGTGCTGCCGTTCCTGCCGCAGCTGCGGATTGAGGCGGAGGATTCCGTAGTACTGGAAGGAACGTCCGGCCGCCAGCGGGAGGAGTCCGCGAAGGAGCTAGATATCGCGGTCATCCGCTATCCGCGGATCTCCAACTTCACCGACTTCGATCCGCTGGAGGAGGAGCCGGATGCTGCCGTACGTTATGTGCAGTCGGCAGATGAGCTTGGAACACCGGATGTCATTATCCTGCCGGGCACCAAGAACACCGCTGCTGACCTGCAATATCTGCGCGAGCAGGGGTTCCCGGCTGCAATCGAGCGTGCGCTGGAGCGGGGAACACGGCAGCTTGCCGGAATCTGCGGCGGGTATCAGATGCTGGGCTTGAAGCTGCTTGATCCCCATGCCGTAGAGAGTGCGGAGCCGGGGGAGAGCGAGGGGCTGGGCTATCTGCCGCTCTCCACAGCTTTTCTCCAGCACAAGACTACGGTGCGGGTGAGCGGCAGGCTGGCTGCGGATCACCCTCTCTGCTTAGGCGACGCAGCCACGGGCGTAACACCGGAAGCATTGCCTGTTGCCGGTTATGAGATACATATGGGAACAACCACGAACCACGATCCGTCTTCGGTTCTTAGTCTGTTTACACTGGGCGGACCGGAAGGGCAGGCAGTGCAAGAGGGCTGGGGGACACGGGACGGCAGAGTTTGGGGCAGTTATCTGCATGGGCTGTTCCATAATGATGCTCTGCGCCGGAGCTGGCTGAACGGACTGCGCATTTCCAAGGGATTGGCACCACTGACCGCTACTTTCTCGGCTGCTGCACTCCGTGAGCAGGAATTCGACCGGCTGGCAGATGCCGTAGAGTCCCATTTGAATATGGCTGCCGTATATGCAATTATGGGTCTGCCGGGAGGGGGAGAATAGCGATGCTGCTTGCCGTGCTGCTATTTGTCGTAGCTGGTCTCGCTGAGATCGGCGGCGGGTATCTCGTCTGGCTCTGGCTGCGGGAATCGCGCCCGTTATGGTATGGGTTGGCAGGCTCGGTTATCCTAATCGCCTATGGTATAATCCCGACCCTGCAGAAGTTCCCTTCGTTTGGCCGGGTATACGCCGCTTATGGCGGAGTATTCGTCGTGCTGGCTGTCCTGTGGGGCTGGCTGGTGGACCGCAAGACACCGGATCTCTACGATTGGATCGGAGCCGGCATCTGCGTCATCGGGGTATCTGTCATTTTATGGGCGCCAAGGCACTGAGCAACAACCGTCACTTTTCATAAAAAAAGCAGTTCCAAAGGCCGCGTCGCCTCGGGAACTGCTTTTTCTATTAGTTAGTTTAACTGATTAGCTTCCAGCACCCTCAAATCTTAAACTGCTGAGCAGCCTTCTGCAGCTTCACGGCCTGCTGGTACAGATGCTCCACAGTCTGGGCGTGGCCCTCCAGCTCCTCATGCTGGCGGGCCGAGTTGTCGGCAAGTGTGTCTGCGTTCTGCTGCGATTTGGCGGTAATCTGCGCCGTTTCTTCTACAGAGGCACTGACTTCCTCGGTGCCTGCCGAGATCTGCTGAGTGGCGGCAGAGACGGACTGGATGCTGTGATTGATGCTCTGAATGAGGATCAGCAGGTGGTTGAAGGCATTGCCGGCTTCGGTCACCTTATTC
Organism: Paenibacillus sp. FSL H3-0469; assembly: GCF_038051945.1. NCBI lineage: Bacteria > Bacillati > Bacillota > Bacilli > Caryophanales > Paenibacillaceae > Paenibacillus > Paenibacillus sp. FSL H3-0469. The sequence goes on from NZ_CP150302.1 coordinate 6,077,316, forward strand.
ATCCCGGAAGCCACCTCAGCGTTGACATGGTTCATTTCGGATACGGACTGGTTCATATCCTGCTGCAGACTCAGCAGGAATTCGCGGATCTGTTCATTGGATTCCTTGGACTGCTCGGAGAGCTTGCGCACTTCCCCGGCAACGACAGCGAATCCGCGGCCATGTTCCCCGGCACGTGCGGCTTCAATGGAAGCATTCAGCGACAGCATCTGAATCTGCTTGGTAATCTCGGTAATCCCTTGCACGACCTCACCAATCATCAGCGAGCGTTCGTTCATCAGGCGGAACTGCTCCAGCGATTGTACGGAGGCCTGCTCTACCTGGCGCATCTGCTCCACTGCACTCTGGGCAATATCGTTGCCGCTCTGGGCTTCGGTGGAAGCCTCGCTGATCTGCTCGGTGACCTCACCGGCGGCGGAGGCAATATGCTGGATGCCCATATTGATCTCATCCATCGCGCGGGAATTATCCATCGCGCTGCTGGCAATCATGGTGCTGCCCTTGCCGATCTCCTCCACAGAGGCCGCTGAATGTTCAGCCATCTCATTAAGGATCTGGACACGCGTCTTCAGATCATTGGAATCAGCCACTACGGTCCCGGAGGTATCCAGCACATGTCCGATCATCTCCTTCAGACGTTCACTCATGATGCGGAAGCTCTCGGAGAGCTGTCCGACTTCATCCGTACCCCCCAGGGTCAGCGCTTCGGTGAAGTCGCCGCTTGCCAGCTTGTTGCTGTAGGCAGCAAGCTTAGTGATCGGGCGGGTAATTCTGCGGCTCATGAAGCCTGCGGCAGTGACCCCTACCAGCAGTGCCAGCAGGGTAATTCCTGCGCTTGTCCACAGGATGCTGCTCATCTTGTCTTTGACGAAGTCCATATCTGCGCTTGCAGCTACAATCATGGTCGTTCCGGGAACGCCGACATAGGCACTTTTATGTATACCATGGCTATCACTATACATCTCACTAAGTCCATTTTTTCCTTTGGAGGCTTGCTCCATGGCAGGAGATACTTCTATTACTTCATCCGGTTTGAGCTTGGCACCATGATCTGCGGTCAGGACAGTGGCCTGGCCATCCTTCAGATTGATGAGGAAGATAGTATCCACATCCAGCTTTTTACGCTTATCCTCCAGGTAGAATTCGACATTGGTCCTGGCCTGCTCATTTTTGTTCAGGGTCTGCTGCGCACTGGTTGCATTCAGGTTCTTATAGGCATCCTGGGCGGCGGCACTCAGAGACTTGTCGATCTGCGGAATGACATAGCTGTTAATGGTCCCGATAGATATAAGGTAGAAGCTGATACTCAACGTAAGAGAAGTGAGTAGCAGAACGACGAACAGCAACAGCGTAAACTTGCGGCTAATTGATTTTTTGAAGCCAAACATGGCATTCGCTCCTTTTTACGTGAAATGCATCTTAATCTCCATATTCTATAGAATTAACCTCCGGTTGAATAGTGAAAAATTGCTATATGCTGCATTATTTTCAGAAAATCCTGAATATTTAACGACTCTATCACTATTTCGGCAAAAAGAAGCAAGGAATTGCTGCTTTTCTGAAAATTTAAAATTTCATAGCATGTTAGCTTTGTATGTGATAGAGTAATTATGTTTTGTTTCTTAACCACTGTGATCCGCGGTTCGTAACCATCCCGCGTAACCAAAACTAGGAGGAATACCAGGCATTATGTTTAACTTGTTGTGGGGCGTTTGTTTCGTTGTCGTTAATTTTGTGTTTTTTCTGCTGTGCTACCGCTTATTCGGTAAAAAAGGGCTCTACGCCTGGGTCGGCATGGCGACCGTAGTCGCTAATATCCAGGTGGCCAAGACCATTGCAATGCCGTTCGATATCGTGATGACGCTGGGTAATACGATGTATGTCACGCTCTATATGACCAGTGACCTGCTCAATGAGCGGTACGGGCGGGCTGAAGCGCGGAGTGCTGTGTGGTTCGGCTTCTTCACGCTGCTGATGACGACCGTCATTATGCAGATGGTGCTGGTGTTCAAGCCGCAGGAGACGGACATTGCCCAATCCGCGCTGCAGACGATATTCGGCCTGATGCCGAGACTGGCGCTGGGCAGTCTGACCGCTTATTTTATCAGCCAGTTCCTGGATGTACGGCTCTACGCCTGGATCCGGAAGTATTACGGCAGCTCTAAGCAGCTATGGATCCGCTCGAATGGCAGCACGATGATCAGCTCCTTTGTCGATACGCTGATCTTCTGTACGATTGCTTTTGCCGGAACCTATGACATGAAGGTGTGGACCGAGATTCTGCTGACCACCTACCTGTCCAAGTTCATCCTCACGGCCGCCGGCACACCGGTGCTGTATCTGGGCCGTTCCTTCAAATTCGCCGAAGATGAGCAGAAGCCTGTTATCCGGGAGTAAGCCTCCCGACGATTAAAGCCCCAGCCCCCGGAGATCCGGGAGTCTGGGGCTTTTGTGTGCCGTGATGTATGGCGGACTCGCGCGCTAACTTGAAGCTTCCTGAACGCTCAGCAGAATTACAGGTTAAGCACTGTCCATTCTTTGGGAAAGCTGGTCAGCGTCTGCGGACCTTCGGCGGTGACCAGCACATCATCTTCAATGCGCACACCGCCGAGACCCGGCACATAAATTCCCGGCTCTACGGTGAAGACGTTGCCGTTCTGGATAATATCCGTATTCAGCCCGTGCAGCGAAGGGGACTCATGGGTGTCCATGCCCAGTCCGTGTCCGACACGGTGCATGAAGTACTCCCCGTAACCTGCGGCTTCAATCACATCACGTGCGGCCTTGTCGACAGAACCGAAGGACGCTCCGGCTACGGCGGCGGCAATGCCTGCTTCATTGGCGGCAAGCACAGCACTATATATATCACGCAGTCTGCTGTCCGTTTCTCCCACCGCGAAGGTGCGGGTGATATCGGAAGCGTAGCCTCCGGCATACACACCGAGGTCGAACATTAGCAGGTCGCCCGGCTGAATCAGGCGTTCGCCTGGTACACCGTGCGGAAGGGCCGTATTCGGGCCGGACAGCACCATCGTATCGAAGGAGGGGCCGGAGGCGCCGACTTTTTTCATCAGATACTCCAGCTCCGCTACCAGTTCAATCTCGCTGACTCCGGCTTTGACATGTGCCAGGCCTTGGCGGAGAACCTCCTCCACCAGCTCGGCGGCATGCTTCATGATACGTACTTCCTCCGGGGTCTTGACCGCGCGCATCGCCCGGAGCAAATGGCCGATATCCTGGTAGGAACCGGCGGCGACCGCTTCTGCGAGGAGCTCATACCGGCTGACGGAGAAGTGTTCCTTCTCAATGCCGATACTGCCCGGATTAACACTGCCGAAGCGTGACTTCAGCAGAGCGTAAGGGTTGTCCGTGTCGTTGTGTGTCAGAATCGTCTTCACCGAGGAGGCGGCATGCGCGGCTTCGGCATCCAGCGCCGGAACGATCAGCACCGGTTCTTCGCCCCGGATCAGCAGCAGGCCGAGAAAACGTTCATGCGGGTTGCTGGCAAAGCCCGTCAAATAGTACACATGCTTAGGATCGGTTACGAGCAGGGCATCCAGGCTTGCGGCTGTCATGTCCTGCTCCAGTTGTTGCAGAGCTGCATTCATTTCAATAGTTCCCCTTTCATCTACACGCTTGAACAGCAATGTTTCCATTATAATTCATAAAAATGGATGCTGCACCTCCCGTTATCACTGTAGCCTCAGTCGTTTGAGGAATAGAAGCATAGGGTAATAGTTGCCACAATCAGGATCTGATAATACCTGAAGGAGGTTAGGGATATGACTGGATCAAAAATTAGGTTGCTCTCTCGTGCAATTCTGCTACGTGTAACACTGGTCTTGCTGATGACTTTGCTGTCAGCCTGCAGCTCCGCTGCACAGGAGGATAAGCTGCAGGGCAATGGAGAAGAAGGCCGTCCGCCGGCTAACGCTCAGCCAGACGAAGCTCCGGGTGCCTCCCCGGGTTTCCCCTATACTGCAGAGACGCTGGCCAGCGGGCTGGAGGTTCCCTGGGAGATGGCATTTGCGCCGGACGGACGGATTTTCATTACAGAGCGCACCGGCAGCCTGCGTGTCATAGAGAACGGCAAGCTGCGCGATGCTCCGCTCCTGAAGCTCTCTGATCCTTTGGTCAGCAAGGGAGAAGGCGGGCTCTTGGGCCTTGCGCTTGATGCTGATTTTGAGCAGAACGGACGGGCTTATGTCTATCACACCTACCGCACCGAAGAGGGAGAAACGGCCAACCGGGTATTGCAGCTTCAGATTGGAAGCAGCGCAGCAGAGATCAGCGGGGTTCTGCTGGATCATATACCGGGGGACACCAATCATAACGGCGGGCGGATCAAGATCGGTCCGGACGGGAATTTGTACATCACCACAGGTGACCGCTATGAGCCGGAGCTGGCGCAGGACAATAATAGCCTGGGCGGCAAAATCCTGCGGATTACGCCCCGCGGCTCCATCCCCGAAGACAACCCGTGGCCCGGATCGCCGGTCTATAGCATGGGCCACCGCAATGCCCAGGGTCTGGCCTGGCAGCCGGAGAGCGGGGCGCTCTACAGCTCCGAGCATGGCCAGTCCAGTCACGATGAGCTGAATCTCATCGAGGCCGGAGCCAATTATGGCTGGCCGCTGATCGAAGGCGATGAGACTGAAGCCAGCCAGCCTGAACTTGTGACTCCGCTGGTTCACAGCGGGAAGGAGACCTGGGCTCCGTCAGGAATGACCTTCATTACGCAGGGACCTTGGGCCGGTGAGCTGCTGGTTGCCAGTCTGGCGGGACAGCAGCTTCTAAGGGTCTCGCTGCCGCCTGCGGGCGGAGCGCCTTCAATGACCAGCCTGTTCAAGGACAAGTACGGGCGAATCCGCAAAGTGGCGGAAGGGCCGGATGGCACACTGTACCTGATGACCAACAACCGCGACGGCAGAGGCGACCCGCAGGAGCAGGATGATCAGCTGATTGCGCTGCGTCCGGACTGGAAGTGAAGAATTGGCGGGTCTTTGACTATGTTAACCCTCTGAAATGATGTAACATGAGCTTAGCGCATATACTCGGATATGGAGTAAGGCTAGGCCAGTGCTTAAGCTGTGCCGGCCGGCGAGGAAGGGGAGAATGTCCATGCAAGGCAAAACCGTGCTGATCACCGGTGCGAACTCCGGGATGGGGCTGGCCACAACCGTAGAAATGGCCCGCAGGGGAGCAACTGTCATTATGGCCTGCCGCAGCCTTAAGCGGGGAGAAGAGGCACTTGCCGAAGCAGTGCGGCAGAGCGGCTCCAGCCAGATCCGGCTGATGCTGTGCGATCTGGCTTCCTTCGATAGCATTCGCGCTTTTGCCGGGGAGTTCACTGCCGAATATCCGGTACTGGATGTTCTGATCAATAATGCAGGGGTGGTAGCACTGAAGCGTGAGCTGACAGCGGATGGCTACGAGCTGGATCTGGGCGTGAATCATCTGGGTCATTTCCTGCTGACCCATCTGCTGCTGGAGCGGCTCAAGGCCGCAGAGCAGGGGCGGATTGTAGTGGTAGCCTCGGGTGCCTATAAGATCGGCAAGCTCTATCTTGAGGATCATACGTTGTCGCGCGGCTTCAATCCGGCCAAGGCATACGGCCGCTCCAAGCTGGCGAATATTCTGTTCACCCGCGAGCTGGCGGAACGCTTGAAGGGAACGCAGGTGACGGTGAACAGCCTGCATCCGGGTGCAGTAGGAACGAGCATCGGCGTGAACCGGGAGACGGGCTTCGGACGCCGGGTTCTGAAGCTGATGTCCTACTTCTTCCTCACTCCAGAGCAGGGGGCGGATACAGCCATCTATCTGGCAACTGCGCCGGAGCTGGACGGGGTAAGCGGGCAATATTATTACCGCCGCAAGATCAAGGAACTGACGCCACGGGCGGAAGATACACAAGCAGCCGCAAGATTATGGAAGTGGAGTCTGGAGCAGACGGGGCTTGAGTAGAGCTGCTGCGTAATAAGACCGGCTTGGAGTATAATTACTGTACGTATGCTTATACCACAATTAGGAGGAAATAGAGCATGGAATGGCAGGCTTATACCATAGAGGATGCACGAATTGAGGATTTGGGAGCGATTGTGGAGATCTATAATTCGACGGTTGCCGGAAGAGTGGTAACTGCGGATCTTGAACCGGTTAGCGTGGAAGAGCGGGTGGGATGGTTCCATGAGCATAGCAGCCATCACCGGCCGCTGTGGGTACTGAGACAGGGCAGCGAGATCGCAGCCTGGTTCAGCTTCCAGTCATTCTACGGACGTCCGGCTTATAATGGAACAGCAGAGATTAGCGTCTATGTAAATGAGAAATTCCGCGGCAGCGGTGCAGGAAGCATTCTGCTCGCCAAGGCAGTGGAGGAATGTCCGCGCCTTGGGCTGCAGAATCTGGTCGGGTTCGTATTCGGCCATAATGAGCCCAGCCTCGGACTGCTGCGGAAGTTCGGCTTCAAGGAATGGGGGCTGCTGCCTGGAGTCGCGGTGCTTGACGGCATCCCGCGCGATCTGGTCATCATTGGCCGCAAGCTGTAAATGTATAAATAGACAGGCCTTTATTGGGGTTGAGGAGGAGCGCTGAAGGCGGAACGGCATTCCTCTTCCGTAATCCATGATTCCGACCAGACCTGAAGATCGCGGATGACGGATTCCAGCGCCCGGCCTTTGCCTGTAAGCGAATACTGGATGCGGACGGGGGTCTCCGGGAACACCTCGCGCAGCACGATGCCTTCCTGCTCCAGCTCCTTCAGCCGTTCAGACAGCAGTCTGCCGCTGACAGGCAGCGAAGACTCGATTTCCCCGAAGCGCTGGGGCCCCTGGAGCAGCTGATAGATGATTAAGCCCGTCCAGCGTCTGCCGATAATATCCATGCTTTTTTGTAATCTTGGACATAACTCTGTGGATTTCATTAGGCTCACCTCTTACTGTACATTATAAACGAATTTCCCTGTACCTAAAACAAATTTGAAGGATTATAGATGCATGAAAGGATGATTCCCATGGCAAAAAAGAAGAAGAATACACCGGCCCCGCGCCCTGCGGCAACGGATGCTCCGGCAACCTTGAAGGATATGCTCAGCGGCGAGGTGCTGGAGAAGCTAAAGGCGCAGTCCGATGCGCTCAAAGCAGAGGAGCGGGACAAGAAGGAGGCTGTCCTAAAGGCAGCGGAGGATAAGCGGAAGGCGGAGCAGAAGCGGCTGGAAAACGATTTCGGCCACCTGCTGGAGAACAGTAATCAGGACTGGTCCAAATTTAAGTAAAATAATTCTTTACCAGAATAAGGGTTGACAATCTGCTGCAAGGCCATATATTATTGGGTTTATCATTTAGAGAAGGGAGGCTGACGGGTCATGATTGGAACAAATGAACGGAACAGACAGCAGGATCACCTGACAACCGCATATGTACGATCTGATCTCATCGCCTTCGTCCGGAAGACATAATGCGCAGGGTATTGCTGCTGATGTCTGAACTGAATACGGGTGTGCTTTGAACGGGTGCAAGCTTCAACGGGAAGCTGCACTTAGCGCGCCGGGAGCCGCATGATCAGAACTGGTCTGCGGCTCTTTTTTGTGTACCTGGAAACTCGAAATCTGCATAACCCCTATGGAACCAAACCAGAAACCCAACCTGAGAGGAAATGAAAATAGATATGAACAGCATGAAGCAACAAGCGGAGGAAATTTCCCGCTATAAACATGAGGTGGCCCTTCCGGGCGGCGACCTCAAAATCTACGCCAGTGAGCAATTATTCGGCACGCTGGATTACAAGGTCCTGGAGATGGCTAACAATAATCTGCAGATACCCGGCATCGAATATATGAGCTATACCCCGGATGTGCATGTAGGCGTCGGAACCTGCATCGGTACAACCGCAGTCTGGGATTCCGGATCAGGCTATGTGTCGCCGTCCATTGTGGGCAGCGATATCGGCTGCGGGATGCGCGTGCATCTGACCAACCTGCATATGGATGATCTGCGTGAAGTGAAGCTGCGCCGCAAGCTGGTCCGCGCCATTGAGAAATATCTGCCGATGGAGGCCCAGCAGCGTGGCCACTACAGTGATATCCGGCTGGAGAATATCGTACGCAAGGGCCTGCACGGCCTGCCGAACAAATATATCCCGGACAGCTACACGCCGAAGAAATCAAGTGCGCTGTCCCACGTGGAGATCAGCAAGCTCGGCTTCGATGAAGAGATTCTGAATGAGCTGCCGGACATGGCTTGGCACCGGGGACACCGCCAGCTCGGAACCCTTGGCGGGGGCAACCATTTCGTGGAGATTCAGGCGATTGAGATCGCAGAGGAGCAGCGGGAAGTAGCCGAAGCCTGGGGGCTGAAGGACGGACAGATTGCCGTGATGATCCACTCCGGCTCACGGGCCTGGGGCGGTATGGTCAATCAGTTCTGCACTCCGGCGTTCGCCAAGGTCATGGGCCAGCTGGGGCTGGGCAGCGCCGACCCGCGTCTGATTTTTGCGCCTCTGGCACACCCGCAGGCTCAGCGCTATGTTAATCTGATGTACTCAGCACTGAACTATGCGGTGGTGAACCGCCACCTGATCGCTTATGGAGTCCGTGAGGGCTTCCGGGACGTCTTCGGCACGAAGTGCGAGCTGCGTACCCTTTACGATCTGATGCACAATTACGCCTGGGAAGAGAAAACTTCCTCAGGCAGCAAGTTCGTCCACCGCAAAGGAGCCACCCGCGCTCTGCCTGCGGAGCATGCGGATAATCCGCGCCCATATGCAGCGACTGGACATCCGGCGCTGATTCCCGGCTCGATGGGCACCTCATCCTATATCATGGTCGGCCAGACCGGCGGGGAAGAGAATTATTATTCCATCTGCCACGGTGCAGGACGTATCCGCTCCCGCTCGGCCACCAAGCGGCTGGTGAGTGTCCAGGAGTTCTCCCGGTCGATGAAGGTGGGGACGGAAGATGAGATTGTCGTGAACCAGCATTCCCTGGAATCTATTATTGACGAATCTCCCCAAGCCTATAAGAATGTAGATGAGATCATAGAAAGCGTTACGGGCGCCGGCCTGGCTGCCGTGGTGGCCAAATGCAAGCCGCTCGCAGCGATAAAGGGGACGAAATAAGGATGGAGCAGGAGAACAAGAAACCGGCTGTAATCTATGAATATGATGAAGAAAGAGCCGGAATTATCAAAGGCTACGATGTTTACGCCCGTCTGGTGGACGGCATCCTTGAAGCTCTCTATACCCGGTACGGTGTCCGTTATGAGCTGTATGCCAGTGATGATCCCAACAGTGAGTACTGGAAGCTGCTGGAGAACGATGTGCAGAGCGGGAATGCCGGTGTGGAGCATGTAGCGCGGATTTTTGACCGGCTGGAGGACCGGACCTTCGTGTTCGATGATGAGAAGGAGCAGCCGGAGTATCATATCCATCTGTCGGTCCGTAATAATGTGCTCGCTTATCCGGCGATGGGCATTGCGCTGGCGCGGGTTCCGGTGTTTCAGGAGAACGGGATTAACTTTCAGGATTATGTGTTTGCCGCATCAGATCAGCAATTGCAGTTCTTCCTTGGCAATGTGCGCAAGCGTCAGCGGGAGCAGAATATCAACAAGGTGACGGTGTTCACTGACCGGCGCAACGGGATTTCCCGTGAGGATGAGCCGATTACGCGTGCGGTTAGGCGTGAAGAGGTGATTTTGGATGCCGGTATCAAAAAAGAGATCTACCGCTCGCTCGACCAGTTCTTCGATAGCGACCGCAGCTTCTATGTCACCTACGATATCCCGTACAAGCGGGGGATTCTGCTCTACGGGCATCCGGGCAACGGCAAGACCACTCTGGTCAAATCCATTGCCGGAAGCGTGCCGGGGCCAGTGCTCTATTGGCAGATTACGGAGTATACGAGCAGCGAATCGGTGAATGAGGTGTTCGAGGCTGCGGCGCGGCTGGCGCCGATGGTACTGGTGATTGAGGATATTGACTCCATGCCGCAGGAGGTCCGCTCCTTCTTCCTCAACACGCTGGACGGGGCGACCTCCAAGGAAGGAATCTTCCTGATCGGCACGACTAATTACCCGGATAAAATCGACCCGGGTCTCATGAACCGCGCCGGGCGCTTCGACCGGGCCTATGAGATCAAAATGCCAAGCGAGGCGTTGCGCCTTGAATATCTGCAGCTGCGCGGCTTCTCCGCCTTCGCAGGTGAGGAAGGCACGGCTGCCGCTGCGCGCCTGACCGGGGATTTCTCCCTGACTCAGCTCGGCGAGCTGTATGTCAGTGCTGCACTGGAATGGCATGAGAACGGCACGGCGGATGTGGAGCTCCTTGTGCGCGGCATGCGCGGCGAGCTGGACAAGGGCCGCAAACGGGAATGGATGAAGGATGCTTCGTCCAGCATCGGCTTTTATTGAGCCGCCGGGGAACTGTGGCGGAATAGCAAGTACTTGAGGGAGCCGTGAGGCTCCCTTTTGTTCGTAATGTTCAGGAAATGATGACGGGGAGGTGCTTTGGCCGAATGTATGTTGAAAACAACATACAATGTGCTTGGACGCAGGCATGTGGCCAAAATGTATGTGGAAAACAGTATACATTCGGTGCGACCCCCTTATCCCGGAGTCCTCCGTATCAAATCAGTACTTATCGTAGATATGCTCTTTATTTCGCTTTTTCTCTCGGCCAGAAGAAGCGGGAGCGGTCTTCTTGGGTCAGGACCCACTCCGCAAACGTAGCTGGCGGCATGTTCCGAAGGCTCGTATGCATTCTGCGGTTGTTGTAAAAGTCCATGTACCGGTCCACCGCTTCATAGGCCTCTTCGAACGTGTCGAATGCCTCTTTGCGGAACAAATCCCGGTCAATATTACTGTGGAACGATTCAATAAAAGCGTTTAAATCCGGCGTTCGAGGCGGAATGCGTTCATGGGTCATTTCCCAGCTTTCACACATGTCGCCAAACAGGTGGCTGACGAACTGTGGGCCGTTGTCGGTGCGGATCACCGGGCGTACGCTGCCAGGGGCGCAGTGTTGCTCCATGGCGCGTCCCAGCGTCTGGCAGGCGTGCTTGGCCTCACACGACGATCCGCGGTGGTAGCCGACGATGACACGGGTAAACACATCGATAATGCTCAGGACAAAGAAATGCCGGTCCCGGCCCGCCACGTACCCGTACTTAATGTCCATCTGCCAGAGCTGGCCTGCTCCGGTAATGACCCGGTTCTCCGGCAGCTTCCGGGGATGCTTAAAACGCTTGTGACGCTGCGGCTGCAGGATATCCAGCGCCTGACACAGCCGGTAACTTTTCTTGTGATTGAGCTTTAAACGGTGCTGGTTCCACAAGCACTTGGCCAGCAGTTTGTATCCGTACACGTGCTCTTCTCCAGCGATTAATTCCAGCAGCCATTCCTGGATTTCCTCGTCGCTAATTTTCGCTCCAGACTCGGTCAGAGAGTAGCCGGGTACGGGTCTTCCGCGCCCCTGGAGTACGGCCTGTGCATCCTGTGACTTGCGTTTCTTACGGTCGTAGTACGTGGACTCTGCGAGCCCGATGAGACGTAGTACCAACGCTGCGGAATATCCCTGCTTAATGAACATCTCGGCTACCTCGATTTTTTCGGATAAGCAGGGGTTGGCTTTTTTAGCAGTTCACGCAGAATCTCAATCTCTAACTCCTTTTCACCGAGCATCTTGACCGCCTTCTCATATTTCTGCTCGACCTCTACCAGGCGCTTCAGTTCCTCTACCTGCTCCTGGGGGTACGGATGATCTTGTTCTCCATGGGCTTCCCGGTAATCCCTCACCCACTGATTCACCGTGGACGGAGTCACCCCATACTTTCGGGCAACCACCGCCGCCTTAATGCCAGATAACACCTCTTGCGCTGCCTTCTCTCTTGTTCCTGTTAAGTGTCCCATACCGTTCCTCCTCCTCCTATCTCTAGTCTACATTTTTGTGGGGGAGGACTCCAACTTCATTAGGGGGCTGTGGAGCATTGTGCTGGCACGTAGACATATGGCCCAAATGTATGTTGAAAACAACATACATTGTGCTCGCACGCAGGCATATGGCCCGAATGTATGCGGAAAACAACATACATTGTGCTGGTGCTAAGGTAATTACATATGGTTTCACATCTTAGGACGAACTTGTTTAGGTTCCAAAGTATGAAAGAAATTTCCTGCAAAAGTGTAACTTTTCGCGTGCTCATACGTGGATGGAGTAAGGGGGGAGGAGATGGAGCCGAATTCGCTGGATGAACTATATGAGCTGTACGTGGCCGATATCTACCGCTATCTGCGCTCCCTCTGCCAGGATCATCATGCGGCTGAAGATTTGATGCAGGATACCTTTTACCGTGCATATCTGTATCTGGAGGATTGCCGGGAGGAGCGGATTAAGCCGTGGCTGTTCAGGGTGGCCTACAACGCCTTCATTGATTATACGCGCAAGGAGAAGCGGAGTGTGGCGAAGGAAGGCGCTTATTTCAGCAGCCTGCCCCACCCGGAGACGACGGAAGGCACTCTGCTGAAACAGGAACGCTGGGAGGAAGCGGCGCGGGCGCTCAGCCTGTTGCCGGAAGGGCAGCGCCATGCGCTGCTGCTGCATGATGTTCATGGACTGACCTACAAGGAAGCTGCTGTCATTATGGATGTGGGCCTTTCCCAATACAAGATACTGGTGTTCCGCGCCAGACAGAAGCTGCGCGAAGCGGAGCGGAGGAGGAATGAGCATGAGTGAGGAGTTCAAAGCGAAGCTGCGCCAATACAGCGAGGGTACACTCCCGGAGGAAGAGCGTGAGGAGCTGGAGCGTGAGCTGGCGAAGCTTGAAGCGTATCAGCTGTATCTGGAGGAGCAGATGGAGCAGGAGGAGCAGAACAAGCAACAGGAGCAGGCAAACGGGCCGTGGAAATGGATGGACCGGACAGGGGGAGCAGCCTCCGGGATGCCGCAGGACAAGAAGAAAAAGAAGCGAGAGAAGAAAATTATCCGCCGCGGCAAATGGAAAGCACGAATCACCAACACGTTTACTGTATTTTCGGCGTTCCTGATCTTTACGGTCATCAGCAGCATCATTACAACAGTCTTCTACAACACCGGCGACCGCATGGATACCTACCGTGATGTGGTGTCATCAACGATTGCCGTTACCCGCCCTAACACCACGGTGCATCTGTCAGCGGATGTGCGTTATTTTTTCCGGATGGAGTTATCCGGGAATCTGCTGAAGAAGGTGGGCAGCGAAAGTATTCAGGTCGGTAATTATACACAGAAGTTTCTTCTGGGGCTGGACAATATTGGTGAGTTTAATTGGATGGATGAGCGGAACGGGTCTGGAAAAGTGTTCTATTATCCGTCAACAGAGGGGACTGCCGGGAGCGGGGATGACAATGACCAGTGGAAGAGGCTTGCGAAGCTGCCTGAAGGTACGGTTGCCGAGGCGTATCTGTCGCTGGACCGTCTGTACACGACAGATGAGCTGCTGAAGCAGCTGGAACCGCTGAATCTTCAGCCGGTCTGGTTCGGGGCGGATGCCGGACCTTCGACGAGGGAGAACGATGTGGTCGTACACCCGCTTGGCTTCCCATATAATCCTATCTGGCATAAGGATGATATGAAGAGAACCGCAGTCACCAAAGAGAAAACAGGCTGGTTCAGCTCTGTATCCACCTACGGCAGCGTGTCGCCTTCCGTCGAGGCATACGGGAGCGGTGAACTGCGTGATGCGAATTTCATCAAGACACTTAGACTGCTGCAGGAGCATCCGGGGCTTACCAGGTCAGCGGCGTATATCAATCAGTTAGACACCTCCGTGGCCTATCTGGAGCAGAACGGGGTGAAGCTCTATGGGGCCGTTGTCACCGGACCGGTCAAGGAACTGCTGAAGCTGCGCGAGGCTTCATGGGTGAGCCACCTCCAGGTGGGGGAAGTGCGGCTGTGGAACTGGACGGAGTGAGGATTGCAATACAGGATAATGTCCAAGAGCCGCAGTTTACAGCGCTCCCCGGCAAGCTACAAGTCAGCATCAGATGGCGGTGACCTGTAGCTTCAACTTATGCTTTTGGCATAGGGCGTAGAATTCGCCAGAGATGATAGGCTGCATCACGTAAACGTGTGCCAGCAAGAAAAATTCCCGCCCGGCAATCTGCCCGGAATCCAGAACGAGCCTGGAGATCACCTTAACGGGCTTGCGCTGCGGCTGATGCACAGAAGCGGCGATGACCGCCTTGCGTCCGTATTCCGACCGTTCGTAATCGAAGCCGTCCACCCGGTCCGGCAGATGCGCGATCCAGTAGGTCCGTTCCACCGGGAGGCCATTATGGTAGCGGACTACGGCGGGGATAAACTGCACGCTTGTGGGGACTTGCTCCAGCAGCGCTTTGAATGCGTCCGATACCACCCTTGTGCCCGTGACCGTCTCGAAATAGTCCACTTTCAAGCTGCGGACTGATGACATAAGCCCGACTTCAGCTTTTGTATCGCGGGGCAATGGACCGTCCACAGCCATATAATTGGTGTCCAGTTCAGGCGTAAAGGTTGTGCCGCCGCTGATAAATCCGCTGCGGGGATATTGCGATTCGAGCAAATAGTAGTCCATACGCACTATCGCTCCTTTCTGAAGTAAAGGCATATCCATTCATTATAAGGTTCGCAAATGCAGAAGAAAAGCGCCTTACCCGGCAAGGCGAAGCGGCGGCGGAAGCCGGGCCTTCCGCTTGCAATCCCTCTTCAGGGCATCGTACAATGATAGAACGTAAACTTGGATTTGAACATAACAATGGCTGGGAACCGCAGATTACCGCGCTTCTTAGCCATTTTGAATAAGGAGGAGAAGGCAGATGAAGATTGGAGTTGTGTCGGATACCCATCTCTCAAGCAGGGCCAAGGGCTTGCCGTCCGTGCTTATGGAAGAATTCCGCCAGGTGGATATCATTCTGCATTTGGGAGACTGGGTGTCGCCGGAGATTTATGACATGCTGGCCGAGCTTGCTCCGGTAGAGGGAATTGCCGGGAACAACGATGGATATGAGATCATTGAGCTTTTCGGCGAGAGCAAGATCCTTACGCTGGAAGGCATGCGCATCGGAATGATTCACGGACATGCACCGTATTCCCGCAAGGGAACGGATGGGAATGCGCTGCTGGCCTTTGAAGGCCAGGATGTGGACTGCATCCTCTTCGGCCATTCCCATCAGCCGCTGATGCGCCGGGAGAATGGGATTCTGTTGTTCAATCCGGGCTCGCCTACGGACAAACGCCGGGAGAAGCAGTATTCGTTCGGTCTGATGGATATTGAGGATGGTACCATTACCGCCCGTCATGTTTTTTACGATTCCAGGGAATAAGGGGGCGTACCTTTGCTGAACTTTCGCTTTGAACGGGCGGGTCTTGAGGATGTGGAGGAGCTTGCACCGGTTTTTGATGAATACCGCAGCTTTTACGGCCAAGCCGCCGACCTGGAAGCTGCCCGTGAGTTCCTGACGGCAAGACTGCAGCATGAGGAATCGGTTGTCTTCATGGCGGTCGCCGGTGAGGGTGAAGACAGGCAGGTTCATGGATTGGCGCAGTTATATCCTTCGTTCTCTTCCGTTACGCTCCAGCCGGTATGGATTCTGAATGATCTGTTCGTGACGCAGGAGCAGCGGGGACAGGGACTGGGCTCATTGCTGCTTGAAGGCGTGAAGGGCTTCGCCCAGGGGACAGGAGCCAAAGGGCTGACGCTGTCCACCATGATGGACAACACAGACGCCCAGCGTTTATATGAAGCCCATGGATACGTGCGGGACGAGAGCTTTTTCTATTATTATTTATATTTCTAAGGCAGGGTTAGGAGAGTTAGTGTGACGGAGACAAACGGTAAGCTGGCTGTGTTTTTTGATCTGGATGATACGCTGTATGACCACCTGGTTCCCTTCCGGGAAGCCGTACGTGAGGTGCTGGACCCTGAGGAGGACAAGCTGGATTACGCAGAGCTGTTCTACACGGTAAGACATCATAGTGATTTGCTGTGGCCGAAGTATCTGCGCGGGGAGATGGAGCTGGAGGAGACGAGGGTGATGCGGCTGGAGCTGGCTTTTGCCGAATTTGGCATGCCGCTCTCCCGGGAGCAGGCGGTGCAGATACAGGCCTCCTATATTGCCCGTCAGTATACGATTGAGATGATCGAAGGCGTAGCGGAGCAGCTGCAGCGGTTCATTAGCCAAGGCCACCCGGTAGGCATTATCACGAACGGCCCGCAGGAGCACCAGATGGGCAAGCTGCGCGGGCTGGGCATCGACCGGATCATTCCGCCGGAGATGATCTTCATCTCGGATGCGGTTGGTCTGGCGAAGCCGGACCCGGCCATCTTCGTCCATGTCAATAAGATGACGGGAACCACACCGGAGAATAGCCTCTATGTCGGCGATACCTGGGCGAATGATGTCGTAGGTGCGCTTGCCGCCGGCTGGAAGGTCTGCTGGTATAATCCGCGCGGGCGGCAGCCTGGCACGGACCATACGCCGAGCTATATTTTTACGAGTTATAAGGAGTTCAGTGAGCTGCCGCTGGTGTGAGAATTGAGTGGTTACAAGGCGCATTCAATCCTACAACAAAAGGTGCCCTCCATTATGGAAGGCACCTTTTAATTTTTTGTCTAGGAAATCATGCGAAAAACCGAAAATAATGGGTGCTGCTGCACCGAGGAAGGGGCCCCGTGCTTCACAGTCAGTAACAGCAATAGAGAAATCCTGCACGAAATGCAACAAATCCAGCGTTAACTTGCTCTAACTACCGAAATTTGTGCAAATAATGCAACATTGTACTTCAGCCAGTAATAGGTATAGAGGAATCCTGCAATATGTGCAACAATTCTCTATACTGCGTCCGGTGAGAGAAGGCATCAGCATCCTACACCCGTTAGGGAGATTTTGTACTTCTTGCACAGTCAGCACCAAACGCTGCGAACCTGTTAATTAGCGAAGCTATAAGTCGGATCGGTCAGATTCAGCCGTTTTTTCAGCTCAGAGGTGGCATAGATCTTGTTATCGTCCGTAATGAAGAAGGCCTCAACCTTCTCCGGCAGCGCTTCGAGATACTTCATGCCTTCTTCCAGGCCCATGAGGAACACACCGGTGGAAAGAGCGTCCGCATCTGTCGCATTGGGGCTCATGATAGTGATACTCTTCAGCCCGTTCTGGGAAGGGAAGCCCGTGCGGGGGTCGAGGATATGGTGGTAACGCACCCCGTCCTGCATGAAGAAGCGCTCATACACCCCGGAAGCATCAATGACCTCATCGGTAATTTTAATCGTGCCGAGCTGGGTGCCCCGGCTCTGATCGGGGTCTTGCAGGCCGATATTCCACTGGGAACCATTGGGCTTATTGCCAAGGGCGATAATGCTGCTGCCCCCGAGATTAATCATCGCGCTGTTCAGGCCCTGAGCCTTGAGATAGTCGGCGATCCGGTCAGCCGCATAGCCCTTACCGATTCCGCCCATGTCCAGTACCATGCCTTCTTTGGCTAACTTCACCGTCTTCGCGGCTTCATCTACGATAACATCCTTATAGTTGGTCAAGCTGCGCGCCTTGTCAATCGCTGCCTGGTCCGGCACGCGCTCTCCGCCTTCGCCGATGGCCCAGAGGTCGACCAGCGGCCCGATGGTCGGATCGTACAGCCCGTCCATTTCCTCGGCATATTTGAGGGAAAGCTTCACGATATCCAGCGTTTCGTCAGACACAGCAACAGCTTGCTTACCGGCGGCCTGATTCACTGCGTACAATTCCCCGTTCGTCTTGGTACGGCTGAACTCGATGTCCATCCGTTCCAACATGGCCTGAATATCATCCATGTTCTTCTGCTCTACCGTATCGCCGAACACCTTGATATTCACAACGGTATCATAAATATAAAACGTCTGCTCCAGGGACTTCGTATCGCCGGTTCCAGTAGCTGCAGGACTGTCTTCACTTTTGTTGTTGCCTACTGTAAGCCAGATTAACACAGCCGCAGCGATAACAACGACGAGCGCGGCCAGAATTACAACGGTTTTTTTGTTCTTAGATGTTTTTTTGATTTCAGACATATTCCACCATCCATACAATTAGTTTCGTGGTTGCATCTTTACTATCATACCCCAGAAAGAACGGCAATGGATACTCATTTGGTGACATTTTGTCCGAAAGCGCGGCTTGCCGAAGGGGAAGGCTTGTGATATTTTCAAAATATAAAGTAAAGGAGCATGACCCATGTCTATTGACCGTAAAGCGTTAATCCTGCAGGCAGCAACCCTGTCCTTTGTACAATTTGGCTACAAGGCTACAACGATGGATCAGGTATCCAGAATCGCCAATGTGGGCAAGGGCACGATTTATACCTTTTTCAAAACCAAGGAAGAACTGTTCGAGGAAATTCTGGACAAGGCCACCTCTGAATTAACATCGGTGATGAGCCGTGTGGCTGCGCAACAAACGACCTTCGTGCATAAGCTGCTCAATCTGCTGGACTCTATTCTGGAATTCCGCCTGGACCATGAGCTGTTCGTGAAGCTGGCCCAGGAGGTGCGTGACATCGGTACAGCCCAGGCGCTCGAAGGAGTGAAGCGGATGGAGGGCTACGCGCTGGACTTCTTGCAGCAGCAGATCGAGGCGGCAATCGGGAGCGGAGAAGTGAAGCCGTGCGATGCCAGTGTGGCGGCGTTTATGATTCTGCGGATGTATCTGGCGCTGACCACGGAATGGAACAAATCCCATGAGCCGCTGGATCAGGACAAAATCAAAGAGCATATGATTTTGTTCATCTCCACCGGAATGCTGCAATAGAGGCAGACTAGCGAATTGTTGTAATAGCTAAACAGAGCTTCAGATTGTACGTTGAGCTGTGCCGTCACCACGGGCTATAATGATAGCGTGAATGTAGACGATTATGGCGCAGCTGAAGTCAAGAGCGGGCATGGCGGCGGTTGGGAGCTGTCCTGCTCCTGATGGGTGAGAGCGCCTTCAGACAAAGGAGGCTGATGGATATGGAAAAGTATAGCGGCGATACCGGGCTTGGCGGGCAGGAGGGTCCGGCGGCACCCCAAGATCCGGTGCTTCGCCGTGACGGCTTCTTCGTCATGTTCGAGACGGCGGTTGAGGCAACCGCCCGGGCGGAGGGCAAGCCCTCGCAGGAGGTCTATCTGGAAGGCAATTATCTGATCGATAAGGCCAAATACATAGGCGGGGTTACGGATGAGCAGATGCTGGCGATGCTTAGAGACTGGACCGGCTTCCGCAAGCTGGTGCACAGCATTGGAGTGTCCGTGAAGACGGCGGAGGAAGGGGCAGCGGTCACTTTTCTCCTGCAGAATTGGGGCAGAACCAGCAAATATGAGACCGGCACGCAGCTGCGGGTCCCTTGTCCTGGCGATGGAACGGAAATCATAGTGAAGCTGGAGGAGCACGAGTGGTCTGAGGAGGATGTGGCTCCCGGCAAATACGCCTTTGAGTTCAACAACGAAGGGGAACTGGCGACAGCGAGCATCGTTCTCTACCTGAATGACGGGTATACAGCGCCTGAGCTGACAGCGGAACCTCCCGTAGACTTCGATTCGTCTGCTTACCGCGCAATGATTGCGAAGTCTTTGCTCTATGCGGGCAATAACCGGCGGCTGAAGCGGGCTATGGACAAGGCTGCAAGCGGCGAGGATGTGACGATTGCTTATATTGGCGGGTCCATCACACAGGGTGCAGGAGCCAAGCCGATCCATACAGAATGCTATGCTTATCAATCCTACTTGAGCTTTAAGGAGCTGTTCGGCAAGGACGGAGGAGAGAACATTCATTTCATCAAGGCCGGGGTTGGCGGGACGCCCTCCGAGCTGGGGATGATCCGCTATGAGCGGGATGTGCTGAGGGATGGCGCAGCCGCTCCTGACATCGTAGTGGTGGAATTTGCTGTGAATGATGAAGGGGACGAGACGAAGGGTAACTGCTTCGAGAGCCTCTGTCTCAAAATCCTGTCTGCTGCAAACCAGCCTGCTGTCATCCTGCTGTTCAGTGTCTTCGTGAATGACTGGAACCTGCAGGACCGTCTCTCCCCGGTAGGCAGACGCTATAATCTCCCGATGGTCAGTGTCAAAGATGCAGTAACCGAGCAGTTCCGGCTGAGCAAGGCCGAAGGAAATATCATCTCCAAGCGGCAATTCTTCTACGATATTTATCACCCTACGAATGATGGGCACCGCGTAATGGCGGACTCCTTGGGCTACCTGTTCTCCGAAACCGCCCGGGCGGGGATGGATGAAGAGGGGGAGGCTGCGCTGACGGGAGCGCCTGTGCTCGGCAATGATTTTGCACATGTCCGGCTGCTGGACCGCATAAGTGATCTGGGCAGCGCAGGTACTGCGATTGCTATTGAAGCAGGCGGCTTCAACGGTACGGATGAGGAGCTGCAGCAGGTGGAGATGGATGCCAACCCGTTCGGCACTCCGCAATTCCCGCATAACTGGATGCACACGGCTACGTCCGGTGAGGGACGCTTCAGGCTGACAATCGCCAGCAAGAATCTGATCCTGGTCTTCAAGGATTCGGGCAGCCCGGATGTGGGCAAGGCGGAGGTCTATGTGGACGGCAAGCTGGTTCTGACGGCAGATCCGCATGTGAATAGCTGGACGCACTGCAACGCTGTGATTCTGTATAAGAATGAGCAGAGCGAGGAGCATGTGGTGGAGATCCGGATGGCGACGGAGGATCAGGAGAAGTGCTTCACCATCCTGGGATTTGGCTATACGGCTTAAGAACCGAGCAGGTAAAAGGGTGTCACCGGGCAGCACGAAGCTACTTCGGGGGCACCCTTTTGCGAATTATCATTTGGATAAGGAGTAATGAATTAGAACCTAGTCCAGCATGAATTCCCTGTATTTATTCTTGCGGGGATTAAGCACGAACAGGATGCCGCTGGCGTAGCCGGAGACGGCATTGAAATTCCGCTTGAGTGTAGACTTGACGGCGAGGTAAGACAAGGTCCAGAGCAGAGCTGCATAATTCTTCACGGGTGCTTTGCGCAGATTCAGGAGATAATAATGATTGACTGCGGTCGCCCGGGCGACACGACCTGCCTTGTCGCGCGAGCTGGGCGATTCATGATGCATGATTTTCAGCTCCGGGTTAATCACCAGCTTACCGTATCTGCTCGCTAGATGGCACATATAGATATCGTCCGCTACTGCATAGCTGGTCATCCAGGGGTACGGCTTCATATCCCGCAGCGCCGAGCTGCGGAAGGACATATTACAGCCATGGAAGAAGTCCGTCTCAAAAATATTCTCCGTCTCCCCCCATAAGAGAAGAGATCCGGCCAGTGTGCTTGCCGACAGTCTGCCTGGGGAAGACGACATTTGACAAGTCAGCCTGCCGAGCAGCTTGCCCGACTTGCTGCTGGAGAGACCCTTGGCGATTCCGCCGACTCCCACAATAGACGGATCTGAGGCATAGGTATCAAGCATCCGGCGGATATAGAGCGGATCGTCCAGCTCCGCGTCGTCATCGAAGCTGAGCAGAATCTCCCCGTCGATGAGCCCGAGAGCCTCGTAGCGGGAGAGCCAGACACCGGGCTTGGTTTTGCGGTAATAACGCAGGCTGGCATCCGGAAGATGCCCGAGCACCTCATGGAAATACTCCAGCACCTGTTCTTCGATCTCACCGTCGTCCACGATCAGCAGTTCGATGGAGACATTCTCCAGCCCGGTCTGCGCGCCGATGGATTCAATGCAGAGGGTCAGATCGCTGATCCGGTTACGCGTGGGAATGACTATAGACAGGTCATGCATGCCGTTGACTCCTTTCGGGACTCCTTAGTTGCTCTAATTTTACCTGTCCGCCCGGGCGGACGTATATACCTCTTTCGTTTACTTTTCTCCGGGAAGTATACTGAGAACTGAGGATACGGGAATTCAGAGGACATCAGAGAATAGTGGAAGTTCAAAAAGTTTGTTTGTAATTTTCGGTTTTTAACTATATAATAGTAAGTAGTTGATTGATGACACTATTACCCTTCAGGAGGAATTCACATGAGAATTGATATATGGTCAGATTACGCTTGCCCATTCTGCTACATCGGCAAAAGACGGCTGGAGCACGCGCTGAGCCAATTCCCCGGCCGTGACCAGGTGGAGGTCGTGTTCCGCAGCTTCCAGCTGGACCCGAATGCACGCACCGATGAGACGAGAGATATCCATGATCTGCTGGCCAGCAAATACGGCATGACCCGTGACAAAGCCAAGGAGATGAACGCACAACTGGCTGAGCAGGCGAAGGGTGTGGGTCTGGAGTTCAATTTCGATACGATTCAGTCCACGAATACCTTTGACGCTCACCGCTTGAGCCACTACGCCGCTACTGAGGGCAAGGCTCCGCAGATGACCGAACGGCTGCTGCGTGCTTATTTCACCGATTCACTGAATGTGGGTGACCGTCAGGTGCTGGCTGAGCTGGCTGCCGAGGCCGGACTGGATCAGGCCAAAGTGGCTGAAGTGCTCGACAGTGAGGCTTACGGCGACCATGTTGAGGCTGACATTGAAGCTGCCCGGCAGCTGAACATCACCGGCGTTCCATTCTTCGTCTTCAATAATAAGTACGCCGTATCCGGTGCACAGCCGGGTCCGGTCTTTACTGAAGTACTGGACACGGTATGGGCGGAGGAACAGAAGGGTCCAGAGCTTCAGGTGGTCGGCCAGCCGAAATCCGGGGCTGCACCGTCTGCTGACGGCTGCGATGACGGTTCCTGCAGCATCTGATTGCGATCAGTGGCAGGCTTCAGGTAAGCGTTGCAGCGTTTTGCACCGGGACGAACGAATCTGGTTACGGACTACAGTTCCGCTAATTGCGCTAAAAGGCCATTTTGGGCGGCTTGCCGGACTCAGAGGACGTTATGCAGAGGTGTTGGAAGCGAAATTGCAGGATATTCGGCACTTAAGCACACTTGTGTCCGCAAGGTTGCTGCAAAAGATGATTTGCTACAAATAAGCGCACTGGAGTCCGCCGCTGGAGACTGTGTATCGTGATCTATCCAGTTAGGAGACTAGGCTTCGGCTGACCGGAACAGGCTGGAAAGTATGGCATTCCTGCCGCCGCTGGCTTTTCCGGGCAAGTTTGCAACAAATGGACGCACGAAACCCCCGCCGCATGAAATTCATGCAGCGGGGGTTTTTGGTGCTTACAAAGACCACAGGCCTGGAGCGAAAACCCGAATACAACGTGATAACACGAATGCCAGTGACCCAAATGTGTGCGAAATACCGAACACAATCGCAGCTGCGTGGGCCAATGACCCAAATGTGTGCGGAAAACCGAACACATTTGGGCAGTTGGGTTGGCCACCAGGGTGTACATGCGTGAAGCCAGCTGCCAGTCGCGCCCAGCCGGCCGTCCTCAGATGGCGGGCTGGGCGTCCGGGCGGCAATACCGCAGCAGCATCTCCATTTCGTTACCGGAACGAAGTCACGAGACTGGAGAACAGTGTGCGGACATCGTTCTGGTAGGCATTGATCGGCTCTACCGGACGGTTCACGTCGAACAGGGTGTAGACGGCGATGCGGGCGGCACGGACTGAGTATTCTTCTGTGAAAACGATATCGTCCGGGATCTCGCAGTATTGGCCGATAAAGGCTAGATTGGTTGAGCCTTCAGGCACCACCCGCGGCCGGTCGCTGTTCAGGCGCGGCATGAACTGGGAGGTGATATACGGCATCATGCAGGGAATACAGTTGGCGGTAGCCATGATCTCTTCCTTATGCGCCTCGAAGTGCAGATGTCCGATCAGCTCCTCCATAATCTCCTCGCCGGTACAGTCGCACATTTTTTTGTGTACATAATCGCCGACCTTGTCCGGGTACAGGCCATATCCCCAGAAGACCTTGACATGCTCCGGCTGATTGCGGAAATGCGGCTGGAACGCCAGTACGACCGACATGAACCAACTGGAATCCTTGAACGTTACGAGTGCGCCGGTTCCGGCCCGGTTGCGGGTGAACTTCTCCATCAGGTCGAAGAATTTCGAGTCCTGGAAGGTCACCGTGAAGGATTCCCATTTGGATTCATCCACATGATCGTCGAAGGAAGAAGGATTACCGAGACCCGGCTTCTTCGCGGCGATCGTCTCCCACAGCTTCCATGAGCTGCCCTTACCGTTCATCCCGGGAGCGGAGGTCATCGATCCGAGGCTGGAGCCTTCGGTCATCGAGCCGTTCGTCACAATTACGCGGTCGCCTTCATGAACCTGAATCGTGTCCTCCACGCCATCGCGGACCACCTTCATCGCTGTTACAGTAATGCCGTCGCCTTCTTTGAATTCCAGATCGGTTACGGTACATTTCAAGGTGAAATCTACGCCCAGCGGCTCCAGATATTGATGCAGCGGCAGAATGATGGAATCATATTGGTTATAGGGGGTACGAGTTACGCCTTCAAGCGTTTGAATTCTAGGGAACTCGTGCATGAAGCGGAGCATATAACGCTTGAACTCAACCGCACTATGCCAAGGCTGGAAGGCAAATGTGGTTGCCCACATGTACCAGAAGTTCGTCGTGAAGAAATGCGGTCCGAACCAGTCGTTAATCCGCAAGGTGCCCAGGGCTGGCTCCGGCGTAATGACCAGCTTGCCCAGGGCCAGGCGGTCTGCCATATCGAAGCCCATGGAGGTGACATCCTGAACCTCACCCTTGCTGTTGATCAGCCGTGCCTGGCCGCGGGTCGGATTGGACTCGTCGAATTGAACGATTTCTTCCCGCAGCGTCATACCCGGCTGGTCAATGGACGGAATGGTACTTAACAGCTCCCACAGATTCTCATAGGTCTCATCGTTCAGCATCCGGCCGCCGCGAATGACATATCCATGCTCTGCATCGCCGGCACCGTCATTGCTGCCGCCAAGGATCTTCATCTCTTCAATAATGTGAATGTTCTGTCCGGGAAAATTGCAGTCTCTAACCAGATAGGCCGCACCCGCAAGGGATGCAATGCCACCGCCTACGAAATATACCTGCTCGTTACCGTACTCTTTTTTCACTGATTACCGCCTCCATAGATTTGCTTGAATACTGGACCTGAACCGAGTGTAATCCAGTCCCGCTCTGGAGGGTATCATCAAAGCGCTTGATCTGTATAAAATTTGGACATATGGAACAAAGTGTAACGTTTTTGGGCAGAAAAAAAGCCGCAGCCCTGAGGTTACGACAAAATGTTCTCATATTTATGCAGCGCCTTCAGGAAGTTTCCTTCAATCAGGACGCTCAGCTTCTCAATCATCGGCCCCGGCGGCTCCTGCATCCCGTCCTGCATCCACTGAATGATCAGTCCGGTGAAGGCCAGTGTGTAAAAGTTTGCGATGAACCGCTTATCCGATGTCCCGACATTCAGCCCGGCGGCCAGCTCGTTGATGACGCCCATGACGAGATCACTCGTCACCTCATACAGATACGCGTCCAGATGCCTCCGCCCGAGGGAGTCCAAGGTGTTGCAGCAGAACGCCTTATTGTTCTCGATATAGCAGAATATCCGGTAGAATCCGTCGGTCCAAGTACTGTAGCTGCGGTACTGGGCAATGCTCTCGACAGCCTCCGTCTTGTAGATCCAGCCCAGCAAATCATAGATATCCTGAAAATGATAATAAAAGGTCTGCCGGTTCACGCCGCAATCCTCGACCAGATGCCGGACAGAGATTTTGTTCAGCGGAAGATGGGCCATCAGGTCCTTGAGCGAGCGGGCGAGCGCATTTTTGGTCAGCAGGGAATTGGACATAAGGGTCATCAGCTCCTAACAGGAATCAGCGTGTGCGCCAATAGTGTATCAGCAGGCGGCCGCCCTCGGCGATCAGACCCAGAGCGAAGCCGCCTGCTGTAAACAGGCCGAAGGACAGAAAGCCCGCAAGATCCTCGAAGCCCGACATCTCACGGTAAGTATACAGGTACATCAGGAAGAGTCCCGCGACAGTTCCAGCAGTTGAGAAAATCCACACAAGCCGTGCACCCAACCAGCCGAATCCGTTGACTACACCGGAGATGACAAGGGCAAGGATAGCCCAGCGTAGGGCAAGAATAGAGTTGAAAGGCTCACCTAACCACATATACCGGTGCAGAATCAGCAACAGCCACAGCAGCAGCGCGTAACCGGCAGACCATGCCAGCCAGCGGCCCGTCCGGGCAGGAGGCAGGAAATTCATTATCAGCTCACCCCATGTATAGCGTTATACCTCTTCCAGTTCTTCGGCGCTCTGCAGCAGGAACTTCAAGAGGTTCGGAAGGTCTTCCATTTGCTCTTCGGTAATTTGCCGTTTGAATTGCAGTTCAACACAGTTATTGTACGTATCCTCCGTCTGTCCATAGCGGAAGCTGAGCGATTGCACAGGCTGGAATTCAGGTCCCCAGATTCGGGTCAGAATCTCTTCAATGTCCGGGCACTGCTCATTTACATCCTCAATCTCCAGATAAAAGCGTAAGAAAAGACTGCACCCCGGGTCGCTGCCCGGCGTCTCCAGAATCTCATCTCCGAGGTCCTTCACTGTGGACTGGAGCAGAATCTCGGACGTCACATTCAGGCCTCCGGTCAGCTTGAACGCGAGGCTGAATTCCCGCGACATCAAAGCGAGATTGAGAGAATCGGACCGGTCCGTTACAACTAGAATCCCATCCAGATTATCGTAGTCATAGATCTGGTTCTCCAGGGCGATTTTGATATTGTCAAAAACAGTCGGGTGGAACAAGAGCGGCACCTTCTATCGTTTCTCTATATTATATAATGATCTGCTGCCGGCATTCCCGGCTTAGGAATTAGTTCGTAGGTGCCGGTGCCGTGTATTTCAGAAAAGTCTTCGGAATCGCGCTCTCAAACGTCAGGATTTCACCGGTAGTGGGATGGACGAACGAGAGCACACGGGCATGCAGGCCCAGACGGCCGACTGCCTTGGTCTCTGCGCCGTACTTCTTGTCCCCGGCAATCGGATGGCCGATGTCGGACATGTGGACACGGATCTGATTCTTCCGTCCGGTCTCCAGATGCACCTCCAGCAGGGAGAAGTGGCGGTTCGCCTGGATCAGCTTATAGCGGGTTACGGCATGCAGCCCGTCTCCCTCATGCGGACTGGAGTACATCTTCAGCGTCGAGGTCTCCTTCAGCCAGGAGCTGATCGTGCCTTCAGATCTCTTCACAGCGCCTTCGACCAGAGCCACGTAGGAGCGTTCCTTGACGGTCTCCTTCCAGCTGTTCTGGAGGGACTGCTGAATCGCCTCGCTGCGGGCAAACATCATGACGCCCGAGGTATCCCGGTCCAGCCGGTGCACCACATAGACGCGGTTTTTCGGGTTGCTCAGGCGGACATGCTCCATCAGCTGGCGGTAAGCCGTCAGTTCATTGTCTTCTCCGGTAGCGATGGACAGGAGTCCCGCATCCTTCTGAATCACGATAATATCGTCGTCCTCATGGACAATGGTCAGTCCCAGCAGCTCCTTGGCTTCAGCAGGCTTCTCCTGGTCAATCGTCACGGTCTGTCCGGGATGGAGCTGATGGTTATGCTTAGTCACAGGCTTGCCGTTCACAGCAACCTGCCCGCGGGAGAGCATGGATTTGATCGAGTTGCGCCCCTTATTCGTAATTGTCTTCAGCAGAAAAGCAAGCAGCTCCGCAGGCTCCGCTACTGTATAGGATTTGGGTGCAGCTGCCGGCTTGGCCGGGGCTCCGGATCTTGCTCCCTGTTTATGGTTAGAGGTTCTGTTCCCCTGATTTCTGGTTCTTCTTGTATTCATGACCGCATTCTCCGTCCTTTAATAGGTTACTCCTCAATATACCATGGGCCGTGAAGAAATACTACGGACGTAAGCGGCAGCTAGATATAGAGGAGCAGGCCGATACAGATCATCAGGGAGAGCAAGATATAGCTCCAGGCCACGACTCTGGCGTACTTTTTCTCCCGGTGCCAGCCCCGGTTACTGTAAATTCGGATATCCACCACCAACAGGAGCATGGCCGAGACCAACATTATCCCGGCTAGGCTTCCTAGCAACCGGATCATACGCTTCCTCCTCCTTCAACAGATACTTGTATAGGCGGATGCTTAGTCATGCTTGAGGCCCACTCTGCGGATATGCAGAGTCAGTCTGATCTCTACACCAACACTGCTGTACAGGCTCTCCCAGTCGTTTTTGCCGTGGATGTGTTCCCTCCAGTAGGCGGGATGATGGCTTCGGATCTGTTCACCCATACCAAAAATATCAGAGTGGTCCTTCTGGGTCTGCTTCACCAGCCCGTGCAGCACCGTCTGGATCTGCTCTTCGAAGTCCTGTTCGATCTCATGCAGCTTCTGCGGGGAGTTGACGGGAACATCACTGCTGTAATGCTCGTCCAGATCCCCTTCCAGGAAGATGTCATAGGACAAACAGGGCTTGCCGTCCTTGATATAGCTCCGGGTGCGGGTGAAGCGTTCATTGATCTTGGTCATGACAATCCCGAGCTCCTGCGTACGGAGCAGAGTGGAATAGCCGCCGGGGTCCATCCCCTGCATCGCCATGAACCCGCCGATCTCAATCGGGGCCGTTTTGCCCGCCATCCGGCCGCCGCTGAAATAAGCCAGCCCTGCAATGAGGATATTATCCTTGTTTCGCAGTGCCACATAAGGCAGATAAGCGCTTTGGCCCCACCTGGAATCCGCTGACCAGAAGGTGCCGATATAATCCCGGGGGAATTTGCCGGAGGAGACGGACTTCTCCATCATGGACAAAATATAAAGAGTAGGCACACGCTGCAGCGGCGGGTTCACATCCATGAAGGCGGAAGCACGGCCCTCGGAGACGAGCAGCCAGGTTCTGCGCCGGATTTCCGGGTTGCGCCGCAGATAATCATTTAGCTCGGCAAGGCTGCCCCGGGCAATTTCCTCGCTGATGATGATGATCCGCAGGTGAACCAGATAACGCGGGTCGGCAATCTGCTGCTGCAGATTATTCATGGCATCGTCGAGGGAGATGCCGCGCACGCTGACTACCCAGACGGGACTGGTTTTGCCTTCCCCTGCGCTGCCGCCGGTGCCGGGGCCCAGCGGGACTCTGCCCGGGACGGCAATCTGGGCGGTGACACTGATCATCTCCGTAGGCAGAGAGTTATCATGGATGTGAGTCACCCGGTCTTCTTTTTGCGTATCGTCTGCAGGGATTTTGTCAATGGATAAGCCGAGAACCAGCGCACGGTCCTCAATCTCCACCTGATCCCAGCATCCGCTGAGCAGGGGGGTGGCTATCGCCAGCAATAGGAGAAGGGCGAGTGTGCGCGGTAGCTGTATATTCATGAGGTCACCTTCTTCCTGTGGCGTCTAAGCAGATAGACCGTCCATAACAGCAGAGGATAGCCGAACATCAGCATCATGCCGGCATTGCCGAGGTGAAGGGCCCACCGGTAAGATTCGAACACATTTGAAGGCAGCATAGCCAGGATGAACACCACCGGCAGCAGAATCGTGGAGGCCATCCGCTGGTCGCGGAACCGCAGCAGCTTGTGCAGCAGATAGGCAGATATGTAATAAGTGGTGTAGATCGTCGTGTAGACAGAGATGACCCAGATAATAATGAAGATAGCATCCAGCCGCTCCAGGAATCCCTCGCCAAAAGCCGCCGAACGGGCCATCTCCAAGGTAGGGTAGATCAGCAGCTTGGTCTCTTCGGCACCGAATATCCCTACAGAGGCAATGACGATCAGCACGTAGATTGCTCCCGACAGGAAGATGGCCCAGGCCCCCGCACGAACCGCATGCCCGGGCTTCTCCATGAATGGAATCAGCAGCACGATGACGAAGGAGCTTTGGAACAGATAGGTGGCATCCCGCGCTCCTTTCCAGAACTGGAAGCTTGGGGGCATCAGGACAGGCTGCAGATTGAGCATATCCACATTTTTGAGCGAGAGCAGAATGGTGACCAGAATAGAGCCGGTAATCAGCGGCAGATAGAAGAAGTGGATATAGGAGAACTTCACAACGTTGCGCCTGGAGGACAGCAGACTGATGAGCAGCATCAGGAAGATGGTTGCTTCGATCGGTGTTTTTTTGTACAGCACGGTTGTGGCAACATCCCCGAATTGGCGTACGGTGAGACCGGTGAGTACAATGAACAGCAGCATAATTACCACAGTGAAAATAGCAGCAAGCGGGCGTCCGATCAGGCGGCGGCTGAACACAAACAGGGTCTCCTGCGGAAACCGCTGGCAGAGGGAGGCCAGCAGCCAGTAGCTGATGAAGGAGAACAGTACACCGCAGAGCGCAACAAGGGGAGCGCTGCTGTTGCCTGCTTCGGTCATATAACGCGGGAAGCTGAGGATGCCCACTCCGATAATGGTGCTGGTGATCACGGCTGCTGCGCGCAGAGTCGTAATCTGGCGCGGATTATTCATCGGTCTCATCTCCCTGCCTGAGAATCTGGTCAATCTCTGCGGCTGGCACGCTGCGGGGCAGTCTGTCCGTATCCCGGACATGCAGGAAGCTGGGGCGGCGGCGCATCCACCAGAGCGGCACCCGCACCAGCGTATCCTTCAGATCACGCCATTTGCCGGGAATGTAAGGGGACATATAAGGAACGCCGAAGGACTCCAGGAACAAGAGATGATTCAGAATCAAAATCGTGCCAATCATGACTCCGTAGAGGCCGAACATACCGGCCAAAAGGATCAGCGGAAACCGCAGCATCCGCAGGGCGATCGCCGCATTGTAGGCGGGAGTGGCGAACGAGCCGATGGTCGTCAGAGCCACAATGACAACCGTGATCGGACTGGCCAATCCTGCGCCCACGGCAGCCTGTCCGATAACGAGCACGCCCACAATAGATAATGCTCCGCCGATCATCTGCGGCAGCCGGATCGTCGCTTCCCGCAGCACCTCCATCGATACCTCCATGATCAGCACCTCCAGCACAGCCGGAAACGGCACGCCCGCGCGGCCTCCCGAGATCGCCACAGCGAAATCCGTAGGCAGCAGCTCGGGGTTGAAGGAGATTACAGAGACATATAACGCCGGGAAAAATAGTGAGCTGGCCAACGCAATCAGCCGGATGATCCGGATTAGGCTGCCCATAATGAAGCGTTCCGTATAATCATCCACCGTCTGGAAGAACTGGTTGAAGAGGGCGGGAACAATCAGGGCAAACGGTGAGCCATCGACGAGAATGGCAACCCGTCCTTCCAGAAGGGCGGCCACAGTCTTATCCGGCCGCTCAGTGCTCTGGACCTGAGGGAAGGGAGAGAGCGGCTGGTCTTCGATGAACTGTTCGATGTATCCGGCATCGAGAATGCCGTCGGTATGAATCAGCGAGATTCGGCGCATGACTTCAGCGACCAGACTGCTGTCAGTGACGCTGTCAATGTAACATAGAGCCACCCTTGACTGGGTACGTGCACCTAGCGGGCTGATCTCAATCCTGAAGTCCGTGCTCTGGAGCCGGTAGCGCAGCAGGGAGAGGTTGTTCTCCAGCTTCTCCACATAGCCTTCACGCGGCCCGCGTATGACCTGCTCTGTCTGCGGCTGCTCGACCCCGCGCATCTCAATCTGGCGCATTGCCATGCGGAGCGCCTCGGGAATTCCGTCAATCAGCAGAATCAGATCCCCCTTCACGGCGGCTTGGGGGAGTGCGGACAGATCGGCAGTCGTGGTGCCTTGAGTAACCTGGACGGCAGTACTCCAGATATAATGAATCATTGCGCCCGTATCCTCCGGTACCTCAAGCTGCGCTGGAGGCGGGGCCATTAACGGTTTCAGTACATGCTCGCGCACCTGCTCCATATTCACGAGTGAGGAGAAGAAGAGCATGGCGGCAGGATACGCCCCGAAGAGCAGGAAGTCGCGTACGACCAGATCGCCGTTCTCTCCGAGCCTGGCCTGAAGCTCCGGCAGATCGCTCTTCAGCTCTCCTGTCAGCTTGCTTCCGCCGGCCGGCTCCGGCTCTGGCTCTGGCGGAGAAGCCTGTTGCTTATGTATATAGGAGGCATATTTATCTTTCCAGTCTTGCAAACGGGCGACCTCCTTCATGGGGCAGATGGATGAATCTATCTAAAGTGTTGCTTGATCGTAAGGTTTTTATGTAATTTCTATGTGTAAAGTCCGGAAGGAGTGCTATCTTATCTGCTTCAGGCGGTTGCTTGGCAGCCGGTTGCCCGGTAAACTAAAAGGTAGAAAGCCTTAAGGAGTTTGAATAGACATGGAGATGCAAGGATCATTAATGGAGCAGGCCCAGGCCGAGCTGCAAAAATATTACGGTTATCCCGATTTCCGGGACGGCCAGAAAAAAATTGTGAACAATCTGCTGGAAGGCCGCGATACGCTGGGCATTCTGCCTACCGGAGGCGGTAAGTCCATCTGCTATCAGGTTCCGGCGCTGCTGCAGCCGGGGCTTACCCTGGTCGTCTCACCGCTGATCTCCCTGATGAAGGATCAGGTGGATGCTCTTACGACGGCAGGGATTCCCGCTGCTTATATCAACAGCACCTTGAGCGGCAAAGAAGTGAATGAGCGCATCCGCGCGGCCCGCCGAGGCGACTTGAAGCTGCTCTATGTAGCTCCTGAGCGTCTGGAGCTGGACTGGTTCCGCCTGGAGATGGCGGGACTGAACATCTCCTGCGTGGCTGTGGATGAGGCACACTGCGTCTCGCAATGGGGCCATGACTTCCGCACCAGTTATCTGGCAGTCTCCCCGTTCGTGGAGCAGCTGCCGCAGCGTCCGATTCTGGCGGCCTTCACAGCTACGGCTACCCCGGAGGTTATGGAGGATATGGTCCGGCTGCTGCGCCTGCGCGAGCCGGGTGTCTTCATGACCGGCCTTGGCCGCGATAACCTGGCGATGTCAGTGCTGCGGGGAGAGAATAAGCGCGAGTTCGTGCTGGATTATGCAGCTCAGCATGCCCATCAGCCGGGCATCGTGTATGCCGCCACCCGCAAGGAGGTGGACGATCTCTACCAGCGCCTTCAGGCCGCAGGGATCACTGCCGGGCGCTATCATGCCGGAATGAACGACCAGGAGCGGGCGGACAGCCAGGAAGGCTTCCTGTATGACGATATCCGCGTCATGGTCGCCACGAATGCCTTTGGAATGGGGATCGACAAGTCTAACGTGCGTTATGTCATCCATTACAATATGCCGAAGAACATGGAGGCCTACGTTCAAGAGGCGGGCCGTGCCGGGCGTGACGGGGAGCCGAGCGATTGCATCCTGCTGTTCAGTGCACAGGATATCATGACCCAGAAGTTCCTGATTGAGCAGAACCCGCAGGACCCGGAACGCAAAGCCAACGAATACCGCAAGCTCCAGCAGATGATCGAATACTGCTACACGACCCGCTGCCTGCGCAGTGCGCAGCTCGACTATTTCGGGGAGAGTCATGAGGATGATCACTGCGGGATCTGCAGCTCCTGTACTGACGAGCGTGAGCTGGTAGATATCACTGTAGAAGCGCAGAAGATCTTCTCCTGCATCCACCGGATGCGGGAGCGTTACGGCGTGGCGCTGGTCTCCTCCGTGCTGAAGGGCTCGCGTAACCAGAAGGTGCTGCAATACGGCTTCGAGAAGCTGCCGACCCATGGCGCTATGTCCAGCCGCAGCGAGAAGGAGATTACCGAGATCATCAACATGCTGATCTCGGAAGGCTATCTGGCCTTGTCCGAAGGCCAGTATCCGGTGGTCCGGCTGCAGCCGCTGGCAGCCGAGGTGCTGCGCGGCCAGCGCCAGGTGCATCAGCGCGTGGCCCGCACGCTGGTCACCTCCGGCACGCGGGACCGCAGCCGCTCGCGCGATACTTCGCCGTCTGCGGTCAACGAGACGGTGTTCGAGCAGCTGCGCCTGATCCGCCGCGAGCTGGCGGGGCGCGAGCATGTGCCGTCGTACATCATTTTCAATGATGCGACGCTGCGCGAGATGAGCGTGGTCTGCCCGCAGACGGAATCGGAGATGCTGAGGGTGAAGGGTGTCGGTGAAGTGAAGTACCGGAAGTACGGCAAGGCCTTCCTGGAGTTTTTTCAAAATGACATGTAAAGAAGGTTATAAGGCATGAGAATCATCCTGGCCACATTAAATGCCAAATATATTCATACTTCGCTTGCGATCCGGCTGCTGAAGGCGTATAGCGAGCATGAGTTCAAGGATATCCTTTTGGCGGAATATACCATCAAAGATCCCGCGATGAACATCGTGTCTGACCTTTTTCAGAAGCAGCCGGATGTGATTGGCTTCTCCTGTTACATCTGGAACATCGAGGAGACCATCAAGCTGGTCGGAATTCTCAAGCAGGTCATGCCGGAGGTCAAGATCGTGCTGGGCGGGCCGGAGGTATCCTATGAGCCGCTCTACTGGATGAAGCGGGAGGCCGGAGTGGACTTCGTTGTGAACGGTGACGGGGAAGAGACCTTCCACCATCTGCTGCAGGAGATCCGGGACGAACATAAGTACCATTTCGTATACGGTGCGGCTTACCGCAAGGGGGAAGAGCTGATCGTCAATCCTCCCCGTCCCAAAAGCGATCTGAACACCCTGCCGACCCCACACCGCTTCGCGGAGGATCTGCCGGAGCTGAGCAAGCGTATCGTTTATTTTGAGACAAGCCGGGGATGTCCCTTCAATTGCCAGTTCTGCCTGTCCAGCATTGAGGTGGGCGTGCGTTATTATGATATCGAACGGGTGAAGTCTGATCTGCTCTATCTGATTGAGGGCGGTGCCAAGGTCATTAAGTTCCTGGACCGCACGTTCAATATCAACCGCAATTATGCGATGGAGATGTTCCAGTTCCTGATCGATAATCATCAGGGCTGCGTGTTCCAGTTCGAAATTACCGCCGATATTATGCGTCCCGAGGTGCTGGATTTCCTGGCGCAGAACGCCCCTCCGGGCGTTTTCCGCTTCGAGATCGGCGTCCAGTCGACGAATGATGAGACCAATGAGCTGGTCAAGCGCCGCCAGAACTTCACTAAGCTGTCGCGCACGGTGATGAAGATCAAGGCCAGCGGCAACATCGACCAGCATCTTGATCTGATCGCCGGACTGCCGATGGAGGATTACGCCACCTTCCGCAAGACCTTCAATGACGTCTTCGCCATGGAGCCGGAGGAGCTGCAATTAGGTTTCCTCAAAATGCTGCGCGGCACCGGGCTGCGCGCCCAGGCTGCCAAATACGACTACACGTATATGGAGCATGCGCCATACGAAATTCTCAGCAGCCATGTCATGCCGTTCGCCGATATTATCCGGCTTAAGCGGCTGGAGGATGTACTGGAGAAGTACTGGAATAGCCAGCGGCTGGCTCATTCGGTCAAGTACCTGATCCGCCATGTCTTCCTGTCCCCGTTCGACTTCTTCCAAGAGTTCGGGGACTACTGGGAAGAGCGGGGCTGGCAGAAGATCGGGCATCAGCTGGAGGATCTGTTCACCCGGCTGCATGACTTCCTGACGGACCGGGGCACGGCCTCGATGGACATTGTCACCGGCCTGATGAAGCTGGACTACTTCCTCGCCCACAAGTACAAGCCCCGCAAGATCTGGTGGGACGATGTGCTTGATAAAGCAGAGTGGGCGAAGCACCTGAAGCAGATCGCCAGTCAGCCGGAGCTGATCTCGGCCAAGCTGGCGGAAGCCGGACTTAGCGAGCGGGAGCTCCAGAAGTTCATCGTGCTCGACGAGCTGCCGTTCCGGCTTGCGCCGGTGCTGGACTCGATCAGCGGACTGCGCTATGACGGGGAGCTTGACGCTGAGGCGGGTGCGCAGGCTGAAGCCGGGAACAGGGACGGTGGGGAGATACACGCGGCGGTTACAGCATCGGCCCCGGCAGAACGCGGGCGAGCTGGAGCGGGAGGCGTGGCTGCTGCTGAGGCAGATCTTCTGCCTTCTGTGGCAGCAGTGGCCGGTGGTGTGCCAGCGGCGGCCCATAGCGATCCGCACCCTGGGGCAAGCGAAGGCCGCACGCTGCTGGTCGTCCTGTATCAGCAGGATGAGAGCCAGCGGGCGCAGTATTATACGCTGCCTTTGTAGGGAAGAGTAACCTGATCTCATCCGGGCATCGGCCAAATGTAATCGAAAAACCGATCACATTCGGCGCCGCGTGGGCACGTGGACCGATAACCTGCGCAAACTGAACTTTTGCGGAAAGAAGACTTCTGAGTTAGTTACCTATGGGGGGCATACCGTTGAGTCAGGAGCAACACATATCATTGTTTAGGTACGGTGACGAGCATGGGGAGCAATTCAAGGACCAGTTACTTGGCTTTAAGCTTCCAGCGGAGCAGTTGCAGTTCACTGGACTGCCGGAGGAGACGCTTCAGGATATCAAGGAAGATGCCGGTAAGGAGGGAGTGGTCATTGCCTGCGGAGAACGGGCTGTGGGCTTCTTCATCCTCCACACTGGTGAGGGCATGGCCGATTTCTTTCCAGACTATGCCGATGCAGTTCTGCTGCGCGCTTTCCTTATGGACCATGCCAGCCAGGGCCGTGGGTTCGCTAAAGCAGCGATGTTGCTGCTGCCGGATCTTGTCCGCCGCTACTACCCTGAATCCCGGCAAATTGTGCTGGCTGTGAATGAACGCAATACCGCCGCCAGTCAGCTATATCTCCGGGCCGGATTTCAGGATCATGGTCTGCGGCGGAGCGGAAACAAAGGAACACAGCTGATTTTGCAATATGGGCTATCCTCTGAGCCTGTTGAGGCTTCTGCTGATGTATGAGGGGGACGTACTGCATAACCGTCTTATGGAGCTATTTACCCGCGATACACTGCTAATGGATATTTTCAAGCGTGCCCAAGGATTGGCTCCAGTTCCTTACTACATTGGCGCAGGATGCCTGGTGCAAACAGTGTGGAATGAACTTACCGGACGGTCGCCGGGATACGGAATCAGTGACATCGATTTTATTTACTACGATTCATCGGATCTGAGCTACGCTGCTGAGGATGAGATGGTTGCGAAGGGCAGGGAGCTTTTTGACGGTATTGTCCTTCCAGTCGATCTCAAAAATCAGGCTAGGGTCCATCTGTGGTACCCCCAGAAGTTCGGTGTGGAGATTAACCCCTACCTCTCCCTGGAAGCAGCAATTGACAGCTGGCCGACTACGGTGACCTCACTGGGAGCAAGGCTTGAGCTAAACGGTGAATGGAAGATTTATGCCCCATTTGGTCTGGAGGATTTATTTCAATTAATTCTACGGCCCAACAAAGCACTGATCAGCGAGAAGATCTACGAAGCGAAGACGCAGAAATGGAGGTCCAAATGGCCGGAGCTTACAGTGGTTCCTTGGTAGGAGAAAAAGCAGAAATTCCACATGCCTCAATCAGTGAGTATACTAGAATGAACACCTAATTGTATTTATCCTTCTCCAGTGTTACGATCAATAAAGAGATGCCAGTAAAGGAGCATAAACACTATCATGTGGATTACTCTGTAAGTGTGAATGAACTGAAGGATGGGCCGGCAATAGTGGAGATCACTATGCTATTAGGCATGCCTTTCTGTCGACTTACAGGGTATGCAGGGTGAATGGTTCGTATACCGACTTCTGCG
Organism: Paenibacillus sp. FSL H3-0469; assembly: GCF_038051945.1. Taxonomy (NCBI): domain Bacteria; kingdom Bacillati; phylum Bacillota; class Bacilli; order Caryophanales; family Paenibacillaceae; genus Paenibacillus; species Paenibacillus sp. FSL H3-0469. Next base: position 6,114,807 of record NZ_CP150302.1, read on the forward strand.
GATATCTAAGGGTATCTTTTTTTGTTGCCGGAAATAGCATCTCTATGGCTCTTAACCTGCCTATCCTCCTAATGAGTGAATGGGGGAACGATATATGAAACAACCGAAATTAGTCTTAATCGAGGGTCTGCCCGGCTTCGGGAAGTCCACAGCGGCACAGCTGGTTTACGAAATTCTTACGGAGATGAATATGGGCGCTCAGCTTGTCCTGGAAGGGAATCTGGATCATCCCGCTGATTATGAGGGCATAGCTTGCCTTACCCTAGCAGAATATGATGAGATGTTCAGAACCAGTGGGATTCCGGGGGAAGTATTAAGTGCGCACACTACCTGTCAAGACAACAATTATCTGGTCGGATACCTGAAAATAATAAATGAATACGGTCCTCTCCTTCCGAAGGAATGGATGGACAGATTGACCCGGAAGGATGTATATGAACTGCCGCTGGCTCAGCACAGGAAGCTGATTACAGCAAGGTGGAGGCAGTTTACGGAGAGTGCCTTACGGGGGCCGGATACGTATGTGTTTGATTGCTGTTTTATTCAGAATCCTGTGACTATGGGGATGATCAGGCATGATGCAGCCGAGGAGTACATGATAAGCTACATTCAGGAGCTGGAGGCCATTATTAAGCCATTGAACCCGCTGCTGATTGTGATTGAACAGGACGATCTGGAGCTGGCTTTCCGCAAAGCTGTCCGCGAAAGACCTCTTGAATGGTCGGAAGGGTTCATCCGGTACTACACCGCACAGGGGTGTGGCTTGAGACAGGGACACCGGGGTTTAGAAGGTACGCTGGAGGTACTTAAGAGCAGAAGCAAGCTGGAAGAAAACATATACAACCTGTTAAGTATGAATAAGACAAAAGTAAATAATTCTACGTATGCGCTCCAGGCCTATAAGCAAGTTTTGAAGGAGAAGCTTGTCGCTTGGCGCAATCACCCAGCGGGTTCTTAACCCGCACAATTCAAAGAGAGGCATCCCTTACCTGACGGAGTGCCTCTCTTTTGAATATAGAATTTCTATTTTTCACACGACAACTTATCCTTATATTTCCCTCTGAAACGGTACCGCCCTTTAAAAGGACGGTGCTTACAACCGAATACAATGGCTGGTGCAAGGCATATGGACCAAATGTATGTGAAAAACAGCATACATTGTGCTCATAAGTAGGTATATGGACCAAATGTATGTGAAAAACAGCATACATTATGCTCGCAAGCAGGCACACGGCCAGAATATATGTGAAAAACAGCATACATTGTGCTCATAAGTAGGTATATGGACAAATGTATGTGAAAAACAGCATACATTGTGTTCTACGCCATTGAACCTGGTGGGGACTGTAAAAACTAATCTGCCGTAGGCTGAAGCCGCATGGATTCGGCAGGCAGGTGGCGGGCGAGCCAGTCCAGCACATCGGCCGTGACCTCGTCCCGGTTGACCTCGTTCAGCATCTCATGCCGGCCTCCCGGATACAGCTTGCATTCCACATCCTGAAGCCCCTGCTTCCGGTATAACTCAGCCAGACGTATCACCCCCTGGCCGTTCATCCCCACAGGGTCCTTCTCGCCCGCGAACAGGTAGACCGGCTTGTCGCTGCACAAGTGCTGAAGTGTGGACCTGGTATGCAGCTCCCGCAGCATATGGAAGAAATCCCGGAAGAAGCGGGTGGTGCAGATCGCCCCGCAGTACGGGTCGGCAATGAAGTGGTCCACCTCCTCCGGGTCGCTGCTGAGCCAGTCAAAAGCCGTCCGGACCGGAGAAAAGGAGCGGTTATATGCGCCAAATACAATTCCGTTCAGCAACACGCTGCGGTGGTGGTCTCCCTGGAGCCTTAACTGCACATTCGACAGGGACTCTGCCAGCCGCAGCATACCCCGGGGACCGTTGGTGCCGCTGAGGATGAAGCCGCTGTAGATCTCGTGGCCTTCCTCGCACATCAGCTTCTGAGCCAGAAATGAGCCCATGCTGTGCGCGAACAGGAAGATAGGCACGTGCTCATGCCGGGAGCAGGCGAGCTCTGCAAGCTGAAGGAGATTGCGCCGCATCCAGTAGAAGCCGTTCTCCCCGCTGTCGCCGAGCAGGTTGACTCTGCCGGCGGTAAGGCCATGTCCCCGGTGGTCATTGGCATACACAGCATAACCGGCTGCGGTGAGCGCCGAGGCGAACCGGGCATACCGCCCAGCCGTCTCACACATACCGTGTGCAATCTGCACAATCCCCCGGATCTCCGTTCCCGCGTCCGGCAGCCATTCATAGACATGGATTTTGACATCTAAGGGATCAGTCATGGTAAAAGTGTTCTCAGTCATCGCCTGTCCTCCTGAAAGTGAAATTCAGCATTCCTAGCGTAAAGAGTACCTGTTGCTTCTGATCCAAGTGAAACGCAGTCCGGCTGCTTAAGGCAGATAAGAGCGCAGCACTGTAGATTGTCCTTCAATACTGTAAGCGCCGAGGCTGGACGGAAGCAGATAGCATTCGCCCGCTGCATATGGCTGGGAGCCGCCCTCCCAGATCAGATGGCCGCTGCCCTCACAGATCACCAGAATGGTGAAGCTGTCATCCGTAGTGGCGAGCTGCCATTCACCGGAGACGATTCCTTTTTCCACAATAAAATAAGGCGAGGAAGCAATTCTAAGCCATTCCCCGGCCACAGCACCATCTGTCTTCATCGAAGTCGCGCCTGCTCCCTTATAGGCAGTCACATTCAGGGAATCCTCGATATGCAGCTCGCGCGGCTTCCCGTCCAGACCCGGACGGTCATAATCGTAAATCCGGTATGTAGTGTCAGAGTTTTGCTGGATCTCTGCTACAACGACTCCTGCACACAATGCATGTACAGTCCCGGCAGGGATATAGAAGGAGTCACCGGCAGCTACAGTCACTTCCTGCAGGCTGTCCATAACCGTTCCGTTCTCCAGCGCGTCCTTCAGCATCTCGCGGGTGACGCCTTCCTTCAGACCATAGATGATTTTGGCGCCTGGCTTGGCGTCCAGTACGTACCACATTTCGGTTTTGCCCAGCTCTCCCTTGGGAAGTCCGGCATAATCATCCGTAGGGTGAACCTGTACGGAGAGGTTATCGTTGCAATCCAGCAGCTTGATCAGCAGCGGGAATCGTCCGCCTTCTTCCGTAATTCCCTTGCTCCCGAACCACTCGTGCCCGAACTGCTCACGGATGGCATCCAGGCCTTGTCCGGCCAGCTCGCCGTTGACTACAGAGGAGGTGCCGTTCGGATGATCGGCAATCATCCAGCCTTCGCCGATATGGCCTTCCGGCAGATCCAGGCCGAATTTCTCCAGCGCCCGGCCTCCCCAGACACGTTCTTTGAACTCCGGCTGAAATTTCAGAGGATATGGTTTCGTCATTACAACATCTTCCTTCCTGATAATAAGATGATCTTCAGTTACAAGGGGCTCACTGTCTTCAGGTGTTAGCCCCTTTGTCTCTTCTCTACAGCTACAACATACGGTGCAGACTCGCGCTGAAGCTGCCGGTACACGATGGTCTGCGCGTCGTGCTGGGCCAGTCCGGCGGCCCAGGCTTCGACAGCGGCGGCTTCGCTGCCGCCGCCTTCGTGGCCGGGATACAGCACGGCCGTGATGATCCCGCCCGGGCGAAGCAGCGCGAGCGCCGCCTCCAGCGCGGCCAGCGTGCTTGCCGGTTCGGTGATGATGGTCTTATCGGCATCGCCCGCAGGCAGATAGCCGAGGTTGAACATCACCGCCGAGACCGTTCCGCGCCAAGTGGGCGGAACGGCTTCAGCCATAGCTGCATGGCTCTGCTGCAGCAGCGTCACGGGAGCCAGCGCAGCAGGCGCTTCCTCCCGGGCCAGCCGCAGGCGCTCGCCGGCAAGAGCCAGCGCCTGCGGCTGGATGTCGAACCCGTACACCCCGCCGCGCGGCCCGGCCGCCCTGGCGAGGAACAGGGTGTCGGCGCCGGTGCCCAGGGTGGCGTCGATAGCCCGTCCGCCCGGCGAGAGCCGCTCAGCGGTCAGCTTATGGGCGAAGCTAAGGACAGAGAGGAAGCCCATCAGCCCTTCCTCCAGTACTTACCCTGCCAGGTGTCCCTGGCAACCAGTTCCTGGTCAATGGCATTCAGCACTTCCCACTTCTTGAGGCTCCACATCGGGCCGATCAGAGCATCGCGCGGGGCATCGCCGGTCAAACGGTGGACAATCATGTCCGGCGGCAGAATTTCCAGCGAATCGGCGATGAGCTTCACATACTCATCCTGCTCCAGGAACCTCAGCAGCCCGGCTTCGTACTGCTTCACCATCGGCGTTTTGCGCATGAGGTGAAGCAGGTGGATTTTGATTCCCTGAACCCCCATATTAGCTACAGCAGCTACAGTCTCCAGCATCATCTCATGCGTTTCCTGCGGAAGCCCGTGAATGATGTGGGTACACACACGGATGCCGTGCCGCCGGAGCTTGGCAACAGCTTCAGTATAGCAGGCGGTATCATGTGCGCGGTTAATCAGATCCGAGGTAGACTGATGAATGGTCTGAAGCCCCATCTCCACCCATAGATACGTGCGCTGGTTCAGCTCCGCGAGATACTCGACTACATCATCCGGGAGGCAGTCCGGCCGGGTGGCAATGGCCAGGCCGACAACCCCGGGCTGCTGCAGAATGACTTCATAATATTCCCTTAGCTCCTCGACGGGAGCATACGTATTGGTATAGGCCTGGAAGTAGCCGATATATTTGGCATTCGGCCATTTCTGATGCTGGCGGTCGCGGATATGGTTGAATTGGGTGACCAGATCATCCCGGCGGCTTCCGGCGAAATCGCCTGACCCTCTGGCACTGCAGAACGTACAGCCTCCTTTGGCGATGGTACCGTCACGGTTCGGACAGGTGAAGCCCGCATCGAGCATGACCTTGAACACCTTGGTATCCATCTGCCCGCGCATTTCGTAGTTCCAGGTATGGAACCGTTTATCCCCCCACAGAAGCGGAGAGGAGGCCTGTTGAAGATTAGACATGTGCAGCTCCTTTCATTAACCTTCCCATTGTATCAAAAATCCGTGATGAACGTAACAATCCCTCCCGGAAATCCGCCGAAAAAAAACTGAAAATAGGCTGTGAATTACCGCCATTTGGCTTGAAAATGCTTACACATTATGTTATATTTAAAGTGTTAAAAAAGCCGCTGCAGCAACCACAATCATATGCTTGAATTCATAATTTCGTGTCGTCCGGTCCATACTAAACCTTAGAGGTGATAACGATGAATTCTCCAACGGTATTTGCTGATAACAAAGGTTCGATTGATGTGCAGCTGACTCCCGATGAAGCTCTCGCCCTGACAGGCGTAGAATTCAACGGCAACCACAAGATCAAGACAGAAGCGCAGCGGAAGATCCGCAATGCGTTCGAGAAGACCTTCGAGTTCGATAAATAAATGGCAGTCCGCTGAACGGCGGGCCGGTAATGCAGATACAACACGCACGGAACTTTCGACCAGTCCTAACAGGGGCGGGACGGAAGTTCCTTTTCTTTTGCTGAAATCCCTTTACTTTTGCCGGTAAGTTCGGCACAATATTGCAAGTGGCATTTATCCTATTCAAAGATAAGGCAATAAGAGATAAGCGGAGGAATACCTATGCGTTTACGCGGAAGAAAAGGAATACGTGAAAGTCTTGAGGAGCAGACCGATCTGGTCATCCTGGAACCACGCAGCCTGAAGGGGCGCTGGTCCGAATTGTTCGGCAATGACCATCCGATTCATGTGGAATTTGGAATGGGCAAGGGGCAGTTTATCAGTCAAATGAGCTTCAAATACCCGGAGATTAATTTCATCGGCGTGGATATGTATGACGAGCTGGTGCGGCGCGCCGCCGAGAAGGCCCGGAATGTATGGGAGCCGGCAGGTGAAGAGACGCCGCCGAACGTGAGAGTGGCCCTGGCCAATATCGATTACGCGGAGGAAGTGTTCGCTCCGGGGGAGCTGGAACGGATCTATCTCAACTTCAGTGATCCCTGGCCGAAAAGCAAGCATGCCCGCCGCCGTCTGACCCATCCGCGTTTTCTGGATAAATACCGCGGACTGCTCAGTCCGCTCGGCGAGATTCATTTGAAGACGGATTCCCGCAGCCTGTTTGAATTCTCGTTAAATGCCTTTGCGGACTACGGTCTGCAGATGAAGAATATTTCCCTTGACCTGCATGAGGGCGGCGTGATCAACGAAGAGCATGTAATGACCGAATATGAGACCAAGTTCTATGGCCGCGGCGTGAACATTCACCGCTGCGAAGCGATTGTCGGAGATGAGGCGCTGAAGCAATATCAGGCCACCCGTCTGGACAAGTACCGGCTCTAGGCTGGATTACCGGTTATTACAGCAAAAGGCAGTCCGGCTCGTTCATACCGGACTGCCTTTTGCGTTCCAACTTGAGTTCTCTACTTTCCCTGTTCTGCGCGCGGTTTATCCAGCATATCAATAATGCTTTGGGCGCTTTGCAGCGGGTTGTACCTGGAGATAGCCTCCAGATGGGCCTTGCGCGCCGCGCGGACATTCCCGTAATCATTCAGCAGCCGCTTCATCCACCGGTCAACTACATCGAGAGAGCTGATCGGCTCCCCCAAGCCGGCGGCAGTGAAGTAACGGCAGTTCTCTTCTTCCTGGCCCGGCAGCGGTGAGTGGAAGAGCATCGGAATGCCCTTGGCCAAGCCTTCGCTGCAGGTCATGCCGCCCGGTTTGGTGACCAGCAGGTCGGAAACCTCCATCAGCTTGTCAATCTCCCGGGTGAAGCCCAGTAGCCTGATGTTGGGATGCCTGAACTGCGGGTCTTGCTGCATCTCCTGCAGCAGCTTGTCGTTCTGGCCGAGGCAGAACACAATCTGCACCTTGTCCCGCCATCCGGCCAGAGCCGCGTTCACTACTTCGTCATTCATCATGCCCCATCCACCGCCCATAACCATGACCGTTGGAATATTCAACAACTTGAACTGCTCTTGAATGTCTTCCCGGCCGTGCTGCTCCCAGAAGCTCGGGTGCACAGGGATGCCGGTTACCCGGACTTTGAGGGCGGCAACGCCCCAGCGGCGCAGCTTCGCCTTGACCTCGGGGGTGGATACCAGATAGCGGTCGACCTGCGGGCTGATCCAGCTGGCATGGGCGTCATAATCCGTAATGACCGTAATCAGCGGGGCCTTGAGCGGCGGGTTAAGCCGTTTCAGGCGTGAGATAACAGCACCGGGAATGAAGTGGGTACACACGATAATGTCCGGCTTCAGCTGCTTCACAATATTTTGGGCATGCGTATAAAACAAGTGGTGCAGGGCAAGTGTGGTAAGACGATTGAATGATTTCTGGTGACGGTACACATAGCCCATCAGCCGGGGCTGGGAGGTGACCGTCTTGCGGTAGGCCGAGACAATGAGCGGGGCCATCTTGGGATTCAGGAAGCTCCCCAGCTCCAGCACCTTGGTCTGCACCTCCGGAGACAGCTTCCGCAGGCTGCTCGACAGCGCATATGCAGCCTGCGTATGCCCGGCACCGAAGCCCTCCGACAGCAATAATATTCTTTTTTTGCGCAATGTATAGTTCACCTGTTCCCTAGAGGTATTCACTGGCCGGACGCCCCTCAGGCATCATATCCAAAGGGCAAGCGTACCGGCTGCGACTCCAGACCCAATGACCGCTCCAGCCAGGACATCAGACGGATAATGCAGCCCGAGGTAGATCCGGGAGAAGCCGACTGTGCAGGCCAGAGGAAGCAGAACCGCAGTCAGGACAGGGTAGGCTATCATATAAGGAACCGTTGAGGCGAAGATAGCAGTCGTATGGCCTGAAGGAAAAGAATGATCCTTAAGCGGATTACGGAACGTATTGGTGTCCGGCAGGGCAAGATAAGGCCGCAGGCGCGGGTAGAGCTTTTTGGCGATAGCGACGGGCACATGGCTTATCGCCAGCGCGGCCAGCGCTTGCAGCCCTGTAGTTCTCCATGGCTGCGGGCATACTGCCCAGACCAGAAGATTGATGCCGATCGCACTTGTTGCACCTCCGAGATGAGTGAGGTAGAAGAGCCAGAAGTTCAGAAACGGATTGTGCATCCGTCCGTTAATCCATTGAAACACCCGCTGCTCCAGGAGATGCAGTTTCTTGAATAAAGGTCTCATATCATGTCCCTCCGATAGTCCGGCTAAAAGAGTTCTGGCGCAGCTTAAGCAGCAGATTTCACGGCCTGAAGCTGTCTTTATCATACTTTTTTAAGGTAGCCCGTTCAAGAAAAAGCTCGGGTCCGCTCGAAAAATGTCTCTTTTGACTTGTGAGCCCCAAAGCGACTACAATGATTCAAGCAGGAAGATCGCGTTTATAAGGTAACAGAGAAATAAGGAGCCAGCCAGTACACTGGAATCCTTATTCATATCTTGTGTAACGTGACATAATACAATCGGAATCCTGCCCGAAACTAAGGGGAAATTCCTAAGTCTACAGTAAGGGATGAAACAAAAGGGTCAGATAGAACGTTAACAAGCCAGAGAGAGAAAAACATCTAGACTTGGAAAAAGGGGGCATCAAAAGATCATGACAGACGCATTATTTGTTTCGCTCCAAGTGATCTTGGCGGCAATTGCAGTTTATCAGTTTGGATTCTCACTGTTTGGATTGCGCAAGAATAAGAATAAGGTTAAGCATGCGCCGCAGAAGTCATTTGCTGTACTGGTTGCCGCGCATAACGAAGAAGAAGTGGTCGGCGCACTGATGGAAAACCTGAAGCAGCTTAATTATCCCCAGGAACTGTACGATGTATTTGTCATCTGCGACAATTGCACGGACAATACAGCTGCGATTGTACGGGAGCACGGCATGAATGCCTGTGTACGTACTAACAGTAACCTGCGCGGTAAAGGCTATGCCATTGAGTGGATGCTGAAGGAGCTGTGGGCGTTGCCCCGCCAGTATGACGCTGTTGTCATGTTCGATGCCGATAACCTTGCGCATACAGAGTTCCTGACAGAGATGAACAACGATCTGTGTTCAGGCGGACGGGTCATTCAAGGGTACATCGATACGAAGAACCCGGAGGATTCCTGGATCACGGCTGCTTACGGAGTATCCTATTGGTACATCAACCGGCTGTGGCAGCTGTCACGCCATAATCTGAAGATGGCCAACTTCCTCGGCGGAACAGGCATGTGCTTCGAGACGAACCTGCTGAAGGAAATGGGCTGGGGCGCAACCAGTCTGGTGGAGGATTTGGAATTCACCATGCGCAGCGCCTCCAAGGGCGTATATCCAAGATTTAATTATGATGCCAAAGTATTCGATGAGAAGCCGCTTACCTTCAAGGCTTCCTCCAGACAGCGTCTGCGCTGGATGCAGGGACATTTCACCGTGGCCCGCCGTTACTTCTTCCCGCTGCTGTGGCAGGGGATCAAGGAGCGCAGCCTGACCAAGTTCGACCTGGCACTGTACGGAGCGAACGTATACATTGTGTTGCTTACGTTCCTGATGACTGCCGTAATGTTTGTGGATAATGCTGTGTTCGACGGTCCGCATATTGCGAATATTTACGGACATCTGCCACTGTGGCTCGGGTATTTTGCCGTAGGCGCGAACATTCTGACCTTCCTGCTGGCTATGGCGCTGGAACGGGTGAAGTTCAAGAAGGTCTATCTGTACCTGCTGGTATTCCCGGTCTACCTGCTCTCGTGGTATCCCATTACGTTTTATGCGTTCTTCACGCAGAACAACAAGCAGTGGAGTCATACCAAGCATACGCGCGTAGTCCGGCTGGAAGAAGTACAGAGCAAGCAGGTTTCATAATCCGCACTGTAAATTAATAATTTCAGAAGGTGTTGACACCTTAGGTCTGATGATGTATAGTATTCAAGTGTGCAAAACATAGGGATTGCAAGCAGAAGCACCGGCTTCTCACCTGACTGGCTAACAGCCTGCTGGTTTTGATCTCAATGCTTTATGAATGGTTACAATTCATGAACGTTGATCAAACGGGGTGTCGGGGAATTACCGGCATCCCTTTTTTATGGAGAACCGTAATATATTATCTGAAAATTATTCGGAGGTGGAGGATTATCAGTAAGGAACATATGATCAATGATGAAATTCGTGCCAAAGAGGTTCGGCTGGTCGGAGCAGAGGGTGAACAAATCGGGATCAAGCCGATCCGCGAGGCGTTACAAATGGCGATCGATCTTAATCTGGATTTAGTCAACGTAGCACCGCAGGCGAAGCCGCCGGTATGCCGCATCATGGATTACGGCAAGTTCCGTTATGAAACGCAGAAGAAAGAGAAGGAAGCCCGCAAGAACCAGAAGATCGTGGATCTCAAGGAAGTCTGGTTCCGTGCAAACATTGAGGAACATGATTATCAGACCAAGTTCCGCAATGTAATTAAGTTCCTGGGCGAAGGCGATAAAGTGAAGTGCTCCGTCCGTTTCCGCGGCCGTGAGATTACCCACGCTAGTATCGGCCAGAAGATCCTGGAGCGCGTGAAGAGCGAAGTAGAAGAAATTGCTGTTGTAGAGCGCCAGCCTAAGCTGGAAGGCCGCAGCATGATTATGATTCTGGCTCCGAAGCCCCAATAATCCTGGAGTCACTTGCATAGCAATCTGGCGCCGCATAATATTCAAGGAGGAAACACCATGCCTAAAATGAAAACACATAGCAGCCTGAAAGGCCGCTTCAAGATCACTGGAACTGGTAAAGTATTGCGTTACAAAGCTCACAAGAACCACTTGCTGTCCCACAAATCGAAACGTGCAAAACGCGTATTGAACGGCAATCCGGTAATGGCCCCTGGGGATGTAAGACGTTTGAAACAAGGACTCGCTAACTTGAAATAGTTAATCACACATTTTTGGGAGGTTTATTAATATGGCAAGAGTTAAAGGCGGATTTGTAGTTCGTCGTAGACATAAAAAAGTATTGAAGCTGGCAAAGGGTTACTTCGGTTCCAAGCACCGCATTTTCAAAACAGCTAAAGAGCAAGTAATGAAATCGATGGTTTACGCATACCGTGACCGTCGTCAGACGAAACGTAACTTCCGCAGACTGTGGATCGTTCGTATCAATGCTGCAGCCCGTTTGAACGGTCTGTCTTACAGCAAGCTTGTATACGGCCTGAAATTGGCTGGTGTAGAAGTGAACCGTAAGATGCTGGCTGATCTGGCAGTGAATGATCTGAACGCCTTCAACTCCCTGGCTGTTGTTGCCAAAGAGAAGATCAACGCGTAAGATGCTATAAACCGAAAAGCACCGCCTGCGGGTTCTCCCGTGTGACGGTGCTTTTTTGCGCGGCGGGAACCGCCGGATGGACGGCTATTCCCAGTATTTCGTTGTACTAAGCAGTGAAGCGAGTTTCTTGCTGCTGGAACGTCTCAGCTTGCGCAGGGCGGACCGCTCGTCCGCTGACTGGCAGATCAGCTTCTCTTCGTCGGTCTGGGCCACGATGGCTGGAACAGGAGCTGTAGTGCCGTCTTCATTCATGGCTACGAAGGTCAGGAAGGAAGTAGCAGCAACGGCGCGTTCGCCTGTGTATAGATTCTCGGAGATGATCTTGACGAACACCTCAATGCTGGTGCGGCCTGTCCAGGAGACAAAGGATTCGAAGCAGACGGAATCCGTCGGCCGGATCGGCAGGAGGAAGTCTACAGAGTCAGCCGAAGCCGTTACCACGTTGACCCGGCAATGGCGCATGGCGGAGATAGAGGCCACTTCATCAATGGTACTCATCAGCTTGCCGCCGAACAGTGTCTTGTGATTGTTGACATCATTCGGGAAGACACGGCCGGTTTTAAATACGCGGGATTCATGACAGTATTTGAAGTCAGGTGCAGCTTGTGGTGTGTGTTCTTGTTCCATTTTCAGTAACTCCCTTTGCGTACAAGATGTAATCATACATGATAATAGAAAAGCCTTCCCTGTGCAATAATAATGTTAATGCACTTGGAGCCATAAGCTACATTTTGAGGTTTTCTAACATATAACAGACACAAAAGTAACATATCGCGTCATGGTAAGCGATTTCTTGTTGAAAAATGCAAATTATTATTGACCTGAGGTCATTAATAGACTGGATTTTAGCTTTTTTTGCAGGTATAATTTGTACTAATGGTATGTCCAAAGCAGAACACAGAAGACATCCAATTTACTAAGGGGGATCACTTTCGATGAAGAAGTTTTACCAACTATCTTTGGTTATGGTTATGGCCTTCACTGTCATTCTGGCAGGATGCGGTAACAATAACAGCGCTAATTCCGGCTCCAATGCTGGAACAGCAACTAATGCACCAACAGACGCAGCTGCAACAGAAGCGCCGGCACAAACTGAGGCTCCTAAGGCTGTCAAGCTGGGCCTTGTAACTGACGTAGGCGGAGTTAACGATAAGTCCTTTAACCAGTCTTCTTGGGAAGCACTGCAGGCTATGGAAAAGGATTTCGGCGCTGAGATCAAATATCTTCAGAGTAAATCCAATGCAGATTACGAGCCTAACCTTAACCAGTTCGTTAAAGGCGGCTATGATCTGACTTGGGGAATCGGCTTCGACCTTGGCGATGCAGTGCTGAAGGTTGCCAAAGAGAACCCGAATGCTAACCTTGCGATCATCGACAGTGTAGTAGATGCCCCTAACGTTGAATCTGTAACCTTTGCCGAGAATGAAGGCTCCTTCCTGGTAGGTGTAGTTGCAGGTATGACAACCAAAACCAACAAAGTAGGCTTCATCGGCGGTATGGAAAGCCCGGTTATCAAGCGTTTCGAAGTGGGCTTCAAAGCAGGCGTAGAAGCAGTTAACCCTAATGCAAAAGTAACTATCACTTATGCTGGCGCTTATGACAAGCCTGATACTGGTAAATCCCTGGCTGCAACACTGTATGATGCCGGCAACGACATTATCTTCCCTGCTGCAGGCGCGACAGGCAACGGCGTATTCAACGAAGCGAAATCCCGCAACAAAGCCGGCGGTACTAAAGTATGGGTTATCGGCGTTGACAAAGACCAGTCTCTGGAATTTGGCGATGATGTAACCCTGACTTCCATGATCAAACGTGTTGACGAAGCGGTTAAGAAGGTTTCCCAGCAGGTTGTTGATGGTACTTTCAAAGGCGGTACTACAACTGTTCTTAGTCTGAAAGACAACGGTGTAGGCCTTCCTGAAACATCCAAAGCTAACGTTAGCGCAGATATTCTGGCTAAGGTTGACGAATACAGCAAGCAAATCATTGATGGAACAATCGTTGTTCCTGCCGAGTAATTCATTGCTTCAGCTTTACCCGATTTAGCATAACGACGAAGCAGGGCCGGTTCAAGTACTGGCCTTGTTCTCTGTCAGCATCTGTTATAGACAATCACAACTGTACCGTCCTTGTGTGGGGCGGTACAGCCGTGTCTAAAAGGCAATATTATATATATTCTGTGATGAGGGTGATTCCATGAGTGCTGCGGCTCCTGTCGTAGAGTTGAAGCAAATCACAAAACGCTTTCCCGGTATCGTTGCGAACGACTCTATTAGTCTGACGCTGGAAAAAGGGGAGATCCATGCGCTGCTTGGTGAGAACGGGGCAGGCAAATCGACCTTGATGAATATCGTATTCGGACTGTACCAGCCCGATGAAGGCAGCATCGAAATCGACGGGAAACCGGTTATTATTGATAACCCCAATAAAGCTATTGAGCTTGGCATTGGTATGGTTCACCAGCATTTCAAGCTTGTTGATCCTTTTACGGTCACCGAGAACATTGTTCTGGGCATGGAACCGAAGAAAGGTCTTAAAATTGACTATAAATCCGCTGCGGAGCAGGTTCGTAAGCTATCTGAGCAGTACGGGCTCCAAGTCAATCCAAATGCCAAAATTCATGACATTTCGGTAGGCATGCAGCAACGGGTAGAAATTATGAAAACCCTGTACCGCGGAGCGGATATACTTATATTCGACGAGCCTACCGCTGTACTTACGCCGCAGGAAATTACGGAACTGATGGCGATTATGAAGCGGCTCGTTGCTGAAGGTAAATCCATTATTCTGATCACGCATAAGCTGAAGGAAATTATGCAGATTTCCGACCGTGTCACGATTATCCGCCGCGGCAAGGTGATTGATACGGTGAAGACTGCCGGTACCAATCCGAATGAGCTGGCCGAGAAGATGGTCGGACGCGGAGTTACGTTCAAAGTGGACAAGCAGACACCGCATATTGGCGAGACCATCCTGAAGCTGTCTAATGTCAGCAGCAAGAGCAAGGATGGCGTGCCTGTGCTGAATAACTTGAGCTTTGAAGTGAAGGCGGGTGAGATTCTCGGAATCGCCGGTGTGGACGGTAACGGCCAAAGTGAGCTGATTCAGGCCATAACCGGGCTACGTAAGATTGATTCAGGTTCGATCCAGGTCTCCGGTAAGGAGATTGCCAATCTGTCACCGCGTAAGGTATCTGAAATGAATGTCTCCCATATTCCGGAGGACCGTCACAAGCATGGTCTGGTGCTGGATTTCACTGTAAGTGAGAACATGGTTTTGGAGACGTATTATAAGAGTCCGTACAACCAAAATGGATTCTTGAACACAGATGTCATTAACAAGCATGCCGAAGACCTGGTAAGGCAGTTCGATGTGCGTACACCGTCCATAGAGAACAAAGCCCGTTCCTTATCCGGCGGTAATCAACAAAAAGCGATTATTGCGCGGGAAATAGACAAGAATCCGACTCTTCTGATTGCCGCACAGCCAACACGCGGTCTGGATGTCGGGGCGATTGAATTTGTACAAAAGCAGCTTATTGCCCAGCGGGACCAAGGCAAGGCTGTGTTGCTTATTTCTTTTGAATTGGATGAAATCATGAATGTGTCTGACCGGATTGCCGTTATTTATGAAGGCCAGATTGTCGGAGAAGTATTCCCGCAGGATACGAATGACCAGGAACTGGGTCTGATGATGGCGGGCAGTTTGAAGCGGGGAGGTCATGCGGATGTCTAGACTCCGGAAAATATTCGCAACAGACAGCTATATCGTTCCGCTTGTAGCGATTCTATTGGGCTTCCTGGTGGGTGCTATTGTCATGCTGTTTGGCGGTTACGATCCTATCGCCGCCTACTCTGCGCTGTTCAAGCGTGTGTTCGGCAGCCCATACGATTTCGGTGAGGCGATCCGCGAGATGACTCCGCTGATGCTGACGGGTCTGGCCGTAGCCTTTGCCTTCCGCTCAGGGATGTTCAACATCGGTGCGGACGGACAGGTCATGATCGGGATGACGGCTGCGTCTGTTGTCGGCATTAAGCTTGGCGGGGTATTGCCTTCCTTCCTGTTAGTCCCGCTTGCGGTCATAGCGGCTGCTGTATGCGGCGGGCTATGGGCCGGTATTGCCGGATATCTGAAGGCCAAGCGCGGAATTAATGAAGTTATTACAACGATCATGTTGAACTGGATTGCGCTCTTCCTGTCGAATTATATTGTCCGGACCTTCCTGCTTCTGCAGGGGCAGAACCGGTCGGAGGATAATCCGGCTTCTCTCTCCATGACCTTCCTCTTCTCCACCTTTGATAATGCCCGCTTGCACTGGGGAACTGTGATTGCTCTGGCGGCAGCCACCTTCTTCTATGTCTATCTGTGGAAGACCAAGCAGGGTTACGAAATGCGTGCAGTAGGCTTAAATCCGCATGCTGCTGAGTATGCAGGAATGAATGTTGGACGTAATGTAGTGAAGGCCATGTTCATCAGCGGCGTGTTCGCAGGCCTCGCAGGCGCTGGTGAAGTACTGGGCGTATTCCATTATCAATCGGTATTCGCAGCTTCACCCGGTTATGGATTCGACGGTATCGCTGTTGCCCTGCTCGGACTGACCCATCCGCTGGGTGTCATTCTTGCTGCCATTCTATACGGCACGCTGACCTATGGCTCGGCAGGCATGAGCTTTGGTGCGGATGTGCCGCCGGAGCTGATCCGTATTGTAATCGGTTCGATTATATTCTTCATCGCTGCGCAAGGCATTGTACGCTGGGTGCTCAAACCGTTTTACTTCAAGCGCAAGAAAGAGAAGGTGTTATAGATGGACTTCGTAGTCTTAGGCCAACTGCTCAATACGACGCTTGTTTTTTCCACAGCGCTAATATTTGCCTCCCTCGGCGGCATCTTCTCTGAACGATCCGGTGTCGTGAACATCGGGCTTGAAGGCTTGATGATGTTTGGTGCCTTTGCAGCTGCCGTAGGCGGTTATTATGCTCAAGATGCAGGCATGGGCGAATGGGCTCCTTGGGTCGGTGTGCTTTGTGCCATGGCTGTAGGCGTAATCGGTTCACTGATCCATGCAGTAGCTGCGATTACCTTCAAGGCTGACCAGACGATAAGCGGTACGGTTATTAACTTCCTGGCCGCAGGCAGCACCTTGTACATGGTTAAGCTGTTCTTCGAAGGCTCAGGCGAAACTCCGCTGATCGACGGCTTCAGTAAAATGGCAATTCCTGGACTCTCCAAGATTCCGGTTATCGGAGAAGGGATATTCAACTCATACCCCACCACCTATTTAGCGATTATATTAGTAATCGTCATTTATTTCGTCCTGTTCAAAACTCCGTTTGGGCTCCGGCTGCGCGCGGTTGGTGAACATCCGAGTGCGGCTGACACCCTGGGGGTCAACGTTAACAAGATGAGATATATCGGCGTCATGCTGAGCGGACTGCTGGCAGGTATCGGCGGAGCCACCATTACGTTGACCACTACCGGTACGTTTGCCCATAATACGATCTCGGGTCAAGGCTTCATTGCCATTGCAGCGATGATCTTCGGGAAGTGGAACCCGCTTGGTGCGTTCGGTGCAGCTGTATTCTTCGGCTTCTCCCAGGCGATCCGCAACTATGTACAATTGTTTGAATGGTCCAAGAGCATTCCGCAAGAGTTCATCTTCATGATTCCTTATGTGTTAACCATTATCGTACTGGTGAGTGCAGTGGGCCGTTCCTCGGCGCCCAAGGCGCTTGGTGAGCCTTACGATCCTAGCAAACGCTAGGCCATCAGCAATACCATACTAAGTACTGAACAGAGCGCATTTCCGGATTCCGGAAATGCGCTTTTTTTTGAAAATTTGCAGGCAGCAGCTGCGGATACTTCAAGCCCTGAGGAGGGCGGATGTACAGGCAAATACCGGGTGAGGCGAATAGACTGTTAAGAAACAATTACAGGAGGGATATTATGACTCACCCGGTTACTAAACAACAAGTGAGAAAGCTGATCGGTAAACATATCGTGGCGGTAAAAAAAGACGGGTCCAAGGTGACGGGAAAACTGGTCCGCATCTCAGGCAACCGGCTGATCTTGCAGCGTATCAGTAGTAAAAAAGTACAAACCAAGGCATTGATTCCACTTGTGTTGTTTGATTTGCTGGCCATCGGTACGGCTCCTTACGGTTACGGCGGAGGTTATGGCTACGGCTATGGCGGCGGGGCTCCTTACGGGGGCGGTTATGGTTATGGCCATGGTCCTGTTCCCGGCCCTTATGGAGGCTATGGCCCCGGTCCTGGTTATGGCATTCCGCCGATTGGCTTCTTTTAAGTCTTAGAGCTTGCCTGCTCCATCAACGGAACTGTTTCTCAAGCTCATAGCAGTAATTTTGCGGTTGATAACGGGCTACGCTGTAGCCCAGTTTTTCATAAAAGGCCAGGCCAGCGGTATTTCCGGTATCTACGGAGACCTTCGCTCTATGGCATGCACGGGATAGTGCAAACCGCTCTGCCCTGTCCATGAGCATATTACCGTAGCGTTTACGCCTTGCTCCCGGGGCAATAGCGAGCATATCAATGTATAACAAATCGCCATGCAGCAGAAAATGCACGAACCCCAGCGGATCGCTTTCGTAGTCGGGACAAGCAACAAGTGTGACTCCCTGTCCCAGGCGGCGGGGCAGATCCTTCCTGACCTGATTAATGATCGTCTGCGGAAGATGAGATAACGGGACAAGCTGCTTTTCAATCAAGTCATAAATAATCGTGTCATCCTGCCTGGGTCTGCGGTAACGAATCATAAATATTGCCCCCTTTCCACGCATTGTCGTACATCATATGCCCCGGGTGGTGTGGGCGTTCCGGCAAGAATAGAACAAGATTTTATGAAGAATTTAAGGTATAACTCGCAGAGGGGTATTGACTAACCGTGTGAGGAATCATATAATGTGTCTAAACATTTAACGAGCATACATGTATCGGCAATGATGAGGACGAAGTTTTAAGGGCTCTTTTGTTCAGAGAGTGAGAGGAATTGCTGCAACCTCCACCAGAATCCCTTATATACGAGCTCACCTCGGAGCTGTTTCCCTGAAAGGTCCATCAGCAAGAGCGGTGGAATTATTAGGGGGAATCGTTTGGTCCGCGTTAGGGACTTCAGGTTACGAAGATTTGGGCCCTGCCTACATCGATGGATTTTTGTATCCTGATAAGGCATTTCATCGCGAGATGTAATGCAAACATGGGTGGTACCACGGAAGCTAAACCTTTCGTCCCTCACGCGCTTCTTCTGCGCGTGGGAGGCGAAAGGTTTTTTTGTTGAATAGGGAGAAAATAGGGCCTGTTCGCTAATATTAAGGGTTGTTGATAAGGGCGTCCTGTCATTTGAATAATGCATGTGAATGATCGAAGGGAGGAATACTGATGAGCGCGCAATTACCGGAAGAAGTGCGGTCGATAGAGCAGTTACGTGAGAAATGGAAAAATCCAGAGGTGGTTTCGGGTTCCGAAGTCCTCTTGCGCAGTCTTGTACTGGAAGGTGTAGATACTGTATTTGGATATCCCGGCGGGGCTGTACTCTATATCTATGATGCTCTGTATGGATTTGACGATTTCAACCATATTCTGACCCGCCATGAGCAGGGAGCGATCCATGCGGCCGACGGGTATGCCAGAGCAAGCGGTAAGGTTGGCGTATGTATTGCCACTTCAGGTCCGGGAGCAACCAATCTGGTGACGGGAATCGCTACAGCTTTTATGGATTCGGTTCCGCTGGTGGTCATCACCGGTAACGTATTCTCCAGCCTGATTGGTACAGATGCTTTCCAGGAAGCGGATATTACCGGGATTACGATGCCGATTACGAAGCACAGCTATCTGGTACGGGATGTTGAGGACCTGCCGCGTATTATTCATGAAGCCTTCCATATTGCGAATACAGGACGTAAGGGTCCGGTACTGATCGATATTCCGAAGGATGTATCGGCGGCGATGACATTGTTCACTCCGGCAGAACAGCAGGGGGTTAACCTTCGCGGCTACAATCCGCGCACGGTTCCCAATAAGCTGCAGCTGGATAAGCTGGTGAAGGCTATCGATGCAGCGGAGCGTCCGATTATTATTGCAGGCGGCGGAGTCATATACTCTGGAGCGCATGAGTCTATGTATGAATTCGTGAAACGCACGGAGATTCCAATTACAACTACATTGCTGGGCTTGGGGTGTTACCCGAGCGGCGAAGAGTTATGGATGGGAATGCCGGGGATGCACGGCACGTACACAGCCAATAATGCCATTCAGCAATGCGATCTGCTGATTAACATCGGTGCCCGGTTCGATGACCGCGTAACCGGCAAGCTGGACGGCTTCGCTCCCAAAGCGAAGATCGTGCATATCGATATTGATCCGGCCGAGATCGGCAAGAATGTTGCAACTGATATCCCCATTGTCGGCGATGTGAAGACTGTTCTGGAAATGCTGATCCCGGATGTGAAGCGCGCCTCGAAGGCCGATGCCTGGAGAACACAGATTGCCCAGTGGAAGCTGGACCAGCCGTATCGCTACAAGGATTCGGAGACAGAGCTGAAGCCCCAATGGGTTATCCAGATGATTAATGACACCACTAATGGTGAAGCGATTGTGACTACAGACGTAGGCCAGCATCAGATGTGGGCTGCCCAATATTACAAGTTCAACCATCCGCGTTCATGGATTACTTCGGGGGGCCTTGGAACTATGGGCTTCGGTTTCCCGTCGGCGATTGGGGCGCAAATGGCCCATCCGCAGCGGCTCGTAGTCTCCATTAATGGTGACGGCGGAATGCAGATGTGTTCCCAGGAGCTTGCCATCTGTGCGATCAATAAGATTCCGGTCAAAATTGTTGTCATCAACAATCAGGTGCTCGGAATGGTCCGCCAGTGGCAGAACCTGATCTATGAGAAGCGTTACAGCTATACTGATCTCGCGGGAAGTCCGGATTTTGTAAAGCTGGCTGAAGCTTACGGTGTGAAGGGACTGCGGGCAACCAACAAGGAAGAAGCCGGCGCGGCCTGGAAAGAAGCCATGGAAACACCTGGACCCGTCCTGGTAGAATTCGTTGTTCCAAAGGATGAGAATGTCTACCCGATGGTAACTCAAGGCTCTACCATTGATCAAATGCTGATGGGGGATGAATAACAGTGATGAGACATACGATTGCTGTGCTCGTAAATGACCAGCCTGGTGTGCTGCAGCGGGTATCCGGATTATTCGGCCGCCGCGGCTTCAATATTGAGAGTATTACGGTAGGACAATCCGAAGAGGTCGGATTGTCCCGGATGGTAATTGTAACCTTGGGTGACCAGCATACCCTGGAGCAGATTGAGAAGCAGCTGTACAAGCTGATCGATGTAATCAAGGTGGTGGATCTGGGCGCAAAACCAATGGTAGCCCGGGAGCTGGCGTTGATTAAGGTGAAGGCAGAGCCGTCAGAACGGCCGGAGATTATGGGCGTCGTCGAAACCTTCCGTGCATCTGTAGTAGATATTGGCTCAACCAGCCTGCTTGTACAGGTAGTTGGGGATACCACCAAGATTGATGCAATGATCGAGCTGCTGAAGCCTTATGGTATTAAGGAGCTGTCCCGGACCGGAGTCACGGCGATGATTCGCGGGAATGCCTGATCGTCACATTTTACAGCTTTAACGAATTACTGCTTGCGTGCATTAATTTATTGATATTCGCTTAGACTTGCCCGCGAAAGAGCGGGGGCTTGAGGAACACGTCATTATATAGTAAGACTAATATGCAACGTGTTTTTGAAGCACCCGCTCTTTACGATGGGTCCCAAATTAAAGGAGGATTTTGACAATGGCAGTTACAACGTACTATGAACAGGATGCAGAGCTTAGCGTATTGAAAGGAAAGACAATTGCGGTAATCGGGTACGGTAGCCAAGGACATGCCCAGGCACAGAACCTGCGTGACAGTGGTCTTCAGGTGATAATCGGACTGCGTGAAGGCAAATCGTTCGAAGCTGCCAAGAATGACGGTTTTGAAGTATTGTCTGTAGCAGAAGCGGTATCCCGTGCAGATGTGGTGCAGATCCTGATGCCGGACGAAACACAGGCCTCTGTATATAAGAACGATATCGAACCGAACCTTAAGAATGGTGCGGCTCTGATGTTCTCCCACGGCTTCAACGTACATTTCGGCCAAATCGTAGCTCCTAAGGATGCCGATGTGCTGCTGGTAGCTCCTAAATCCCCGGGACACATGGTTCGCCGTACTTATGTGGAAGGCTTCGGCGTTCCCGGCCTGATCGCTATTGAGCAAGATGCAACCGGCAATGCACAGGCTATCGGTCTGGCGTATGCCAAAGGCATCGGCTGTACCCGTGCCGGAGTGATCGAGACCTCGTTCCGTGAAGAGACGGAAACGGATCTGTTCGGTGAACAGGCTGTCCTCTGCGGCGGTGTGTCCGAACTGATCAAGGCTGGCTTCGAGACATTGACTGAAGCCGGATATGCTCCTGAGATGGCTTACTTCGAGTGCTTGCATGAGCTGAAGCTGATCGTTGACATGGTATATGAAGGCGGATTGTCCAGCATGCGCGATTCCATCAGTAACACTGCGGAATACGGTGACTATGTAACTGGACCACGCATCATTACTGCTGAGACCAAGAAAGCAATGAAAGAAGTACTGTCCGATATTCAGCAAGGTAAATTCGCCCGCGACTTTATCCTTGAGAACCAATCCGGCCGTGCCTTCCTGACCGCTACCCGCCGCAACGAAGCCGCTCATCCGGTAGAAGTGGTCGGCAGCCAGCTGCGTGAAATGATGCACTGGATTAAGAAATAGAGTCATATACTTACTAAATACAATGAACCATAGATAACCCTCAGATGCGGCCGTAATTTTGCGGGCCGCATTTGAGGGTTTATGGACAATCTTCAGGAGGTGCTCAGCATGCGGAAAATTTATGTGTTCGACACGACGCTGCGTGACGGAGAGCAGTCGCCGGGTGTGAACCTCAATACGCGTGAGAAGGTAGAAATCGCTTATCAGCTGGAGAAGCTGGGAATTGACCGGATGGAGGCAGGCTTCCCTGCCGCTTCGCCGGGGGATCTGGCTGCGGTGAATGCAGTAGCCAGAGCGGTCAAGAATGTCACTGTAATCGGTCTGTCGCGTTCCAGAGAGAGCGATATTGATGCGGTCAAGGAAGCGCTGCAGGGGGCACAGGACCCATGCATTCATATTTTCCTGGCAACCTCGCCGATACACCGTCAGCATAAGCTGCGCATGGAGAAGTCACAGGTGCTGGAAACGGCACAATCGGCGATCCGCTATGCTAAGAAGTATTTTCCCAAGCTGGAATTCTCCCTGGAGGACGCCGGACGCACCGAGCGTGAATTCATGGCCGAAATGGTCTCCATGGCGATCCGTGAGGGTGCGAATGTAGTAAATATTCCAGATACAGTCGGTTACTTGAATCCGGCGGAATATGGAGCCATCTTTAAATTCCTGAAGGATACGGTGCCGGATATCGAGCGGGTACAGCTTAGCGCCCATTGTCATAATGATCTGGGGATGGCTACTGCCAATACCCTCGCTGCCATTCAGAATGGTGCAGACCAGATTGAGGGGACAATTAACGGGATCGGGGAACGTGCCGGCAATACAGCGATTGAAGAGGTCGCTCTGGCGCTTGAGACCCGCAGTGAATATTTCGGTGCCAAGACCTCTCTGGTCCTGTCCGAAATCTCCCGTACCAGCCGTCTCGTCAGCAAGCTGACAGGAATGGTTGTTCCGGGCAACAAGGCGATTGTCGGCGCCAATGCTTTCGCCCATGAATCCGGGATTCATCAGGATGGCATGCTGAAGGAGAAGACCACTTATGAGATTATGACGCCCGAAACGATTGGCCTCAAAGAAAGTAAGCTGGTGCTTGGCAAGCATTCCGGCCGTCACGCTTTCCGCGATAAGCTGAGTGATCTGGGCTATGACATTTCTGAGGAAGAGGTCAATGCCGCTTTTGCCAAATTCAAGGATCTCGCAGATAAGAAAAAGGAAGTCTCGGACGAGGATATCCTAGCGCTTCTGGAAGAGAAGCTGATCGATACGCCGGAGACCTTCAGCCTGCAGACGATCTATGTTACGTATGGCAATGAGGCTACTCCAACCGCTAAGGTGATTATTCACGGCCAGGACCCGCAGCCGATTGTGGCGGTTGCCGAAGGCAACGGATCGGTCGACGCAATCTACAATGCCATTGACCAGGCTACAGGGGAAGAAGTCACACTTGGCGATTACTCGATCAAAGCCGTCAGTAGAGGTAAGGATGCTCAGGGTGAGGTACATGTCGTGCTCTCGCAAGGCGAGGTTGCTGCGCAGGGCCGCGGACTTAGCACCGATATTCTGGAAGCGAGTGCCAGAGCCTACCTGGATGCACTGAACAAGCTGATTGAGAAGCGCAAGACCTACACCAAGCGTGAGCATGCCAATCTCTAATTCAGTTATATAAAAGAAGCCTCCCTGGACCAGTACGATTGGTCCGGGGCGGCTTCTTTTTTTGTTCAAAAATTTGCTGAAATTTTTTTGCGCTGAGAATTTTGGTTTTGAATCCAGTTATAGAGGATTTGAAACAAGTTTTTGAATGAAAAGAATGAACAAGATGAGTCGAAAAAATGAAAAATAGTTCATAATCCAAGGCTGATTCCTCATTATCTGCGTTTGAAACCACTTTTTTGTCGATAAAAATATTTTATTTTTAAGTTATCTATGATTTATCTCATAATCTGTTCAGAAATTGTTCAGAGGCGGGATGTAAAGTTACGAAAGTACAGTAAAAGCAAAAATTGAAGGCCCACATACATACTAGCGACAGGGGGACGATCGGGAAGAAGCAGGCGGGGAATGGTAATTGCGACGCTGGAACAATCATTTTGCAGAAAGAGAGAGAGGTTATAATGATATGAAGAAAAAGACGATAGGCGCCTGGTTGGTTGTTGTAATGCTGATTACACAGTTTGCCAACGGTTTCGGGTTCATGACGAAGGTTAAGGCGGATGGGACGGAGATAACAGATCCACTAATTACAAGTGTGACTATGTCAGTCTATGATAATGGTGTTCCTGTAACGGATGTTGTCTACAAGCAGGGGGCTGAAGTCAAGCTGACTTATAATTGGGAGCTTCCCGATAACCATAATTATAAAGGGGGAGATACTTACTCCTTTGATTTGCCTGATAAATTTGTACTCGCTTCAGATATTAAAAATGTAGCACTTGTAGCGGATGGAATGAATTTGGGATCCTTTGATGTACTTAAAGGCAGCCCGAATAAGGTTGTAATGACTTTGGGCAATGATGTTGATAAATTCTTCGGAGTGCATGGTTCCTTTACAATTAAAACCTCCTTTGATATGAGCAAATTCACCGAAACAACAGTACAGACGATTGTCTTCCCTGTAGACGGCGGCAATCAGACCGTTACTATTACTTTCGAGCCTAAGGTAGACTCGACAATCTCTAAACGCGGTGTTCCTAAAGGAACTAACGCAAATAATGTAAATGCTAAACAAATTGTTTGGAGTGTCGATGTAAATAAAGTATTGGACAGTGTCTATGGAGCTAATGTCCTTGATACTATTCCTGCAGGTCTTACTTTGACTAATCCACTGGATGTTAAAGTATATGATCTGAATGTGAAACTAGACGGATCAGTTACACAGGGGTCAGAAATTTCAAACTCCAGGTATTCAGTTACGACTCCTTCGGGTGATCTGAAGGTCGCATTTAATGAATCGCCAATCACAAGCGCTTATCGTGTTCAGTTCACTACCGATATTACAGATACAACTAAAAAAAGCTTTACAAATAATGCTTCTTTCAGTGGAACAAACTTACCAGCTGTTTCTGCATCATCAACAGTCAATGTTACTAGAGGGGCCTATCTTGACAAAAAATCAGCTGATTATAAGTCCGCAACTCAGGTAACTTACTGGGAGATCAATTATAACTATAACGAGTCATCAGTTCTTAAAGATGATGCCGTGTTAAAGGATTATTTTGATGACTCACAGGAACTGGTAGCGGGTTCTGTAAAAGTATTCCCTGTGAATTTCCTGACAAATGCAGCTGGAACTGTTGGAAGCACTGAGGTTAGTAATTATACGGTTACTCCTGCAACCCAGCCTGGGAAGAACGGATTTGAACTGAAATTCAATGAAAACATCAATAGTGCCTATCAAATTAAATATCAAACAAAAGCGATTAACCGAGTTGAGGGATCTCAGACGATTAAGAATTCGGTAACTTCTGGGGCTACAACTATAGAAAAAGAAAGAACTATTGATCAGGTGATCATTAATAAGTCTGCAAGTGTAAACTACAACAGTAAAAAGGTTACTTGGACAGTGGCTATTAATGGTGATAGTTATCCTATGGAGAATGTAGTAGTTAAGGATATTTTCACCAATAAAGGTCTGGAGATTATTCCCGGAACTATTGTCGTCAAGCAAGGTACATCTACGATCACTACAGGCTATACTATCAAGAATTTAAATAATACTACAGGTTTTGATATTGTGTTCACTTCACCAATCAGTGGACCCTATACGATAAGTTATGATACTTATTTTGATAATAAGTGGCTGAATTATGATTGGCTTACAAAGGATGCTAATTTTGAGAATAAAGCGACGGTGGAATGGAATGATCCCGGCTCCACGGTTATTAAAACAAAAACTGTAACTGCCAACTTTGATCCTAAATCAGCAGAGAAAGCCAATGGTTATAAGAGTGGAGACTACAATGCACAAGAAAAGGAAATTACTTGGACGGTTGGGGTGAATTATAACCGGTATTCACTTGCAAATGCTAAAGTAACAGATACATTGCAGGATAATCAAAAATTCGTTCCATCTTCTGTAGAAATTCACACTATGAATGTCAATGAAGATGGTGGTTACTCCAAAGGATCAATTAAGCTTGCTCTGGATACAGATTACAATGTTACCTATAACGAAACGAGCAAAGAACTACAAATAGATTTTACAAAAACAATCACAACGGGTTATGTTATTACTTTTAAAACAAGTCTTAAAGGCCAATTGACTAATACATCAACGTTGAACAATACTGCCAACCTGTATAGTGGTACAAAACCGGAGTCAAAAGATCTAAAGGCTTCAGTGACGATTCCCAAAGCCGGCGAATATGTTACAAAGTCTGGGACACAGAACAATTTGAATATTAAATGGACTGTGAATATTAACCACAATCAGTCTTACATTGAGTCAGCCAAAATAGTAGATGATCCGAGCGATAATCAAATCCTTATTCCGGATTCGTTCAAACTGTACGCTACTACAGTTAATTCTGGAGGTACTGTTAGTAAGGTCTCTACACCGCTAACTAAGGGAACAGATTATGATCTAGTCATCACTACAGACCCTGATCTTGGTAAACAACAGTTTGTACTCACTTTCAAGGCTCCTATAGAGAAACCTTATATTTTGGAATATGAGTCTCTGATTGTAGCCAATAATGGGCAAAAAGTGTCCAATCATGTCTCAATCAGTGGTGAAAACTCCACTACAATTACCAAACAAACCAGCAAGGAAGTTACGGTTGCACTGTCAGACGCAGACGGCGTAGGAACAGGCAGCAGAAAAAATCTGAAGGTTGTTAAAGAGGATTCGACTAATCCTTCACTTAAGCTAAGCGGTGCTACATTTGCACTTTATCGTAAGGCTGGGGGAACAGAGACTGTCTTTAACACACTCACAACAGATTCTAAGGGTGAAATTAACTTTAATAATCTATGGCCGGGGACCTATACATTGCAGGAAATTACTGCACCAGCCGGTTATATCCTTAATCCTACCCGCTATCCGGTAAATTTTGATTCTACACTGGAAACGGTTATGACAGTGAAAAACCAGAAGACAGCAACGCCAACACCGTCGCCGACGGCAACACCGGCGCCAACAGCAACGCCAACACCGGCGCCGACAGCAACACCAACGCCAACAGCAACGCCGACTACGGCACCAACAGCAACACCGACTACAGCACCAACAGCAACACCGACTACGGCACCAACAGCAACACCGACTACGGCACCAACAGCAACACCGACTACAGCACCAACAGCAACACCGACTACGGCACCAACAGCAACACCGACTACGGCACCAACAGCAACACCGACTACAGCACCAACAGCAACACCGACTACGGCACCAACAGCAACACCGACTACGGCACCAACAGCAACACCGACTACAGCACCAACAGCAACACCGACTACAGTACCAACGACAGAACCAACAGCAACGCCAACACCAGTTACAGTACCAACATCACCGCCGGTCTACTATACACCGACACCTGGACCATCCACCATTCCTGGAGTTGTCGGTACACCAACGCCGACACCATCGGTAACGCCAGCGCCAACGGGGACTCCGGCTGCTTCAAGTACACCTGGGGTTACAACAGAACCTGTAGCTACACCGGCAGTTACGCCAGCAGTAACACCGGCCCAGCCTGGAACGGTCAGCACTCCAACGCCGCAAGCCACACAGGTGACTACGATTGAAGAAGTGCCTATCGACGGCGAAATCCCGCTGGGAGGCATCCCTAGCATCGGCGAAGAGCCGGCGCATGGTACGGTAACTATCACACCGGATGGCAAATGGACGTATACTCCAGATCCAGGCTACACCGGCAAGGATAAATTCACGATTGTCGTTACAGATGAAGACGGCAATGAGGAAGAGATTACAATTGAAGTTGGTGTTGATGAAGTGCCTAAGGGCACGGTTACTGAGCCAACTGACAAAGGCAACAACAGCGGACTTCCCGGCAAGCTTCCACAGACCGGAGAAGAAAGTCCTCTCCCGCTGTATCTGACTGGCGGCGGATTGATCATTCTGGGTGCTGTACTGGCCAGAAGATTCAATGCCCGTAAAAAGATGTAGGAGAGTACACCTCATCAAGCACTAACAAGCTAATATGGCCGTGTACACAAAAACACCCGCAGCAGGCTGCGGGTGTCTTTGCTGTTAGAAATATAAAGTCGCTGAAATAATGCCGTCCCCTGAAAGGTCAGCATTGCCGTTTCTATTTACGGAGAATCACATACTTCTGAGGTTAAGATGCTTCCATTCCTCATACCAGCGCTTAATACTCGCGGGGGGCTTCACGCCGAGCTCCCGTTTCAGTAATGCCGTCAGAGTATGATATTGCTCCTCTACTGCTGAACGCTCCCCGATGCTGTCGTAGACCTTCATCAGCCCGAGATGCCCCTGTTCAAAATAAGGCTGGAGCTGCACCACCCTCTGGTACACGGTTACTGCTTCCGGTATCCGGCCGCTGCTGACATAGAATTCGGCGATATTCATGGCGTGATGCAGCCAGATGGTCCGCAGACGCTGCCGTTCCCCTTCCGCCCA
The DNA here is from genome assembly GCF_038051945.1 of Paenibacillus sp. FSL H3-0469. Taxonomy (NCBI): domain Bacteria; kingdom Bacillati; phylum Bacillota; class Bacilli; order Caryophanales; family Paenibacillaceae; genus Paenibacillus; species Paenibacillus sp. FSL H3-0469. The sequence continues at coordinate 6,143,433 of NZ_CP150302.1, forward strand.
GAGGTAATCGTAATCGCTCAGATAGTCCCCCGAATAGAAATCGAACAACCGCTGATGCTCCTCATAGTTGTCCTTATTGATGGCATCTTGAGTCAGAATGCCCTTCTCCCATTCGTAGCTGTCTATCAGCAGGCTGCCGGTCTCCAGGGTGTAGCCTTCTCCTCCACTGGCATTGCTGATCTGCAGATCAATCTCTGCCTGCTTTAGGCATTGCCGAACCTGATAAATCGTTGTATAAAGATGAGTGGAGGCCTTCTTGAGATTGAAATCGGGCCACAGCAGATCGGTTAAGGTATCTTTGCTTACGAACCGGTTGCGGTTATGAAATAAATAAGCGAATAATTCCTGTGCCTTGGAGGTGCGCCAGCGGATATTGGGCAGCGGTTGGCCGCTTCGTTCAAATCTCAAAGACTGGAAGCTGCGGATCATGACCGTCTGCTTAGGCTTGCGGGAATCCTCCTGTGCCTGGCTGACACGCTCTTCCAGCCGCTCAATGGTCTTGAGCAGACGGCCCCGTTGTACAGGCTTCAGGACATAGTCGAGAGCATACAGCTCGAACGCCTCGATAGCATAGCTGTTATGAGCAGTCACAAATACGATACTTGCCTGCGGGCACAGCCTTTGCATAGCCTCCGCAGCCTGGACGCCATTCATCTCAGGCATATCAATGTCGAGGAAAATCACATCAGGGCGTAGCAGCGGAGCTGCATTGACCGCCTCGGAGGGATCAGTATAAGCAGCGATTACATTTATAGTTGTCAGTTCTTCCAGCATCATTTTCAGCTTCATAAGAGCAAGCCGTTCATCATCTACCAGCAAGGCCTGAATCATATCTATCCCACCACTTCATAAAGGAATGTTGTCTTGTCATAGGCTGTTTAAGGGTAATTCGACAAGAAAGTGGGTTATCCTCCCTCTGTACTTGCGCTTGAGGCTGATTTTTGAATAGAAATGCTGCTATTCTAAAATAATTTAGAAAACCATGCAGGGGAACCTTAAAGCCAGGCGTCTAACGTTATGTAGCTGAAGGAGGGAAGAAAGACTTGGAAGAGACGGAGTGGATCAAAGCTGTGCTAAGCGGCGAGCATCAGACCTTCGGGAATCTGGTGACCCGTTATCAAGGCATGGTATATAGCGTATGCATCAAAATTACAGGAGAAGCCGAGTCTGCCAAGGATATGGCTCAGGAAGTCTTCATCAAAGCCTATAAAGCCCTTCCCACCTTCAGAGGACAGTCTTCCTTCTCCACCTGGCTGTACCGGATTGCTTACCGCACCTGCCTGGACTGGAAACGGGCCAATGACCGGGAATGGCGGCACCGGAGTGCAGCAGATTACACAGAGAATGACTGGGTGACTTCACAGACACCTGAACAGGCAGTGCTTCGCAAGGAGGCATCCCGTGAGCTGGGTGAGAACCTGAATAGTCTGGCGGAACCGTACCGGTCGGTTGTGCAGCTGTACTATTTTCAGCGACACTCGTATCAGGAGATAGCTGATCAAAAAGGAATTTCGGTTAAAACGGTTGAATCGCAGCTCTATCGGGCCAGACAGATGATGCGCAAAAGCGGGGAGGAATGGCGATGAATTGTTCAACAGTAAAAGAGTGGATGCCGCATTATATAGATGGACAGTTGTCACCAGAGGCCCAGCAGGCCATCTATCTGCATACCCTGACCTGTCCCGGCTGCGCGGAATGGCTGGAGGAGGCACGCGGGCTTGCGGCGATGTGGAGCGAGATGGAAGCCGGGCTGGATCTTAACGGGCAGGAGCCCGTGTTGCCGCATGACTTTCCTGATTTGACTGGGGATGTTATGGCAAGGATCGGCCAACTGGAGAACGGGCGCAGAGAACGGATTGTGAAACCCACCATGACCAGACGGCGCACGACCCGGAGAACCTCCTGGATGCATTATGGCGTGGCGGTCGGACTGACGTTTCTCCTGCTGCAGCTTGGCGTATTTGAGAATTTGGCCTATGGCATCACTGAAATCAACGGGCATATGTCCACATCGGTCAGCTCCTGGTTCGGCCCGCAAGGTAACAATAAATAATTCCATAGCGGCTTCGCCGGTTATCTATTTTATTTCAACAAAACTTTTGGGAGGGTAACATATGATTAAGAAAAGACGCTGGCTCACGTTTCTCCTGGCTATGGTTCCGGGACTGGGCCACATGTATCTAGGCTTTAAAAAAATGGGGCTGGAGTATATGATAGGAGCATCGCTCTGTATTATATTCATTCCGTCCATGCCTGCTGTATTTCCGTTCGCGCTTGCTGCGCTCTGGTTCTACCAATTATTTGATGCGCTGCAAAAGGCGGCTTGGATGAAGGTATCGGCTGCCGAGCATGAGCGGATGATGTTCCATCCCGATAGCTTTGGAGCACCCTGGTCGATGGGAATGTCTGCGCCCCCGATGTACCCGCATGATGATGTTAATCCGGTATGGGTTGGTATAGGGTGTGTTATCGCGGGCATCCTGCTGCTGCTCATCACTGCATTTCCCGCACTGTGGGAGATTTTGAACGATATGAACATCGGAGCGATTCTGCTGTCGCTTGCCTTGATCGGGTATGGATTCAGAATGCTGAAGAATAATTCAAAAGTATAGTGAAATGGGGAATTAAAGGATGGGGAGATGGAAAATCGGCAGCTTTACCGCCGCAATAGGGTGCATAATAGTAGGAGTTATTGTAGTCATGGCTCAGTATGGTGTAGTCACGTATGATGTGCTGGGCTATATCTGGCCGGCCCTGCTTGTCCTGTTCGGCCTGGAGATGCTGCTTAGGCTCTTCATTAAATCCGATGTCAAAAGCCGGGTAAGCGGCTGGGCTATTCTGCTGATCATTGTGCTTATCGCGGCAAGCGGGGCACAGACGGTGTTAGCCGGAGGATCGCTGAGCAGTATCTTCGGCAACACCAAGCTGGTGCCGGTGAACGGGAAGGTAGAAGTGCAGCAGGATATTAAGAACGTGCGGATTAATCTGCCCCAAGGCAAGGTTAAGCTTCAGGGTGTGGATGGGAACACGCTTGCATATGAAGGAAAACTTGAGTTACCGGGCAATACAGACAATGAAGCGGCGAGTGCTCTGGAGCGTAAATGGAAAGTGACGGCCGAGGGCGACACGCTTGTGATGGAGCTGGAGGGAGATTCTGGCTGGCTCTCCAATATCCAGATCGGCTTCAACAACAATGCACCATATCTGAATGTCAGCATTCCGCAGGATCTGGCCGCTCAGGTAGAGACCAGTGACGGTTCCATCGAAGCCGGGGGGCTGGCCGCAGGCATTAATGTGGATACGAGTAACGGAACGATGGATATCCATGATGTCTCCGGCGGTGTGAAGGCTAACAGCAGCAACGGCACGCTGACGGTAAAGAATGTACAGGGCGGAGCAGACCTGGTTAGCTCGAACGGTGCGATTACGCTGGGGAATATTGACGGCGCTGTGTCGGCCAGAAGCAGCAACGGCAAGATTACAGTCAATTCGGCAATCACGGGTGCATGGGAGCTGAAATCCAGCAACGGCAAGATTGTCTTGGGTCTTCCGGCGGTAACGGATGCCAAGATTACGGCAGATACCAGTAACGGATCGCTTAAAGGCAACGTGGACTGGGGCGGCGACGATGAGGACCATGGAACGGCTGTACTTGGAAAAGGCACCCATGAGGTCACCTTGTCCACCAGCAATGGTTCTATAACAGTGGATACTGCACAATAAAAGACATAGAAGCATAAAGAGCTGTTCACCAGTATAACGTACTGGTGAACAGCTCCTTATTGTAAGTGAAGAAATGATTTCGGGGAGGATTATGCGGGCTGCAGCCAGTTAGTCCTGATTACCATGCATATGCCTTCGGAGCCGCACCGCCGGGTCCGGGGAAAATCTCATCCAGACGCTTCAGCACGGATTCGTCCAGAACAACCTCCAGGCTGCGCAGCGCGCTCTCGAATTGCTCCAGCGTACGCGGTCCGATGATTGGCGCTGTGACGGCAGGATTCGCCAGCAGCCAGGCCAGAGCGATATTATCCTGCGGCTCGCCCAACTCCAGGCTTAGCTCCGCAAAGGCCTCAAGCTGCTTCTTGTGCTGCTCTACCCGCTCCGCGTTGCCGCCGCTGCGGCTGCCCTCAATCTTCTTCAGCGCGTTGCGGCCAAGCAGTCCCCCGTCAAGCGGACTCCACGGAATAATGCCAAGGCCCAGATGCTGCGCGGCAGGCAGAACCTCAAGCTCCGGCAGACGGCAGGTCAGGCTGTATTTATGCTGCTCGGATACCAGTCCAAGGAACCCTCGGGCCTTCGCCTCCTGCTGGGCAACGGCAATATCCCAGCCGGCGAAGTTACTGGAGCCGGTGTAGCCGATCTTGCCTTGGCTGACCGCAAGCTCGAAGGCGCCCCACAGCTCGTCCCAGGACACGTTACGGTCGATATGGTGCATCTGGTACAGTTCGATGTGATCGGTCTGCAGACGCTGCAGGGAGCCCTCCAGATGACGGCGGATAATGTAGGAAGAGAGGCCGCCTTCATCATTGGGTCCATCCAGCTTGTCACTCATCGCTCCGTAGACCTTGGTCGCCAGGACAACCTTCTCACGGCGTCCGCCGCCCTGCTTGAACCAGCGGCCGATAATGGTCTCAGTCAGACCCGAATTCTCACCCCAGCCATACACATTGGCGGTATCAAAAAACTGGACTCCCGCGTCCAGCGCCGCATCCATAATCCGGAAGGCTTCCTTCTCGTCGGTGATGGGACCGAAGTTCATCGTTCCCAGACAGAGGCGGCTTACCTTCATACCAGACTTGCCAAGCTTCGCGTATTGCATCTTAAGATCACTCCTCTTCCATATGATTAGAGATCCGATAATTTCACCTGCCCATTAATTGTAATCAATTGGCGGGACAAGGGCAAATTCACGCTCCGCTTCACTTATAGGCTATATCTATGAACGTGATAGAATCTATATCTTTGTCCTTTGTCCTTCGTTATGATACAACAATATACAGAAGAACTATGTCTGCGACCAGCAGGACTACCTAAGGAGTGACAGGAATGAGCGAGGTCAAAAAAATCGCCGTAATTGCCGGGGACGGTATCGGACCTGAAGTTGTGGCGGAAGCGGAAAAGGTATTGAAAAGAACGGAAGAGCTGTTCGGGTATACATTTGAAACGGAGCACGCCCTGTTCGGCGGAATCGCCATTGATGAACGCGGAACTCCGCTGCCTGAGGATACGCTTGAAATCTGCCGCAGTGCCGATGCTGTATTGCTTGGAGCCGTAGGCGGACCGAAGTGGGATAACAATCCGAAGGAGCTGCGTCCGGAGACCGGACTGCTGGGTATCCGCAAGGCGCTTGGCCTATTCTCCAATCTGCGTCCGGCGGTGGTCTTCGATTGTCTGAAGGATGCTTCGACGCTGAAGCCGGAGGTACTGGAAGGAACAGACCTGATGGTCGTACGTGAATTGACAGGCGGGATCTACTTCGGGGACAAGCTGCGCCGCCAGGGCGAGCATGGCGAAGAAGCGGTAGATACTTGTGTCTACAACGTCACTGAGGTGGAGCGGATCGTACGCCAGGCGTTCGAGATTGCCGGGAAGCGCCGGGGCAAGCTGGCGAGTGTTGACAAAGCCAACGTCCTGGAGACCTCCCGTCTGTGGCGTGAAGTGGTGAACAGACTGGCGCCGGAATATCCGCAGGTTGAAGTTGAGCATGTGCTGGTGGATAACTGTGCGATGCAGCTGCTGCGCCGTCCTTCGAGCTTCGATGTCATCGTGACCGAGAATATGTTCGGTGATATCCTGAGCGATGAAGCAGCGATGCTGACAGGCTCCATCGGCATGCTGGCCTCCGCTTCACTGGGAGAAGGCAGCTACGGCCTCTACGAGCCGGTTCACGGCTCCGCGCCTGACATTGCCGGACAGGGGCTGGCGAACCCGATCGCTACGATCCTGTCGCTTGCACTGATGTTCCGCATGACCTTCGGCTATGAGAATGCAGCCGCTGCCATTGAAGCCGCAGTTGCGGAGGTGCTGGATGCCGGTCACCGGACAAGCGATATCGCAGTTGATAAGAGTAAGGCGATCAGCACCACGGAGATGGGCGACCTGATTGTAGCCGCTATCCGCAAAGCCTAGTTCTACCACATGTATCCCTTTTGACGCAGAACAAGTGGAAACGGCTTCGCCGTCCTTTTAAAGGACGGCGAAGCCGTTTCAGCGAGAAATAGAAGGATAATGTATAGCGTGAAACCTATACATTCTTCTATTTTGGAGAAAAACTTCACAAAATATTGCTTATTTATAATTATTATAAAAAAGTAATCAATGTAATATTGACTTTGATTTTGTACGATGATAACATTTGTTCTGTACCCGAATGAATGTAACCATCCCATAAAATCAAGAAAAGCATATTGCATCCGGCAACGGTCCGGTAGCTGTTTTTCTTACATAATCAAAAGGAGGATTTAAGCAATGGCAGAACGTTTGGTAGGTAAACCCGCTCCTGACTTCTTCATGGAGACAGTAACAGGCGACGGTAAGGATTTCGGTAAGGTAAGCTTGTCCGACTATCGCGGCAAATGGCTTGTATTCTTCTTCTATCCGCTTGATTTCACCTTCGTATGTCCAACAGAAATTACAGCGTTGAGTGATGCAGCTGCTGATTTCGCAGAGCTGGATACAGAAATTCTCGGTGTGAGCATCGACTCCATCCATAGCCACAAGGCTTGGTTGTCTACACCTAAGGATATGAACGGTCTTGGCCAGATCAACTTCCCGCTGGCTTCTGACATCACGAAGAAGGTTGCCAGCGATTATGGCGTCCTGATTGAAGAAGAGGGCATTGCGCTGCGCGGACTCTTCATCATTGATCCAGAAGGTGAGCTGAAGTATCAGGTTGTTAACCACAATGATGTGGGCCGCAGCGTTGAAGAGACATTGCGTGTACTGCAGGCTCTCCAATCCGGCGGGCTGTGCGCTATGAACTGGAAACCAGGCGACAAGAACCTGTAAGCTTCCGGGCCTCATGAGCCGCGATCTTTGATATACTAAGAGGACCTCCTTGCGGGAAGCATTACTCCCTTCAAGGAGGTTTTTTGCAAAAAGATAAGAATGTAAATGCTGAAACGGTACCGTCCTTTAAAAGGACGGAAAAGCCGTTTCTAATGGAGATAAGGACAGACGTTTGAAAATGGGCATAAAGGTTAATATATAGCTTGTAAGGGGAGGAATCTCTCCCGCTGCTTTGTAATATACTAATAGGAATTCAAATCATCGACAACACTCAAGGAGGGTGAACAAAAATGAGCTTTTGCTGTGGAGCGAGTATGGTTGGAACGAAGGGGACCCTAAAGCATTATCGCACGCAAGTCCATAATGTTCCCCTGCTTTTTTGTCCGGTATGCCACCGGGTAGAGGTACATTACAAAGTCGAGAATGAATATGAAATTCTGGCGGAATATGCCCATGGCGACGGCGTCACGGATGTGGATTTCCAGGATTATGTGATGGAGGAAGAGGAAGCGATCTTCGAGAACGTCATCAATATGGAGAGCGAGGACCCGCTGGCGATCATTCGCAGCCAGATCGATATGTCGCTGGACCTGCTGGCGGTTGCCAAACAGATCGGCGACTCCAAATGGGAACGTGAGCTGAAGAAGCGTCTGGCTGTCATGAGCCAGCGGCGTCACCGGCTCCAGCAGAAGGCTTAAACATCTGTCTCGACCCTGCCACCGTCATGTTATAAATTAGTGAGCTCCCGCCCATGGCGGGGGCTCTTTTCAATGTATTTGCAGGAAATAAATCATTCCTCTCACACTTAAATGTGTCTTAAGAATCATTTTAAGAATATTTTTGTCATTCGACAGATTCTCTGATTGCGTTGTCTTCTTCTCTTGGATATGATTGGAATATAGTTGAAACGGTTGGATAATACAATACGATTTTCGAATGTTCTGGCGGCTTCGTCATATACTCAGATACATAGTAATTTGATGTCGCTTAAGCGTCTTCGTCAATTGCAGTAAAAGGGGGAACTTCGTATCGTGATAAGCCAATATCAGGAAAGCTTGCTATTATCGGCAAGAACGTTTCAATCTGGTCCGATGGATACCACATTTGAGGATGTGCTGGAGCACATCGACAGCGGGATTCTGCTTTTTGATGATGAGGGTGTGCTGACTTTCGTCAACAAGCAGATGTATGGCATTCTGGAGCTTAACCGTCACTCTCTTCTGGGCTGCACCTTGCATCATCTGTTATCCCATATTCAGCTTAGCCGCTTCAAGAAGAAACAGGTTCTGCGGAGTTATCGTGAAATGGTGCTCAAAGGTAAGCCAAGCTATGAATTTGTGGATGAATATGGACGGTATTGGCGCGCAACCCTGTCCAGCGGAGAGGAAATGAAGGGCAGCTACTTGTTCACATTCAAAGAGATCTCTGACTATAAGCTGATTGAACAGACGGCCTACCAGAATGACAGTCTGGCCATGCTGGGCCGGTTATCAGCCTCCATCGCCCACGAGATCCGCAATCCCCTGACGGCTATCCGGGGGTTCATCCAATTGCTTCATCCCCATCTGCATCTGCTTGGCAAAGAAGAATATGCGAAGATTATATTAGCGGAGATTGACCGTGCCAATGACATTATTCATGAATTTCTGACTTCCTCCAAGCCTTCTGTGCCGCAGATCAGCATGATTCCTGTCTCTGCCTTACTGAAGGAAGTGGTCCTGCTGACAGAGAGCGAGGCGCTGATGAAGGGCTGCCAGATCAACTTGCAGGTGCTCCAGGAGGATCTGGTCATCTCAGGGGATATTAAGCAAATGAAGCAGGTTGTGCTGAATATGATCAGAAATGCGATGGAAGCGATCTCGGAGCGGGTGGATGATTCTGTAGGCCGGATTGAGGTAGGCGCACGTAAAGAAGGAACAGAGGTGCGTATCTTCATCTCGGACAACGGAAAGGGAATGGATATCTGCACGCTTGACAGACTGTTCAATCCGTTCTTCACCACAAAGGAGAATGGGACGGGACTCGGACTCTCCGTCAGTGACCGGATCATCAAGAATCATGGAGGCTGCATCTCGGTCAGCAGCCGGCTGAATGAAGGAACCCGGTTCGTCATTTCGCTTCCGCTTACTCATTAATGCTTATCTTAAGCCCGTTGTTCTCAGTGGAGTGCATACGGGTTATAATCAATATGTAAGGGCTGATTCCTGCAATGCACGAACAAGTGCGGGAGATCAGCCTTATCTGCGTCTGCCGGAGGGATGAGGTTTGATTTTTGAATGGAGCAGTGATGCCAGTGTAGCAATGGCGCGGGGAGAGGCTGTATGTCTAATAATCTCAGAGGCACAGGCACAGGGAGAAGGACTTCCGGCGGACTGGGCTGCACGAGTCCGCCTATTGTCCGCAGCGGGGCTGTTCAGCGGCAAGCAAGGGCAAGTGTATATCCTGCCGGTCTTGGAGCAACCCGGGCAGCCTGTGGTCATTCTGGCCGGAAGCGGAAAGGGCCTGACGGGTATGCACGAGCTGCGGCAGCTGATGGTACAGACCGCGAAGGCAGCTTACAGGCTGAAGGCCGCGGCGCTCGTTGTGCAGGTACCGGCGGCACTAGGCGGGCGGGCTGGGGCGCTGAAGGCAGAGGAAGCCGGCCAGGCCATCACGGAAGGGCTAGTTCTGGGGTCGTACCGCAGAAGACAATATAAGCTGGAACAGGCAGCTTACGCGGGTATAGATGCGGTACTTCTGCGTGTGGAAGGCAAGAGCGAAGCAGCAGAAGAGGAAGCCTGGAGACAAGGGATCAGGCGGGGGCAGGCTTTCGGGGAGGCTGCCAACCTTGCCCGTGATTTGACGAACCGTCCGGGGAATCTGCTGACTCCGTCGGATCTTGCGGTGGCCGCTATTGAAATCGCTGAACGGCACGGTCTTCCGGCTGAAGTGCTGGATGAACGGGAGCTTGCGCTTAAGGGAATGGGCGGATTGCTTGCGGTCGGCGGCGGCAGTGTGAATCCTCCCCGAATGATTGTTATCCGCTATCAGGGAACGAATCAATGGGAGAACGCAGTGAGCATAATCGGCAAAGGGATTACCTTCGATACTGGAGGCATCTCTCTGAAGCGGGCTCCGGGCATGGAGAGCATGTTCAGTGATATGGCCGGGGCCGCAGCCGTCCTGGCGGTTATGGATGCGCTGGGGCATTTGCGCCCCAAGGTCAATGTGGTCATGCTGATTCCGGCGGCAGAGAATATGCCGGCAGCGAATGCTTTTAAACCGGGCGATATCATTACTACCCTCAGTGGAAGAACAATTGAAATTATCAATACCGATGCGGAGGGCCGGATCATTCTGGGAGATGCGCTTACCTATGCCCGGGAGTGGGGGGTACAGCGGATCATTGACGTAGCCACGCTGACAGGAGCTGTGGTGTCGATTCTGGGAGATGTGGCTACAGGGGCCGTAACGAATGATCAAGCGTTCCTGGAAGAGATTCTGGCGGCTTCCAGGCTGTCGGGGGAGCAGATCTGGCCGTTGCCTGTCTATCCTGAATTCCGGGAGATGCTGACAAGTGAGGTTGCGGATCTCCGTAATGCTGCCGGGCGTTATGGTGCTGCCAGCACGGCGGGACTGTTCATTGGAGAATTCGCCGAGGGGCTGCCCTGGGTGCATCTCGATATTGCAGGGACTGCCTTTCTGTCTGCGGAACGGGGAACGAATCCTAAGGGGGCCACTGGCGTAATGGTCCGCACCTTGCTGGAATATCTGCTAAGCACTGCCGCTGAACCGGATCGCCGCTCCCCTGAAGCCTAAGCCGAATCGCCCCTGACAGACAAAGAGCCGCAGATTCTCAGTTTCCTGAGACCTGCGGCTCTTTGTTCACTTGGAATCCTGCTTCTCATAACTGCTGGAATGGCAGCCTATTTACGGGCCTTCATCTGGGCAGTCAGGGACTGGACACCATTCATAATTTTATCCCGTGTATTCTTATTCTTCAGCAAGTAGGCGGCTCCCAGGGCTACCGTTGTAAATAGAGTCTTCTTGGTGTTCATGGTTATTCCTCCTTGGCAATAGTCTGGTTGTTAAAAGCTTATAACTAACATACCCGCATGCCAAGGTTTCTAAACGAAAGAATACCCAGCGTATCCGCTAGAGCTGCATCCTAGCGCTTGCTGCCCAGTGTAGCACTGCCGCAGGACAAAGGTGAATCCATCGCTGCTGCAGGACAGGTCTTGCCCTTGTCACAGCCCGCACAGGCCCCCTGCTTGCCCTTCTGCACATGACGGTAGATCATCCAGCCGGAATACCCGAATATTAGCGCCACAATCACAATATTAACGATCATTGCTGTCATCGCTTCCTCTCAAAATAACTTGGACTTGCAGCGGGGCTACGACCATCCGAGCAAACGTCCTCCTTGATAGATCACCAGTGACACCGAATAAGCCAATGCCAGAGAGTAACCCATGGAGAAGAATGTCCATTTCCAGGACGCAGTCTCCTTCTTGATAACGCCGACAGTGGCCAGGCAAGGAATGTAGAGCAGGATAAAGGCCATGAAGCTGATCGAGCTAAGCGGTGTAAAGACTGAAGCAATTTGCCCTTCCAGTCCTGCTGCATCCGGGGCATGGTAGATGATGTTCATTGTGGAGACCACAACCTCTTTCGCGAGGAAGCCGGGCACCAGGGTAGAACCGGCCTGCCATGTTCCGAAGCCGAGCGGCTGCAACAGCGGGGCGATGAAGCCGCCGAATTTGGCCAGGAAGGAGTGATCCATGTCCACATTGAGACCGCCAGGACCGGCATAGGACATCAGCCAGATCAGAACCGAACCGGCCAGGATGATGGTCCCTGCCTTGCGCAGGAAGCCTTTGCCCTTTTCCCAGGTGCTGCGGCTCAGTGTCTTGAACTGCGGCATCCGGTAAGGAGGCAGCTCAATAATGAAGATAGACGTCTCATTTTTGAACAGGTACTTGGAGAAGAACTTACACAGAATCAGGGCAAATACAACACCCAATACATACATAGAGAGTACAGCTGTGGCTTGCTGGGCAGGGAAGAAGACCGCTGCGAACAGCAGATATACCGGAAGCCGGGCAGAACAGGACATCAGCGGCATTAGCAGTGTTGTCAGCATCCGGTCCTTGGGCTGTTCAATGCTCCGGGCCGCCATAATCGCCGGTACGTTGCAGCCGAAGCCGATAATGAACGGAATGAAGGCCTTGCCGTTCAATCCCATCCGCTCCATCGTGCTGTCCATCAGCAGGCAGACACGGGCCATATACCCGGAATCCTCCAGGAAGGAGATCATCAGGAACAGGATGAAGATCTGTGGAACAAATACGAGCACGCCGCCTACACCGCCGATGAGGCCATCAACAATCAGTGCGTGCGTGAATTCCGAAGCTCCGATGGCGCCCAGCAACGAATTCGTCCAATCGCTGAGCGGACCGCCGATGAAGCCATCCAGGAGATCTGACAAAGGCCCGCCAATCCAGTCAAAGGTAGTTTTGAACATGGCATACATAAAGACGATGAACAGGGGAAGTCCCAGAAAACGGTGGGTAAGGATGGAATCCAGACGTTCGGTCAGATTATGCGGTTTTTGCAGGGTAGAGTCTATAGCGTCAGCGCATACCATCCGGATGTAGTCCATGCGGACGGAGCGGATCCATTGGGGAAGAGTGAGTGCAAGCTTCTCCTGCTGCAGCCGGGTCTGAGCGGCATCTGCGATCAGCAGCAAACTGGAAATATCCATCCGCTTCTTGAGCAGTTCAAGGATTACCGGGTTCTGCTCCAGCAGCTGCAGAGCCACCCAGCGGAGATTAGGCAGACCAGAGGTCTTCTGCAATTGTGCAACAATGGAGGTTATGGCTTCCTCAGCGATGTCGCCATAATTCAACTGGAAGGTAATAGGCGGGATATGGGAGGGCTGCTCCAGTACGCTAAGCACCTGACTGGTTCCCTTGCCTGTCCGGGCAATCAGCGGCAGTACGGGGACACCGAGACGTTCCTTAAGGATGTCGGGATTCACCTGAATACCGCGCGCCTTAGCGACATCGGTCATATTCAGTCCGAGGATCGTCGGCTTGCCGTATTCCAGCAGCTGCAGGGTAAGCAGCAGGTTCCGTTCCAGCTGCGAGGCATCGACAATATTGATAAGCGCTTCGGGGGTTTCTTCGATCAGATATTGTGCAGCTACGCCCTCATCGCGGGAGAGGGGATGAAGGGAGTAGATTCCGGGCAGATCGATCAGCTTACCGGCTCCGTTCTTGAGGCTGCCGATCTTTTTCTCAACCGTAACGCCTGCCCAGTTCCCCACATATTCGTAGGAGGAAGTGAGCGTATTGAACAGTGAGGTTTTCCCTGTGTTGGGATTCCCCACAAGTGCGATAGAGCTCATGAGACCTTCACCTCTATCATAGCTGCTTCTTTTCGCCGGATAGCAAATAGCTGACCGTTGCATTCAAGCGTAATCGGACCCATGAAAGGCCCTTTGCCCTTGAGACGGATCATTACACCCTCAGATACTCCCAGGTCGGCCAGACGGCGGCGCAAGATAGGGTTCATGCCTTCGATTCTTTGAATGGAGCCGGTAAAGCCTGGTTGCAGACGCAGTAAGGAGCAGGATGTTAAAGCCATTGTTATCCCTCCGAAAGAGACTGATAATCAATCTCAATGATTTCTTGTAATGTAGCATTTTTCTGCCATTTATTCTGTGATTAATGTCATTGTTTCCGTTCGCAAAAATCGATATGGAAATTGCTGAAATTTTCTTTACAATATCTTCTTCATTAAAGTATGATTGAACGATAATATAAGCATAGTACTAAAGAGATACCCCGAAGGGAGAACAGATTGTGAAGACTAATCATAGTAAAATTGTCGATTGTACCATCCGTGATGGGGGATTGGTGAATAACTGGGATTTTAGCATTGAATTTGTTCAGAAATTATATGCCGGACTGAATGAAGCCGGTGTTGATTATATGGAAATCGGATATAAGAACTCGCCGAAGCTGCTCAAAGGGGCTGAGGGTGCAGGTCCTTGGCGCTTTTTGAATGATGACTTCCTGCGCAAGGTCATTCCGCAAAAGGGGCATACGAAGCTGTCGGCTCTGGTCGATATCGGCCGTGTGGACGAGAATGATATTCTGCCCCGCAGCGAGAGCATGCTTGATCTGATCCGAGTGGCTTGTTACAGCAAGGATGTGGACAAGGCTCTTCAGCTGGTGCAGACGTTCCATGACCTGGGCTATGAGACGACCATTAATATTATGGCCCTGTCCAATGTAATGGAGAATGAGCTGCTGGAAGCCTTCGAGCAGATCCGCGAAAGCGTAGTTGATGTAGTCTATATCGTGGATTCTTACGGCAGCCTGGATCATAATGATTTTCATTACCTGGTAGAGAAGTTCAAGACACATCTGCCGGAGAAGCGGCTCGGTGTGCATACCCACAACAATCTTCAGCTGGCCTTCTCCAATACGCTGATTGCAGCCGAGAAGGGGGTAGAACTGCTGGATGCTTCCTGTTATGGGATGGGCCGTGCCGCAGGCAACTGTCCTACAGAGCTGCTGGTTACCCATCTGAAGAATACGAATTATACGCTCCGTCCTGTGCTGGATATCGTTGAGAACCTGATGATCCCTCTGCGGGAGAAGGAAGAGTGGGGCTATATCATTCCGTATATGATTACAGGAACGCTGGATGAGCATCCCCGCTCGGCAATGGCGCTGCGATCTTCGGCCGATAAAGATAAGGCGGTTGACTTCTATGACACACTGACAACACCTGAGGTCAATTTCGGGGACAAATAACCGTCTGGAAGGAGAAAGCACCGGCCTCTATTTGTAGGCAGGTGCTTTTTTTCTGCCGGAGCTGCTTTCGTACAATATTGTAGGTGATCAATGTAACTTTACGGAGCTGTCTGGCCGATATTTATACATAGGACATCATACACAACCATCTGACTTTATAGATATTATTTTTAGACGCGAGGGACTTATGAGACAAGAAGAGAGAAAGACGATTCATGCGGCTATTCTGGGGGCTGCGCTATTCCTTCTGATCCAGATTTTTCGTACACCGCTGGGCCAAATAGAGGACAAGGATTTATTGATGGCCTTTTACCTTATTTTGGGCTGTTGTACTGTCGCGTTCGGTTTTGCGATTTTCGCCCAGGGCTGGCTGCTGTTCGCCAATAGTTTATCCAAGGCCAGACTGTACACCTCTGCATTGTTCCTGGGGGTGAGCATTTTTGACTTCCTGCATGTACTCGGGTTTGTAGGTATTTCCGGAATCACCCCTTATATTAGCCAGGGGCAGTCCTTATGGCTTCTGACGTTCTCCCGGTTGGCCAGTGCACTGGGGATCATGCTTATTTTCAGCAGAGAAGACCAGCTTGTAGGAACCGGCAGCAAGGGGAAGGTGTTCAGGAATGCTTTTGTGGTGATTCTGCTGTCTTTGGCTGTGTTTGGTCTTGGCAACCTGATTGTCTCCGGGCTGGCGGACGAACCATGGGCAGAAACGGCAAGAGATCTGATGAACATGGCGATACTGTTCGTCTATTTGCTTGGCGCTGCGATTATCATCTATCCGGGCAAAAGCGAAAAGTCGGCTTCTCTGCTGATTATTATCCGTTCCCTTGTGTTTTTCTCCCTGGCTCAGGTCTTCTTCATGAATCTGTTCAGTGTCGGAGAATTGGATTATCTCTTCGGAATGCTCAGCAGCGCAGCAGCCTATTATCTTCTGCTGACCGGAGTCTACAGATTGACGATTGAGGAGCCGTTCCAGGAGAACCAGCAGGCGGAAGCGCGGATTAATTATCTGGCGTACCACGATGAGCTGACCGGTCTTCCGAACAGACGCCGCCTGATGCAGCGCATGGAAGAGGTGGTGCTCCAGAGTGAGCAGGACAAAAGCCGCGGCTTCTCCGGGCTGGTCATTATGAACATCAACCATTTCAAGAATATCAATGACTCCCTGGGTCATTATGCGGGAGATTTGCTGCTGCAGCTGGTTGCCCGGCGGATCGGGGACGAGGTTAAAGTCAATGAAGAGCTCTTTAGTATGGGGGCGGACGAGTTTGCTTTTCTGATGACGGAGCGTACGGGGCTGGAGAATTGTCTGGTCCGGGCGGGTGAGCTGCTGCGCCTGTTCGAGACGCCGGTAGGTCTGGAGTCGGGTGAATACCATATTTCGCTTAGTCTGGGGGTAAGCATCTATCCCGGAGACGGAGATACGGCTGAGCAGTTGATACAGAATGCAGACACAGCGGTGCACAATGCCAAGGAGCAGGGGGTGGAGATCCGCCGCTATATTCCGGCTATGCAGATGAAGGCGAAGGAACGCCTCAAGCTGGAGAATGATCTGCGCCGGGCGCTGGAGCGGGGGGAGTTCTATCTGGTCTATCAGCCCCAGGTGCTGCTTGAGACAGAAGAGATTGTCGGCATGGAGGCGCTGCTGCGCTGGAACCATCCCAAACGCGGCTTGGTCTCTCCGGTAGATTTCATTCCTATCGCTGAAGAGAGCGGGCTAATTGTTCCCATTGGGGAATGGGTGCTTAAGACGGCTTGTCTGCAGAATAAAATGTGGCAGGATGCCGGCTATCATCCGATTTGCGTGTCTATTAACCTCTCGATGCGCCAGTTCCTGCAGCCTAATCTGGCCGGCAAAATTGATGCCATCCTGAAGGATATCGGTCTAGATCCCTGTTACGTGGATTTGGAGATTACCGAGAGTATGACCCTGGACAAGGAGACCGCCTTCGACCAATTGAACCGTCTCAAAAGACTCGGCGTATGCATCAGCATCGATGATTTCGGCACAGGCTACAGCTCGCTGCATTATCTGAAGAATATGCCGATTGACCGCTTGAAGATCGACCGTTCCTTCGTATCGGATGTTATGGAGGACAGCAACAATGCTGCAATTGTCTCTACGATTACCTCGATGGCCCACCATTTGAAGCTCAAGGTTACCGCCGAAGGCGTGGAGAACAAGGAGCAGCTGCACTTTCTGCGCCAGCAGCATTGCCATGAGGCCCAGGGGTATCTGTTCAGCAAGCCGGTGAAGGCGGCCGAATTCGAGCAGTCCTTCCTCAGGCCTCTGCTGGAAATGCCGTCGTAATCTCCGGTATCTGAATTTAATAGGGTTGCAATTTATTCGTAGTGATGCTACAATGTTTCTTGTACTCAATTCGAGTCGCGGGTGTAGTTCAATGGTAGAACTTCAGCCTTCCAAGCTGATAGCGTGGGTTCGATTCCCATCACCCGCTCCATATTTAACTTCCGAAATCCTTGTCCGCAAGGGTTTTTTTGTTGTGTATCGCACATGCAAAAACAAACAAAAAGAAGCCAGGCCCCCGATCCTTCGGGGGCCTGGCTTTATGAAATGACAGGTAAGCCGTCTGCCTTGGACGTTAGACGGTCTTCAGGAACTCGACCAAGGTCAGCAGGCCTTTGTCGAAGTTCTCCAGGTTGAAGTGCTCGTCCGGCGCGTGCAGGTTCTCGTCATCGAGTCCGAAGCCCATCAGGACGACCGGGGCCTTCAGGATGCGGGCGAAGCTCTCCATGATCGGGATGGAGCCGCCGTCTTTGGTGAAGAGGGCGCGGGTGCCATAGACCTTGCCGTAAGCATCGGCAGCGGTCTGGAGGATCGGGTGCGACGGATCGATGTTGAAGGCGCGAGCTTTCTCCATCTGCTTCACCTGAACCTTGGCGCCCTTTTGAATATTAGCCTTCAGATGGGCTTCAACGGCATCCAGGATGTGCTGCGGGTCCTGGTCGCCGACCAAGCGGCAGGTAATCTTGGCATGAGCTTCCTTCGGGATGACGGTCTTGCTGCCTTCACCTTGGAAGCCTCCGTATACGCCGTTCAGCTCCAGCGTTGGACGTGCGCCGACCCGTTCCACGAAGGTGTAGCCTTCTTCACCGTACAATTGCTCCAGGCCGAGGGCGGTGCGGATCTTATCTTCGTCCACACCTTGCTTGGCGAATTCTTCACGCAGGAGCGGGGACAGGGCAGGCACGCCTTCGTAGAAGCCTTCTACAGATACACGGCCCTTGTCATCGTGAAGGGTGCTCAGCAGCGACACCAGCGCATGCAGCGCATTGGGAACGCCGCCGCCGTAGGAGCCGGAGTGCAGGTCAGTCAAGGCGGTGTTCACTGTAACCTCCATGGAGCAGAGACCACGGAGCCCTGTGCAGATGGCAGGGCGTCCGCGCTCCAGCAGGGAGGTATCCGAGACAAGAACAGCATCTGCAGCAAGCTTGTCCTGGTTAGCTTCCAGGAATGGCGGCAGGTTGACGCTGCCAATCTCCTCTTCCCCTTCGATGCAGAGCTTGATGTTGACCGGCAGAGTGCCCTCTTGCTTGAGGATGGCCTCGATGGCCTTGATATGCATGAATACCTGGCCCTTGTCGTCTGTAGCGCCGCGGGCGTAGAGCTTGCCGTCACGGATCTCCGGTTCAAACGGAGGTGTAGTCCACAGGTTCAGCGGATCAACCGGCTGTACATCATAATGGCCGTAGACCAGGATGGTCGGCTTGCCGGGAGCGTGAAGGTAGTCTGCATAGATCACCGGATGACCGGCCGTAGGATGCAGCTCGATATTCTCAAGGCCCGCACGCTTCAGGGTCTCTACCAGCCAGCCGGCAGCGGTATTGATATCTTCTTTGTGGCTGGACAGGGCTGAAATGCTGGGGATCGCCAGCCATTGCTTGAGTTCGCTCAGCTGGGCTTCACGCTCAGCCTGAAAGTAAGTTTCGTATGACATTGTAGGTATGTACCTCCTTGGAATTCGCTGCTTAATACCACAGCTACCCGTATTATGCGGCAACATGCATAACGGAGGGTCTCTGCGGCTCAGGTTCGGCAGTGTAATGCATTCATTATACTGGAGATATCCTCATGGATCAAAAAAGGATTGTCCCACCCCTTCAACAGAGGGTGACCGGAGCTGCGCAGCGGGGAACAGTTCCCTGCAGGCTGTTGATTACTGGCAGCAACCGTGATAGACTTACTTAGTTTAAGCAAAGGAACCGCCGGGCGCGGCGGAAGCGACAGGAGCGAAATTGTAGTGTCAACGAACATGCCTGCAAGTGATGAACCGATATATATTTATACGTATGCCCATTCGCCGGATGAGACCTCACTATGCGGGATGGAGCTGCGCTGCCTGTTTGGCAGGGAGATCCCTCCGGCAATATTCGCAAGCGGGGTAGAGGCGGATGTCAGCCGCAGTCCTTTTATCAAAGAGCGGATAGATGTGATGTACGAAGGGGACACGCTCCCGGAGATCTACAAGCAGACAGAGCAGGTGGAGCTTGCGGGGCGGAGCTTCAAGGTTATTTTTGTGAAGACTAATGATCTGGCTCCTGAGCAAAAAATAGAATACGGTGAGCGCAGAGTGATTGAGCGGGAAATCGGCCTGCGGATTGAGGGAGAGGCGGATGTGAACCATCCGGAGCTGGTGTACGGGATTGTAACGCTCGGCGGACGCTGGTACTTCGGCCCTTATCATAAGAACAAGGCAACCTGGTTCAGGCAGATGCACAAGCCCCGCAGCTACTCCATAGCGCTCAGCACACGGGTAGCCCGGGCAGCGGTCAATATGGCAGTTCCGCGAATACCCGGTGTGAAGCTGATCGATCCCTGCTGCGGAATTGGCACAGTAATGGTGGAAGCTCTGTCTATGGGAATTGATGTCGTCGGCCGTGATATTAACCCGCTCATAGCGGCAGGTGCGCGGACGAACATCGCCCATTTCGGCTTCGAGAGTGTTGTTACGCTCGGGGATATCGCAGATATTGAGGAGCATTACGATGCAGCGATCGTGGATATGCCTTATAATCTGTATTCACGGATTACCCCCGAAGAGCAGTTTGCGATTCTGAGTCATACGCGGCGGATTGCGGACAGAGTGGTCATTGTGGCGATTGAGGCGGTGGATGAGATGATTGCTGCGGCCGGTTTTACAATTGTAGACCGTTGTGTGGCGCGAAAAGGTGCGTTCTCCCGTCATCTGATGCTGTGCGAGTAGATCACCTTGAAGGAAGAGCGTAACTAAATCCGAGTGAAGGCGGTGTGCTTATGGAACCAAAATGGTTAACCTGGGCCAAAGAAATTCAAGGGATTGCCCAGACAGGGCTGGCGTATGCCAAGGATGTATATGATATTGAACGTTATCAGGCACTGCGCGAGCTGAGTGTGGATATTCTGGCGAATTATACGTATGAGAGCAAGGAACGTATCCGGCTCTCCTTCGCGGGCGAAGACGGGTATAGCACACCTAAGGTGGATATCCGGGGAGTTATTTTTCAGGATGATAAAATTCTGCTCGTACACGAGAAGCTCGACGGAAAATGGGCACTGCCCGGAGGTTGGGCAGATATCGGCCTGTCACCAAGCGAGGTAGCTGTCAAGGAAATTGCCGAGGAATCCGGCTACCAGGCGGAAGCGGTCCGTCTGCTTGCCGTGCTGGATAAGAAGTTCCATCATCATCCGCCGGAGCCGTACCATACCTATAAAATGTTCATTCTCTGCAGAATTACCGGCGGGGAAGCGGCAGGTGGCGTGGAGACGAGCGGTGCGGGATTTTTTGCCGAGGATGCCTTGCCCGAATTGTCTGAAGAACGCAACACGGCCGAGCAGCTGCACATCCTATTCCAATATTTACATAATCCCGAAAAAGAAGTAATATTGGACTAAAGCACTGCATATTATAGATAACCAAGAGTGTATATAAGTTTTATGAATACATTTTTTGGTTAATATAATTTATGTAAGCCTTTACAATGATGATCCGCTGAGCCTTTATATCTAAAAAAATTATCGAAAACATCTCTTTTTGGGCCTGGTGGTCTACATTTTTTCCTCTGCTTTGACGATAAGAATTTTAGGAGGGGATCGCATGGAACAAGAAGAGCTAAGACTCCCGCTTGCGCAGGAGGGGATGACCCGGCCTACAGAGGGCAATATCGCCACGGGTCTGGTATGGGGTGTCCTGATCAGTATTCCCTTATGGATCTCGTTGATCGGCTGGATGATGGGCATCTGGAAATTCTAAGACCCGTCCGCAGCCATAGTTAAGTCCCGCTACTACTAACTGCACATATACAATGAAGGCTGCCTTTTCGTAGTGAAGAAGCAGCCTTTTTAAATATATAATTAATATTACAATTCGTTGTTAATATGCACCAGCCGGAAGTTCTCACAGACCACCCGCATATCCGGGTCAAAAGGCTTGCCCTCACACTCCAGCTCCCTGGTGAAGAACACCTCATGCTCGTAGCGCCAGGATTCGAGGCTGCGGTCATCCTCCCCTTCGGAGTAGGCGAATTCAGCGGTTACCTCAGCGAACGGAACAACCTCCACCTTCGTCGTCTCAATAATCGCGCGCGGCTGCCCTGTGCTGTCCAGCAGGACGGATAATCCGCCTGTAAAAGGCATGCTCAGCCCCTGAGCCTTAATTAGCTCATAATTCTGCGCGGTTCCTGTCTTGATTCCTTTCAGCACCAGATCCAGCAGCTCATCTGCCAGCCGGGGATTGTCGCCGAACGCCCAGGCGCTGTCGAATTTGTCTGCCGCTTCCGGATGCTTCACCAGATAACTCTCCCAATATTTTGAAATTTCCGGGGTTAATGTCATTACGGTCACCTCTATCTTAGATTTGTAAGTGTATATTCATTGATCGTGAAGCAAAGCCGATTCCAGTTGGGCGAGGACGGGAGAGCAGTGCAGATCAGTCCGCTTCGCTTAACCAACTGCTATACAGGCCATCGAGCTTCTGCTGCGCAGCATCTCTCATTTCTTGCAGCCCGGCCAGCTTCTGTGCATTGCTCGACAGCTGAGGGTCCAGCATTTCGGCATCGATAAGAGCAAGCTGTGCTTCCGCTGCGGCAATGTCCTGCTCCCACGAAGCCGCCGGACGCTTCTTGCGGTCCGGACTGGCAGGGCCGGATGGTGATGCTTCTGCCCGCCCGCCTACAGAGCGGGGCTTGCCGGTGCCGCCTCCGGAAGATACCGGCTGCGGCATCTCTTGCCGCTGGGCGGCTTCGGCCTGCTTTTCCTTATAGTATTCGTAGTTGCCCGGGAAGGAGGAGAAGCGTCCGCCGTCAATATGCCAGAGCTTGCCGAAGCAGCGGTTGATGAAGTAACGGTCATGGGATACCGCCAGCACGGTGCCGGGGAACTCCTCCAGCGCTTCCTCCAGCGCCTCGCGGGAATCGATATCCAGATGGTTGGTCGGCTCATCCAGAATCAGCAGATTCGGCCTCTTGTGCATCAGGACCGCGAAGCGCAGCCGGGTCCATTCTCCACCTGAGAGGTTAGTGATGCTCTTGAAGACATCGCTGCCGTAGAAAAGGAAGCGGGCCAGCTGGCCGCGGGCTTCGCCTTCTTCAAGTCCGGCCTCCTCGCGGAAATAACGCAGCACGGAGTGGCCGCCCTCCTCCGGCACAGCTTCCTGGGCCAGATAACCGACGACAGCTCTGGAAGCAAGCGTACAGATCCCGCTATCCGGTGTCTCCTGGCCGAGGATGATCTTCAGCAGGGTGCTTTTGCCTGCTCCGTTGCCGCCGATCAGTGCCGTGGTCTCGCCGTATCGCAGAATATCGCTGGCGGCTGAGAAGAGCCTGCGGTCCCCGTAAGACTTGCTGATCTGGTCCAGGATAACGACCTGGTTGCCGGTCCGGTCCTCCTGCTGGAGCTGCAGATCCATGGATTTCCGCTCCAGAATCGGGCGTTTGACCTTGACCATCCGGTCCAGCGCCTTCTGCATGGAAGCTGCCCGGCGGGGGAACGAAACGTTCTGCGGATTCAGCTTTCCCCATTCAATCAGCCTTTTGATACTCTCCTGCATCTGCTTGATCTTCTTCTGCTGCTCCTGATAATCGGCGAACTGCTGAAGGAGCCGTGCTTCCTTCTCTACCTGATAGCCGCTGTAGTTCGTATGGAAGGTGAAAGCCTCCCCGTCTTCAATCTCAATGACCTTCTTCACCACGGCATCCAGGAAATAACGGTCATGGGAGATTGCCAGAACCGTGCCATCATAGCTCTGGAGGAACTTCTCCAGCCACTCGATAGCCTCCATGTCCAGATGGTTGGTCGGCTCATCGAGCAGCAGGATGTCGGGACGGCGCAGCAGCAGCTCGGCCAGCCCTACCTTGGTCTTCTCTCCGCCGGAGAGGGAGGAGAAGCAGCGGTCGTACTGCTCCGTTCCAATCCCCAGTCCTGAGGCTACACGCTGGATCGAGGCTTCCAGCTCATAGCCGCCTGCCGCCTCGAACTTCTCCTGTAGGGTGCCGTATTCCTTAAGCAGCCGGTTCCAGGCCTGCTCGTCTTCGCCCGCACCGGAGGATGACATCTCCTGCTCCAGCTCCCGCAGGCGGCGCTGCCAGCCGAGCTGCTCCGCGAAGCTGCGCTGGAGGACGGCATAGACCGTCTCGCTCTCGTTCACCTCCTGAATCTGGGCAAGCAGGCCGATGACGCTGCCCCGGCGAATGGAGAGCTGCCCTTGGTCCGGGCGTTCTTCCCCGCTGAGCAAGTGGAAGAGGGTGGTTTTGCCGCAGCCGTTGCGGCCGATCAGGCCGATTTTTTCGCCTTGGCGGATATCGAAGGTGACATCGCTCAGGACGAGCTGGGCACCGTGGTATTTTTGGATATTTTGACATGAGATAATCATCGTTAGGCTCCTTTTATTAGAATGCTCTTTGCTCTGCCGCTTCAATTTATCCGAAATATCCGTTTAAAAGCACATAAAAAGGCCGCAGGGAAATTTCCCCACGGCCTGAGAATTCTTCGGGTTAAGACATCCGTTGAAGTGTAGGCGAGAAAGGCATTTCACAATGTTGTAGTGTTATTAAGTTCGTGTAAATGGACAGACTTCTCCCGTTGTCCGATTTTACATGAACGATGCCCGCCATAATATTAATCAGCCGGCTGCTAACACTGTTGGTCCGATTGTGATCCATTCTCCTACACCTCCTTTTTGATAAATTTAAAGCTAGTGTAACCAAAAATCCCGAAATAAGCAAGGGAGAAATGTTCTCTCCAGACATAAAAGTATGGTTCTGCAAGTAGTATGAAGTGTGGCGAAGGGGCGTTGCCCTTATACCGGCTGCGGGAAAAGAGGAGAGCTATGGCGATTTTTAACGGATTACTGGGTAATGCGACCCAGGTTGAGCTGGGAGAGGTGCAGCGGGAATACGGACGGATTCTGGCTCCGAATGAAAAGATTGAGCGCGCCTATAAGCTGGTCCGGGACATGTTTATTTTTACAGACAAGCGGCTGATTCTTGTAGACAAGCAGGGGATGACCGGCAAAAAAACCGAATACCACTCTGTTCCTTACAAAAGCATCACCCATTACTCTGTGGAGACGGCGGGGCATTTCGACCTGGATGCGGAGCTGTGCCTATATATCTCGGGCGCGGGGCTGCCGCTGAAGAAAACCTTCAACAAATCGGTCGATATCTATGAAGTGCAGGCTGTGCTGTCGCAATATATCCTGAAATGAGGGGGGCGCGCAGACAGGGCGTACTAAGGCTGTAGCCTGCTGCAGCTCCATATAACAGACGGACAGAATGGATGCCAGGCCTGGGCCTGCTTCCATTCTGAAATTTGTGCATGGCTCACAAAATAAGCGGCAGCAAATGTACGGTCCTGCGGAAGCCGTTGACAGGGGCTCCGGGCCTGCTGTTAAATGACACTAACTTAAGCGGCAGGGAAGGGAGGCGGAACATGGGGAGAGGACCGGTGACCGGAACGAAGACGATGGTGGTCAGCCCGCATTATCTGGCCTCGGCAGCGGGCGCGCAAGTATTGGCCAAAGGCGGCAACGCCTATGATGCGGCCGTTGCAGTCAGCGCGGCGCTGGCTGTGGTCTACCCGCATATGACCGGGCTCGGCGGCGACGCCTTTTGGCTGGGGTACAGCGCCAGTGAAGGGCGCGTGCGGGCTTACAACGGCAGCGGACGCTCGGGCTACGCCGTCCGCCGGGACTGCTATGCCGGGGAGGAGGCCATTCCCCGGCGGGGTGTGCGCGGCGCCATTACGGTGCCCGGAATGGCGGATAGCTGGGAGGCCGTCCAGCGGGAGTATGGACGGCTGACCCTGGCCGAGGTGCTGGAGCCGGCTATCGGCTACAGCGCCGGGGGCTTTCCGCTGTCGCCGGACCAGCATGGAGGCAGCGTACTGGCCGGAGCCGCGCTGTCGCCTGAAGCGGCGGCGGTGTATCTTCCCGGCGGCCGGATACCGGCGGCGGGAGAGCGGTTTGTGCAGCGGCAGCTGGCCGGGACGCTGCGGGCGCTTGCGGCGGGAGGCCGGGATGCTTTTTATAAGGGGAGCATCGCGGAAGAGATCAGTAATTATATGCAGGCTTCCGGCGGGTACCTGACCCGCGATGATTTCGCGGACCATCAGGGGAGTTGGGAGGAGCCCCTCCAGACGCACTATCATGGGCATACCGTCTATCAGGTTCCACCGAACTCGCAGGGCTTCACCGCGCTCATAGCGCTTAATATCCTGGAGCATTCTAACTTCGCGGAGATCAGGCACGGCTCCTATGAGTATTATCATCAACTGGTGGAGGCGCTGAAGCTGAGCTTCCGTGACCGTGACCAGGTGCTGACCGACCCGTCCTTCAGCAGCATTCCGCTGGACCGTCTGCTGAGTAAGCCCTATGCGGCACAACTCGCGGCGTCAATTTCTCCCCGTAAGGCGCTTGCTCTTAGCAGCGAACCGGTTGGAAGGGATACAGCTTATGCAGCGGTGGTGGATGAAGAGGGCAATGCCGTCTCGTTCATCCAGAGTCTGTATTTCGAATTCGGGTCGGGGGTGATGGCCGGGAATACGGGAATTCTGCTCCAGAACCGCGGGTCCTTCTTCTCGCTTGATCCCGCCCATGTCAATACGCTGGAGCCGCATAAGCGCACCTTCCACACGCTGATGCCGGCGATGGCCTGCCGGGACGGGAAGCCGGCTTATCTCTATGGTACGCAGGGCGGTGAAGGACAACCGCAGACGCAGACCCTGCTGCTCACGCGCATGCTTCACTATGGGATGGACCCGCAGACTGCGGTGAGCGAACCGCGCTTCGTCTGGGGCAGAACCTGGGGGGAGCCGACCCAGGAGCTGCGGATCGAGAACCGGGTAGCGGAATCGGTACGGGCAGAGCTGGCGGAGGCGGGGCATCTTGTCCGTGAGGCACAGAGCTATGACGGGGTGATGGGGCACGCCCATGCTATCTCGATTGATGGCAACGGCTACCGCAGCGGGGGGACGGACCCCCGCTCTGATGGAGCGGCTATCGGGTGGTAGAGGGAATCGCTTACTGAAGGTTTGCCGCGCCCCGATCAGGGTGTAAAGGGGATGCTTAAGGGAGGCATAATTGCAATCTCTACAACTAAATCCTCGGATGTGCCGCCGAATGCTCGGCTTAAACGCAGCTTTATCCCTTACTTGCTCTACTAGAAGAGGGGAAGGCAGAGTGATTAAGAAGATAAGAATAGAATAATCCGGTTGGTCCGGGAGGGAGAGGGTGGAGCACATGATTCTTGATAACCGGCACGGTGCATTCCGGGTCCCGGAGCTGGAGATTCCCGGCAGCGGGCACGGGGCATTGCATGGCCTGACCTTCACGGTAAAAGATGTCTTTGCGGTGGCGGGGCACCGCTCTTCCGCCGGTAACCCGGACTGGCTGCGCAGCCACGAACCGGCGGCCTCTCATGCAACTGCTGTACGCAGACTGCTGGAAGCGGGAGCCACGCTGCAGGGGGCTGCCCATACGGATGAGCTGATGTACAGCCTTGGCGGAGAGAACTATCATTACGGCACCCCGGTGAATCCGCACGGGGAGAACCGGATTCCCGGCGGCTCGTCCAGCGGATCAGCGGTAGCTGTGGCCTCAGGGAGCGTGGATTTTGCCCTCGGTACGGATACGGGCGGCTCTATCCGGGTTCCTTCGGCTTATTGCGGTGTATTCGGCTATCGTCCGACCCACGGGGCGGTATCCTCGGAGGGAGTTATTCCGCTGGCCCCGGCTTTTGACACCGTGGGCTGGATCGCAGTAAGCGCGGAGCTGCTGCTGAAGGTGGGGCGCATTCTGCTCGGGTCTGTGGACAGTGGCGGAGATGCCAGTGACGGGGAGGTTAGGAAGAAGGCGGGCGATCTGCTCGAAACTGTGGACAGTGGCGGAGTTGCCAGTGAAGGGGAGGTTAGGAAGAAGGCAGGCGATCAGCTCAGGTCTGCGGACAGCGGCGTAGTTAACCAGGGCATGGAGTATAGTATGGAGCAGAGCGGCGGTGAGAAGGTAGACAAGTGTGCCAGTGACCTTCGAATGTCCCGGATGTTCACCGCCCCGGAAGGCTGGGCGCTTGTGGAGCAGGACTGTGCAGATTACCTGAGGCGGGGGCTGGACAAGCTTCAGGCCGGCGCTTCGCTACAGGCTGCTGAAGCCGTGGTTGCCCCTGAAGGCTTGAAGACCTGGATGGACGCCTTCCGTGAGCTGCAAGGTGCCGAAATCTGGGCAACCCATGGGGAGTGGATCGGGCGGGAGCAGCCGGTCTTCGGGCCGGATATTGCCGCCCGGTTCGCTTGGGCGGCGGGGCTGGCCGGGGCGGATCACAGCCCGGCCGCTATGCTGCGCAGCCTGCTCACTCAGCGGCTGCGGGAGCTGCTCGGGAAGGACGGCTGTCTCGTCCTTCCGACCGTGCCGGGTCCGGCCCCGCTGCGCGGCGCCGGACCCGGGCAGCTGGAGCGGAGCCGCAGCAGCGCCATGATGCTCAGCTGCCTGGCCGGACTGGCCGGGCTGCCGCAGGTTACGCTGCCGGTGCCCGGCCCCGGCGGACTGCCGCTGGGACTGTCCGTCATCGGCGGGCACGGACAAGATCTCCGGCTCCTGTCATGGATACAGGAGGTATGGAAATAGGATGTTACAGCCCTGGTTCTCTGAACGAAGAGAACCAGGGCTTTTTGCTGATTACCCAATGTATGCGGAAAACAATATCCAATTGTAATCGGAAAACCGATTACATTGGGCGGTGCGAGGACTGACGGAGCGATTGTAATCGGAAAACCGATTACATCGTGCGGCGCGGTGGCAGACAGAGCGATTGTAATCGGAAAACCGATTATATCGGGCGGTGCGAGGACTGACGGAGCGATTGTAATCAGAAAACCGATTACATCGGGTGGCGCGGTGGCAGACGGGGCGATTGTAATCGGAAAACCGATTGCATTGGGCGGTGCGAGGACTGACGGAGCGATTGTAATCGGAAAACCGATTACATCGTGCGGCGCGGTGGCAGACGGGGCGATTGTAATCGGAAAACCGATTACATTGGGCGGTGCGGGGGTGCGTGGGCCAAATTTACGCGAAAGACAGCATCCATTCTTCAGCTGCGAAGATACATGGGCAATTATGCAGCTCCAAGGGACCAAATTAGGGTTACTACCGTTTCATATGTTATATTACATAACACAAAAAAGCCTAATTCTAACTTTTCTCTTTCCAACAGCGGTCATTTTATCTATAATGTTACATAAAGTAACATATGAATCGAGTGAACCTATTATGAAGGTAGAGAAGGAGGGGTGGCTATGCATCTTACAGTGGAAGAAGCGTTGTCCATTTATCCTTTATCCGAAGCGAAGCTGATTGCCGGGTCCAAGGGGAAGCACAGGATTGTGAAATCGATCAATGTCATGGATGCTCCCGATATTTCGGACTGGATCAAGGAAGGGGAAATGCTGCTGACCACAGCCTATCTGATCAAGGACAGCCCGGAGGAAGCTTCGGCATTGCTGCAGATGTTGAACCGGCGCGGTTCAGCAGGGCTGGGTATTAAGCTGGGCCGGTTCTGGGAGGCTGTGCCGCCGCCCTTGATTGCGGAAGCAGAGCAGCTGAATTTCCCGCTGATTGAGCTGCCGTTCCAGTTCACCTTCTCCGACCAGATGAACGGCTTGTTCCGCGCGGAGCTGTCGCGCAGTGTGGGCACCCTGCAGAGCATGATGGAGAAGCAGCGGCTGCTGATGCGTCTTGCCTTGCGTT
The DNA here is from genome assembly GCF_038051945.1 of Paenibacillus sp. FSL H3-0469. Taxonomy (NCBI): domain Bacteria; kingdom Bacillati; phylum Bacillota; class Bacilli; order Caryophanales; family Paenibacillaceae; genus Paenibacillus; species Paenibacillus sp. FSL H3-0469. Next base: position 6,172,483 of record NZ_CP150302.1, read on the forward strand.
CCGGCCGCAGCCGTCCGCTGCTGGACACCGTCTCGGAGATCATCGGTTATCCGCTGGCTGTAATCAGCAACCGGGGAACGGTAGTATTCAACAACTCGGGGTACACCGAAAGTGAGCAACTGGAAGGTTGGCCCTGGCCGCCACGCAATCAGCGCTTCCGTCTCGGCGAAGGCACCGGCTACCGGCTTCCGCTGCTGCAGGCCGGGAAATGCCTGGGTTACCTTCATTATTGCGATATTGATCCCTTGCTGCTGCCCGTGGAGGAAAGTCTGTTCGTCCAGGGGGCAGAGCTGATTTCTTATCATATGCATACCGGGCTGGAGGATTATTTCGAGCAGGCCGGACACCGTGAATTCAGCGGGCTGCTGCGGCGGTTCCTGAAGGACGGGCTGAAATACGCTGAGCTGGCACAGGCAGCGCTCCGGCTGGAGATTACGCTGCTTGAGGCCCCGTTTCAACTGCTGCTTACCGATGTGGCTGCTGCGGGAGAAGCCCGGCAGGGAGAGCTGCTGCGGCTGAAGGAGGAGTATTCGGAGCATCCGGTGCTGCATGGCCTGCAGGCGGTCCACTTCCTGGTGGAAGAGGGACTGGTGTCGCTGTATCCGGCCGGGCCGCATCAGCCCGAGGAGTTCCGGGCACTGATTCAGGAATGCTTCGACAACCTGAAGTTCGATAAAGGTTATTATCCGCAGGCCGCTGTCAGCAGTGTGAAGCAGAAGCCGGAGGGGCTGAAGGAAGCTTTTGCCGAGATAAAGGAATGTATGGACATGGCCCGTCAGTGGGGCGCGCACGGAAATGTGGTGCATTACCGCCAGCTGGAGCTTGATCTGCTGCTGAGCAAGATTCCGGCAGAGACCATGGAGCGCTACTATAGCGGCAGCCTGCGGGGACTGCTTAGCCGTGAGCCTGAATATGTTAAGGAGATGCTCCACACGCTGGAGGTCTACCTGGAGAATGACGGCCATGTGAACGAGACGGCCAAGAAGCTGTTCATTCATCGCAATACGGCCACTTACCGGATTGAGAAGCTCAGTGAGCTGCTGGATGTCGATTTCAAAAAAATCAATGATCTCATGAAGCTGAAGCTGGTATTCCTGTTCCGCAGAATGCTGGAGCGAGAATAACAGCCGTCCATGAGCAGATTGCCAAAAAAAGGAGTGGAGAACAATGAAGGTGGCCGGAATCTTTTTGGCGGCAGGCCGCAGTAATGGAGCAGGGGCCTCGGAAGGTTCTCTGAACAGGGCAGGCGCGGGTTCAGCCAGTGCGGCGATGCTCAGTGAGCTGGAGAACTGCGGGCTTGCGCCGCTGGTTGTTGTGGTTCGCGCGGATGATCCTTTGAGCTGGCTGCCGCCTGCCGGGAAGGCGGACAATATGCGGCGGATTGAGACTTGCCTGACGGCCCATTTGGGCCTGTCCTTCTCACTGCGCTGCGGCTTGAATGCTGTTGCTTCGCTTCAGCCGGATGCGGTGGTCATTGCAGCGGCGGATCAGCCGTTTGTGGCGGCAGCTCAGATCCGCCGGTTCATCCAAGCGTATGAGCAGCACCCGGAGCTTGATTATGTCACGAGTGCACAAGAAGGATTGCTGATGCCGCCCACCCTGTTCTCAAGTACGCTGTTCCGCGAACTTCAAGAGCTGGACGATGAAGAGGGCATAGCTGCCATTATGCGGACCAAGGAGTATAAGGGGCTCATCCTGCCTCAAGAGTCTGTTCAGGCGTTCGCAGAGCCCGGGCTGCCGGAGAGCTTCGGAGGGTACCGCAGAGAATGGAGCGTGCGGAGCGGCAACAGACAGTGAATTCGCTATTTTACAAAGTTATGTAAGGTAATATCACATAATTTAAGTTTAATTTGAGATGACTTCGTGCATGGAGCACAAATGTGACCCCTCATCTTATCCACTCACACAAAGCTATGTTATATAAATTTACGTAAGTGCTGCTCCTCAGTATAGTAGAGATACATTAATGGCTGTAGCCATTAGGAGAGATATCCTGGAGGAGGAGAATTATGAAACAAAGGGGTCAGGCATTCAAATTTAGCGTTATTACGATGTTCCTGCTGGCGATGGTTCTGACGGGGTGCGCAAAGAATAATACAGCATCTAATACGGGTGCAGCAGCAACGACAGAGCCTTCGGCGGCAAGTACACCGGCAGGCAGCGAGGCGGCGGCAACCACTGAGCCGGCAGCGAAGAAGCCGACGGTTGCTTTTGTCTATATCGGGCCTCCGGGTGACGGCGGGTATACGTATCAGCATGATCAGGGCCGCCTGTATATGGAGAAGGAGCTTGGGATCAAGGCCGATTTCGTTGAAAATGTACCGGAAAGCGCCGATGCCGAGCGGATCATCACGGAGCTCGCGCAGAATCATGACATCGTGTTCACCACAAGCTTCGGCTATATGGATTTCACCTTGAATGTGGCCGGCAAATTCCCTAACGTGAAGTTCCTGCATGCCTCCGGCTACAAGACAGCCGAGAACATGGGAACCTACTTCGGCAAAAACTATCAGGCAAGCTATCTGTCCGGGATCGCGGCAGGCAAAATGACAAAGAAAAATCATCTGGGCTATGTGGGAGCCTTCCCGATCAGTGAGGTGATCTATAATCTGAACGCCTTCACGCTGGGCGCGCAGAGTGTCAACCCGGCGGTTAAGGTGGATGTGGTGTGGACGAATACCTGGTATGACCCTGCGACGGAACGTCAGGCGGCAATCAGCCTGCTCGACAAAGGGGCGGACGTCCTGCTGGCGTATCAGGATTCACCGGCTACCCTTCAGGCTGCGGCGGAACGGGGAGCTTTTGCCGGGGGAAATGACTCGGATATGAGCAAGTATGCACCGGACAACTACTTAACCAATCCTGTATGGAACTGGGGTCCTTATTATGTAAAAGCTGTACAGTCCGTGATGGACGGAACCTGGAAAAGTGAGCAGTACTCCGGCGATATGGCGGATGGCATGGTGGAGCTGGCACCGTTCGGCAACAAGGTTCCCGAGGATGTGAAGAAGCTGGTGGAGGACGCCAAGGCCAAGATCATCAGCGGCGAGCTGGAGGTATTCACCGGACCGATCTCGGACAACAAGGGCAATGTAACTGTTAAGGACGGCCAGAAGCTGACCCTTGAAGAGGTGCTTGGCATGAACTGGCTGGTCAAAGGTGTCGAGGGCACGATTCCGCAGTAACAGCTGCTGCAACACATCTTCATACAGCACAGCCTTACAGGTGGGGCGGGGTCCGGATACCGGAGCCTTCCCCACCTGTACTATAACTACCCGGAAAGGAGCGTAGCACTATGCAGGACCCTTCGGTTGAAATGCGCGGGATAGTGAAGACATTCGGTGCTGTAACGGCCAGCGATCAAGTTGATTTTTCGGCAAATGCGGGGGAGATTCACGCGCTGCTCGGGGAGAACGGGGCAGGCAAAAGCACAGTCATGAGCATGCTGTCAGGAGTGTACCGGGCGGACGCAGGAGAGATTCTTATTCATGGCAAACCGGCCAGAATCCGTTCCCCGAAGGATGCGGCATTGCTCGGTGTAGGCATGGTCTTTCAGAACTTCAGACTGGTGCAGAGCCTTACAGCGGCGGAGAATATCGTGCTTGGCGAAAAGTCGTCTTTCTGGCGCGGCAGCAAATGGATCAAACGTAAGCATGAAGAGATAGAGGCGCTTGGAGAACGGTTTGGCTTGAAATTTCCCGTCGACCGGCCGATCTGGCAGCTGTCTGTCGGCGAGCAGCAGCGTGTTGAGATTGTCAAAACGCTATACCGCGGGGCAGACATCATCATCCTGGATGAGCCGACTTCGGTGCTGACACCGGGAGAGGCGGAGCAACTGTTCGAGACGCTTCAGGTGATGAAGCAGGCGGGCAAGACGGTGATCATGACCACGCATAAAATGAAGGAGGTCATGGCCTCCTCAGACCGGATCTCCGTGATGCGCAAGGGGAAAATGATTGCTTCGCTGATGACAGGCGAGACGGATGAGCTGGAGCTGGCCCGGCTTATGGTAGGCCGGGAGGTTACGATCAGCCGTCAGGCGCGCGAGGCAACGGCCGGAGAGCCGCTGCTGATCGTCCGCGATCTGGAGGTCGCAGCAGATCATGGCCGCAAGGCGCTGGATGCCCTGTCGCTTACGGTTCATGAAGGCGAAATTGTGGGCGTGGCCGGCGTTGCTGGCAACGGGCAGAAGGAGCTGGCGGAGGTATTGACGGGGCTTAGAGCATGGAGGACGGGCGAGATCCGGTTCGATGGCAGTCCTGTGAAAACAGCTTCGGTAAGAGGAGCGATCGATTCGGGCATCTCGCATGTGCCGGAGAACCGGATGAAGAGCGGTCTGGCCGGACGGCTGGGGTCGGTTGACAACCTGCTGTTCAAGTCTTACCGCAGCGGAGAGCATTCCCGGTTCGGCTTTCTGAAGGCGGCCAGGAACCGCTCCTGGTCGCAGGAACTGGTCCGCCGCTTCAATGTGAAGACGCCGGAGCTGGATACTCCCGTGCAGCAATTGTCCGGCGGGAATCAGCAGAAGCTGCTGTTCGCCCGCGAGGTCAGCCACCGTCCGAAGCTGATGGTGGCCGTGCATCCGACGCAAGGGCTGGATGTCGGCGCAGCGGCAGGGGTGCATGAGCTGCTGATGGAGCTGCGCGGCTCCGGCAGCGGGGTGCTCCTGATCTCCGAGGATCTGGATGAGCTGCTGCAGTTATCCGACCGTATTCTGGTGATCTATGGCGGTTCCATTATAGGCGAGAGTGATCATGAGCAGGCGGACCGGGAACAAATTGGCCTGATGATGGCCGGTATCCGGAGCAGGGAGGGAAGTGCGGTATGAGTCCGAAGCCTGGAAATGAATCTGCAACGCTTCCGCCGCTGGCGGGGCGCAGCGGGAGGTGGTACTCCCTCAGACTGGAATATGATTCAAGCCGTACCCGTTCACCGTGGTGGACGCCTATTCTGTCGGTTGTTCTGGCACTCTTGCTCTGTGCGGTGTTCATCGCCGCTAATGGAATGAGTCCGCTGGTCGTTTACGAGAAAATGTTCCGGGGAGCCTTCGGCACCTCCTACGGCTTCACAGAAACCATGGTCAAGGCGATTCCGCTGCTGCTCTGCGGGCTAGGCATTGCTGTAGCTTACCGGATCTCCGTGTGGAATATCGGGGCGGAAGGCCAGCTGACGGTAGGTGCTATGGCGGCTACTGCGGTGACGATCTATTTCCCCGGCTTGTCTTCCTTCTGGTCCATTACGCTGATGCTGGTTTTCGGTACAGCGGCCGGAGCCTTGTGGGGCCTGATGACGGCGGTGCCGCGAACCCATTTCGGTGTCAATGAGCTGATTACCTCGCTGATGCTGAACTACGTGGCACTGCTGGCTCTGGATTATGTAGTGTTCGGCCCCTGGAAGGACCCGAAGGGGTTCAACTTCCCGGGTTCGCCGATGTTCACGGCCGCCCAGTCCTTGCCAGTGCTTGGAAGCACCCGGCTGCACATCGGGCTGGTATTCGGCCTGGTGGCCGTGCTGATCTATTATCTGATGATCAGGTTCACCCGCTGGGGCTATGAGCTGCGTCTGATCGGCGCCAATCCAACAGCCGCCCGGTATGCGGGCATTCACATCAAGAAGCATATTATCATCGTCATGCTGATCAGCGGCGGTCTTGCCGGGATTGCCGGCATGGCCGAGGTGTCCGGGGTTACGCATAAGCTGATGCAGGGGATCTCCCCGGGCTATGGCTATACGGCGATCATCGTAGCCTGGCTTGCCAAGCTGAACCCGCTGGGCCTGATTGTGACTTCGATTCTGTTCGGCGGCCTGATTGTGGGCGGCTATAGTGTTCAGACGATCGGACTGCCTTCGTCCATATCGGAAATGCTGCAGGGCGCGATCCTGTTCTTCCTGATTGCCGGCGACATGATTCACCGGTTCCGCATCCGCCGGAGCGCATAACAGCATTCTCGTACAGGAGGGAGTTCACTCATGGATTTCACTACACAATTATTAATCGCCGCTATCTCCGCCGGAACACCGCTGCTGCTGGCTACGCTGGGAGGCATTCTGACCGAACGGGCCGGCATTATCCAGCTCGGCGCGGAGGGGCTGATGCTGATGGGGGCAGTGACGACTTGTATCGTCTACATCCGCAGCGGGAATCTCATCCTTGCGCTGCTCTCGGCGGTAGCCATTACCGCTCTTCTGGGTATGGTTCATTCGTTCTTATGTGTCACGCTGAGGGCGAATCAGACGATGTCGGGCCTGGCTATGACGCTGTTCGGCAGCGGGCTTAGCGCTTATGTGGGCAAGTCGATCAGCGGTATTCCGCTTCCCGGCAGTTTGCCAAAGCTGGATCTGGCGGTGCTGAAGCCGGTGCCGGTGCTCGGGGAGCTTTTTGGCAGGCTGGATATGCTGACCTGGTTCAGTCTCCTGCTCGTCCTTGTGCTGCATCTGCTGATTCACCATACCTCGTGGGGGCTGCATCTGCGGGCAGTCGGCGACAATCCGGCTACTGCGGACGTCATGGGGATTCGTGTGCAGCTGATCCGTTACTGCTATGTTACTGCCGGAGCGGCGCTGATTGGTCTTGCCGGTGCGGATATGGTGCTGGCGTATGCGCCGACCTGGAATGAAGGGCTGACCGCCGGGCTGGGCTGGATCGCCGTGGGTCTGGTGATTTTCGCCAGATGGAATCCGCTGCGCGCGCTCTTCTGTGCCTACTTCTTCGGAGCGCTCGATTCGCTGGGCTTCCGTATTCAGCTGCTGGGGAGTGCGGTGCCGTCTTATTTTCTGAAAATGATTCCTTACGTCGTAACCATTCTCGTATTGATGTATCTGGGATACCGCAACCGCAACAAGCCCTCCGGTACGCCGGAGTCGCTGGGAACACCTTATATCCGGGAACAGCGGTTCTAGGCCGGGAGGGCGCAGGCGGCAATATACAAATTAGAGGGATGGAGGCTGGCCTATGACTATACCGGCGGACCGGTTGACTCTGGAGCAGATTAACTCGCTGACAAAAACAGACTTTGTGGAACATCTCGGCGGCATCTTCGAGCATTCGCCTTGGGTAGCAGAGGGGGTGTACAGCAGGCGTCCGTTCGATTCGGTGCAGGAGCTGCATGCTGCCATGATGGAGGTAGCACGGCAGGCGGAGCCGGACCAGGTGCTGGTACTGCTGAGAGCTCACCCGGATCTGGCGACAAGACTTGCTGTCAGTCCGCTCTCGGCGGCTGAGCAGCAGGGGGCCGGACTGGACCGGCTGACCCCGGAGGAATTCGCGCAGCTTACCGGGCTGAACGCCGCATATACTGCGAAATTCCGCTTTCCGTTCATCTTCGCTGTACGGGGCAAAACAAAAGAAGAGATCCTTAGCGCCATCGGTGAGCGTGTGGACCGTCCGCTTATGGAGGAGCAGGAGCAGGCGCTGCTGGAGATTGGTGCAATCACTCGTTTTCGGCTGGAGGATCTGCTGGGGGCGGAATAGAGACGGGTCACTGCATATTATTAGGAGGAAGGTGATGCAAATGTCTGGAATGAACGGACGGCTGAGCACCCATGTGCTGGATCTGTCACAAGGCAAGCCTGCTGCTGGCCTGTCGCTTCAGCTCTGGCGGCTGGATACCGGAGGGCCTGTGCTGCTGCGTGAGGCGGTGACGAATGAGGACGGCAGGCTGGACGCTCCGCTGCTGGCTGGAGAAGAGATGCAGGCCGGAAGCTATGAGCTGTTATTTATGGCCGGTGATTATTTCCGGGGCACTCAGGCTGGTGCGGGAGATCCGGAGACGGAGGAGGGAGCGGGCGCTGTTGTTCCGTTCCTGGACCAGATTCCGATCCGCTTCAATATGCCGGACCCCTCCGCCCATTATCATGTACCGCTGCTGGTTGCACCTGGAGGATACAGCACTTATCGCGGGAGTTAACACGGCAGTTAAGTGAACTGCTGCATCTAATCTTAAGCCAATAGACCGGAGGTGGGCTATCATGAAGGAAGAAGGCTATGAGCTTATCATCAGGAACGGACAGGTGGTTCTGCCCGAAGAAGTCCGCAGGCTTGAGATCGGAGTGAAGGATGGTAAAATCGCTGCACTGGGCGAAGACTTACAGGCCTCGTCCGGGACCAGAATGCTGGATGCGGAAGGACAATACGTGCTGCCCGGTATGATCGACATGCATGTTCACTTCAATGAGCCTGCGCTCGGTCACTGGGAGGGCTTCCGCAGCGGGTCGGCTGCTCTTGCGGCCGGCGGCTGCACCTGTTATGCGGATATGCCGCTGAACGGGAATCCGCCGACGGTGAGTCTGGAGGCGCTCCGGCTGAAGGCGGAGGCCGCAGCCGGGAACTCGGCGGTGGATTACGTGCTGTGGGGCGGACTGGTACCCGGCAATCTGGAAGAGCTGGAGGGACTGGCGGCAGCAGGCGTTACCGGGTTCAAGGCCTTCATCTCGAATCCCGGCGGTGAAGGCCAGGGCCGGTTCCGTGAGGTGGACGATGACACCCTGTATCAGGGGATGCTTCGGATCGCCGCAACCGGCGGGATTCTCGCCCTGCATGCGGAGAGCGAAGCGATAACCTCGGCGCTGGGGGCGGCGGCATTGCGCGCCGGGCGTAGCAGTGCGCGGGATTTTGCGGCTTCGCGCCCTCCGCAAGCGGAGCTGGAGGCTGTAGCCAGGGCGCTGCTGTATAGTGAGCGGACCGGTTGTAAGCTGCACTTCGTCCATATCAGCACAGCGGCAGCCCTGGAGCTGATTCATGAGGCCAAGCTGCGGGGCCTGGATGTGACCGCAGAGACTTGTCCCCATTATCTGATTCTGGATGAAGACAGCATGGAGACCCTTGGGCCGCTGGCCAAATGCGCTCCGCCTCTGCGCAGCAGCAGAGAGCGGGACCGGCTGTGGGAGGCACTTGCTGCGGGGCAGGTGGATCTGGTCGCTTCCGATCATTCCCCCTGTCCGCCCGATTTGAAGCTGGCACCCGGTCTGTCGTTCATGGAAGCCTGGGGCGGGATCTCAGGAGCCCAGAGCAGTCTGGAATTGATGTTCCATGAAGGTGTTCATGTGCGGGGCCTGCCGGTTACGCAGATCTCGGCGCTGCTCTCCGGGCTTCCTGCCCGGCGGTTCGGGCTGGAGGGGCGCAAGGGCTCCATCACGCCGGGGCTGGATGCCGATCTGGTGCTGCTTGATCCAGATGCAGCCTATACCCTGCGTGCAGAGGATCTGTTGTACCGCCACCGGCATAGTCCCTATGTCGGAATGACTTTATCCTGCAAGGTAACGGCAACGATCTGCCGGGGCAATGTTGTCTATACAGCCGCGGAAGGCGTAGTTGCCGGCAGCGGAGGGGAATGGCTGCGGATCAGGCACAGCCAACCGGGGCTATGAAGCCGGCCGTCCCGCAAGTCCCGGCCGGGGAGCTGCTGAAGCTTCTGGATGAACTCGCAGTCTATAGCGCCCCGGGTCCCGGAGTTACCCGGCTGCTGTATACGCCGGAGTGGTACGGGGTTCAGCGTTTTTTGCAGGAGAGAATGACCGGAATCGGGCTTGAGGTCCGGATGGATCCGGTGGGGAATGTCTATGGCACACTGGCCGGTTCCCAGGTCAGCGATAAGGTTATCCTGACCGGCTCGCATATCGACACGGTGGTGAACGGCGGACGGTATGACGGCGCTTATGGGGTAGCTGCTGCTGTAACTGCGCTGCACTATCTTCTTGAGACCTTCGGTCCGCCGCTGCGGACACTTGAGGTGGTATCCTTCTGCGAGGAAGAGGGCAGCCGCTTTCCGCTGACGTTTTGGGGCTCGGGGAATGTAACCGGGCTGTATAACGGGAAGGAATGTATAGACTGTGCAGATGCGGATGGAATCACGCTGGGGGCAGCGATGGAGGCCTGCGGTCTTGGCGGGAGTGAAGGGATGGCCGCTGAAGCTGCGGCGGGTCTGGAGCAGAGTGGCGGAAGCGGGAGTGACGGATGTGAGAGTGAGGGGCCGGAAGCTGGAGCAACGGCGGGTCTGCAGGAAAGCTTCTGGCACAGTAATAGTCCTGTGCGCAGTGATATTGCCGCTTACGTCGAGCTGCATATTGAACAGGGGATTATTCTGGAGCGGACGTCCCGGAGAATCGGGGTTGTGCAGGCCATCGCCGGACAGCGGCGGTATCTTGTCAAGGTCGGCGGGACGGCCAATCATGCAGGGACTACGCCGATGGGGTTAAGACAGGATGCACTGGCTGGTAGTGCGGAGATGCTGCTGGCGCTGGAACGGTCCGCCCTGGCGGAGGGTGATCCGCTGGTAGCCACAACGGGGCGGCTCGAGGTCTATCCGGGTACATCCAATGTAATTCCCGGCGAAGTGCAGTTCACGCTGGACATCCGGCATAGCGAAGCCGGGGTACTGGAGCGCTTCTGCGCAGCTATCCTGGCAGAGTTCGCAGAGCTTGGCCGCAGGCGCGGCCTGACACTTGAGGTACAGATGCTGCTGGAGACAGCCCCTGCTCCTATGGATCAGGAGCTTCGCACGGCTCTTGAAGAGATCTGTCTCCAGCAGGAGAAGCCTTACCTGAGCATGGTCAGCGGTGCGGGCCATGATGCCCAGCTGTTCGCCCCGCGCTGTCCGGCTGCAATGATCTTCGTGCCGAGCCAAAGCGGAATCAGTCATTCTCCCGGGGAGTACACCTCCCCGGAGGATCTCGCTGCTGGACTGGAAGTGCTGACAGCCATATTATATAGATTAGCTTATGAATAAGAGACGACCAAGCTTCGAGTTGTAATCTCGATTGCGTTTAAAATAGCGAGAACTGATCATTGGAAGTTTGGGGGGAGAGAATCATGAAGCGGTACGAAGATTTGTCGCCGTCCTTGCGGTGCATTATGACCCCCGGTCCCGTGGAGGTTGATCCGCGTGTGCTGCGGGCGATGTCTTATCCGGTGCTGGGACAATTCGATCCTGAATTCACAGAGATCATGAACGAGACGATGGAGATGCTGCGTGAGCTGTTTGCTACCAAGAATCAGTGGGCATATCCGGTAGACGGGACTTCGCGTTCCGGCATTGAGGCGGTGATGGTCAGCCTGATTGCGCCGGGGGACCGGGTGCTGGTTCCGGTCTTTGGCCGTTTCGGCCATTTGCTCCATGAGATTGCTGAACGCTGCGGCGCTGAGGTACTCACGATAGAACAGACCTGGGGCCGGGTTTTTCCCCCGGAAGAGGTGATTGAGGCTATACGGAGCTTCAAGCCGGATGTGGTGGCGATAGTTCACGGCGAGACCTCTACAGGCCGTGTGCAGCCGCTGGCCGGGATCGGGCGGGCCTGCCGGGAGCAGGATGCGCTGCTGATTGTGGACGCCGTGGCGACGATCGGCGGGTTACCAGTAGAGACGGATGCCTGGATGCTGGATGCCGTGGTCGGAGGAACGCAAAAATGCCTGTCCATCCCTTCAGGTATGGCCCCGGTGACATATAATGACCGGGCTGAGGCCAAGCTGCTGAAGCGCAAGCAGGTAGAGCGTGGACTTAGAACTGATGCAACTGCTGTCCGTGAGCTGCCCGTGGTGCGCAGCAATTACCTGGACCTGAGTATGCTGCAGGATTACTGGAGTCCCCGGCGGCTCAATCACCATACGGAGATGACCTCTATGCTCTATGCTCTGCGGGAAGGCCTGCGGCTGGTCCTGGAGGAAGGGCTGGAAGCGCGGCATGCCCGGCACAGGTTCCATGAGCAAGCCCTTACTGCCGGACTGTCAGCTATGGGGCTTGCGCTGTACGGGGAGGCGGAGAGCAAGCTGACGGTAGTCACCTGTGTGCTCATTCCGGCGGGCATAGACGGGGAATCCGTCCGTTCCATGCTGCTGCAGCGTTTCGGCATCGAGATCGCCAGCTCCTTCGGGCCGTTACAAGGCCAGATCTGGCGGATCGGTACCATGGGCTTCAGCTGCCGGGAGAATAATGTGCTGCGTCTGCTTGGCGCGATGGAGGCTGTGCTTATCCGCCATGGGTATGCGGTACCTGCCGGACAGGGCGTTCAGGCAGCACTTGACGTATATGAGTCAAAAGTAAGATAATCATACACAATGCGATTTGTTTAAGTGACGGCTTGCGCCCCCTTTAGGGGTGTCAGGGCCGTTTTTGCTAAATAGATAACCGGAAGGGAGTGCACATGATGACTTATACACGACAACCATTGGCGGACTGCGTCCCTGAGCTGGTTGCTACAGCCCGGGGAAATCAGAAGGCTACACTGGTCATTACTGGCGGCAAGCTGGTCAATGTCTGCTCCGGGGAGATTCTGGACGGCATGTCCGTCGCTGTACAAGGCGGGCGCATTGCTTACGTCGGTAAGGACGTCTCCCATACGATCGGGGAGAGAACGCAGGTTATTGATGCTGCGGGAAGATACATTGCTCCCGGCTTGATTGACGGACACTGCCACATCGAGAGCACTCAATTGACGGTGACTGAATTCGCCCGTGCGGTGCTGCCGCTGGGGACGACCGGAGGCTTTTTCGATGCCCACGAGATTGCCAACGTATTCGGGCTTAAGGGAATTAAGCTCATGCTGGACGAGATGCGGGGAACGCCGCTGGCTGCTTATATGCAGGTGGCTTCCTGTGTCCCTTCTGCGGGCGCAGAATTTGAGACAACCGGCGCGTCGATCGGACCGGAGGAAGTAGCAGAAGCCTACACCTGGGGCGAGGATGTGGTTGCACTCGGCGAAGTCATGAACTTCCCGGGTGTAGTCTACGGCGATGAGAAGATGATTGGAGAGATTCAGGCCACGCTGCGTGCTGGACGTTATGTTGACGGGCATTTCACCTGGCCGGCGAGTGACTGGAGACTTCCGGTCTATGCCGCAGCAGGGGTGACCGGGGACCATGAGTGTGTAACAGCGGAGGATGTGATCGAGCGCGTACGTCTGGGGATGTATGCCAAAATGCGCCGCGGCTCTGCCTGGCATGATGTCGCCAAAACCATCACGGCGCATACCGAGCACGGGCTGGACCCGCGCCGGATGATGCTGGTGACGGATGACCGCAGCTCCGAATCGCTGCGCGATGAGGGGCATATGGATTTTGTCGTACGCCATGCGATCTCCCAGGGGGTGAAGCCGGTCACGGCTTTTCAGATGGCAACGATCAACACCGCCGAGCGCTTCGGCGTAGCCCGCGATATCGGCTCTATCACGCCGGGCTCCTGCGCAGATATCATTCTGCTGGACGGTAATCTGGCCGATGTTCATGTGGTCATGACGATTGCGGCTGGCGTTGTTGTGGCTGAGAACGGCAGCATGACGGCTGAGCTGAGCCCTTACACTTATCCGGATGAAGTGCTGGCCTCTGTGCATCTGCAGCAGCCCCCGGTTCCCGCAGACTTCGTGATTCATGCGCCCATTGAAGAAGGTGCTCTAGCTACACGGGTCATCCAGGTCATTGAGAATCATGTGGAGACCGGAGAGCTAATCATGAGTCTGCCAGTAGCCGGATCGGAGCTGGTGGTGCAGGACGGCCTGTGCAAAATCGCTGTTCTGGAGCGGCACAAGGGAACGGGCAACAAATCCGTAGGGGTTGTGCAGGGCATTGGCTTCCGCGAGCCTGCGGCTATAGCGATGACTGTAGCTCATGACAGCCATAATGTGCTGGTCATCGGCAATGATGATGGACTGATGGCGCAGGCGGCTGCGGCTGTGGCGGATGCGCAGGGCGGTGTTGCCGTGATTACCGCTGCCGGGACCACCTTGTTCCCGCTGGCGATTGCTGGACTGATGTCTGCAGAGCGCTTTGAGATTGCCGCTGCGCAATCCGCTGCCATCAGCAAAGCGCTATATGATGCAGGCTGCACGCTGAACTATGCTTTTATGACCCTGTCTCTGCTGGCGCTGGCGGTTATCCCCGCACTGCGGATTTCCGATAAAGGCCTGGTGCGGATTTCTCCCGAAGAGGGAATTCAGCTGGTACCGTTGTTCGTCAGCTAAGGCGGCGCGACACCATACCGGTGAAGGTACACTTTTATTCTAATATTGGGCTACTGGGCCATTCAGTCTATTGCAGACTGGATGGCTTTTTTGTTGTAGAGGAAACTATAATTTCCTCCTGTTGTGGACAAGGTGAGTGTAAGGTACAGGGCCATATGGACCGAATGTATATGAAAAACAGCATACATTGTGCTCGCATGGAGGCGCATGCCCGAATGTATGCGAAAAACAGTATACATTATGCTAGTGCTAAGGTGCATGGCCCAAATGTATGTCAAAAACAGCATACATTGTCTACCACTCAGGCGCATGGACAAAATGTATGTGGAAAACAGCATACATTCGTGTGCTGGCGCGAAGGTAATCCTTTTCATCCATAGGATGTTTTTTTTGTTCGTGTATCAGTACCCTGTTGAAAAAATATAATAATTAACCGATTTTTCACAGCATGAAACAGAAAATTTTAAGTTTTTAATAAAAAGCATTAACAATAGGTGAGGAAAAGACGATAATACTTTTAAATTAGTTAAAATTATTGTCGAATCATGAAAATTCAGCATATACAGATCGTCCAAACCTGAGGAACGGGGTGCATGAGAATGTTGAGATTAGAAACGCGCGACATCTTGAATATCACCAGGAAGCAAATTGCCGGTATTTTTAAAATGGAGCCGGTTGAACTGAAATTTGTCAATGATTATCAGGGTGAGCAGTATCTGCTGACCAATGATAAGCTGCATCTCAGCAACCAGCATTATTGGGCTAAGGTCATGGAGTGTGTGTTCGAGAACCATGTCAGACCTGTTCTGATGTGCGAGGTGCTCTACTTCCTGCGCAATGAGTTTCTGGAAAGTGACATCAAGCTGAAGTTCTCTTATGATTTTGCGGAGGGCTCGGAGGGGGAAGCGGCAGCTTCGGCAGAGATTAGCTTCAAGGATTCGCCGGATCTGCAGCCTGATGAAATTGCCGAATTGATCGATTTTGCCCTAACTTTGCAGGATAAGCAGTGGTTCGAGGAACTGACTGCCAAATATAAACAGCTTACGGTTCAGTAATTGTACTATTTAAAATAAAACGCCCGGCTTACAGGATGACGGCATCCGTGAGACCGGGCGTTTTGCTTGTCCTCATTCGGCGGAAGACAGCCAGCCCCGGGCCGAGCGGTCTACCTGTTCCGCGAGGAAGCTGATCCACTCTTCCGTGCCGTTCAGGCAAGGGGCTACCTCCAGCTTCTCAGCATCCCCGCCGCCCATGGCGAAGAGTTCCCGGCCTTCTACGGCCAGCTCATGCAGCGTTTCGAGGCAGTCCGTGACTAGTCCGGGTGAGAAAATCAGCGGCCGCCGGATTCCGCGTCCGTGAAGCTCCTTCAGCGTATCCGCAGTCGACGGTCCCACCCAGGTCTCCGGCCCGAAACGGGACTGAAAGGAGAGTTGCCAGCGTTCCGGGGTCCAGCCCATCGCTTCTGCAAGCAGACGGGCCGTTTCCTGGCACTGCTGCGGATAGGGATCTCCGGTCTCGGCATAACGGCGGGGAATGCCGTGGAAGGACAGGACATAATAGTCCGGCTCTTTGCTCATGGCGCGAATTTGCTGCTGTAATAAGGATTGCATCGCTGCGATATATCCAGGTGCGTCATGGTAGGCTTCTACGAAACGCAGCGCCGGTACGAAGCGCTTGGATACCTGCCCGTAGCGGCTATGACGTCCCAGAGCGGCGAAGCTTGCAGCTTCATAGACGGAAGCGGTTGTCGTCGAGGAATACTGCGGGAATAGCGGAAGGACTATGATGCGGGTCACTCCCGAAGCCTCCAGCTTGCGGAAGGCTTCGGCCATGCCGGGTGTGCTGTAAGCAAGCCCCAGTTCGACTTGATAGCTGCTGCCCAGCAGTGTCTGGAGCGCTGCCTGCTGGGCTCTGGAGTGAACGAGCAGCGGTGAGCCCTCTTCCATCCAGATTTCCTGATACAGCTTCGCGGACCTGCGCGGACGGGTGCGCAGAATAATACCGCGCAGCAGCGGCTGCCAGAGCAGGGGATGATAATCAATGATTCTGCGGTCAGACAGAAACCGCTTCAGATAGGGGCGGACCGCCTTGGCACTCGGGGCGTCAGGGGTTCCGATCTGAGCAAGAATAACGCCTATACACGACTGATTCATGAGCAGCTGTTACTCCTTTCCATGAACATGGCATCGTTTTAAAATATCATACTCAAGCCCGATCATACAATATAATAAATCTCACGGATATCATATGAAGGAGGATATGGCAGATTATGAGAGGCAAATGGATTGTGAATTTTGTGTCAATACAAAAAAGTGATGTTTCTTATAGGGTATGTGATTTTCTACACAGAGAAAAGAGTTTCAATTTTGTTACCATCAAGCCAGAAATATTCACCAGCAGCTTGAAGTCCACTTATGTGAAACAATTCACTTTAATATGTGAATTGTTTCACCTTTTGAAAGATTGTATATATAGATGAATCTTTTCTTACACGGGCTGGGCCGAGCAGGAATGAAGGAAGGAGTGGGTGACGTTCAGGAAGAGTTGGCTGCTCTTCGTAATCAGAAGGAAATGAATGGACCAACACGGTTTGAAAACGCTAAATACTACTGGGGAATAATAAAGGAGAATACGCATTTGAAAAAATTAATTTCTTTGACTGTAAGCGCAGCCTTACTGCTCGCGCCATTAGCCTACACGATTAACGCACCTGCCTTGAACCTGAAGGTGGATGCGGTTTCAGCAGCCTCGGAAGAAGCGCCGGCAGCGACTGCTAAACCAGCTCCGAAGGCAACAGCCAAACCTGCAGCCACTCCGAAGGCAACAGCTAAACCTGCACCAACTCCGAAGGCAACAGCCAAACCGGCAGCAACCCCGAAGGCAACAGCCAAACCGGCAGCAACCCCGAAGGCGACAGCCAAACCGGCAGCCACTCCGAAAGCGACAGCCAAACCGGCAGCCACTCCGAAGGCGACAGCCAAACCGGCAGCCACTCCGAAAGCGACAGCTGCACCCGCAGCATCCGCCAAAGCTTCTGAGAAGCCAGCGGCAACTGCAAAGCCTGTAGCAACAGCAGCACCAGTTACTGTGCACAAGGATGTATATCAGGATGGAGTATATGTAGCCTACGGAGATGCGTATTCCAAAGGTACAGAGGGTGCGAAGATAACGATTAAAGACGGCAAGATTGCCGATATCGAGCTGCTCAGAACCAGCCCGAAGATCATTGACCGCAATGCCCGTGAGAATTACAGCGGCGTGTGGGCAGCCTACGGTCTGATGAAAGACAGACTGATGGGCAAAACCAGAGACGGCGCAGCTGCGGTTGATGCTGTATCCGGCGCAACCCGCACGAGCAACGGCTGGAAGCTGTCCGTAGACAGAGCTTTTGAGCGGTCGCTTGCGCATCAAGCGGCTGATGTTGCTTATTTCAATGGAGTCCACATGGGTGTAGACCCTGAGGCCAAATATGCAGTGTTTGCTACCTATGAAGCAAACAAGCTGACTGCGGTCAAATTGTATCCGCTGAGCGCTACCGGAGATTTCGTGGATGAGAAGACGTATACGGCTGAACAGACCGCAGCGATTGCTGCAATCACTCCTGCACTGCTCGCCAAAGGTGCCAGTGCGCAGCCGGTAGCCGGCTTCGAGGCGGAGACCAAAGCCGCAGTGAACGCCTTCTGGGATGCCGAACAGAATGCCAGCATCAACAACAAATCTGCTTATGTTGACGGATTCTACTCTTCCTACGGTACAGCAAGAAGTGTAGGCGTGGAGAGAGCAGATGTTGTGATCCGTAACGGTAAGCTGGTAGATGTGAAGCTGTTCAGACTTGGCAGCAACCTGATCGACAGAGGGGCAACCGCTTATGCGGAGGTTGTGAAGGCGAATGCTCCGATGACCGCCAAACTGCTGGCTAACGGATCTTATATCGCTAACTATAATGAAAAGGTAGATGGAATCTCCGGCGCTACGGAGAGCAGCCACGGCTGGAACCAGGCCGTAGAGCGCGCTTTTGAGAAAGCCTTGAAGACTCCTGGGGAAGGTCAAACCTTCGACGGTAAATTTGCCGGTGTGGATAATCAGTCCAAGGTTATGCTGCTGGTTGATATCGATGCAGATCAGGTTACGGGCATCAAGCTGAGTCTGTTCGGCGCAGACGGCAAGCTGATTGCAGATGACAAACGTACGGAAGAACAGAAATCACTGGTCGACAAGCTGACCGCCGGACTGCTCGCAAGCGGTGTGCAGGCTCCAGATATCGCCGGACAGGAAGTCTTGTCGGCTGCAGCGAAGGCAGCACTGACGGATGCTTTGACTAATGCGTCCAAAATACAAGGCACTTATAAAGACGGCACCTTCACCGCTTATGGTGATGCGTATGACAAGGGCACGAACAAAGCAGATGTTACACTGCGCAACGGTAAGATCGTAAACGTTGCTCTGTCCCGTGTAGGCATGAACATGGTCGATCTGGGCAAATCCGCTTACGCTGAGGTGCAAAAAGCTATTCCGGTGCTGACCGCCAGCTTCCTGGCCGCAGGTACAAGAGAAGGCGCTCAGGATGTAGATGCGGTATCCGGCGCTACCAGCAGCAGCAATGCGCTGAAGGCAGCCGTTGACAGAGCTTATGGTAAAGCGGAAGTTACGGAAACGGATAAGGCTGCGTATTTCGATGGGATTTTCATCGGTGCAAGTGTGGATAAAACTGTAAATGTCATGGTTACTACTAAGTATAATGTGCCTGTAACTATGGCTGTGTACTACCTGGATGATAAGGGTAAAGTCAGATATAACCTGACGGATGACGAGCTGCTTGTGAAATACGAGATCGAAAATACCTCGAACGGCAAAGGACTGCATAAGTACGGGTACCGTGCAGCAGCCTTCGGAGCGAATGATGCCCAGAAAGGCATCTCCGCCAAAGTGGTAGAAGCCATCAAAGAAGCGCTCGAATCTGCCGGAAAATAACAGAATCTATTTATTAAGGGTTGTCCCGGGTCATGCAAATGGCCGCCGGGACAGCCCTTTTTTCAGGTGTGGACATAAATAGAAATGCCAATCGTATAGTAATTTAAAGGGATTTGGGAAGGGAGTGTCAAACCTCTAATATACACACTAATATACCCAGCAGGCCCAGGCCTGTAAGTCATAGGAGGCTTCACAATGACATTAATCAAACAGCTAGCCCCGCAGGATGAATTCACCGGCTTCTATCTGCTTAGAGAACTGGTGCTGAAACAGACGAACGGGACTCCTCCCAAGGATTACTTCGATATTGTACTAGGTGATGCCAGCGGTCAGATTTCGGCGAAATACTGGGACGTCAGCGTGACGGATAAAGAGACTTTTTTTCCGATGGCGCTGGTGAAGGTCCGGGGATTGGCCCATACGTACCGCGAGAAGCTCCAGGTCAAAATCACCAAGCTCAGACTGGTTAATGAATCGGACGGGGTATCGCTGACCGACTTCATCCGTTCGGCCCCGGTGCGTCCTGTGGACCTGGTCCATACCATTAAGAACGAGATGGCGAGTATTGCCGATCCGGAGATTGCAGCGATTGTGAACTTCTGTGTCGGTAAGGTAGAGGAGAAGCTGATGCATTATCCGGCTGCCAAGACCCATCATCATGCCTATTTCGCCGGGCTTGCCTATCACATGGTCCGCATGCTGGAGATTGGGGACTTCCTGTGCAAGCAGCGTCCGTTCCTGAATCCTGATCTGATGAGAGCAGGAATCATCCTTCATGATATCGCCAAGCCGGAAGAGATGATCTCGCAGTACGGCATTGTGTCGGATTACAGCGTGCACGGAAAGCTGATTGGACATATCTCAATGGCTTCAAGCTGGATTACAGAAGCAGCCATCCGCACCGGAATTGATCTGGAATCCGAGAAGGTCATGGCGCTTCAGCATCTTGTGTTGTCCCATCATAATCTCGGGGAGTGGGGAAGCCCGGTCCAGCCGCAGACGGCTGAAGCGGTTGCCCTGCATCATATCGATGCGATGGATGCCAAGCTGCAAATGGTGGAGGACGCCCTGGATACCACGCCGGAGACGGAGGAATGGACTCCGTTCATTAGAGGACTGGAGAATAAGGCCGTCTACCGGCTGAAGTTATAAAGAGTGAGATCCTTGTACCGCTGAAAATAAAGCAATCCCCCCATCCCGCAGTTACGGTTTGGGGGGATTGCTTTATTTTGGATCTTCAGCCTCCGCTGCGGCGGCGGACTCAGCCGCAGCCTTCTCTGCAGGGCCATCGGCCTCCACCGTAAGACCGTAATGGCTGCATAGGGCACGGAGTCCGCCCGGGAACCCCTCGCCAATAGCAGCGAATCTCCACTTATCCTTATAACGGTAGAACTCGCCGATAACAACGGACATGCCTGGCATAACATTCCGGCTGAAGGGGAACACCGCCAGCCTGACTCCCGTCCGGGAATCAATCAGTGATACGGAAGCGTTCCAGATCGGGCCCGGATGCCTGTTACCGCTGAACTCCGGAACGGTGAAGGCCAGCGCAATCCGTGTAATGGCTGCAGGCAGATTGCTTAACTGAAGATACAGATGCCCCATATGCGCAGCAGGCTTCGAGCAGAAGACGGAGCCGCTGGGGTCTTCCATATTCCCGTAAAAAATAAGCTCCCGCTCCTGCTCACAGCGTCCGCTCTCCCGGAGCAGAAAGGCAGCAGTCTCCGGCTGGCTCACTTCCGTGTGCAAAGCCGATGCATCCCACTCCACAGCCGCAAGAAGTCTGGAAGCGCTGAGCTTGCCGCCGATATCGACGCGCTGCCCCCGAACCAGTGTAGGGACAGCCGCAGCACCGGCGGCTGTCGGTGCTGCGGCCGGAAGCTGGTCAAGTGAAGCTGCTGGCGCTTCACCTTGTGCCTGCCCGGCTGCCGTTCCGCTAACCTGCAAGCCCGGGCTTGCAGCAACCGCGGTCTTAGCGGCTGCCTTCTTCCCGGCCGCCGGCTTTTTCGCGGCCTTCTTGGGCGCTGCTTTGAACGGCGTATACCCGCCGTCATACATCGTCCCGGCCTTATAGCCCTGGCTGCCGGCTAACAGCAGCGGATCGAACTGCTGCCACTGCTCCATCAATTTCAGGAGAATCAGTGCAGAAGCTCTGGCATCCTCCAGAGCATCATGGTGCTTCAGCCGGATGCCGAAATGCGCCGAGATGACATTCAGCTTATGGGAGGGGAGGTCCTGGAGCATTTTTTTGCCGAGCAGGTAGGTACATAAATATTGAAAGCCTGGATAGCAGAGAGAGTAGTCGTCCAGGCAGTAGCGCAGCACACTCATATCGAAGGCGGCATTATGCGCGATCACAATCTCCCCTTGCAGCAGCGGCTCTACCGTAGGCCACAGCTCCTCGAAGGTAGGCTGGCCTCTGACCATCGAAGGTGTAATGCCATGAATGGCAATATTCATCCCGTCGAACGGTTGCTGCGGGTCTATCAGCCAGTTATGTTCTGCTGTAACGATACCATCGCGGACCTGAACAAGCCCCAGGGCACAGGCGCTGGAGCGGCCGGCATTGGCAGTCTCAAAATCTATCGCAGTGAAATTCATCAGGTAAAGCCCCTATCTATCATCTAATACCTCCATATTATAGGAGCAAAGGCGGAAATACAATCTGTTCAGGTTGTGCAAGGCTGCCACAATGGGGTATACCTTATCTATGAACTTCTGGAATAGACTGCTATGAAGAGGAGATGAAGGATTTGCTGCTTTCAAAAGGTCAAAAGGCCGAACTCACCAAAGGAAGAGATGTAAGCGGCATAAAGGTCCAGCTCGGCTGGAATACACACCATAGCGGAATAGGCGTAGATGCGGCAGCCTTTCTGTTGTCGGATCAGAACCGGTGTGAACGGGATGAGGACTTTATTTTCTATGGCAATCCGGTCTCCAGGGATGGGGCCATAGCTCATGCTGCGGAGGGGGAGAACGGGGCGAGCCTGTCCATTTCGTTAGCGAAAATACCTCTGCATTATGCCCGCATTGCGCTGACCCTGACGATCTATGAGGGGGAGCAGCGAAACCAGCGGATGAAGGAGCTGTCAGGCTTGCAGCTGACACTGACTGACCGCAGAACTGGGGAAGAACTGCACCGCTTCGAGTATGGAGCGGATCTGTCGGAGGAGACTGCCGTTGTAGCCGGGGAGCTGTACCGCCATCAGGGAGAGTGGAAGTTCAGCGCCATCGGGAGCGGGTATAATGGGGGCCTTGCAGCCCTGTGCCAAAGCTACGGGCTTGAGGTGGAACAGGAATCCGGGAACGAAGCCGCAGCAGCGGCTGAGGTGGTAGAGCGGGAAACTGAGGTAGTGGAGCAAACATCTGAGGGAATGGGGCAGGCAGCTGAGGTAGTGGAGCGGACAGCTCGGTTAGTGGAGCGGACGCCTGAGGTAGTGGAGCAGACCCCGGAGGATATCCCGCAGTCCGCAGCCGAGCTTCCGGTGAATGTGTTGTCTTCGATTAATCTGCGCAAAAAGATCGTGGAGCTCACCCTGGTCAAAAAACAGCTCACCGGTGTCACCGCAAGGGTGGGGATTGTACTGGACATCACCGGCTCCATGCGTAGTCTCTATGCCAGAGGCGTGGTGCAGGAAGTGGTGGAACGCATCCTCGCGGTAGCCAGCAAGTTCGACGATAACGGCTCGCTGGATGTATGGGTCTATGATACGGAATTCAGCAGACTTCCGCCGGTTACCGAACAGGAGCTTGGCAGCTATGTCTTCACCCATATTATGAATAATGATGCGATTCATAAGTTCGGACGCAATAATGAACCGCCGGTGATGCAGGATGTTATCCAGAAATACACGAAGGAGGAGCCGGACACAACGCCTGTGTTCATTATCTTCATCAATGACGGCGGGGTTGTGAAGCTGACCCGCAAGGTCATTATGGCAGCCTCTTCTCTTCCAATCTTCTGGCAGTTTGTAGGCATCGGCGACTCTGACTTCGAGGTGCTGAAGCAGCTCGACACGATGAGCGGCAGATTGGTGGATAACGCCAGCTTCATGCACCTGGACCGCATCGAGGATGTATCCGACGAGGAACTGTATGACCAGCTGTTGAATGAATTCCCGCAGTGGCTGAAGGCCGCGAAGGCGAAGGGGATTCTGTAGCAGTATTCGCAAGGAGGCACATAGCCTCTGCTAAGTAGCAGCCTTCGCTCTATAGCAGAATTCGCAGGGAAGCGCAGAGGTTCCGCTCTATAGCAGAATTCGCAGGGAAGCGTGTAGCCTTTACTCTGTAGCAGCATTCGTAGGGAACCCTAGAACCTCCGCTCTTTAGCAGCATTAACAGTAAACTGAGTTTGCCCCCTTAGTGCGGGCGGATTGCACATCAATGCCAGGAATGTTGCATATAATGCAGCTTTGATTCCTGAATATTTGGGCGTCCATGAAGAATGTTGTAACAATTGCAAGAATTGTCCCGTTAAGCCGCCCGGAGGAGCAAGAAAGCTGACTTTTATACAACAATTTAGAGTTTTGGTCCAAATGATGAGGAGATTGTTGTCTTATGTGCAGGATTTTTGAAATTTACCAGCCACAGCGGCACCCCTAGCAAGCCCCCAAACGGAACCCTAAACAAACCCGAAGCGGAGTCCTAGAGCGCTCCGCTGAATCGGTTCGCCGTAAAAAAGGGCAGCTTAGCCGGTTACCCTGGCTTTAGAAGTTGATTCCGCCTGTGGACTGGCAGAGACCGGCAGCTCCAGACGATAGCCCTTGACCAGTGTATCCCCGTTCTTCAAATCCGTCTCATAAGCCCGCTTGAAGCCAAGTCTCTCATACAACTTGATCGCAGAGGCCATCATATCCGAAGTATGCAGATTCAGACTGGCTGCCCCCAGTGCAATGGCCCTTCCTGCCGCTTCGCGGATCAGAAGTCTGGCCACCCCGCGCCCCCGGACCGCCGGAGATACGGCCAGCAGACGAATGATCGGCGTATGGATGGCCAGCTCCGGTCTGCCGTAAGCAGCCTCAGAGGAGGTAAACAGCAGTACGCTTCCCACGATCTGTCCATCCTGCTCCGCTACAATCCGGGAGACCGGTCCATCGCCATGAACCGAGCCGAGAATGGAGTCACGGTACTCCTCCCAGAACGGCCCGGGCAGCACGGCTGCATATTCGCTATAAGCTTCGAGCAAGACCCCGGCAATGGCTTCACGGTCGGAAGCTGCGGCTTCACGGATTACAAGTTCTGTTGAGTGATTCATCTGGTGCCTCCTGTCCGGTAATGGAATGTGCCGTTATTATAATACATAAATCCGATGAGTATAAGAGGAATTAGATGATTTCAATTAATAGATAGAAAAGTTCTATCTGACTTGTGATAAATGTAAATTGAACTTGAAAACATAAATTTGGGGAAAAGTGGCGGAAGGGAAATTTCCAAAATAAACGATGCCTGTCAGTTGACAAAAAAAAAGCCTCTGCATAAGATTGATTAAATTCATTGTTAAACGATAGGAATAATATAATTATTGATGCAGAGGGGGACTATGCTTGAATATCGAGAACATTGAGGCGTTTGTCTACATTAACCACTACGGAAGCTTCAACAAAGCGGCAGAGGTGCTCTATATCTCGCAGCCGACAGTGACGGCCCGTATCCAGTCGCTGGAACGGGAGCTGGACTGCAAGGTATTCGACCGGCTGGGCAAGCAGATTAACCTGACAGATAAAGGCCGCCAGTTCCTCCCCTACGCGCAGCAAATTCTGCAGGTCTATCAGAACGGCAGGCATCAGCTTCAATCCAAAGGCCAAATCCCCGGCGAGCTGAGAATCGGCAGCACGGTATCGGTCTCCAATTATCTCATGCCCCGTCTGCTGCTTCATTTGAAGCAGCGTTATCCCCACATTCGTATCAAGCTGACTACTGCTCCTACCGAAGTGTTGATAGAGAAGCTGAAGGCGAGGGAGATCGATCTCGCTTTTATCCGCAAGGTAGTAAATCCGTCCATCCAGTCGTTCCCCTTCTGTGAAGACCCGATCTCGCTGTATGTGTATGCCGGTCATCCGCTGGCCCGCAAGGGCCGTGCTTCGATCCGGGAGATCTCTGAGCAGACTCTCGTATTCTTCGAATGCGGCTCGCTGGACTGGATGCGCCTGCACCGGGTATTCGAGAGCATGGAGCGTCCGCCGGGAATAGTCTATCAGGTGGATAACCTGGAGACAGCCAAGAAGCTGGTGCTGAAGCAAGCCGGAATCTGCTTCCTTCCAGCCTTGAGTGTGCAGGAGGAGGTAGAGGCGGGTTCCCTGGTAAGGGTGGATATCGCGGAGACCGAAGGCATCTCCTTGCGGACTCACCTGATTTCGCTGAACGGGGAGAACGCGGAATTCCTGGACACCCTCCTGGAGCTGGGGACGGGGACGCTGAGCAAGCTGAATTGACTTCTTGAATAACCATATTAAGAAACTCTATTAGCGCATGGCAGCGTGCAGTGATAAAGTTAATTGCATATAATCACCACTATACAGATAGGAATTATCTAAATTGAAAAGGGGCTTGAGACATGAACAAGACGATAACGTTCGCATCCACACTGGTACTAACGCTGCTGATCGCTGGCTGCGGCAATAATAACAGCGCAAATAGCGGCAAGGTCGCGGAGGCAGCCCCTCAGAATAGTTCGAAGTCCACGGCTGCTGCCGCCGAGCCGGCTAAGGTGACCAAGATCGTGGTTGGCACCGGGACAGCTTTTCCCAATGTCTGCTTCATCGATGAGAACGGCAAGCTTACCGGGTTCGATGTTGAGCTGCTGAAGGAGATTGACAAACGCCTGCCCGAGTATGAGTTTGAATTCCAGACGATGGATTTCAGCAATCTGCTGCTCAGTCTGGAGACGAAGAAGATTGACCTGGTGGCCCACGTTATGGAGAAGAACCCGGAGCGGGAGCAGAAGTATTCTTTTAACAAAGAAGCTTATGCCCACTGGAGAAACCGCATCGTTGTAGCCAAAGGTAACACCTCGATCCAGACACTGGATGATCTGAAGGGGAAGAAGGTGCTGACCGGTGCCACCAGCGCGCAAGCGCAAATTCTTGAGAACTATAACAAGGAACACGGTGCGGATTCGATCAAAATTGTCTATCAGAACGGTGCCGCCAACGATACGGTCAGCCAGATTGATTCAGGCCGGGTGGATGCTACCCTTGCTGCGGACTTCGTATTGCCGATCATTGACCCGCAGAGCAAGCTGCAGGCGGTGGGTCCCGAGCTATCCTCTGCTGATATTCTGTATGTGCTGCGCAAGGATGATGCCCCTTCGCTGAAGCTGTCGGAGGCCATTGACGGAGTGGTTAAGGAACTGAAGACAGACGGCACGCTTGGCAAAATAAGCACACAGTGGCTGGGGGCGGACGTCACTACCTCATCAGTTCAATAATGCGCAAGGCGCGTACAGCTCTGAAAGGAGGTGCAGCATGGGTGCACCGTTTGATCTAGGTTTTGTCTTCTCGTTCCTGCCCAAGCTGCTGACTACGCTGAGCACCACGCTGCTGATCGTAGCCTGCTCGCTGCTCGCAGGGATGGTGGTCGGATTTATCATTGCGCTACCCCGCCTGTATAAGGTGCCGGTTCTGAAGACCTGCGCTGAGGTGTACATTTCTTTTTTCAGAGGGACGCCGATTCTGATTCAATTATTCCTGTTCTATTACGGTCTGCCTGAGGTGCTGAAGCTGGTGAATCTGGATATGACGCGGACTCCGGTGCTGGTGTTCGTGATTCTGACCTACGGTCTGCATACCGGGGCCTTCATGTCGGAGATGATCCGCGCTTCAGTGACAGCAGTCGATAAAGGCCAGGTGGAAGCAGCTTACGCTACGGGGATGACCTCTTATCAGGCTTTTACCCGTATTGTGCTGCCGCAGGCGCTGGGAATTGCGATTCCCGTCTTCTCGAACCTGGTCATAGCGCTGCTGAAGGATACTTCGCTGGCGTTCACGCTGGGCGTGATGGAGATGACGGGCAAGGCCCAGACCCTGGGCAGTGCGACCCAGCATTTCATTGAGACGTATATTGCGCTTGCTCTTATCTATCTTGTGATCAGTTTGTGTATTGAGAGGCTGCTGCTGGTTGCGGAGAAACGTCTGCTCAGGCATGAAGCCCAGGACAGCACGGCCAAGAAGCGGTTCACTCTGCAGCGAAAAGCATCCTACCGCACAATCGTCGCGGATATGGGAGCGGGTAAAGGAGGCGGTGCGTAATGAAGCTGGACCCAGCTTTTATCTGGACGGCGTTTGTGCAAATTCTGGGAGCCATTCCTACGACGCTGTATATCACGGTTGTGTCGGTGTTGGCAGGCTTCGTGATCGGTACGGCCGTGGCCCTGATCCGGATTTATAGAGTCCCCGGGCTGTATCCGCTGGCTGTAGGGTATGTCACATTCATCCGCGGCACCCCGATGCTGACCCATCTGCTGCTGATCTATTTCGGGCTGCCGATGATCATTGACGGGCTTGCTGCACAGTTTGGCTGGAGCTTCCGCTCTGTATCGATCCCGATGATCGGCTTTGCCTATATTTCTTTCTCCATTACGGCGGGTGCTTATATGTCCGAGGTGGTACGCTCCGGCCTACTGGCGGTGGACCGCGGTCAGCTCGAAGCGGCCCATTCCATCGGAATGAGCACGCCCCAGGCGCTGCGGCGGATTGTGTTCCCCCAGGCGCTGGCGGCGAGCCTGCCGAATCTGTCGAATTCCGTGATCGGGATGCTGCACGGGTCTACGCTGGCTTTTACCGTATCGGTGGTGGACATCAATGCCCAGGCGCAGATTGTCGCTTCAACCAATTGGAAGTTCTTCGAGGCTTACCTGGCGGCGGCGCTGATCTTCTGGGGACTGACGTTCCTGATTGAGCGGGCAACTGCCGTCATTGAAAGACGGATCAATCTGTATAATCGGGGGGGAGTCGCGTGATTAAGCTATCGCAGCTATCGAAGTCGTTCGGGCGCCATCAGGTGCTGAACCATATTGATCTGGAGGTGTCCAAGGGGGAGGTGGTCGTCATTCTCGGTCCCAGCGGCTCCGGCAAAACCACCCTGCTGCGCTGCGTGAATGTTCTGGAGAAGCCCAGCAGCGGCGAAATCTCAATCGGGGACTTCAAGCTGGACTTCCGGCACGCCCGCAAGAAGGATATCCACCAGCTCCGGCAAAAGACCGCCATGGTCTTCCAGCAGTACAATCTGTTCCGGCATAAAACCGCGCTGGAGAATGTGATGGAGGGCCTCCTGGTCGTCAAGAAGCTGCCGAAGGAGGCGGCGAGAGAGAAGAGCATCGCCCTCTTGGAAAAGGTGGGGCTCGGCGCTAAGCTGGATTCCTATCCTAGCCAGCTCTCCGGCGGCCAGCAGCAGCGGGTCGGGATCGCCCGGGCGCTTGCCCTGGAGCCGGAGGTCATCCTCTTCGATGAACCGACCTCGGCTCTGGACCCGGAGCTGGTAGGCGAGGTGCTTGCGGTGATCCGCAAGATTGCCAAGGAAGGCATCACGATGATTGTGGTGACGCATGAAATGGGATTCGCCCGCGATGTGGCGAATCATGTGGTGTTCATGGACGGCGGAGTGATCGTCGAGGAGGGCACGCCCACGGAGGTATTCAACCATCCGCGTGAAGAACGAACGAAGCAGTTCCTGAAGAGGATTACGCCGGAGCTGAACTATTCTATCTAGGAGGCATATCTATGGCAATTACAATCAGCGTACTCGACCAAAGCCCGATCTATCCGGGGGAGACGTCGGAAGAGGCTTTTGCGCATACAATCAGCCTGGCGCAGCTGTCGGAACGCCTCGGCTTCCGCCGCTTCTGGGTATCCGAGCATCATGATTCCGAGCAGGTAGCCGGGTCTTCTCCCGAGGTGCTCATCTCACACCTGCTGGCCAAAACGGAGCGTATCCGCATCGGCTCCGGCGGAATTATGCTTCAGCACTACAGCCCCTACAAGGTGGCTGAGAATTTCAACGTGCTGGCTTCGCTGGCCCCGGGACGGGTGGACTTAGGGGTAGGCCGTGCCCCCGGCGGCTTGCCCCGCAGCACACAGGCGCTGCAACAGGTAGCCGGGGAAGGGGCTTCGTTAACGGACAAAATCACGGAGCTGGAGAAGTACGTACATAACCGGCTGGAGGAGGAGCATCCGCTCTACGGGCTGAAGGCAGGCCCGCTCCCCGGCATCCCGCCGGAGCTGTATGTACTTGGTGCCAGTGTCGCCAGCGCCGAGATCGCTGCCGGATTGGGATTGCCGTATGTGTTCTCCCTGTTTATCGGCGGCGATCAGGCTGTTGCTCTAGAGGCGGTGCGGGCTTACCGCAGCGGCTTCAATAGCAGCGGCGGTAAGGAACCACGGGTAATTATTGCGCTGGCTGTCATCGTGGCCGACACGGAAGAGGAGGCCAAGGAATTGGCTGGAGCGCATAAGCTGATCCGCATCCGTTTCGCCAGCGGCAAGATTTTGACTCTGGCCAGCCGGGAGCAGGCCGAGGAGTTCACCCGCCAGAGTGAGGAAGCGTACACGCTGGAGGAGCGGGAGCCTGAGATTACCCAAGGAACGAAGGAGACGGTTCGTGAGCAGCTCCTGGCGTTAGCCGAAGCTTCTGGCGTAGAGGAGTTCATAGTGACGACCAATGTGCAGCCCTTCGATAAGCGGCAGCGTTCCTTCGAGCTGCTGAGTGAGGCGCTGGCCGAAGTACCGGCGGAGGCATAGCCCAGTGAAGACATCTGGTTAACAAGCAAGGAGGCCCGCTAATGACAAATTCAGCCACGGAATCTGCTGCACAGGAAGTACATTCGTTATCATTCAAGGAGCGACTGGTTGAAATCAGGCGTCATCTGCACCAGCACCCGGAGCTGTCAGGGGAAGAGGTGGAGACTAGCGTGTATATCACCTCACTGCTGAAGCAGGCGGGTGTGAAGATAGTAGATTACGGACTGAAGACTGGAGTGATTGCCGAAATCGGCGGCCAGCAGGGCGGACCGGTGATTGCGCTGCGGGCTGACATAGACGCCTTGCCGATCCAGGAAGATACCGGACTGCCGTATGCCTCACTGTATCCAGGCAGAATGCATGCCTGCGGGCATGACTTCCATACGGCAGCGCTGCTTGGAGCTGTGTATGAGCTCAAGGAGCAGGAGAGCAGCTTGAAGGGAACGGTACGCTTTTTGTTCCAGCCCGCCGAGGAGAAGGCGAAGGGAGCGCAGCAGATCATCGCATCTGGGGGGCTGGATCAGGTCCGCGCAGTAATCGGCATGCATAATAAGCCGGAGCTCCCGGTAGGCACCATTGGCATCAAGGCTGGTCCGCTTATGGCGGCCGCAGACGGCTTCGCTGTCAGCATCCGGGGCTTCGGCTCCCATGCCGCCGTGCCGGAGGCCGGAATAGACCCCATCGTGGCAGCTTCCCATATTGTAACTGCGCTGCAGTCCATCGTCAGCCGGAATGTGGGCAGCCTGGATAGCGCAGTCATCAGTGTCACACAGATCCACAGCGGGAATTCGTGGAATATCATCCCGGACACAGCGGTACTGGAAGGAACGATTCGTTCCTTCGATGAAGCGGTGCGCGGCAAAGTAGTGAAGCGGTTCGAGGAGGTGGTCACAGGTGTTGCTGCTGCACTTGGAGCTGAAGCCAGTGTGCGCTGGATCGGCGGGCCGCCGCCGGTCATCAACGATGCGCTGCTGGCCCGGCTGGGCGAAGAGACGGCAGCGAATCTGGGCTATACCGCGGTGCAGCCGGTGCCGTCTCCGGCCGGGGAGGATTTCGCCTTCTACCAGCGCGAGGTACCCGGATTGTTTGTCTTCACCGGTACAGCCGGAAGCAGGGAATGGCATCATCCCGCCTTCGAGCTGGATGAAGCGGCGCTGCCGGTAGGCGCGGGGTTCTTCAGTGATCTGGCGGTCCGTGTGCTTGAGCATCTGGCGGGGGAGAGGGGTGCAGATCATAGCGGAGCATTCTGATTATGATGTCATTATTGCCGCCGGCGCAGGCTCCATGGGCATGAGCGCAGGCTATCATCTCGCCCGGCGCGGGGTGAAGGCACTGCTGATCGATGCCTTCGATCCGCCGCATACGGAAGGAAGCCATCACGGGGAGACCCGGCTGATCCGGCATGCCTACAGCGGCGATCCGGCCTACATTGACCTGGCGCTCCGCGCCCAGATGCTGTGGGAAGAGGCGGAAGCAGAGAGTGGGACGGAGCTGCTTGTCCCTGCGGGCGTGCTCAATCTGGCAGACAGCAGCGTATATTCCTTCGCCGGACGCCATGCGGAAGCGCGGAAGCGGAAGGTGCGGACCGAGCATCTGGATGCGGCGGAAATCCGCCGCCGCTGGCCGGCCCTGACCCTCCCGGACTCCTTCGAGGCCATGTATGAGCCGGAGGCCGGTTACCTGTACAGTGAGCGGTGCATTACAGCCTACCGGCAGCTTGCGCTTGCTCATGGTGCGGAGCTGCTGACGAATACACCTGTGCTGAAGGTGACGGCCCGCGAAGGGAGCGTTACCTTTCATACGAAGAACGGAGATTACCATGGAGCCGCTGCTATTCTCAGCGCCGGGGCCTGGTTCAGTTCATTGTCGCCCTTCGTTAATTTGCCGATAAAGGCTGTACGCAAGGTAGTAGGCTGGTTCGGGAGTACGCCGGCCTTCGATGCCGGGAAGTTCCCCGGCTTCACTCTCGGTTCCGAGCAAGGCGGGTTCTACGGCTTCCCCGCTATCAGCGGGGCAGGGCTGAAGATCGGCCGCCACGACACGGGCGAAGAGTGGAAGCCGGGTGAACCGCTGGCACCCTTCGGCAGCCGGGAGAGTGATGAAGGTGACCTGCGCCGTGTACTTGAAGCTTATATGCCCGGCGCTGCCGGGAAGCTGCTGAAGGGTTCTGTCTGCAAGTATGAGCATACACCGGATGAGGATTTCATCATCGACCGCCATCCCGTTCACAGCCATGTGCTGCTGGCCGGAGGCTTCTCGGGCCATGGCTTCAAATTCTCCAGCGTGGTCGGCGAGATTCTCGCGGATCTGGCTGTGCAGGGACATACTCGGCAGAATATAGCTCCGTTTGCGTTGTCGCGCTTCGATAATAACGCAAGACTAACTGAGCATATCCCATCAGCGGGTAACAACGATAATTCAAACATATACTGGAGGGAATCGCAATGAGCAGTGTGAGTGTGGAGCTAGACGGCTACTTGAATACGCATGGGCAATTGGTCCAGGCGGTGGAAGGCTTATCCGATGAACAGCTGAGGTGGAAGGCAGAGCTGTCAAGCTGGAGCGTGACCGAGGTGTTGGCCCATTTGGCGGATCACAGCATTGTGGTCTCCTTCCGTATCCGTGATATTCTGGCGGATACGAAGGTGCAGCTCCCGGCATTCCAGCAGGATGCGTGGGTCAGCGGACAGCATAGTAACCAGGGGCAGGCCGGAGACAGCCTGGAGCTGTTCCGCAGCCTGCTGCATTACAACAGTCTGCTGCTGGGAAGGCTGAGCCCCGCAGAATGGGAGAAAAGCGGGATTAACTTCAAAGGCGAGCCGGTGCGGATTACCGATATTGTCCGCAGCTTCACCGCCCATGTGCAGAATCATCTGGCCCAGATTGAACGGGTGAAGCGGGGAGCACAGGCGGGTCAAGCGAATCCAGCGAATTATGCATCGCAGCAAGCGGCTCTGTAGGAATAGTGTCATGAGGAACCAAGCGGTCTGAATACCCATTCGAGGAGGAATGAACATGACGAAATCAAGACAGTTGAAGCTGGGAGCTCTATTGCACGGAGTGGGAGGAAGCACCTCCATGTGGCGCCATCCTGATGCGAAGCCCGATGCCAGTGTGAACTTTGAGCTATATAAGGAGTGGGTACGCAAGGCAGAGGAAGGCAAGCTGGACCTGATCTTCATTGCCGACGGTCTGTTCATCAATGAGAAGTCAATCCCGCACTTCCTGAACCGCTTCGAGCCGCTGACGATTCTTAGCGCATTGGCAGCGGTCAGCAGCCGGATTGGTCTGGTCGGGACCTTGTCTACCTCTTACAGTGAACCGTTCACGGTAGCCCGCCAATTCGGCTCGCTCGATGTGATTAGCGGCGGACGGGCCGGCTGGAATGTGGTGACTTCACCGCTCGAAGGCTCTGCACTGAATTACAGCAAGAAGGAGCATCCCGATCATGGCAAGCGGTACCGCATTGCCGCCGAATATCTGGAGGTGGCACGCGGGCTGTGGGATTCCTGGGAGGATGATGCTTTTGTGCGGAACAAGGAGACAGGTGTCTTCTTCGATAAAGATAAGCTGCACACGCTTGATCACCAGGGGGAATTCTTCTCGGTAAAGGGACCGCTCAATATCGCCCGCTCGAAGCAGGGACAGCCGGTGATTTTCCAGGCAGGCTCCTCGGAGGTCGGCAAGGATTATGCCTCAAGTGTGGCAGATGCCATCTTCACCGGCCATGATACTCTGGAATCGGCGCAGGCATTCTATAAGGATGTAAAAACCCGTGTAGCATCCTTCGGGCGCAATCCCGATGAAGTGTTAATCTTCCCGGGGATAGCACCGATTCTCGGGGCCACCCCGGAGGAGGCGGAGCGCAAATACCAGGAGGTTGCCGGACTGGTAACGATCGAGAATGCGCTGAACTATCTGGGCCGCTTCTTCGAGCATCATGACTTCTCGCAGTATCCGCTGGATGAGCCGTTCCCGGATCTGGGCGATCTGGGCCGAAATAGCTTCCAGAGCGGAACAGATAAGATTAAGAAGGACGCCAAAGAGCAGGGCTTAACCCTGCGGCAGGTCGCCTTACAGTCGGCTACACCGCGCAGCAGCTTCATCGGTACGCCGGAGCAGGTGGCCGATCAGCTTCAGGCCTGGTTCGAGGGCGGAGCCGCCGACGGCTTCATGCTGGCCGCCGCCGTACCGCACGGCCTGGAGGAATTCGTGGATCAGGTGGTTCCGATTCTACAGGAGCGCGGACTGTTCCGTACCGAATATGAGAGCGATACGCTGCGGGGCAATCTCGGCTTGCCGATTCCGCAGAACCGTTATGCCAAGGCTTCTGAACCGGCGGGACAGGTGTGAGTCAGGTGCGTTCCAGCAGACGTTGATGGCGTACAGGATGATTCAACAGCACAACAAAAAGGATGCCATCCCTATGACCAGGGAGGCATCCTTTTTGCAATTACGGACGATACCGTCAGCTTACTTCCGGTTACGGAGGCGTTCCAGCTCGGCTTCCACCGCGCTATTGATGGAAGATTCATGAGCCGCTGCGGCCAGCCCGGCCTGCTCGGCCATTGCTTCCTGCATGGCGATTTTGTCCTCCATCCGTTCGAATCCGCGTGAGGCAGAACCATTGTTCAACACCTGGCCGGGATAGCCTGCCGGAGAAGCAGCGCTGTAAGCTTGGGCTGCTTGCTTGGCTTCTGCGGCCTTGCGGGCGCGTTCGGCCAGCTCGGCTCTTTTGGCTTTGAGACGTTTCTGTTCTTCCTTAACACTGGCAAGCTGTACTTCAAGGGAAGCCAGAGTAGCCTGGGTCTCTTTCAGGCCGGCGGTGCATTCCTGTTCGCTCTCCGTGTAACGGATCTTAGCCATAACCGCAGTGCGGGCAGCCGGTTCATTGCCTTCGCTCATGTACTGGACTGCTTCCGCTTCACTGCGCTCTGCAAGCACCTTGTATTCGTAGATCCGGCGCTCCAGCACACTGGCTGCTGCCTTAAGTTCACGCTGTTTGCCTTCGGCACCAGTGATTTTGTCCTCCAGGTCACGCAGATATTGGCCAGTCAGCAGGATTGGATCTTCCAGTTTGTTCAGTCCTTCATGAATAGCAGCCTTGGTCAGGGTAGTAATTCTTTGGAATATGCTCATTATAATAATCTCCTTTGTATGTGGGTTTAGTTGGTTTAGTTATTTTGGCAAGGGATATCGCAAGTAATTAGTAGTTGTTAAAGCCGTCACCGAATCCGCCGTAGGATTCCTGGGGAACAATAAGGCTGCCGATGATATAGAGAAAAACTACAGTGCCGAAGCTGAATATCGTAGCGATAGCAACAATCAATCTTACAAGGGTCGCATCCACTTTGAAATAGCGCGCCAGTCCTCCGCATAAACCTGTGAGTTTCTTGTCTGTTACGGAGCGGGTTAATTTTTTATTCATAATATATCTTCCTCTCATATTAGATGACCGCCGGTGTGGCGTGTTCATTTCCGTTGTCTATGTATGTATTGTACGAATTTATCCTTCCTGGCAAAACAGCCTGCAGACGGTTCTTTGTTCCCGACCTTAGTCGGGGATGAGGACCGCAATAGGACGGGGAGAGGCCGGGAAATAACGTTAGAGGTGCGCAGCAGCAAGGATTTTACACAATCGGTCCTGCGGTTCATCCGGGGTTAACATTGGAGGATTAGACTGAATTCTAGCGTAGCCTAACTAACATACGGGAGGACTAGCCATGGGAATTCACAAGTATTTTCGCTCACTGAATGAGCTGGAGCGCATCATCCGCTGTCCGGGAAAATTCAAATTCGAGGAGCACAGCGTTGCGGCCCATTCCTGGAAGGTCGTGCAATACGCGAAGACGCTGGCGGATATTGAAGAGAAGCACGGGGCGGTGATCGACTGGAAGAAGCTGTACGAGATTACGAGCAGCCATGATTATGGAGAGATTTTTATCGGGGATATCAAAACGCCGGTGAAGCACTCCTCGCTCCAGCTCAGGTCACTGATCCAGCAGGTGGAGGAGGGCATGATCGACAACTTCATCAAGGAGCATATTCCGGATGAGTTCAAAAGCATCTTCTACCAGCAGCTGCGCGAGGGTAAGGATGAGTCGCTGGAGGGACTGATTCTGGAGGTTGCGGATAAGATGGATCAGGTGTATGAAGCATTCGCCGAGCTGCAGAGAGGGAACACGGAGAAGGAATTTGTGGTGATGTACCGCAATGCGCTGATCAAGATCAAGCATATTGACCTCAAGTGCGTGGAGTACTTCCTGGCAGAAATTCTGCCGGATATGGTGAACGAGGAGACGCTGTCTCCGATTGATATTAAGAGAATTACGGAAGAGGCGCTGGCTCTGTAGATGAGCTGTGGCTCTTTTTTTGAACCCATACAGCAGATGTATTAAAAGCAATATGCAGCGGAACCGTCAGCAAGAGCGACTCCGTAACCTGCGCGAACAGCCCGAAGAAGATCCCTCCGCTCAGCGCGAACAGCATAAACCGGACACTCTCGCGGTTCAGCCGGTAATACTGCAAATGCGACACAGCGAACAGGAAGGCTGTAAGGAGAATAGCGCCGCTGATATCGATGATTCCCGTGGCATGGAGTTGCCCAAGACCCGGATGCTGCGCGAGAATGGGCAGAACCAGCCCCCGGAAAGCAATCTCTTCAAAGATCGGGAAGCACAGCACGAAGTTGACTGTATTATAAGTGCCTGCTGGATTATAGCCGGAGGATCGGGAGATGATCAGATTCACAAGCAGTATGATAAGGAACAGCGGAAGCACCCTCATTACATCTTGTGGAGCGTTGAAGGTGTAACCGTTGCTCCAGAGAAGACTTCCTCCAATCATGGCAGCTCCCCAATAATAAATCGTATACCGTTCTTGCGGTTTAGAGATAACCCCGAGTACCCTCTCGAAGATTCTGTATGAAAAAGACAGCAGTACAGCGATAACACATAATTTCAGCAAGGGCATGAGTGGTTGACCTCCAGATAAAGTTGAAGTGTTAGAAAATAAAGGAGATGAATGTTACGGCGGACAGATCGGTAGAAATGATACATTAAAAGGAAAAATAAGGATGGTGCATTCCTGTTGCAGTATTTCAATCTCATACCCGTTTCCGTTACGCTAGTCTGGTTCAGCATTCTGCTACTGATCGTATGGACCGTAGACTTCGTACAAGGCGGGTCCGTGGAACCGCTTCGAGCGGTTAGCCTCCGGGAACGGTCTAAATCTATCATGGCGGATATTCTGATCTTTGCCGCCTTGAACGGTTTGCTTATGTATGCCGTTCATCCCATGGATAATCTGCTGCTGATTTCGCTGGCTGCTGCGGGACTGCTTGTTACTTACTACTTGTCTTCAAAAGCGTTCAGGAAGCGCTTACCTTCCCGGCCTTGGATCTTGCTGATCCACGTTTTGCTCGGCGCAGGCTTCTACCTGCTGTTCGGTATGCTGCTGATGAGCAAGCTGGTCGTCACCTATAACCTTAACATGACAAAACAGTTTGATATACTCTTTTTTGTCTATGGCCAGGACCGGCCGGTGGTGTACGGAGTGCTGCTGATTATGGCTGTGCTGTATTTCGTGATCGGGAAGCTGCTGATGCGGCCTCTGTATAGCTGGTACAGAGCGGTTTATTACGGAGGCTCCAAATAGCCCCCGGACCATACGAGTGGCCGGAGGCTGCTTAGCTACACCTGAAAACGATATCCCGCTCCCCATACGGTCTGAATGTATTTCGGGTTGCCGGGGTCCTGCTCGATCTTGTCGCGCAGCCTGTTGATATGGACGGCTACAGTGGCGTTATCCCCCATGGCATCGAAGCCCCAGATCCGTTCGTACAGAGAATCCCGGCTGAAGACGATATCCGCATTGACAATCAGGAAGTGCAGCAGGTCGAATTCCTTCTTCTTCAGCTCCAGTTCCCGGCCGTGCAGATAGGCTCTGTGGGATAAAGTATGGATGATGAACGGACCGCTCTCGATCCGGCTGCTCTCTGTACTGCCGCCGCTCATGCCCTTAAGTCGGGCATACTGAGCCAGATTGGATTTGACCCGGGCCACTAGTTCACCTGGTGAAAAAGGCTTGACGATATAATCATCGGCCCCAAGCCCCAGGCCCCGGATCTTGTCGATGTCTTCCTGCTTGGCCGTGACCATAAGGATAGGAATGTCGAGCCGGCTCCGCAGCTTGCGGCAC
Source organism: Paenibacillus sp. FSL H3-0469 (assembly GCF_038051945.1). Lineage (NCBI taxonomy): Bacteria > Bacillati > Bacillota > Bacilli > Caryophanales > Paenibacillaceae > Paenibacillus > Paenibacillus sp. FSL H3-0469. The sequence continues at coordinate 6,210,333 of NZ_CP150302.1, forward strand.
ACCGAGAATCCGTCTTCCCCTGGCAGCATCAGATCGAGTAGAATAAGCTGGAATTCCCCTGTTAGCGCCAGCTCAAGCCCGGTGATGCCATCCTCGGCAACCTCCACCGTGAAATCATTAATTTCCAGATAATCCCGCTCGATCGCTGCAATTGCACTATCATCTTCAATGATTAATACTTTGGTCATAGCAAGGCCCCTTTATCCAGCACTGGCAGTGTGATAATGATGCACAAGCCCCCTGCCGTGGAGGGCTCTGCGTGAATACTTCCGCCCATCCGGCTGACAGCTTTGGCTGTGATTGCAAGCCCCAAGCCGCTGCCTTTAGTCGGGTTATTGCGCGAAGGATCGCTGCGGTAGAACACATCAAACAGCTTATCGAGTGCATTCTCCGGCACGCCGGGTCCGTTATCTTCCAGATAGATGAACACATTGCTTCCCTGTACTTCGGTACGGATGGTTACCTGGACACGCTCCTTAAGCTTGTACTTCCAGCTGTTCTCCAGAATGTTGAATACCATGCTGCTGAGCTGCGCCGGATCGGCGAAGATATGCACATCCGCAGCAAGTCCCGCAATGACTACGTCCAGCCCTTTGTCCCGGTACTCTTCGGCCATAGCTTTAATTAGGGAGAGCAGCTCCTGATTGACCTCCAGCATCTCGGGCTCGTATGGATAATCGCCCAGGTCCATTTTGGAGAAAAGAAAGATCTTGTTCACCATCCGGTCAATATCCTCCGCCTTGGTCTTGATCATGGTGATATATTTCTTCTGGGATTCAGGGGTAGCGGCCACCCCATCCAGAAGCCCTTCCGAGTACGCCCGGACAGAGGTCAGCGGGGAACGGAGATCATGCGATATCCCGGCAAGCAGCTCCTTGCGGCTCTCCTCCTGCCTCTGGATCAGGCGCTGGGATTCTTTGAGGCGTATAGCCATGTCATTGAAATCCTCACAGACTGGAGTGAATTCATCCTTGTTCCCGTACTGAATTCTGACATCCAGATTGCCGTCCCGGATCTGATGCACCCCGTCTGCCAGCGTGTCCAGCGGCTGCTTAATCCGCTTGAACACAAACCGGGTAAGAAATTGATTGGTTACAAAAACAGCAGAGATGATCCCCAAGGTAACCAGAATAAGAAATGTAACCATAGCCGGAGTCACTTGTCCGTCCGTAGAATCATAGGCCGGGCCGATAATGCTGACAGTATAAGTGCTGCCCTTAATACGGATCTGTTCAGCAAAGACCTCTTTGTTCGAGGTAGAAGCGAACCCTTGTCCATCCATGGCCCTGACGGTCTGCAGCAGCTTCTCTGTCTCCGGGGTCTCCTTAAAATTGAAGCCGATCAGCCTTGTCCCGGAATCGTAAACCGCCAGACTCATGTCCTCCGGTTTCAATATCTCTTCGATCTGGCGGCTTAGCTCAGCCTGCTTCTGCGCCCCCTCGTTGTTCAGCAGCTTCGCGGACAACTGAATCAGATCATCGTAGCCGGTATAGAACGGGCTCTGCTTATCATGCTTCGATACCTTGAACAGGAGGGACACGCTAACAAAAGCAATGAACAAGGAAATACAGACGGGGATTACAATCATCAGGATATTTGAGATGAATAAGCGCCGCTTAATGGTCATAACCGGTTCCTTCCTGCAGGCATTTTATCGTGCTTAATCATTCCATCATACCATCCGTTGCAGCAGCACGGCTAATCAGTGCGCAGAGCGTAGATCGGCCGGAGTCTGGCTGCTTTATTGGCGGGCAGGATGCCGAAGAACACACCGATAAAGAGCGAGAAGAGGAATGAAATGCTCACCATGTTCCAAGCATAGCCAACCTGAAGGGCGGTCAATTGGCCGGCCAGCCAGGTTAGCCCTAATCCCGCTCCGATTCCGAGGATTCCGCCCATGGTACTGAGCACCGTTGACTCAATGATGAATTGCAGCAGAATATCTATCTTTTTAGCGCCGATAGCTTTGCGTATGCCGATCTCCCGGGTGCGTTCGTTCACCGAAATAATCATAATGTTCATAATGCCGATTCCGCCAACGAAGAGTGAGATTCCGGCGATTCCAGCGAGGGCAAGGGACAGGGTGCCGGAGGTTTTCTTCAGCGTATCCAGCATTTGTTTGGAATCGAACACACTGTAGGCATCCTTGGCACGGAGGAACTTGCGGTCCAGAATCTGTCCGATAGCTGTCTTCACAGACTCTACATCCTTGTCGCTCAAGGCGGTGACGGTAAAAGTCTGAATTCCCTTGCTCTGAAGCAGCCGCTCGGAGGTGGATAAGGGAATGAGAATCTTCTTATCATTTGATCCGCTGAGTGAGGTTCCCTTCGTCTGGAGTAAGCCTACAATCTGGAAGGAGGTGCCGTTCAGCTGGATTTCACGGCCTACCGGGTTGTCTGCACCAAACAGCTTCTTCGCCGTCTCGGTTCCGATCAAGGCAGCCTTCTGCCGGTATTCATTATCGATATCAAGCAGGAAGCGGCCGGACTGCACATGAAAGTTCTGTACCTTCTCATAGCTTGGGGTGATGCCTTCAAGCGAGACATTGGTATGAAGGTTACGATATTTGGCGGTTACATTGCTGCTGATCGTAGGCGATACCAGATCTACACCGGGAACCCGGCTGAATGCGGCAACCTCCTCAGCCGTGAGGGAAGTGACCGCCCCGCGTCCGGTAATCATGACCGTCAGCTGATTTGTGCCAAGGTCACTGAACTGGCTGGTGATCTGACCCGTAACTCCCTGCCCCACCGAGACCAGCAGGATGACCGAGGATACTCCGATGACAATGCCCAGCATGGTGAGGAAGGAACGGACCTTATTGCCGACGATACTCATTACCGCCATCCGGATACTCTGAGCAAGAATCATTGGTCATTTCTCCGATCTTCAACCAGGTGGCCGTCCTGAATCCGGATGACCCGCTTCGCTTGTTCCGCAACGCCCAGGTCATGTGTGATGACAATAATGGTATGTCCCTGTTCATTCAGCTTTTTGATCATGTGCATGACCTCTTCTCCAGTCTTGGAATCGAGTGCGCCGGTAGGCTCATCTGCCAGCAGAATGGGAGGATTGCCGGCAAGTGCTCTGGCGATGGCAACCCGCTGCTGCTGGCCTCCGGACAGCTCACTCGGACGGTGGTGCATCCGCTCCTGCAGGCCGACCTTCTCCAGGGCGGCAGCGGCCAGCGTTCTTCGCTCCCGTTGTGACAAGCCCCGGTAGACCAGGGGCAGTTCGACATTCTGGACAGCGGATAACTTAGGGAGCAGGTTGAAGTTCTGGAAGATGAAGCCTATTTTCTCATTACGGATCCGGGCCAGCCGGTTATCGGATAATCTGCGGACATCTTGTCCATCCAGAGAATAACTCCCTTCATTCGGGATATCCAGGCAGCCGATCATGTTCATCAAGGTGGATTTTCCAGATCCTGAAGGGCCGATGATAGCAACGAATTCGCCGTGATGGATCTCAAAAGAGATATCCTTCAGCACCGTCATCTGTTCCTTAGCCATCATGTATCCGTGGACCATATGCTCAATCCGGATCAGGGGCTCTGTATTCATTGTGGCCCTCCTCCGTCACCGCCGCCACCGCTGTTGTCGAAGCCGCCCTCGTCACCGCCCATATCGAATATACCCGGGGCTGCGGGAGCAGGTGTGTTGTTGGCTGCGATGATGGTTGGGACAATTACTTGTTCTCCTTCGCGCAGACCATTGACGATTTCGATCCGGCTCTCATCATGCACACCTACAGTGACAGGCTTCAGCTGAACGGGCGGGGGTGTGGCAGGGCTTCCTGTGGCAGAGCTGCCCTTGGGCGAAGGGGTCTGCTGCGGGACGGAGTCCTGCACTTGAACATAATACTTTTTATCCTTTTGAGTCACAGACTCGACGGGAAGCAGCAGTACTTGGTTCTTTTCTTCAATGGTAACGACTCCTTGTGCTGACATACCCGCTCTGGCTCCGGTCGAGTCCGTGAGCAGAAGAGTCACTTCAAAGACGGAAACGCCATTAGTCACCGTTCCTTCATCCGCAATCCGCGTGACCTTGGCCGGGTAGGCCTTAGCGGGCAGGGCATCCATTTTAATGGCTGCTGACATCCCTGGCTTAATCTTGGGGATGTCCAGCTCGTCAATTTTAATCGTAGCGCTTAAGTGCTTGTAGTCCGTTATGGAAAAGACCTCAGCTCCTTTTGTTACCATCCCGCCTGAGGAACTGCTGATCTTGGTCACCGTTCCATCCATCGGCGCTGTCAGGGAAGCGGGCGGGATATGATCCTTCCGGAGTGCTGCAAGCTCGGTCAATGTGGCTGTAATGGTATCCTTGGTTCTCTCGATGGCCAGCTTCGCCGCATCAATATCGGTTAAAGCAGCACCGTCCATGATTAGCTTCTTGTACTGGTCTTGTTTCTCCAGCAGGTCATTCTGCGATTGCTTGAGCGTATTCTGCTGGATTCTTACGTTACTGGCTACATTGGCTCCCTCATAAGTCAGCAGGATCTGACCCTTCTTGACTTGTTCATTCTCTTTAACGAGAACCTTGGCTACATTTCCTGTGTCCCTGGCATATACGATCGTAGTATTCGTGGCCTTCACGGTGCCGGAGCCTTTGACGGTTACAGATATATCGCCCTTGGTCACTACAGTAGTCTGAGCGGCAGGAGGGCTATCCTGCTTGTTCTTATCCGGCCACAAGCTATAGACAACAATTCCAGCAGTGACAATGACTGCGGCTGACAGCCCTAAGGTTTTTTTGACGTTCATAGCGATCCTCCGGGATCTGGATTTGCCGCGTTTTTCGGGGCAGCGGGGGTCTCAGGGGCTTTGGCCGCAGGAGTGTAAGTCAGGCTGTAGCTCTGGCTGCCCAAGAGAATCCGCTCTCCCTGGAACTCGTCATAGAGCGTTACGAGGAATTTGCCGCTGCGGAGCGTCTTATAAGCATTGCTTGTAAGGGTCATGGAATAGGTCAGGAATTTCCCTGTTACCAGATCCGTCCCGGGCGTGAGCGTTCTCTCCTGCGTCTGGCCGAGAGGATCGGTAAGCTGCACGACCAGCTTATGCGCATTAGCGCCCATATCATACTGGTTGTCCTTGGCAAGCGTGTACGTCAGGTTGACATTCAGCGTATCCTGGCCCTCTGACACAGCGCCTGTGGCCTGAGTAACCGTGAACGTATAAGGGAATAATGGCACTCCGCTGCCAAGGGTGGCTAGCGCAGCCGGAGTCTGAATATGCAGAGTGAGTGCCTTAGGATTAATATAGGCGGTCGGCGTTCCGTCCGGCGCTGTCAGCTTGTTCTCGCTAACCCCTTCTCCCGCGAAAAGTGTCAGCTGCGAGGCATCGATGCTTGCAGGCAGCTTGCTCCATACACTCACCAGACTCTTGCCCTTGGGCCCGGCTGCCAGTGCAGATTGGCTGACTTCTGCCTCATAATAGGTATTGTCCGGTGTCTTATAATAGGCCACAAGTCTGGACAACTCTGCCCTTCGGGCTTCAAGACTGCTCACTTCAAGCTCAGTATACAGAATGTTCTGGCTTGCTCCGGGATAGAGGAGGGTCCGGTGTTCTTTGACCTCCGCCCGTTTGCCTGCAGTATCGATCTTGAAGGTGGCACCATCACCTGCGGCAGACATACCCGGAACAACTTGCTGTGTTTTCAGGGAGAGGAATGGCTCTGTGGTGTCGCCTGCCCCGCTGTTTAGTCCGATACGGAGCTGGTCCAGAGACTGCTCATAGGGGAGCTTACCGATCACATAATACACAGCGCTCGCTCCTGCGGCTATCTGCTGGCTCGAGGTGGCTGCAACGACTTGAACCGGAGCGTCCAAGGCGGTCTGCCCTGCATGAATCGTCCCTGTAAAAGCAGGGAGGGTTGCTGCCGCATCCCTGACATTACGGATACGAATGGTGCCGACAAGCAAATCCTCAGTTGTCCAAGGCATACGCTGCACTGACTCTAGTGTGGCACCGAAGGTTCCGAAGCTGTTATCCAGGATGTACTCCGAAGCAACGGAGTTGGTCATCTCTAAGGAATAGGGAATCTTGTACATGGCTGTAGGGAAAATTGTCTTGCCTTCTGCGGCCGGCTCCACCATCTGGAGCTTCAGCGTACTCTGGTTTACATTCAGCGGCACTTCGGCAGAGAACTGCAGGATCTTCTCCTCGAGCGGCTTCAAGGTGAGACTGGCCAGCGCTTTGCTGTTGACCGGGAAGGAGTAGCCTTCCTTAGATGTTACAGATAATTCATAGGCTGGCAGAGCAACCGCCTTGTTGCCGGCATTCCTAATGCGCAGCTTAAGTGTCCACAGTGCCTTCTCGCCTGTTGAGGATACGGATGCCTGCTTCAACTGGGTCTCAATAGTATTGCTGCTCACCCCGAACTTCTTCAGTGCGTAAGCATTCACTTCAAGACTTGGATAGCTTGCTTCCGGGAGACGGAAGGAGACTACCGGAAGATCCGCCTTCAGCCCCGCATTCTCCCCGGTGATAAGCAGCGACATATGGGTGGTCGGTATGTAAGCCGGGAGCTCCGCCAGATAAAAGACTTTCTTATTCTCACCGGACTGCACCTTGTAATCGCGGCTGGTACTGTCAAGCGTCAGCTCAAACGCGGAGCCGCCGGAGGATTCGAGGAATACTCGGTGGCCGGGTGCAGCAAGTACCTTGGCTCCTTGATTCGTCAGGCTCAGAGCAACTTTGGCATAGATTTTATGATTGAAGCTGTAGATTTGCAGACTCTCGGGCTTCAGGCTAACCGGAAGGTTGCTGACCGTAATCTGCTTGCTAAGACCTTGCTGCACATAAGGGGTATAAGCGGCCGGGACCTTGAAGCTGCCCAGCTTCTTCTGGTAATCAGAGCCGCTGAAGTCGAAGCCGAACAGCGAGATGGAGAGGCCCGGGAGAGAAGCCGTCTTGCTGACGTTCACATAGTAGGTGACGGTTAGCTGCTCCTTGGGGGCGACCTCCAGCTTGCTTTTATCCTCGGGAATGGGGCTGCTCTTCAGTGATGCTCCCGCCGGGGTGGTAATCTTGGAAAAGACGTTGAACAGCTTATAGGTGCTGCTGCTTGTATTGCTGTACACCAGGGTATAGGTCAGACTATTGCCGCCATCGGCCTTGGCTAATTGCACATCGGTCAGTCTCACGCTGACCCCGGCCTGGACAGTAACCGGCGGTAATTGTGCCAAGGTGCCGGTATTCTTCTGCTGCGTCTTACTTGCCGTAACGCTGCTTGGCGCCGCAGATGCCGATAACGCCAGGTGCTGGCTGGCAATAATCATTCCTAATATCAGAGCGGCACAGGCACGGTAATTCTTCATTTCATTCCCTCCCAACATTCATCATCCGATTGACGGCATAAGGCAGCCGCTAGAAGATGTTTCCTATCTTACGGGAAAGGCTTAACACCGGGATAAATAAAAGGGGGGAGAAGCAGGGGAAAAGATAAATAGGAGTTAAACTTTTTATAAACTGCCAGCCCCTATGCGAGTCAGTGCTACCTCTGCGGACTGTATCTTCATTATGTAGAGTGGCTTGGAGCAGGCTGACAGAACACTGGAGGATCATTATAATAGTAGAAACATAAAAGCCGGCAAGCCGGAATAGGAGGATCAGGATGGAACAGACATGGGATAAATTCAGCTGGGTAGGCAGTGAGGAGTTGTATCTGGATCATCCGGCAACATCGAGAATGAACAGGATGATTATCGGCCGGTACGGCGGGAATACAGCGGCAGGTGCCGATAAGAATGAAGATGGTGTATATGTATTAAGCCAGCCGGACGGCGGCTGGGAGTTCGCGATGCTCCTGGATGCGCACCATACGGCGGAAAGTGCTGAACTGCTGGTCCGCACGATCAACGGTGAGGCAGGTGAAATCATCAGGCTGCTGTCGCTGCCGGTTCAGCAGGCGTTCCGGGAACTGGAGGCTTTTCTGCTGTCTATTTTCCATTCGGAGCCGTTCTTGCTACAGTGCCGGCAGGTAACAGGGGAGACCGCATGCCTGATCTGTGTCCGGATGGAGAATTATCTCTGGTGGTTCTCGGTGGGGGATAATTCGCTGTATCTGCTGCATCCCGAGCTGGCGGCCCGCGGGCAGTATGCGCTGGGCCAGCGCAATTACTACGAGTGGATTGGCTACGTCAACACCTTCGCCCAGCCCGTCCCTTGTTACTCCTCCGGCATCCGCGAGCTGCGGCAGGGACGCAACGTGATCGTGATGACCACGGACGGTCTGCTGGAGGTGGGGGCACGGCTGCTGGAGGACCCGCGCAGGCTTTATGAAGCTTTTACGGGTAAAGAGGATCTGGAGGAATGTGTGGCCGAAGTATTGACGAGTGTCCATGAACAGCTTGGGCGGGACAGCGCAACGGTGGTGGCTTGGAGCTTTGATAATGGCAAGGCGGGTGCGATGCCGAGTGATTAGGCGGGTGTAGAAGCCCGTACCTATTTTCCCCGTACATGCACTTCTAGGCTCCTACCCACATACAATAAAAGGACCATGAACCCGTTGTTCTCCATACTGATCGGTTTCATTGTACATGTGCGGGAGGTGTCGCCAAGTTGCCTGGAATCATAAGCACGATTGCGCTGCTGATCAAAGAATTGACGCTGCTGGTATCTTACGTAAGGAACAACGCTTTTCCCCAGCCTCTATCGGAGCAGGATGAGAGCAAATACTTAGGCATGATGGCCGAGGGAGATGCCAAGGCACGGAACCTGCTGATCGAGCATAACCTGCGGCTGGTTGCCCATATAGTGAAGAAATTCGACAACACCGGCGAAGACATGGAGGACCTGATCTCCATCGGCACCATCGGCCTAATCAAGGCCATTGAGAGCTACCGCCCGAACAAGGGCACGAAGCTGGCTACTTTTGCCGCTAGATGTATCGAGAATGAGATCCTGATGCACTTACGCTCACTGAAAAAAACCCGCAAGGATGTATCCCTCCACGATCCGATCGGAACGGATAAGGAAGGCAACGAGATCACCCTGATCGATATCCTCGGCTCGGAAGCGGACGATGTGATTAAAGAGGTCGATCTGAAGATTGAGAAGAGTAAAATCTATCGCAATCTGGATATCTTGGATGACCGGGAGAAGGAAGTCGTGGTCGGCCGCTTCGGCCTAGACACTGGCGGGGAAGAGCGGACGCAGCGGGAGATAGCGAAGGAGCTGGGGATCTCGCGGAGTTATGTGTCGCGGATTGAGAAGAGGGCGCTGATGAAGTTGTATCATGAGTTTTATAAGGTGAAGCGATAGGTTACAAGAAGAAGTTGTTTGCGTCTAAGCATCTAGTGAAAAGTATGACTCCAAATGGGGGATACTTTTCACTAGATGCTTTTCTTTTCAGAATTTTGCGAATGGTAGTACAATCATTGAATGCCGACGGTTGGATTTTTATGAGACTACGATTGGTATCACTAAATTAGCAGTGGTTGATCAGGAGGTAAAAATTTAAAAGCACCTATTCATTCGGAGATTAGTAGTTTATGATTACTGAACTGAAGGGGTGTTTTTTAATTGGTTTGCAGAAGTGCCGACCTGCCTGCTGGACGGTAAGCTGTAAAGCAAATAAGGAAATTAATCGGGCGAAAAGAAAATTTTGCTATAAAAGAAGCATTCACGATTCAACTCATCTCCACTATCTCATTAACAAAGGATGCTCACTATGGAAAAGAAAATGATACAGCTCATGGGAACGGTTATTACGATGGCCGTTCATCATCAGAATGCAGCGGCGCTCTTGGCGGATGCGGAGCAGCAGCTGATTGACTACGAGCAGCGCTTCAGTGCGAATAATCCGAGCTCGGCGCTCATGCAGATTAATAACCAAGCCGGGAAGAGTCCCGTAATTGTCGATACGGATCTGTTCGAGCTGATTGCAATCGGGAAGAGGGAGAGTCTCGTAGCAGACAGTCTGCTGAACATCGCGATTGGTCCCTTAGTCAAGGCGTGGAAGATCGGGTTTGCAGGGGCGCAGCATCCTCCGGAAGCGGTCATTGCGGAGTGTCGGCAGCTTATCGATCCGCATCATATTCAATTGGATGAGGAACGGAAGACTGTTTTCCTGGAAAAGGAAAGGATGGAGGTTGATCTGGGTGCGCTGGCCAAAGGGTACTTTGCAGATCGAATTGTGGAGGTATTCAAGCGTCAGGGGGCGAGCGCAGGGTTCATCGATCTAGGTGGGAATGTGCTGACTTTTGGTGAGAACCCGGCGTCTGAAGACGGGTTATGGCGGGTCGGGATTCAGAATCCAAAGCTACCGCGAGGGAATTATGCGTTGGTCTTGAAATTGAAGAACCAATCCATTGTGACTTCTGGCGTGTATGAGCGGAAGTTGGAGGTTGCGGGCCGGAAGTACCATCATATTTTTGACGGACAAACGGGGTACCCGGTACAGAGCGATGTAGCAAGCTTGACGATTGTATCGGAGCAGTCATTGGAGGGAGAGATTGGTTCTACCCGTCTATTTGGCAAGCGTGCGGCCGAAATCATTCGTACGCTGAATTCGACCGCTGAGATTGAGGGTATCGTGATCACGGAACATAACGAGCTGGCTGTTACGGATGCTCTGCGTGCATACATGGAACATCTGTAGTAAAGAGTGCGATCAAATCTTGTTCCACCGAAGATAGAGGTTTGTTTTTGGAATAGGCAATAAAATAATCGAGCGACAACAAATCCAGTGATAAGGGCAACAGGCGGTAGCCCTGAGGGACTTCCGACATGCAGATACTATAGGGGACGAATGCGATACCAACGCCTTTCTTGGCTAACTCCAGCGTGGTGAAAATATTCGTGCTTTCCAATATAACAGTTGGCTTGATCTTATACTTCTGAAACAGGTGATCAAGCTGCCGGCGAATCGAAGAACCTTTTTTGGTCAGCACAAGGGGACTTTGCAGCAGCAGCTTCAGATTGGCATGGCTCTCCTCTAACGTCTTCGGATTAATGTCATACAACGGGGAGTCCTCTGTCACCACCGCATAATAACCGTGAGGCCCCCATGAGACAACATTCAGATTGGGCGAGAGGGTCTCTGGATTTTGTCCGATAAAAAAATCCAGTTCATGGTTCAACACGCGGATTTCATTGACCTCGGAGTAATCCTCTTGAATCTCGATCTTAATAGACGGGTAATTTTTCATGAAATCGGGCAAAAACAAAGGCAATAAATACGAACCTAAGCTGGACAAGATACCGAGCTTGATCGTCTGGGTGTCTCTTATGGAATAGTGAGCGATTCGTTTGTGGAATTGTTCCTGTGCCATTTCGAGGGACATCAGATACTGATAGTACAGCTTGCCTGCCTCAGTTAGTTGCAAGGGAGAGGTCTGTCGATTCAAAATTTCTGTGCCGATTTCATGCTCGATTCGCTTGATAAGCTGCGTGAGGTAAGGTTGCGAAACATACAGGTCCTTGGCGGCCTTAGTATAGCTTCCGTGCTTGAGAATCGCGTCAAGATAATGAAGGATATTGGAAGAATCAATCGTAGTCATAAGGATCACCTGCTCTCACTAAAGATGGTATAAGAGAACTGTTATAGAACGATAAGAAAATGGATATTTCACAAATGTATTTTTTCATACTAAAATTTATTTGTAAAGGTAAGTGACCAAGTCAAAAGGAATTCGTAGAAATCTGTTTTATATTGTGCAATTATTCACAAAGTAAGAGAGGAAGAAAATTATGAAACTAATCGGTATTGTCGGAACGAACTCGAATACTTCGACGAATCGCAAGCTGTTGCAATTTATGCGTAAGCATTTTTCCAGCCAGGCGGAGATTGAGATCTGCGAGATTAAGCACCTCCCTGCTTTTGATGAACCGGAAGATCGTCAGGCGCCCACTGAAGTACAAGCCTTATGCGAGCAGATTGCGGCAGCGGATGGCGTCATTATCTCGACCCCTGAATACGATCATACCATCCCAGCGGCGCTCAAGAGCGCCATAGAATGGATCTCGTATACCACCCGTCCTTTGATTAATAAACCAGTTCTGATCGTGGGTGCTTCCCACGGTTTGCTTGGTACATCTCGCGCCCAGATGCATCTACGTCAGATTCTGGATGCTCCAGAGCTTAAGGCTCGCGTTCTGCCGAGCTCGGAATTTTTGTTGGGACATTCACTTGCCGCTTTTGACGAGTCAGGTGATCTGGTCTACGCAAATAAGGTTCAGGAGCTGGAGGAGATCTTCGAAGAGTTCCAATTGTTCGTGAAGATTAACCAACAGTTGGTTAAAGAGAACCACTTCAAGACAGAGCAAAGCAAAGCATTTAGCTGGGAATCGGCAATCTGGGGAGGCGAACGGGCATGAAATTTGTCGGAATTGCAGGAACCAACGCGTCGAAGTCTTATAATCGGAAGCTACTGGAATTTATGAAGTCTCATTTTAGCGAAAAAGTGGACATTGAAATTCTGGAACTGAAGGGTGTCCCGATGTTTAATGAGTCGGACGATCAATCGCAGAGTCCGATTATTCAGAACTTTAATACGAAGATTACGGAAGCGGATGGCGTTATTATCGCTACACCGGAACATAATCACTCGGTCCCCTCCGCGCTGAAAAGTATTCTGGAATGGTTATCTTGGAATCTTCACCCGTTCGATGGCAAACCGGTCATGGTTGTCGGTGCGGCGTATGATGTGCAGGGGTCCTCCCGTGCACAACTACATCTGCGTCAGATTCTAGATGCACCCGGTGTCAATGCTAGCGTGATGCCTGGCTCGGAGTTCCTGTTGGGCCGTGCGAATGAAGCCTTTGATGAAGCGGGGAAGATCAAGTCGGAGCGGACGGTTGATTTCTTGGAGAGTTGCTTCCATCGCTTTATGCGTTTTGCCAAAATCGCTAATCTGCTGAATGTCCCTGAAGACGTTAGCTTTGAACCGGGAACCTATGAAGTAAAGGCGGTCGGACACAACGGTGATCTGCCGATGATCGTTGAGATGAGTTCGACTCGTATAGAGAAGATCGACATCGATACGACGGGCGAATCACAGGGGATTGCGGATGTGGTATTTACCCGGATTCCGAGTCAGATCATCGAAGGACAGACGCTGAACGTGGATATTTTGTCCGGCGCATCCGTCACTAGCAATGGGGTTATCGACGGAGTAGCGAAGGCGGTCAAGATGGCAGGCGCCAACCCGGATGTATTAAAAAAACGGCCAAAAGCACCGAGTGCGATCAATCACGGCGACGAAGAGTATACAGCGGACGTTGTGGTCGTTGGTGCGGGTGGTGCGGGACTCGCAGCAGCAGCCAGCGTGCTTCAGCAGGGCAAGAAGGTTATCATCGTCGAGAAGTTCCCAGCCATAGGTGGTAATACGGTACGAACAGGTGGTCCAATGAACGCTGCCGATCCAGAGTGGCAACGTAAATTTGCGGCGATTCCGGGTGAAGGTCATACGATTGAAGAGCTGGCAGCAACCCCGGAAGAACAGGTGGATGCCGAGTATCTGGCGGACTTCCGTATCTTCAAACATCAGGTGGCTGATTATCTCCGCGATACGAAAGAGGGCAAAGAATTCTTGTTCGACTCCGCGATCTTCCACCGGATGCAGACCTATTTCGGCGGCAAACGGAACGACCTTCAGGGGTATTCCATTTACGGGCAATATGATCTGGTCAAGGTATTAACCGATCAGGCGCTAGCCTCCGTTAAATGGTTGGAGGAACTGGGTGTCGAATTTGACTATAACGAAGTGACCATGCCGGTAGGAGCGTTGTGGCGCCGTGGACATAAACCAGTGAAGCATGAAGGCTATGCCTTCGTAGCGGCTTTAGAGCAATTTGTCTGTGCACAGGGTGGTCAGATCCTCACCGATACTCCGGTGAAGCGACTGATTATCGAAGCAGACGGCCGAGTTAGCGGCGTAATTGGTACCGGAGTAGCCGGGCAAACGGTAACGGTTCATGCGCCGGCGGTGGTGCTGGCTTCCGGTGGCTTTGGGGCCAATACGCAGATGCTGAAGCAGTACAATACGTACTGGAGCGAGATCGATGACGACATCAAGACCTCGAATTCTCCGGCGATTACCGGCGATGGTATTCTGCTGGGACAAAGTGCGGGCGCTGATCTGGTCGGCATGGGCTTCTCGCAGATGATGCCAGTGTCCGATCCGCAGACGGGCGCCTTGTTTAGCGGGTTGCAAGTGCCGCCACAGAACTTTGTCATGGTCAATCAGCAGGGCAAACGTTTCGTCAACGAATATGGTAGCCGCGATCAGTTGTCGATAGCAGCAATCAATAACGGAGGCCTGTTCTATCTGATTGCGGATGACAAGATCAAGGAGACGGCCTATAACACAAATCAAGCGAAGATCGATAAGCAGGTGGAGCGAGGCACGCTATTCAGAGCGGACACACTGGAGGAGCTGGCCCGGCAAATTCATATCGATCCGACTACGCTAGTGGATACGATCGCGATGTACAACTCTTACGTTGATCAGGGACATGATCCGGAATTTGGTAAAAATGCGTTCGATCTTAAGGTTGCAGTGGCTCCGTTCTATGCGACACCTCGTAAGCCAGCTGTTCACCATACGATGGGCGGACTCAAGATTGATACACAGACGCATGTTCTTCGCGAATCTGGCCAGATCATCCCGGGGTTGTACGCAGCCGGTGAGGTGGCAGGCGGTATCCATGCCGGTAACCGTCTGGGTGGTAACTCGCTCACCGACATTTTCACATTCGGCCGAATTGCCGGACGGACAGCTGTTGAGGAGCAGGCTGTTTTGTGGAGCTGACTCATAAGTAGACTTACTACGAAGATAACAGCTCATCTTGATTCTAAATGTTGTTAAAAAGGCAGCGATTCTCTTGTTATTGGAGGATCGCTGTCTTGCGTTTTTGGTCCGCTGCGGCTTGCTTCAACACATTGTGGGCGAGCGAAAGCTACCCGACCTCAAGGGTCACTTTGGACAGCCCTAGAAGCAGAAAATGCCGGAATCCCCGGTTATTTTTCAGTTGCCCAAACACACTTTCTGGCTCAATCATTCGGCGGACGGCTAAGGTATACCCTTCCTCGCTTCGAAGCAGTTCCCGTGCTTGGTGTTGGTATCTTAGTCGTTCCAGACTAACGACCACCTCTCGGTTTCCTGTTGCTTTCGTACAGCGATCCTTCAGAGGGCACCCTTCGCAGGAGCGACTTCGATAATGTCGTTTGTGAATTTCGTATCCACTCGATAAGGTTCCCTTGTGTTCTCTATGAATCTCCAGGGTTTGACCGGTCGGACAGGTCCATGTATCCTCATTTTCGTGATATGTCCAGTTCTCGATCTTAGAGATGACGAAGGAATGTAAGGGCAAAGACCCCGCGTGACATGGGAGGGTAAGCCGTCAGGAGACAGATTTGAAGTGATTCATATGCAACTTGAGCTGCAGGCAACCAGATAGCCGAATTTACAGCAGGGCCGCCGCTCACTCCTGTCAACACTTCCCGATAGAATTTGATCTCCATCGGCACTATCGGCCTGGACACCGGCGGCGAGGAGCGGACGCAGCGGGAGATTGCGAAGGACCTTGGGATCTCGAGGAGTTATGTGTCGCGGATCGAGAAGAGGGCACTCATGAAGCTGTATCATGAGTTTTATAAGGTGAAGCGGTAAAGAGTGAGGATTGCCTGTAGGAATGAGACAGTAAAGGTCTCAATCTTACAGTTTTTTTATTTTTGAAAATTCAATGATTAGATTCTATACAACAGGCTCTTAGCTGAAATAAGTTGCGCTTTACTGTGGTATACTCGAACTATAAGTGGAAATGAGGTGTTTCTATATTGATGAATATTACACAGGACCTTGCAAAATTGATTCGACTAACAGGTGACCGTGCCAAATTGGATGCTAAGGCAAATGGAACATATATAGTGTATAAGACAAATGAAGGGCAGATTGTTAGAGAATACAGTACGGGCAAAATAGAGGAAATGAATGAACAGGATTTCATCCATGATTGAAACAAAGGCAACAATGTTTGTATTTGCAGGTAATAATGGAAGCGGAAAGAGTACAATACGCAACTTGATTGTGGACCGGCTTGGAGTCAGTGTGAATATTGATCCAGATGCACTAGCCCGGAAGATCAATAATAGTCAACCTGAAAGAAGCAAAGTATCTGCGGGAAAAGAAGCTATAAGAATAGCCAGGGAATGCATCCGTAATAAGTGGGACTTCACCGTGGAAACTACTTTAGCTGGTGGTAACGTTATAAGGCAGATGAAGGACGCTAAGGAGCAGGGCTTTAAAATCATTATGTTTTATGTGGGACTAGGTGATGTCCGGCTAAATATTGAACGTGTTGCTTTGCTTAGATCTAATTGATCAATTAATTGTTGTTGATAATAGTAAGGCTGATGGAGAGTTTATTCTTGAAGCAGATAATAGCGGGATAAAATATTATTTAAATGAACTGCCTGAATGGGCACAATTAATCGATAAACAATTACAGATTAAATACAAAACGTTAAAATAACCAATTCAATCGGAAACGATCTTGATTGGTTTATTTTTTGACATCGCATCGTGTCCACAACCTCAAGAAACTCGGGCAACACCGGTGAAGATATGGAAGACCTGATCTCCATCGGCACCATCGGATTGATTAAGGCCATCGAGAGCTACCACCCGAACAAGGGCACGAAGCTGGCTACTATCGTAACCTCGATATCTTGGACGAGAGGGAGAAAGAGGTCGTCGTCGGCCGCTTCGGCCTGGACACCGGCGGCGAGGAGCGGACGCAGCGGGAGATTGCGAAGGACCTTGGGATCTCGCGGAGTTATGTGTCGCGAATTGAGAAGAGGGCGCTGATGAAGCTGTATCATGAGTTTTATAAGGTGAAATGGTAAACGCATAATCACAAGGTAATATCCGTTAACAATAGCGCATTTATAATTTCTAAAGCAACTTGTCTGCGGATGAGTTGCTTTTTGTTTTACCAATATATCGTCCTGGAGATACCCCTTCTGACTTCGTGAATTGTTTGGTGAATGAATAGATATCCCCGTAACCAAGACTAACGGCTACATGTTTGATGGGAAGTCCGGATAGCAGCATCATTTTTGCCTGTCTCATTAAATGCTCCGTGTGATATCGCTTAGGGGAAATCCCCGTAGTCTCTTTAAACAATTTTCGGAAGTTCTCGTAGCCCATATTCACGGCAGATGCCACTTCCTGAATATCAAAGTGAATATCATTGGAAACACTAATCAGCTCGCAGGCTTTTGTTATTTTATTTTCATTTTCATTGCTATGGTCAATATGAATGCTACTGTGTAATCTGATAATCAAATCCTGAGCCTTCATTAGCAGGGAGGGAAGACTTTCATCTGTTGCACTTTTCAAGGCTTTCAGCAAGGAAACAAAATCAAAGAAAAAATCATTCGTATGCTGTGTCGATTGAACTTCCTTATCGGAATTAATAATTCCAAGTGTCCTTAAGTATGAATAGACAGGATACCCGACACTGATATAAAACTCGATCCACTTACCATCTGGTTCAATTGCAGTAGAGTGCAAACGTTCAGGTAGACGTTGAACAAGATCGCCTGCTTGCATAGAAGTAACGGTACCGTCCGTAGAAATAAACTTACCACTGCCTTGCAATACTACAAAACAGCTGTAATATCCTATCTTAAAATCATATTGAGAACGCTCTGCTGATCTTTTACGCATAAAGCCGCAAGACAAAATACCCTGATTAAAATCGTTGCCGATACATCGGTAGATTACATCATTTTCATCAATGTCTTCAACATTCATGGTTTCACACTCCTACCAAAATGGATAAATGAAATACCATACTCAACATTTAATATAAGGAATTTTCCTTCTATTATAGGGGTATCTACATTGAAAGATCAACCAATTAGAACAATGGATGGGAGTGTTATATAAGCCAATGAAGCGAAGCAGAGATTGGGAAAATCAATATGTCACTCAAAAAAACCGTTATCCCATGCATGAGCCCTACGGAGCATACGAAACCGTTGAACAGGCTTTAAGCGGAGACCGGAGAAAGTCTAAATATGTGAAGAGCCTGAATGGAGTGTGGAAGTTTAAAATATTTGGGTCTCCCGATGAAGTAACGGATGAATTCTATAGTCCTGAACATGATGTTTCCCAGTGGGATCATATTCCGGTTCCTTCCCATTGGGAGCTTTCGGGGTATGGAAAACCTGTATACACCAATATGCTGTATCCCTTTGTTCAAAAAGGGGAGGGTTCACATCACGAGATCCAACTCAAGAAGAATGAATACATTTTGAATCCGCCTCATGTGCCGGAGAGCAACCTTACCGGTTGTTACGTCCGAACGTTTGAAGTGGACGAACATTTTAACGAAAGGGATATATTTATCGATTTTGGAGGTGTGGAATCGTGTTTTTATCTGTGGTTAAACGGCAAGCTGGTTGGTTATTCTCAGGACAGTAAGCTTAATGCTTCTTTTGAAATCACGGATTACATTCAAAAGGGGCAAAACCGTATAGCGGTTCAGGTGATGCGGTTTGGGGCCGGGACTTATCTGGAGGATCAGGATTACTGGCATCTCTCGGGGATCTACCGGGATGTTCTCATTTATGCAAAACCACGTATGCGCATCCATGATTATAAGATCGAAACTCTCTTTTCAGGGAATTACAACAATGCCGAATTAAGCGTAACGGTTCTTCCTAATAATCAAGCGAATCGTTATGGTGAAGCCCATGTGCGGTTGTCCCTGTATGATAGCGATCAGCAATTGGTTACTGCGTTTGAAACGCCAAAGTTTGCGGATTGTGATTTCTACCTGCGAGAGAAATATGTAGCAAAGGTTACGAAAACCATTTCAAATCCGCAATTGTGGAGCGACGAGAACCCTTATCTCTATAAATTGGTCTTAGAAATGATTGATTGTTCTGGAAATGTAATTGATATTGAGAGCGCAAATGTCGGCTTCCGTGAAGTGAATATTGATCGAAAAGGGGTCCTGAGAATTAATGGGAAGCGTCTCATTATTCGGGGAACCAATCTTCACGCCTTTTGTCCTGAAACCGGACGGGTCGTAACAACAGAATATATGCGTGAGCAAATCAAGGTCATGAAATCGCTGAATATCAATGCGGTAAGAACAAGTCACTATCCGCACGCCATCGAATGGTATGACCTGTGTGATGAACTGGGCATTTACCTGGTGGATGAAGCGAATATTGAAACACACGGTCTTGGCGGCCAGTTAAGCGCATCCCCCGAATGGACAAATGCGTATATGGAACGGGCTACACGGATGGTTCTGAGAGATAAAAATCATCCATCCATTATTCTCTGGTCTCTGGGTAATGAATCCGGTTATGGAGCGAATCATGCTGCGATGTACGGCTGGATTAAGGAGTATGACAAAACAAGGTATGTTCAGTATGAGTCTCTGAGTCCTCCGGCAAATATCTCCGATATTGTGGCGCCTATGTATCCTCAGAAAGATTGGATCTTGGATGTCATGGCTGATAGCGAAGACCTGCGTCCTTTTATTATGTGTGAATATGCGTATGCGAAAAGCAACAGTAACGGAAACTTTAAGGAATTTTGGGATCTCATTCATAAATTCCCGCGGTTTCAAGGAGGATTTATTTGGGATTTTCAGGATAAGGCGCTTGTTAAGCAGGATAAAGACGGAAATAAAAATTATGTCTATGGCGGGGCATTCCAGGAAGAAGTTACGGATCCTGCTCCTGACATGTGCCTGAATGGTATTGTTTTCGCTGATCTAACGCTCAAGCCGGCTGCGAATGAAATAAAAAATGTACAATCTCCTATCCAAATGGATTACATGCCTGGGAATAATGGCTATCGAATTTATAATCATTACAGTCATCGGGATTTAAGCCATTTGAATATGACTTGGGAGCTGGTTTGCGATGGCAGTGTGATTGAAAGCGGTAGTTTGCCTAAATATCACACAGCACCCGGTTCCGTTGATAAGCTTCAAGAGCCATACGATTCGTCTAAAGTCTCCGGGGAAGCTTTTCTTAATTTCTATGCTTATTTGGACGAGGACACCTTTTATTCTAAGAAGGGAACCTGTATTTATGCCTGCCAGATAGAGCTTAAAGATTCTGTTAATAAAGTGCATACCGGAGAGATAGAAAAGGATAGCTTGAAGTATGATGAAACGGCAAATGAAATTCATATCTATAATGAGAATACAACGGTTCTTTTCTCGAAAGAAACCGCAGAGTTCATCTCTGTAAAATACAATCACAAGAATTATTTCACGGGAGGAACAAATAACTTCTATCGCCCTCCGACAGGCATTGATGCAGGTATTCATCTCGAATCGTCCAATTATGCAGATGAATGGAAAGCTCTCGGGCTCCATTCCAATCAAAAAGAAATCAAGAATATTCGGGTATTTGCAGCACCGGCAGCTGTTATCATTCAAGTTCATTGTATATATCATGGATGCATTGAAACCAAAACAAATTATACCGTCGGCGGCAAAGGTATAGAAATCACAAATACAGTTGTGAACAATGCGAAGGTAGATACCCTCCCGAGAATTGGGCTAAGCTTTAAGTTCTCTGAGGCTTGGAAGAAGATGAAATGGTATGGCCGCGGGCCATGGGAAAACTATGCGGATCGCAAATCTGCCGCATTCGTTGGAATATATGAAAGCACTGTAGAACAGCAGCATGTACCCTATATCTTACCGGTAGAATGCGGGGGTAAGGAGGATGTCCGGTATTTATATTTGTCATCCGAAGAACAAGGCGTGAAAGTATCGGCAGCGGGACATTTCCATTTTGATATTCATGGGCACAGTATTGAGCAATATGACAACGCCGCCTATGAAGACGAGCTGGGACATTCAGATTCTGTTTTTCTTAATATTGATCACAAACATGCAGGTCTTGGCGGAGATACCGGCTGGACCAAAAATATTCACGAGCCCTATCAAATTAAGAAAGGTGTCTATGTGTATACGGTAACTATAGAAATCATTTCTTAAGAAAAACTAATATGTAGGATAATAGCCTGTAGACTCACAATAGATATTTAAAAAGCGACTTGCCAACAGGGAAGTTGCTTTTTTTGTCAGGTCAAGTAGCTGAATTCATTCTAGAAAAAATATTTTAAAAATTAAGTTTTAACTGATGAGGAGTGCTATTATGACATACAAAGAAATATAGGATATCAATAGGGGAAAAGGAAGGAAGGCAGCGCGTGATGAAAGGGTTCTCGAGGTATATAGGCGGGATTTCGATTAAAAACAAAATATTCATATCGAATGTATTAATCATTATCGTATTTATTTCAACTCAGTCGTACTTTGCCAACACGATTTCACAGAAGGCCATTATTGAGAAAGAGATCAATAATTCATCCCGGGAGCTTGTGCTTATCCAAAACAACCTTCAAACCTTGGTATCTACAATTGAAGATTATTCAAAAATTCTGGCCAGCGATTATCGTTTGCAGAACGTGCTTTATAACGACTTATTATTAAATAATGAGCAGAATGCGGGCAAGCCGGTTGAGGGTTTAAATAACCTTTCGATGAAAAAAACACTTTCAGAGACGATCAGCAATATTGTGGAGCCTAACACAAGAATTAAAGCGGTAAGCATCCTCACCGCAAATCATCACTGGGTGGACGTCGGGTTTGCTGATAACGCCTATGCTTCACGCATATTCGGTGACGGTTATGGAGCGGAGGATCGTTACTATTTACCCATTTGGACAGGCTTGATGAAATTCGGATTTTTGTATGAAGGGGAAGACAGCGTATTTGCGGTTTCCAAAACGGTCATTCACAAAGATACCGGTAAAACGATTGGCCGAATTTTTTTGTACGTGAAAGAAACGACGATTGCCTCGATTTACGAGGAAGAGGAAAATAAGGGCGGGGAATTTTATATTGTCGATTCCGCCGGCCAAATTATTTCCTCACAGAATAAAGCCAAGTTGTACCGGGATTTCAAGGAAGCCGTCTCCATAAGCATTCCCGAGAATGCTGAAGACACAACCTTTACCCAGGGCAGCGGAAGTGAAGAAATGTTGATATTCACCCATCGCTTCGAACCATTGAAATGGACAATTGTAAGCGCTATCCCGATGAAGAATATCTCTTCAGGCCGGAAAGAAATCAATCAACTGATTCTCGGGGTCGGTGCAGCATGTTTGCTGCTGGCATTAATTGTGTCCTTCCTGCTGTCCCGGTCGATCACACGGCACATCTTCCAGCTTGCCAAGACAATGAGACAAATCCGGTCTGGACAGATGCAAGTCAGAAGCCCTTACCAATCCAAAGACGAGATCGGATATTTAAGCGAGGGCTTCAATAACTTAATGGATCGTATGGAGGCGCTTATGGCTGAAAACGTGGAGAAGCAACGGACAAAGGCTGAGATCGAATTCAAATTGCTGCAATCGCAAGTAAAGCCTCATTTTTTGTACAATACGGTTGAAACCATTATTTCACTCATTAAGCTGGGCTTAGGGAAGCAAGCCATACAGGCAGCCCAATACATGGCGAATTTCTATAAGATCTCCTTAAGTAAAGGTGACGATATCATACCGATAGGTGACGAGATGCGTTTAACGGAAAGCTATTTGGAAATTCAACAGCTGCGTTATGTGGAATATATGGAGTATACGATGGAAATTGACAATGAAATTTTGTCCTATTCGATACCGAAGCTGACCTTGCAGCCCATCGTCGAGAATGCGATCTATCACGGATTGAAGCTCAAACAGGAAAAAGGAATCATACGCATTTCAGGAAAACGAAGCGGAGACCATTTGGAAATTGAAATTTATGATAACGGCGCCGGGATGCACAAGGAGCAGATCAAGGCGATTATGGATGGGACCAGCATTCCTGATGAAATTAACGGATTTGGGATCAGAAGCGTATCCAACCGGATAAGGATGCTGTACGGGGAAAGATACGGACTGCGGGTTGAAAGCAATTACGGCGTTTATACGAAAATTATAATCGTACTGCCTCTTCGTTATCATTAATCCGCAAGATAAGGAGTGTATAGAATAGGAGGAATGACCATGTACAAAGTGCTTATCGTCGATGATGAATATTACTTCAGGCAAGCCTTGAAGATTTCGCTGCCATGGAGTGAGTTGGGCTTTCAAATTGCGGGGGAAGCCAAAAACGGGGCGGAAGCGCTGGAGCAGATGACCGAGTTAGAGCCTGATGTTGTACTGGTGGATATGAATATGCCGATTATGGATGGATTGGAGTTCATACACAAAGCCAAGGAGCGCGGCCAGACCACTAAATTTCTGGTGTTGTCAGGCCACAGCGAGTTCGTGTATGCCAGACAGGCCGTGCAATTAGGCGTTGTTAATTACGTGCTGAAACCCATTAACGAAGAAGAACTCCAAAGTTCCTTATTAGATATCAAGGAACTTATACGAACGGAGCGTCTGGGCAAGCTTGAATTGGACGATTTAAGAAGGCGGGCGAGCGAAGGCTTGTCTGTCCTGAAGGAGCAAGTGCTGAACGGCTGGCTGCAGGGCAAGGCTATCTCTAGAGCACCTTCCGAACGGGGTCGATTAAATGATTTGGGAATAAAGCTCGAAGGGCTGCATTATCGGGTGATTGTTGTCGACCTGGATTCAAGCGATGAGAGGAATCTTGAGGAGGGTATGCGGATTCGCCAAGCCAAGTTACAAGAAATCGCTCAAAAGGATATGCAAAGTGCCTTTCAGTGTGCCGGCTGTTACGATCATGATGCCCGTCTGGTGCTAATCATAGGAACGTCTGACGGCTCCTTCAATAGGCTGGAAACGATTTGCGAACGTATTCGATTATACGTGCAGGACAATTTGGACTGTACGGTAACGATCGGCTTAGGGAATAGTTACGACAAGTTTGAGTCGGTTTCGGTGTCGTACAAGGAAGCGTTAATCGCCTTGAAGCATCGGTTTGTCTGGGGAGGTAACAAGGTGTTCGCACATTCCCAGGTAGCGGAATCCGGGATAAAGGTTGGGTTATTCTCGGTGGACAAAAGAAGCAGCTTGCTGATGCACATGCGAAGCGGACAACCGGCCGGGACAACAGAATGGCTCTCGACTTTTTTTCATGATACCCGTGTTAAAAGTGCAACTATGGAAATGCTGCTTCTCGCCGGAATCGAAATCGTATCCACCTGCCTGGAATTTTTGTCCGAAGCCTCGCAAACGTTAGAAGATGTCTTCCTAAATACGACACAGCCCGATATGATACAACACGTTCAGCGGATGAAAACCTTCAACGAGCTGGAGGACTGGATACGTGTATTAGTTCTAAAGACCATGGATCATGTGCATAGCCGCAAACCCAATAGAGCCGTCAAAGTCATAGAGGCGGTCAAAACGTATATTTCGGGGCACTATGGCAACGATGAATTACGAATCGAGGATATCGCAAAAAGCGTTCATATGAACTATAACCATCTTTGCTTCGTGTTCAAAAAAGAAACGACCTTCACGATCAATGACTACCTGACCGAAATACGGATGACTAAAGCAAAAGAGCTTTTTGATCAGGGAGAGAAGGTTATTCAAGACGTAGCGAACCGGGTGGGTTATGCG
The DNA here is from genome assembly GCF_038051945.1 of Paenibacillus sp. FSL H3-0469. Taxonomy (NCBI): domain Bacteria; kingdom Bacillati; phylum Bacillota; class Bacilli; order Caryophanales; family Paenibacillaceae; genus Paenibacillus; species Paenibacillus sp. FSL H3-0469. The sequence continues at coordinate 6,234,903 of NZ_CP150302.1, forward strand.
GACGCCAATTATTTCAGTAAATGCTTCAAAAAATATATGGGAATCACGCCTAGCAAATATGTGAATCAAAGCCGGTAGCCTATGCAGACGTTAGAGGGAAAGTGAAAACTTTGCCTTTAGCGTCTGTTTTTTTGCCGTTAATTTTACTGCTGGCCCGAGAATAATCTCTGTACTAAGTGTGGGAAGATTCGTAAAATGATCACAAGATTGATAACGCTTTCAATATCAATCCGATATCCGCTTCGCTAAATAGGGGAGGTAAACAATGAAAAAGAGGTCGAAGGCAGCAGCTATGTTCCTTATGGCAAGTATTCTTCTGGTTTCATCGGCATGCAGCAGTGGGAATGAACCAAGTTCCAGCCAGTCATCCGACAATCCGTCACCCTCGGCAGTAAGCACGGAGGATACCAAGAATACTACGAAGACGGACGGCAAAAAAATCAAGATGAGAGTCATAACGCTTACGACCGACGAGAACCGCAACAACATTATGGACAAATTCATCAAACCGAATATTGCTGCAGCGTTTCCCAATCTTGAAATCGAGTTTGAGCCGGGCGGCGGCGGTGAGGAAATGGCCAACAAATTGAAGACGTTGAATGCTTCCGGGGATATGCCGGACGTATTCTGGAATGATGCCGGCTTCTTTACGCCATTGAAGAGCACAGGCAGCATTCTGGATCTGTCATCTTATATTTCCAAAGACGGTTTCTTGGACAAATATGCGGTGCCTGATGCGTTAAAGCATGTCGATAACGGGATCTACAGCTTGTCTTCCGGAGCGGACACTTATTTCACCCCTGTAATCTTCTATCACAAAGACATGTTCGAGGAAGCAGGGGTTCAAGTGCCAACTACGTTCGACGAGCTGATTCAAATCTCGAAGACGCTCAAGAGCAAAGGGGTGGTACCGGCTGTGACTCCCGGCAAGGACGGGTGGGGACCGAAGCTCTTTATGCTGCAGCAAATGATTCAAATCGGTGATCCGCAGGCGATGGCCGACCTTGTCAGCAACAAAACGGACTTCAACAATCCATCCGTCAAGGAAGGTGCGGCCCGCATCGAAACGCTGGTCAAGGAAGGCGTGTTCCCGGACGGTATTTCCAATTTGGATTACGGTCCGGCGATGGAAATGTTTACGTCCAAAAAGGCGGCTATGTTATGGATGTTTACTTGGGAGCTGCCAAATCTCGCAAAAGACGAAACGGTTGACTTCTTCCCGTTTCCAAGCGCCAGCGATAAATATAGCCCTACAGAGAACGTACAGTTCTGGGGTTCTCCGCTTAACGGTTATGCGGTCAACGGCAAAACGGAGAACCCGGAAGAGGCTGTTAAGCTTGCTGAATTTCTAGCCATGGGGGATGCGTTATACTTTGAATCTCTCGGTGCTCCTATATCTTTACAGACAGGCAACCAGGCAATGGACAGGAGCCCGCTTATGCAGAAGTTCGTTGACTGGTACAATCCGATTCCGAATAAAATCGCGTCATGGGCACTTAATTCGCTAGATTCGAGGACGTCTGCCGAAATGTCTACGCAGGGAGCGAATTTATTAACGGGCGAGTACGCAGCCGAAGATTTTAATGTGGCGATGAACAGGATCTGGAGCGAAAATACGTGGTTTGACAAGTAAACGACGCATTAACTGCTAAATCCCCTTCGGATAGATCCAAGGGGGTTTAGACACAAATTAAATGGTGGAGAGAGCGATGAACAAGTACTTTAGCACGAAAGTATCTATATTTGTGTTTGCTTTCCCTGCATTGCTGCTGTTCACCTTATTCTGCGTATACCCTTTGCTGCCGGAGATCTGGGTGAGCCTGCATAAGCATGACGGGTTTAGAAATTTGGGTTTTGTGGGTTTGGATAATTACAAAGAAGTGATGGCTACCTCATCCTTTTGGACCGCTCATAAGAATACGTATCTCATTGTAGGCATCTCATTATTGCTGGGGCTGCCCTTGTCGATGATGCTTGCGTTTTTTATGGACGCTCAGACACCGAGGTTTCGCCGATTCTTCAAGACGGTGGCGATGTTTCCGGCTATCCTGTCGGTCACGGTTGTTGCCCAGATTTGGGTGGCGTTCTACGAACCGAATTGGGGTTTACTGAACAAGATTCTCGATTCGTTAGGGCTACATTCCTGGACGCATTCGTGGTTAACGGAAAAGAAAACGGTAATGCCCAGCATTGGAGTGACCTTCCTATGGCAATATATTGGACTGAACGCGTTGCTGTTCTATACAGGAATTAAGACCATACCCAAAAGTTACTATGAAGCTGCATTAATCGACGGCGCTAATTATATTCAAGTTTGCTTAAGAATTACGATCCCCTTGCTGCAGAATGTAATCAAATACGTACTTATTCTGTCCACATTAGGCTCAATGGCATTTTATTCGCATGTGCGAGTCATGACGGCAGGAGGTCCGGGAGATCTATCCAGGACGGTCATCTACCAGATGTATTATACGGCGTTTGATACTTCCGAATTTGGCAAAGGTAATGCGATCGCCGTTATTTTTATTCTGGAATGCCTTTTGATCTCCTTTGTCATTCAAAGGTACGTTGCCAGAGAAAAACTGGAGTTTTAAGCTGGGGGGGAGCTTTCTGAAATTATTAAGCCGAGTGTTTTGGGTAGCTATGGGATGCACATTTCTATTTCCCTTGTACTGGATGGTAACGATGTCATTAAAGTCCAAAAGTGAAGCTTACGACAATCCTTTTGGATTACCGTCTTCCTTGGACTGGCTGAACTTCAGCGAAGCGCTGTCCAAATATCATTTTTATACGTATTTCGAGAACAGCGTGATTTATACCACAGGCACAATTGCCATTACGCTGACAACGGGCAGCATGCTTGCTTATTGCCTCAGCCGTATGCAATGGAGATTCAATTCGGCAATGTTGTTTTATGTATCTATGGGTTTAATTGTCCCAATCGAAGTCGTCGTTATTCCGTTATTCCAGTTGGTTAAATGGATGCATATCAAAAATAGTTATTTGGGTCTTATCTTGCCGTATTCCGGCTTCGCCATTGCTTCCTGCGTACTGATGCTGTATGCCTTTTTCCGTTCTTTGCCTAAGGAGCTGGAAGAAGCGTCATGCATAGATGGAGCGAATGTCTATCAAACGTATATCAAAATCATATTTCCAATCGTAATGCCAGCGCTCGTGACGCAATGTGTTCTGATATTCATTCGAATCTGGAACGAATTTCCGCTTGCATTTATTATTGCTTCCAAGGATCAATTCCGGCCGCTTACAGTCGGGTTGCTTGGTTTCTTCATTAATGTGGGAGTTACGGATTGGGGGCCGATCGGCGCGAGTATGCTGCTGTCCAGCCTGCCTATGATCATCGTTTATTTAATAGGCAACGAAAAGATCGAAAATGCGTTAACTGCAGGTGCAATTCTGAAGTGAGAATGTGAAGTGGGAGAAGGGACATCTGATAAGTGATCCAAGAGGGGGATGGAAATGCGAAGAAGAGCATTAATATGGATTCTGACTTTGATCATGGTAATTCCCATGCTGCAATTCTCAGGCCCGGTAGTCTCGGCTGACAGTGCGCCAAGTGTAACGATCTACGTGGCTACAAATGGCAATGATAACACAGGGGATGGAACACAAGGAAAGCCGTATAAAACGCTTGCCAAGGCAAAGGCAGCAGTAAGGACTCTGCCTAAGACCGGCGGTGATATCGTGGTTCAAATTGCGGATGGATACTATCCGCTTGATGAAACGCTGGTTTTTAACAAGGATGATTCCGGAAGTGCAAGCAGCACGATTCGCTATGAGGCGGCGCCGGGTGCGAAGCCGGTAATCAGCGCCGGTGAAATGCTCAAAAAAGGCGTATGGACTGAAGCGGTTGGCCTTACCCAGACTGGCGGCTTAAAGGCGTATAAAACGACCCTTAACCGGAGCGATAAGTTGCGGATGATCTATGTAAACGATAAAGGCGCTACCATGACGCTGAGCCCGCAAATCGTTTCAGCCAACAGAACCGTCACCGGCACCCCTACAGCCAGCTTTACCGCTGCCAATAACCCCTGGGCGTGGCAGAACGGCAGCAATATTCGGGCGGCTATCGTATTCGATGCCAGCGTGGGTCTGAGTACGGCAACGAAAAACCCCCAAAACATCGAAGCCGAAAGTGTCGGCGGTTCTACCGCCAGGTGGTCGCGGCCGTTTGTCACCTTCGCATCAATCGAACAGGCGCCGGCAGAGAGCAACAAGCCCGGCGGTGTTATGCTCCGGTTCCAGATGCCATATGGTGCGATTTCACAGTCTTTGAGTAATAACACGCAATACAATCCAGGTAACAATCAAGTCATCCGCAACGCTTTCGAGTTCTTCAACAAACGCGGAGATTTCTATTTCGACCAGGCGGAAAGCACGCTATATTACATCCCGCTTGCAGGCGAGGATATCAATACCGCCGACGTGGTTATCCCGAAGCTTGAGACGGTCCTCGACATACAAGGAGAGCCTGTTGGAGACCGGTTAAACCCTGTTCAGGGCTCGGATAATGGGCGTGTCAAAAATATAACCTTCAACGGGCTGAAGTTTGCCCATACCGACTACAAACTGTATGAACTGACGGGCACTTATACTCTTAGCGACGGAACCGGTCCGGTAACAACCCGTTCCCGCGGTTATGCGTCCGTTCAGGGCTCTATCGTGAACACAGCTTACTTCCCCGGCAGCATAAACTGGCATGAGACCTTCTACCGGGGCTATGATATACCGCCGGCAGCGGTCATGATCAACGGGGCGAGGAATATCAAGGTGCTGAACGGTGAGATCGGACTTACCGGATTTAATGGTATCCATGTCGAGAACGATGTCAAGGATATCGAAGTCACGGGCAACTATATCGTAGATACGCTCGCTTCCGGCGTTGTAATCGGACATCCACAGCATATCTATGAGAACGATGAGCCGATTAAGCATGAGTCTAGTGTGTCAATCTCTGGTACGCCAATAAGGAACTGGGCCGGTGTTAATAAGGAAAAATTCAAGGTTGGTACTGAAGCTGTGCCGGAAAATATTTATATCACAAATAACTTTTTGTACAGAAACTGCTATGGATTCCCGGGCGCCAACTCCCTAACCTCTTTCTACACTACGAATATGCAGGTACTGCACAACTTCCTGTATGATTCTACTTACGGCGCGATGAGCATTGGCTGGGGCTGGGACGAATACGATGGTTTCGGCTTTACCGCCCAAGGCACCAACAAGACTGGCGGCCCTTATCAGGGTACACATGAAACGAGCATCGCAAGATCTCCAGTAATCTCTACGACCTCCAGGAATAACAAAATAAACTATAACAGGGTAGAGGAAATTTGCACGGTAGTTAACGACTCCGGGGCGATCTACTCCTTGGGACGACAGGGTGATCCGGGTAATTTGCCGGGCGGAGGGACATGGGACACGATCAACAATCTGACGAATAACCCTGTCACCGACAAGACTAGTAACTGGCATTCTGACAACTGGACGAATTTCACCGAGATGAATTACAACTTCCTTAACCCGAATCCAACGGACAAACCCACGACCTCTAACAACTGGACAAACGGATTTCATCCCGACGAAGGCAGCACGTTCATCAAGATGATAGGCAATGTCGTGCAGTCAAAGCTCTCACATGCCGCCGGACAGAGCCGTCTTTTTGAATTTAACAACTGGAAGCGTAAAAGCGACATGATTGCCATCGACGGATACGTGGACGGGAATAACAACCAGAATGGCGCCCCCAGGACTACTTACGACAATTACAAAAGCGAAGCCCGCATTTGGCCCGTTGCAGGCAACGAAATCGTTCTGAATTCGGGTCTTACCAACGAATACACACATATGATCCCAAGAAGCCTCATTGCCGATACCGAGTTTGAACTGGCTTCCAATGTCATCATGGGTGCAAGCGGTGAAAAGCTGAGCCGCAGAGGTCTGCTTAAGGCGGAAGACACGGTTTGGCTGGCACCCGCGAACACAACTGTCTTTAAAGAAGGCGCTACGATGACAAAAGCTGCCGGCAATGAAAAAACAATCAACACTCCATCTGCCGCAGGAGAATACAAACTATTTATATTATATGGAGACAAGAGAGAAACAGCCACTTCCAAGTATACGGTATACGTTGACGCGAGCGAGCCGGCAACCAATGTGGTGGATGGGAAAAGCTACGAAGTTTCAGCCATAAGGCCGCTTAAACTAACTTTGAGTGATGAATACACCTTCACGCTTAACGGCAAGCCCGTGGCGGATGGGTACGAAATCCGTACCGAAGGAAACTGGACCCTGGTAGGCAGCACTTCGAAGCCTGAAATAACCATCAACTTTACCACCACAGTATCGGTGGCCAACAAGCTGCTCCCGGCTGATGTGTCCGTAGCCCCCGGCGGGACCGTCAGATTTGCCTACGATTTGGACGACGCGGCCCAAAAGATATGGATTTCTTCGTCGAGCGGCGGACATTTTGATGGAGGCGATGATGAAACCGTAGCCTCCGGCGACGCGCTCGGAATGACCGCGCCCATGGTGCCCGGTCCGTACATTATTTTTGTACTGGCGAAAGACGGCGAAGTTCGAAGCCAGTCGCACGCTCGTGTTGTGGTGAGAGATGTAACGCCTGCCGATATTCCCAGAAATGGTCTTGATTTATGGCTCAAGGGCGATGAGGGCGTGGAAATGGATAGCAGCGGCAACGTGACGGGGTGGACAAATATGGGGAACATCCCGGCGAAGCTTGTCCCGGCAAACGTCCCTGGAAGCGGCGGCGATAATCTTGGAACACCTGACGGGAACCCCAAGCTAAAGAAAGATGTTTACGACTATGTAGAATTCGCCGCGAACTCGAAGCCGTTAAAGGCTGCTGGCTTTAAAGACTATAACGGCAGTACACAGATGACAATATATACACTGGTTAGACCAACGACAATAGCCAATAACTCCAGCGACCAAAATGGTCTTGTTTATTTCGGATTGAACGAGGCTTACCAAACGTGGGCCGCCAACGACGGTTGGAGCGGTATTAGTCTCGGGATAGGAACAAACCGGGTTAACGTCCGCTTTGGTAATGCGGATGGCAGTGTATCGGGTGGCGGTCAACAATTTACAACAACAGCCACTGATGATCTGGTCAGTGTCCGGGCGCAGCTAAACGGAACCAATAGAGCAGTTTATGTTAATAACAACGTCATCGGCACTCCCGGAACCAACGCTAAGGCCCTTTTGGGGAACAGACCGGATCTGAGCGTAGGTTACACGATGGCGGCTGCAACCCCCCACCGCTTCATGGGCAGAGTCTTGCAGATTCTCATCTACGACAGGGTGCTGTCCGCTGATGAAATCACGAAAGTAGAAACGTATTTTAACGAGGTTAAAGCCGGCCGCGGCGGGTCCGCGAACCCCGTGGTTCCAAAGGTTGACACAACCTTGCTGACCGCCTTGATCGAGGCCGCGGGTAACAAGGAAAAAACGATGTATACAAGTGATTCATGGGACGTTTTTGCAGGCGCATTACGTGAGGCCAAAGCTGCTGCCGCCAATGAGGAGATCTCGCAGACAGCAGCGGATCATTCATATTACGCGCTGCGTGACGCAATCAAAGGGCTTCAACTGTTATCTGGCGGAGTTGCAACCGCTGTATACGGGACGCCTGTTCTCGGCGGCTCCGAGCTCGACCCGCTCTGGAATAAGACCGTCACGCTGCCGATCCTTAAGCATCTGACAATGGTGAACGGTCCGGCGGATGGTTCCGCTAAAGTGCTATGGGACGATTCTAACCTGTATGTTCTGGTGCGTGTAAAAGACCCTGTGCTGAACAGCAGCAGCAGCGACGCGCATGAGAAGGATTCGGTCGAGATCTTTGTGGATGAGACCAACAGTAAACAAACCTCGTACGGACCGGGTATGGGACAATACCGTACTAACTATCTTAATGAGAAAAGCTTTAATCCGGGCAGTGTCAGTGCGGGTTTTGAGTCTTTTGCCAAAGTAGTGGATGGCGGTTATTACATTGAAACTAAGATTCCCTTTAAAGCTGGTGCGCCTGCGGCTGATCATGTAATCGGATTTGATGTGCAGATCAATGACGCAAAAGCAACGGGTGGCCGTCAGGACATTATCATGTGGCACGATGTGTCCGGACAGTCCTATAATAACGGTTCACAATGGGGTGAGGTTAGACTTGTGAAAGAGATCAGCAGTCAAGAAGGCAGCGCTTTGCTGACCGGACCGGGAACCGTTGAAGGCGGCAACAATTTTGATGTTGAATTCAGCTTGGCGCATGCTGGAACAGATGTCAAAGCGCTAGATATTACGATTAATTATGATGCGGATAAGCTGGAATTCATATCAATGGAATCGCTTCAGCAGGATTTCAAACTAGTTGGTGAAGTGAATGAAGCCGGCAAGCTTAGAACCATCGGGACTACTATTGGAAATACAGATATGACCAAGGGATTGATTAAGCTTAAGTTCAGAGCGGTTGCAGCGGATAATCCGCAGAGCGCTTCCATTCGCGTCACTCAGTTAACGGTTGCGAATGGCGCAGGCCAAGAATCAGATTGGGCGGGTGCAACGCACACAGTCCGAATTAATAACATGGATAAGTCGGGCTTGCTGCTTCTGATTGCGGAAGCGCAAAGTACGCATGATGCAGCCGTTGAAGGCGTATCTCCTGGCCAGTATCCATTAGGCTCGAAAGCAACTCTACAGGCAGCTATTGATAGCGCTCAAGTGGTGGCTTCGGCTCAGGAAGTAAGCCAGGCAGATATTGAACAGGCGACATTGAAGCTGCACGCAGCTCTGCAAAGCTTCAAGGGTTCAATGATTAAATCCATCGAAGGAGATTACAATAACGACAGCAGAGTAAGTGTGGGGGACCTTGCAATTATTGCATCCGCTTATGGTAAAAATAATCAAGATCCAAATTGGAATAAGTACAGTGCGTTGGATTTGAATGGCGACGGGATGATTGACATCGTGGATATCTCCATTCTGGCCCGTAAAATTCTGAATTAATTACATGTGGGAATAAGGAGATATCGAAAGGATGGGAATTCGCTTGAAATATCGGGTGAAATATCGGGTTGGAATGATGCTTCTAGCTGCTTGGTTCACACTTTCCCTGCTGCCGGTGTACGCAATGGCCAAGGACGCCTCCTTTAGCTTAGCGGTCTCCAATTCTACGTCCATTAAGGGAAATCAAGTTGTCGTGACGGTGACGGGATCGGATCTTACCGATGTCTATGGCTTCGAAATCAATTTGAAGTACGATGCAAACCTTCTATTGTACAAAAAAAGTGAAAGCTTGCTGCCAGGGTTCTCCGTCCCGCTTACTCCTGCAGATGGTCTTGTCGTGTTCGCGCATACGAAGGTTGGCAAAGTCGCCGGTCTATCGGGAAAAGCCGAGCTCGCAGCCATTACGTTTGAAGTCATTGGAAAGAATGCGGAGAAGCCGAGAGTAGAATTAACACGTGTGAAGCTTGTGAAAAGCGATCTTACGGATACGGTTGTCAAGCCGGGAACGAAAGCAGACATCGCGGTGCAAGCAGCGGGAAATACCGTAGCATTCAAGGATATTGCTAATCATTGGGCCAAAGAAGGGATAGAACGCGCTGTCAGTATGGGGTTTGTGAACGGCTTCGGGGACGGGACGTTCCGTCCGGATGTGAGGATCACACGCGCAGAGTTCGTGGTTATGACCGCGAGGGCGTTTGATTTCGAAGCGAAAGGCGCGATGCCGCTAAATTTCAGGGATGTAGATACAATCCCGGTCTGGGCAAGGGATTACATCGCGGAAGCGGAGCAGACTGGCCTGATTAAAGGCTACGCCGATGGCAGCTTCCGTCCGAACCAATGGATTAGCAGGTCCGAAATGGCTGTCTTGATCATGAGGCTGTATGACGGCGGGCTTCATTCGAACGAAATGGTCTCATTTGCCGATAAACAGCATATTAAGCCATGGGCGCTGCCGTCCGTCGCTGCCGCGGTAGATTTGGGAATCATTAAGGGCAAGAATGGTCATCGTTTTGCTCCCAATGATCCTGCTACCCGGGCTGAAGCGCTGATTATGCTGCTTCGTCTGATGGATGCAGAAAAGTGATACCCGATATCCGTTTTCTTAAATGTGCTTCCTTCTATAAGTGAAGCGTTGAGAGTAAAGGGTCTGTCATTTGACAGACTCTTTTGTTGTCAGGCTGCCCAGAGCTCTTGCTTGTTTTTAAAGTGTTTATAAAGCGCGGCATGGGTGATACTTAATTCATCCGCTATGCCGGAGCCAAGTATGATCACAAAGCAAAGAGAAAAAGATTCCCACGAAATCAACGAACTGAATTTCGTCTAAAAACGCACAAAAGAAACGGGTATCATCCTCATTCAAGGATGATACCCGCTTCTGTTACTGCCCCAAACAAAGCCTGATCAAATCATCAACATGGGCCGTAGCCAAACATTCTACGGTGTCAGCGGCGCCGTAATAGATTTTCACTTCGCCGTCGTCCTCCAGGATCATGCCGCCGGGAAAGATGACATCATTGCGGAAGCCGCCATCTGTTTCGTAGGGGGCTTCAGGGGCGAGCAGCGGTGATGCGCTCATCCCGAGGATTTTCTTCGGATTATGGAGATCAAGCAGCATAATGCCTGCTGTATACCGCTTCTTCCAGGACGGCTCCCAGCCGTTCTTGCCTCTGGCGGGATCAAGATCCACCGCATGGAAGGTGGTCAGCCAGCCCTTGTCTGTCTTCACCGGCGGTGCTGCCGGGCCGATCTTGTCATTGGCGAACGGAACCTGCTCCACCGCCAGCAACAGTTCGGAACGGCCCCAGTAGATCAGATCCGGCGACTCCGCGATCCAAGTGTCGAACCGGTCCAAGCCTCCGCGGCTGTATACGGTGAACGGCCGTTCCAGCCGCACATAGTTGCCGTTGATTTTCTCCGGGAACAGCACCATATTCCGCAGGTCCGGCGTAGACAGGCTCAATATTTCAAAGGATTCGAAGTCATCCGTGACTGCGATTCCGCCCCGGATCCCATGCCGTGTATCTACAGCGAAGCACATGTAGCAGCGGCCATCGATCACTGTCAGACGCGGATCATATCCGCGCACGAACTCTTCATCGTTTAGCTTGAACAGCGGCTTGGGCCCCGCCGTCCAGTGAATCCCGTCTTCACTGAAAGCGATACCGAGATCCGTTGTGTGAGACGGCTCAAGGGTCTGCTTCTCAAGGGAGCCGTAGTCATTGCGGAATACCATCACATACCGGCCGCCGAACTTCACCACTCCCGCGTTGAACACAAGTGCAGTGGGGTAAGGGACCCGGGCTGCATCCAGCACTGGGTTAGCCGGGTGACGGCGGATGAGCGGGCTAGATGCCAAAGCTCCTATAATGGGTGTATTGTTATCATTCATCGTTGAATATCCTCCTTGGATGTTGAACTGTGTCTAGATAAATTGAACTAATTTTTTTATGTTTTGGAATTAGCCGTGACTCCAGAGAAGTTTTGGACTTCCAGCCGCTGTTGTCTACAGATTTCATGATTTTATGCCGTTTTTAACGGTTGAAATCCGTAGACTGCTGATGCTTACGATGCGAGCTTTCCTGCGGAAAGCTTTCAGGCGGTCGCTATCGCTCTTCCAGTTCCAAAATTCCCCTCCGCCACTTTTCCTTTAGCTTAAATTTTTAGTTCAATCTATTTAAACAATGCTTCCGTAAGGCGCAAACGGATAGTCAATCGTAATGCGTCCGGCCTGGCAGTCGCCAACCCCGCTGTACAGATCAGCCTTGCCGTCCTCACGCATCACGATCCCCGCAGAGAAGACGCAGTCCGTCAAGTAGGGTGCCTTGGCGGGTCCAGGAGGGTAGCAGGAACGGCTTCCGATCAGATGCAGGTCATGGGATTCCCGGGTCACGGGATCGAAGATGAAGGACATATTCATATAGACCTTGATTTCCTGCCCGCTCTCCTCCTGATGCGAATAACAGATATGGCCGATAATCCCGATGTTGCCGCTGCTCAGCAGGTAAGCCTGGTTGACGCCTCCCCATTCGCCTGCTCCGAAGATACCATGAATGTACGGGGCATTCTCAATAACGTCAGCAGTCAAATCCTCCAGCTTGTCAATCACCGTGAAGCCGATCATGGATTCGCTGCCATATTGGCCCTTCACCTCATGGCCCCGCGGACGCGAGAAGACGCCAATTCTGCCATCCGCCAGAGCAACAAGGCGAATATCCTTCATTTTGTTAGGACCGGTAGTAAAGTAATACAAGTCGTGGAGGTCCGTCCCCCGGTAAAAATAACCGAAATACGTGCTGTATTTGCCGCTTTGATATTGCACATGCGTTCCGCCCAGTACGAGCTCATCACCTATTTCGCTGATATACGGGTCCTCCAGCGTATAGATCATGCTGTTCTCCACCAGGGTCCATTCATCCTGGCCTGTTTCCTCGAACAGCCGGACCCAGGAGCGTGCCCATTCTTCCCGGCGTTCTACCCGCCCGAACAAGTAGCGCTTGCCATCCCGTTCAAAAGGAATTGAAATATTATAGACATCGAATCCGTCCACGTTTTTAAATAGCAGGGTTGCGCTGTCATAGATGGTTTTGGTGGCTTCAAATTGTTGTTTTTGCTGATGCAGGCTCACGATTTCTCCGCTCCTTTTATGTTGCAGCTCGTTTTATTGCTGAGAAGCTTGATATTCCTTGAACTGCTTTTGGTATTCGGCAACGACCTTATCCAGACCTGCCTTCTTCATTTTATCCAGCGCTTCGGGGAAGGCCTTGTCGTAGTCCAGCACACCCATATAGATTGGAGTGATGCTGGCTGAAGCCTCCGAGAGAATATTGGTATATTCTGTTCTTACATTCGTCGGGTCAAAAATAAAGTTGGCGGCAATACTGTTGACCGCACTCGGATTAGGCTCGAATAAGACCTTGTTATTCTCAGGAATACTGCTCTCCGGGTCAAAGCGCATAAAGTTCACATTGCCGTTCTGGGAATCAGAGCCTCTGTATCTTGGATTATTATTGTTGTTCGGGTCTCTGATCGGCTTTAGGCCCTTGTCGCCATCTTTGGTGTAGTGCTCACCCTCGATGCCATATTGAACCAGATCGTAGTTGTCCTGGCTGGCCAGCATCCAATCCATAAACTTAACGGCCGCCTCGGGATGCTTGCTGTTCGCCGGTACGGCATTCCCGTTCTTGAAGGAGAGGGGGCGCAAATACTCTTTCTCCGGGTTAAACCATACCACGCCGATATCGTCCACTGTAGCATCCGGATTGTACTTCTGGAGCCCGTTCAGGCTTCCGCCCGTTCCCAGGCGTACGAACCATTCTCCGCTGTCGAGCTGGGCATCTACCTGTTCCTGCTTCATGACCAGGATGTCAGGGTTCGTAATTCCTTTGGTGTACAGCTCGTGCATGAAGGCGGCATCCTTCTTGAATTCGTCTGTTTCAATCCAGGATTTGACCTCTCCGTTCTGGCTGACATAGAAGAACTTATCCTTAACCGTGAACGGGAAGGTGTCATAGGTCCGGTGCAGGATGGAGGTATGCAGATTGATCGGGTCAAAATCAGCCCGGGTGCCTAAGTAAGGCTTGTTCTTCCCCTTCCAGTTCTTCATCACCGTCTCCCAGGCGCTAATCAATTCAGCCGGAGTTGTAGGCTCCTGCAAATTGTTCTCGCGGAGAATGTCGCGGCGGATATTGAACTGGCCTTCACTGGCCATTTCAACCCAGTAGGAGGGGACGATATAATATTTCCCGCCAATGGTGGCTCCACCAAAGATGTCCTCCGGAATATTCTTTTTCAGGTTGGCTCCGTACTTCTCAATCTCCTCTGAGATATCGGCCAGTGCACCCCGGGTATAATAGTTGGAAAAAGGAGTGCGGTCCTGCATGACATGAAACAGATCGAATTCTTCACCGGTGGACAGCATCAGGTTCAGCTTCTGGTCCCAGGCATCCCAGGGGATGAAGATTTTCTCCACGGCAACGCTGACACCGTCTGCAGCCAGCTTCTCGTTGACCTTCTCGAACACCTTCTGGTAGTCTTTCGGCTCGGTGCCGGGAACCACGTATTTGATCTTGACGACCTCAGAGGAATTAGTCTTCTCTGCATTCGGGGATGAAGCATTGCTTTCTCCATTTGCAGCAGGGCTGGCATTATCGGCCTTGCCGCACCCAACCAGGGTGGACAGAGCAAGGACCACAGCTAACAGGGTTGCATAGGATTTTCTCATGAATAATACGGACCTCCTCTTATGTTGTCTTCTATATGTTAACCCCTAAGGGATGACATCAGCCTTTGACTGAACCGATCACGAGCCCTTTCACGAAGTACTTCTGTAAGTAAGGATAGAGGAAGATGATCGGCCCGATGGTTACGATGGCTGTCGCCATCTTGACCGACTCCGAAGGAAGCGTAACGTCGCTTGTTCCGGCCAGCATGGCCATATCGTTCAGCATACTGATCTCCGATTGCATCTGCAGCAGCATGAATTGCAGCGGGTACAAGTCTTTCGTGTCGATCAGCATGATCGCATTCCACCAATTGTTCCAATAATCCAGTCCATAGAAGAGGGCGATGGTCGCCAGTACCGGTTTACATAACGGAAGATAGATCTTAAAGGCAATGACAATATCACTGGCTCCGTCTATAGTTGCGGATTCCCTCAGCGAGTCGGGTATGCCGTTCATGAAATTACGCACCAGGAAGAGGTTGAACGGGCTGAACAGCAGGGACGGAATAATCAGGGCGAGAATATTATCGGTTAAGCCGAGCGCCCGGTTCATCAGATACCAGGGCACAATGCCGGCGGAGAAAATCATGGTGATAAAAAAGTAAAGGGCCAGCAGATTGCGGTACCTCACATTTTTGTTCGCCAGGGTATAGCCTGCCATAGAAGTAATCAGCAGGGCCAACGTGGTACCGACGAGGGTGACAAAGATCGAAATGCCGTAGCTCTGAATGACCTGGGAGCCGCTCGTGAAGATCAGCTTATAGGCATACAGAGAGAATTTCTCCGGAAACAGGCTGTAGCCGTTCTTAAGAATGGCATCCTCATCCGTGATGGAGATCATCAGCACGAGCAGCATCGGAAGCAGGCACAGTGCCGAATAGACCGCAGTAAGCGTGTACATAACCGTTCTGCTGAATGAAATTCTTTTCATGAATACTCCTCCTCCTTCCCGGATTTAATATAATGCACCGTCTTTGAAGTACTTGCGGGTAATGGCATTGGTACCAAAGACAAGGATGAATCCGATCACCGACTGGAATAATCCCACGGCCATGGCTTCGGAAGGGTCGCCGATCTGGCGCAAGGAACGGAATACATACGTATCAATAATATCTGTAGTCGAATACAGGGTGCCGTTGTCCCCGATGAGCGCATAGATCATCCCGAAATCGCCGTACATAATTTTGCCGACCGAGAGCATGGTCAGGATAATAACCGTTGGCATCATTAGCGGAAGTGTTATCCTAAAACACATTTGCAGGCGGTTCGCCCCGTCAATCTCGGCGGCTTCATACAACGTCTCGTCGATGCCGGTAATGGTCGCCAGGTAGATGATCGCACTCATGCCCGCACCCTTCCACACATGCATGATGGTCAGAATCGCCGGCCAGGACTGGGCTTCGGTATACCAGTTCACGGAGGCCATGCCGAATTGGTTCAGGATTCTGTTAATCACGCCCATATCCATGGAGAAAAGCGCATACAGCACATAGCTAATGACGATCCATGAAATGAAATTTGGGAATAACATCAGCGACTGGCTGATCTTCACAAACAGCTTCTTGCGCAGCTCATTCAGCACCAGTGAAATGGCCAGCGCCATCAGTGTACCAAAAATAATAAACAGTAAATTAAGGTAAATGGTATTAAAGGTAACTGTAAGCGCTTTATTGGAACGAAAGAAAAACTCAAAGTTTTTGAAGCCCACCCATTCGCTATGGAAGATTCCCTTTGTATAATTGAAACGCTGGAAAGCAATGACCAGATAAGGATAGGTCATATACCCGAAAATAAATGTGTATGCCATGGCCGGCAAAACCAACAAATAGGATGTGCCGTTTCTGCGGATGTCCGACAGTATGCTGAGCCCTGGGCGCCGTTTTTTCTTCAATTCCTGTTCCCCCTATTTGTTATAAATGACTGTTGCCTTGATTTCAGCTTAGTCATAGCCGCAACGAGTGTCTATTTTAAAACCCGGCAAACGCTTTCAAATAAGGGCACAAGGCTTTCAAAAAAAAGGAATGGCTTTCATTTTCCCCTGATTCAGTACCTTTTCGGCCGGAAATGGTCTATATTTAGAAATGATAACGAGCAGCATTGGGAGGAATACAACATGCGGGCAACCATCAACCGGCTTGTTCGATACAAGGCCTTTCAAAAACTCACCATCTCATATTTCCTTCTCGTTCTGCTAACCGTAAGCCTGCTGTCCAGTGTACTCTTCTCCTTGTTCTCCAGAAGCGCCATTAAGGAGATCGAACGTAATTCCCGGGCCATGTTATCCCAGATCACGTACGCTTCGGATGTAGTCTATAATCAAGTCATGACGATTGGAAATACACTGCTGATTCAACCGGAGATCCTTTCGTTTCTGGATGAGACGGTGGAGAACAAGGTAAGCAATTATCATATTTTTCAGCAGATTGAGCAAATTGCCAATCTAAACCCATATATCCACAGTATCGGAATCCACCGGCCTTCTACAGGCACGACAGTCGATACAGCCGGGCTTCCATTCGACGTATCGCTCACCGCGCCTAGCGCGAAGCAGTACATGGAATTCAATCCGCGCAGCCTGAAGGTTGCGGGCCGCAACAACGGCAAGCCCTTACAGTTCCTGACCTTCTTGCTGTATCCGAATTTTGCATATCAGACCACAGGCAGTCCGCTGATCTATATCAATGTGGAGGAGCAGTCGATTCTGACGACCATCCGCAAGATCGGCAAAGCGGACGCCGCTAATAATGTCTTCGTGATCAATAATGAAGGTAAAGTGCTGTCTCATACCGATTCCAATCTGTTCCTGGATGATCTATCCGGGGAGGAGTATGTGCGGACGATATTAATTGAGAACCAACCGGAGAACAGCTTCACCACGACGATCGCAAACAAAAAGAGTCTGGTCACTTATGTGAAATCAGAGGAACTGGACTGGTATTTTGTAAGCGTTTCACCGTATTCGGAGCTTATTTCTAACATTGATCAGCTCCGGGGAATTACGCTGCTGGTGACCGCCGGAATTGTACTCGCAGGCCTGTTGAGCTCTATCCTGTTGACCTCGAACATGAATAAGCCCTTATCGGCGCTGCTGGAAAAAGTTATGCCTGCCCCGGCCACACCCGCATCCGGCCTGGCACTTATAGATGAGTACAAGATGGTGAACGAAGTGTTCCAATCCTATCATGAACGTGAGAAATCGATGCAGTTCGTCATCAGCCATTCTTCCCGGACGGTCCGTGAGCATTATCTTCATGCCTTGCTGCGGGGTCATTCCCTGGAGGACTCGGCCTCCAGCGAAATAATTAAGGAGATTGGAGAGGAGGTGGCGGGGCCGTTCTTCGGCGTGCTGGTGTTCAAGATCAATGAGCTTGAGCCGGCAGGGGAGAGGGTAGAGGGGAAACAGCAGTCCTTGCTGCGCTTCGCGCTGGGGAATATCTCCAAAGAGCTGCTGGAGCATATCGGCCCCTGTGATGTTCTCATCATGGGAGGAAATGAAGCCGTTGCCATCCTTCAGTATACGAAAAATCAGCTCCCGGAGGAGCTGAAGCCTGCCTTGCGTGATGTTCAAAGCTTCCTGAACCGTTACTTCAAGGTGACAGTATCTATTGGTATAGGAGATATAGCCTTTGGCAAGGGAAATATTCCGTCCTCGTATACTTCCGCGCAGCAGTATGTGAAATACCGCTTAATCTATGGAAAAGAAGCGATTCTGGATGCAGCGGCGACAAGGCACCATGTGTTAACGGCCTTAAGCTATCCCGGCGCCTGCGAGAAGAAGCTGATTGATGCTGTGCAGCAGGGCAAGCCGGAGCCTATTATTAGCGCCACCCAAGAATTTATCGATACCATATCCGGCGGTTCGGTTCATCAGATCATTACCTTTAGCACTCAGCTCATGTTGTCTTTGCTGAAACATTTCGATTATTTACAGCATGTGCCGGATTCTAATTTCAATGATTACCTGCAGGCGGTAACCGAGATTGAAGGTGCTGAGGATTTGGCGGAGATCCGCAACCTGTTTGGCCGCTATTGCTCCACGATCTGCAAGTTAATTGAAGACAAAAATCACTGGATGAATGCCAAGAAGCATAATAGTCTCATTGAAAAAGTACAGAATTATGTCCATGAGCATTATGCCGAGCCTAATATTTCCCTCGATCTGGTGTCCAAAATCGCCGGACTGTCACCCAGCTATCTGGGCAAGCTGTTCAAAGGAGCAACCGGGCAATCCTTCAGTGAATACCTGAACAACACCCGGCTGGACAAAGCCAGGGAGTTACTTGCTGCTACACCTGACACGGCGGCCAAGATCAGTGAAGCGGTCGGGATCTACAACATCACTTACTTCTCCACCCTGTTCAAGAAAAAGTACGGACTGACACCCTCGGCCTTCCGTGAGCAGGAGGCGATGAAGAGCGCGATGGATGATGAAGAATGATCATTTCCCGCTTAAGGCTGCTCCGCATATCTCCACCAGGCAAAGGTTCCGGCGATTCCGATGATCCCGGTATAGGCAAGTATGATGATACTGCTCAGCTGCAGCGAACCGGTGCTTAGAAATACCGACGGGATCGTCCATGGGAAGTAGGGTGCAAATCCGAAGGAGCTGAGCACATTGGACAGAATGACGATGATCAGGATGAGCCCCAGGGGAGCCAGGTAGCCCTTGGTCACATTAGCCAACAGAATGCTTGGTGTGGTCACCAAAATGAACAACAGCGAGGTAATCAGGAACTTAAGGAACAAGCTCCAAATGAAAGCGGCGGACCCGCCTGCAACGCCCAGGATGGCTCCTACGGCAAGACCAATGGCAAACATATAGATGGACAGCAGCACGCACCATGCTAAAATGACCAGAAACTTAGACAATACAATTTTCGCTCTGGAAATGGGCTTGGCCAGTAAATCTTTGATGGTCCGGTCTGAAAATTCCCGTCCGAATACCCATGCGGCCACAAAGGTGTATCCGATCACTCCCAGCGGGGCAAGTGTCTCCAGCAATCCGTTTAAATACACTTCCCAGGTGACACCGCCGGCGTCACTGGATAATACATTTCCGACGCCCATCATGATGGGCCCGAAGCCTAAAACCAGGAACATGATCCAGAATACATTCGAGCGGATAATCTTGCGGATCTCACAATGCAACACCGATAAAATATTCATTATACAATCCCCCTGTTAACCCCGATGGTGCGGAGAAAATAGCCTTCCAGATCCTCTGTAACCACCCGGAGTGACGTTGGCGGCTGATTGCTTTGCACGAGCAGTTCGGCCAGCCGTTCAGGATGATCTGCGGCATGTTCATTGGTTAGTTTAATGGAGCCGTCCGCCGTATCCACGAAGTTATAGCCATGCTCCTCCAGCACCTTCTTTAAGGCGGGCTTGTTCCGGCCGTTCACGACCAGGCTTTTCTCCAAGGACTGCTCCAGCTTGTCCATTGCGACTTCTTTCACCAGCTTGCCGCCGTGAATAATACCAATCCGTGTGGACACCTTCGAGAGCTCCTCTAACAGATGGCTGGATATAAAAACAGTGATGCCGAAATTGTGCGCCAGATTGTATAACATATTCCGTATCTCCGCCACGCCTGCGGGATCAAGGCCGTTGATCGGCTCGTCCAGAATCAGAATCTCCGGGTTGTGAATCATCGCTTTGGCAAGACCCAGACGCTGCTTGTTCCCAAGTGAGAGATGCTTTGCTTTTTTCTTTTTGTGCGGCGCAAGCCCCAGCTTATAGATGACCTGATGTACGGCATCCGGGTCCGGCAAGCCTTGCATACGCCGTGCGATATCAAGATTCTCCGTTACCGTCAGATCCGGATAAAAGGTAGCCTCCTCCAAATATCCGACGTTGCTCCATAATTTAGAGTTTCCGGCGTCGACCTTCTCACCTAACATATACAGCTTGCCGGAAGTAGGCTTAAGCATTGCCAGGAGCATTTTGATCGTCGTTGTCTTCCCGGCGCCGTTCAGTCCCAGGAATCCGTAGATCTCTCCCCGGCTGACCTCCAGCGAAAGATTGTTTAATATGGTATAGTCGCCAAAGCTTTTGTGCACTCCGTCAATTTGTATAGCGGGCGTGCTGCCGATTCTTTTCTTGGATAAAATACTCATTCTTCCTCAAACCTCCTGCTTGGTTCCAGTGATTGTTGTATCCTGCTACAACTTATTGTCACATCCAAACATGAAGCTTTATTAAAAGAAAAATAAACAGATCTGAAGAAAATATAAAAAACTATAAAGGCAGGCTGAACCTGATCCCGAGACCGCCATGTTCGGAAGGGAAGGCCATAATTTCGCCTCCATGGTGCTCAATAATCGATTTACAGCTGGCCAGCCCCAGACCAAGTCCGCCCTTCCGGATCTGCCGCGACGGGTCCACCGTAAAAAATTTGAGGAACAGCGAAGACATGTCCTTATCCGGCACACCAATGCCATTATCCTCAATCTGAAAATAAGCATGATGCTCCCGCAGGTAACCGGTCATATACACCTTCAGCTCATTCTTTCCACCATATCGTACGGCATTGCTGAAGAGATTGCCGAACACCCGGCGAAGCATCGGTTCATTGACCGTCAGCCAAATGCTGTCCGTGAAGGAATGGCGGCATGTCAGTTCAATATCAAGTCCCGCCAGCTCATACTCATATTCAAAAGCAATGTCGGCAAATAAATCTCTCGCCTTTACAGGCTTAGCGGTCATGGATTCGAGCTCCGATTTTTCTTTGGTGAAGCTGGAGAAATCATTGAGGAGTTCAACCATAAAGGCTGACTTCCGCTGAATCAATTCATAAAATTCCTGCTTTTCAGCTTCAGGTAAGTTCTCATGGGTAGCCAGCAGTTCTGTGAAGCCGTTAATCGAGGTCAGGGGTGTCTTCAAATCGTGGGCGATGGCGGCAAGCATATCGGTCTGTTCTCTGTGGGCGAGCTGAAGCCGGTGCTCCATCTTATTGAAGTGCTTATATAGCTCTCCGATCTCGTCCTTACGCTTCAAAGCCAGCGGAGGCAGGGGATGGACCACATTGACTTCCTCCAGCCGGGCATTCAGACGCCGGATAGGCTTCTCAATATAATAATGAATATAGATGATCAGAATGAGAAATATGCAGCCAGCGATGGCGAAGATGGGCAGCAGTAATACTATATATGGTGAGTCCAGCAAGGTGGTACGTATTGGGGAATATACGGCAAAGACAAACTTCAAGTAGAGTCCAATAGAGAACATCAGAATCAGCAGCATCAGCAGGAATAACAGGGGAAGCTTGATTTTAAGTTTCATCCTATTGCTCTCTTTCCGTGTATTTATAGCCTATGCCCCAAATGGTTTTAATGAAGTGTTGCTCAGGACCCAGCTTCTTGCGGATATTCTTGATATGAACCGTTACGGTATTGATCTCGCCGTATTCGTCTCCCCAGACGTTCTCATAGATCTGCTCCCGGCTTAGTACCTGATTCGGGTGACGCATCAGAATAGACAGAATTTGAAATTCCTTCGCGGATAAGTCGAGCTTCCCGCCGTACAGGAAGGCTTCATACGTTTTATCATTTAAAATGAGCGGAGCATTGGCCTTGTCTTTGGCGGGGCTAAGCTCGCCCCACTCTTTGTGCAGCCTGTCCACTTTGCGGAAATGCGCCTTGATCCTGGAAGCCAGCTCCTGAATACTGAACGGCTTGGTCATATAATCATCTGCGCCGATTTCCAGACCGACAATTTTATCAATATCCTGATCCCGCGCACTTAATAACATAATAGGAACATTATAAGAGGACCGGATCGTCCGGCAGACATCCAGTCCGCTCATATCAGGCATGACGATATCGAGAACAACGAAATCAATAGGGTGATCCTCCACCGCAGATAAAGCTTCTCCCCCCGAACTGGCCGTAATTACAGCGAATTGCTCATACCTTAGCGTCTTGCTGATAAGCTTTACGATTTCTTCATCATCGTCTACCACTAATATCGTTTTGGACATATTACTACCTCCCGGGGCACTAAACATTATGAAGTTAATCATAATTGCTTGATGTTGTTGTTGCAAACCTATGGATTTTTATAGAAAATTTGAATCAATGTGATAAATTTTTTTGATATATTTACATTTATTGGGACATGAGTGTATGATGCGAATGTATTTATTTTACTTTTTATAGAAAAAAATATGAGATTTTCCCTTGGGAGGTGATAGGTTTGATCTACGACAATGTGCTGCAATTAATTGGGAACACGCCTATTGTTAAACTGAATTATCTTCCAGAGCCGAATGGGGCGCAGGTATTCATCAAGCTGGAAGGCCTTAATCCCGGCGGCAGCATGAAGGACCGCACAGCGCTCTACATTATCAGCCAAGCGGAGGCAGCGGGACAACTGCAGCCCGGCGGCACGATTGTTGAATCTTCCTCCGGGAATCTGGCGATCGGACTGGCGCTTGTAGCACGGCAAAAAGGGTACAAGCTGATTTGTGTGGTCGATCCCAAAATCAGCCCGGTCAATCTCAGCATTATCCAGGCTTATGGTGCAGAGACGGTAATGGTTGATCAGGCTGATGAGTATGGCAACTATCTTAGAGCCCGCCTGGACAAGGTACAGGATCTCGTCAGGCAACTGGGGGCATTCTGGCCTAATCAGTATAATAACCCGAGTAATCCTGAGGCACACAGACAAACGACTGCGCCTGAAATCTATGAGGCGTTCGGTAATGGGCTTCAGTGGGTGGTCATACCGGCAGGTACCTGCGGTCTCATTACCGGGTGCAGCCTGGGGCTGAAAGAACATATCCCGCAGATAAAGATCATGGCCGTTGATGCGGCCGGTTCGGTTACCTTCGGGCAGCCGCCGGGTGTAAGGCATCAGATTGGCATTGGTTCAGCTATAGTACCGGGCAATGTACGAAGAGAGCTGTATGACGAGATTACGCATGTCTCGGATGCGGAGGCCTTCTCCACCACCCGCAGGCTGGTTCAGGAAGAAGGGCTGCTGGTCGGCGGCTCCGCAGGTTCAGCGGTATTCGCGGCCCTTAAGCTTGCCCGCCGCCTGCGTGCCGGGGACAAAGTTCTTGCGATTCTTCCAGATCGCGGAGACCGGTATTACAATACTATTTTTTCGGATGAATGGCTGGAGAAGATTGGGATTGAACGGGTTACAAGCGCTGTGAAAATATGATCGGGGGTGCTGAAGATTACTGTATCCACACGTAATGAGGTAATTGACCGTGCCGTCAGACAGACCCGCCGGCAGCTTGCCAGGCTTGCTTCAATGCCACCTTCCGGTCAGATTAAGCTTCCTTATGTTACGAACAACGGAAGATACATGCTGGAGGATAAGTGGTCTTCCGGCTTCTTCATTGGACTTCTCTACCGGCTCTATCAGTTGACTGGCGATCCTCTCTATATGGAGGAGGCTGACCGCTGGATCGGCGGGATTGAGCCTTATAAGAATCAGGGGGATTATCAGGATATTGGCTTCCTGTTCTATTATTCTTATGCACTCGGGTACGATCTGACCGGTAAGGAAGCCTACAGGGCGATTGCGCTTGAAGCTGCTGACAGCCTCTTTGATTCCCGTCTCCCGGGCGGTTATCTGGAATGCAATTGGCTGCCCGAGGGGAAGCGCTACGCAGGCGTTGACAGTATGATGAACATCCGGTTGTGGCTATGGGCCTACCGGGTAACCGGTGAGGAGCGCTATCGCGCCGCTGCCATAGAATCAGCGCGGATTACAAGTGCTGCGCTGATGAGGGAAGACGGCTTCACTTACGAATATATGAGAATGGATTCCGTTACGGGAGCCCCGGAGGAGCCCTACAACAAGAACGCTAAGTTCAGCTCAGCCTCGGTATGGGCCAGAGGCCACACATGGGCACTCTATGGAGCGGTTCAAATGTATCTGCTTGGCCATGAAGAGGAGTGGAGAACAAAGGTTGAACGGCTCTCTGCATTCTACTTAGCCCATGTCTGTAGTGACGGTGTTCCGGCCTGGGATCTGATGCTGTCCGATCAGGAGACGGCTATGAGGGATGCTTCCGCTGCTGCGATCTCTTGCTCTGCCTTCTATCAGTTTGCCGCAGCCCTAAGCCCTAATGATCCCTTGCGCCAGCAATTCCGGCAAGAAGCAGAGAGGGTGCTCGATATTCTGATTTCTGCGGAGTATGCGCCTACGGGTCCGGAGCATGAAGGATTGCTGGTGCACGCCAGCACTCCGCTGCATGTCGTTCAAGCCGCAGGCGAATCCCAGATCTGGGGCGATTATTTTCTGCTGGAGGCTCTATATTACTCATTGGAGGTCGGTTCTTAATGAATGTCAGTGCCGGATCGATAGAATCTAGCGATATTAAAATTGTCATCGAAGAAGGTCATGCTGCAATGCAATGCATGAATATGGTGCCGGAGCTTACGGACCGCCAAGTCTATGAATATGTTGTTCCCATTCTGAAGCAGTATGGCTTGGCGGATCTGTCCCCCCAGATCTGGTTCAATGGAGCCAATGATTGGGTGGTCCGCAGCCGCTGTGAAGCCTTGCGAAGTATGCTGAGTGCTGCCTTAGAGCGGGAGGAGGTAACGGGATGAATCAGGCTGCTGAACAGCAAGTCTATTTCTATGTTCCGGGATACAAACCGAATTACATAGAGTATGCCATGACCTTCTATCCTATGAATATTATTCTTTGTCTGGAAGACGGTACGCCGGAGGATAAGAAGCTTGAAGCAAGATATGTGGTCAAGAATGCCCTTCAGGAATTCAGTGACTCGGAGCATACCCTCATTGTCCGCGTGAATAGTGTTCATACCTCTCACTGGGAGCAGGATCTGGAAGAGCTAGTGCCAGAGCGCCCTGCCCGAATCCGGCTGCCCATGGTCCGGACGGCGGAGGATTTACGGCAAGTGGAACGCAAGGTGCAGGATATTATTCAAAAGCGCAGCTTGAACTATTCTCCAAGCTATGAAGTCATGATCGAATGCTGCGAGGCTATTGCCAATCTCGGAGAGATTCATCAGGCCAGCCGGAATATTTATGCTTTTACCTTTGGAGGAACGGATTATTTCAATGACTGTGTAGCTAAGGGGCTTGTGGACCCGGCCTGGGAGGTCCGGAAGGCCAAGCAGAAGCTGGGGGAATACTGCCGCAGGCTGGGGCTTCAATGCTTTGACACTACTTACATGGCTTATCGTGATCTGGAGGGGTTTCGCGAGGATTGCCTGCTCTCCAGGGAATATGGCTTTACGGGGCGTTCCGTAATCCATCCTGACCAGGTTGCCGTCGTCCAAGACATATACGGAATTTCAATAGCGTAGGAGGCTGTTATGTTCACAACATACCGATTGGAATTACCTGATCCTGTGACGCTGAATAAGCTGCAAATCCCTGTTTTCACCCATATGTTCCTGCAAAATGTATCCGCCCATAAGGTGCAGGTGGACCCGATTCAGGGGAAACGCATCAGCGTCACTTATCTATCGTCTTATCCCAGGGAGCAGATTGAGCGGGAGGTTGCTATTTTCCTGGAGCGGTTCACCCCCGAGCATGATGAGGCATCCGCATCATCCGCTGAAGTACTGGAGCCTGGGCTGAATGTGGTGGAGCTGCATGAGCCGCCGCTGGAGAAGCTGTGCTCCTGCTGCACGCCGGGCAATCAGCGGAATATCTCGGATGACCTGCTGGAGCAGAGATGGCTGACTTTATTGAAGAATCAGGAGCTGGCGTACCATCGCCCGATCATCCGTCTGCTGGAGTATTTTGACCAGAGCTATGTGGATTATATCGGCCGGAGGATCGGGGATTGTCAGGAGCGGCAGTATTCGGTCTTGTTGCCTGCTGCCTTCGCCGAGAAGATGAATTATTTCCATAGTGCCCCGATGCATTTGCTGCTGGCTACCCACCTCAGCCATGACCAGGCCAAAATGATAGCCTTCGCGGAAGATATCTCCGCCAATAACGGCAAGCTTCCGCAGGACTCCGGCCCTTATCTGGAGACGCCGCCCTATCTTCTGCAATCCGCGCCTTGCTATAAGGTCTATATGGAAATGGAGGACCGTGAGCTTGAGGACAATACCGCTTTTGTACTCAAAGGCCAATCCTTCCGCAATGAGGGCAAACGTGTATATCTGCTTGAACGGTTATTGAATTTCACCATGCGGGAATTCGTATTTCTGGGGACGCCCGAATACGTCACCCGGATGCGTGACTTGACATTAGGATGGACCATCGAGTGGATGGAAGCGGCAGGGCTGAAAGGCGAGTGTGCCTTAGCCAATGATCCATTCTTCCTGCCGGGTAAGGTGAAGCAGAATTTCAAAGTGCCCAAACATGTCAAATACGAGGTTCGTGCGGATATTCCCTATAAAAACGATACGATTTCGATTGCTTCCTATGACACGCACGGCGATTTTTTTGCAAAGACCTTTAACTTTAGACTGAGGGACAACGCAGAGACATGGTCGGGCTGCATCGGACTTGGCCTGGAACGGGTAGTATGGAGCTTTCTGCAGCAGTACGGTCTACAGAGTGAGCACTGGCCTGCGGCAATCCCGGAGAGCGTAAAGTGACCGCTTCCGGCCAAGCTGCAGCGTCCTGGATTGCCGAAACGATGGTCTACAGTGTTCTGGCCGAGGCTGTGAGCTGGCCTTCCCCCGGATTGGTATCGGCGGTCAGCAACGGATGTCACGCGGATATGGATGTTTACACTTTTCTGAGAAGCGCACTCCGCATTCAGCCTTATTACCAGCAAGCAGCACGCTTGGGCGTAGCAGAATCCTCGGGCCGAACCGGCAGAGAATATTTATTCAGGAGGCTCCAGCAGACCGGGCGGCGGGCCGAGGCTGACATGCTTAAGGCTACCGGGGGAGTGAATACCCATAAAGGAACGATCTTCCTGGGGTTGATTCTATGCGCGGCTGCCGGAATGACGAGTCAAAGTCCATCCGGCATAGCAGAACCGCAGGAGATATGCCGCTTGGCCGGAAGGCTGGCTGAGTATCCGCTGCGGGCACAATTGGCAGACATCCTGGAGGAGACGCAACATGCAAGCACAGGCGGACGCGCGTACAGGGAGTGGGGAATTAGAGGGATACGGGGCGAAGTTATAGACGGATTTCCGTCCATTCTTCAGCAGGGCTTGCCTGCCTTGCGTGAGGCGCTTCAACAAGGAGCGGATCTGCGGACGGCGCAGATCCACTCCTTGTTATCATTGATGACTGTGGTACAGGATACCACGCTGCTGAACCGCAATTTCGACAGGACAAGGATTGACTATACTCAGAAGAGTGCCTTAGCGGCGTTGGACCGGGGGAGTCTGTTCACCTCTGAGGGCAGAGCCTATATCCGCACCATGGAGGAGGATTTCCGTCTCCGTTCCCTATCTCCCGGCGGATCAGCCGATCTGCTGGCCATGACGCTTGCTTTGCATTTGTGGACTGAGAATCAGGGGGAGGAAAGAGTGTGGCGAACGATTCCGCTGTGTCAGCCATCCTTCGTGACCGGGAGCGCCTCCATGAGCTAAGAGAGGCCAGGTATCCGGCAGAAGGCTCGCTGATACAGATTATGATGAATATTCCGGGGCCGGATAAGAAGCTGGCTGTTGCCTATGAATTATTCGAGCTCTGTATGGAGGCTTTACAGGAAGCTCTGGCGGTTGCAGCTTATAAGATACTTATGCTTGAGCGGATCGAGCTGGCGCTTGGTCCGGTAGCTTATCTTCAGGTATCTGCGGATGCGGCGGAATTGAAGCAATTCTGTCTGTCCTTTGAACTGGAGCATCCGCTTAGCGCGTATTGGGATATGGATATTTATGATTCATCGGGAAAAGCAATGGGCAGGCATGAGCTGGGTGCTCCTTCACGCCGCTGTTATCTGTGCGGGCAGCCTGCTAAAGTGTGCGGATTCCTGCAGCGT
Organism: Paenibacillus sp. FSL H3-0469; assembly: GCF_038051945.1. Taxonomy (NCBI): domain Bacteria; kingdom Bacillati; phylum Bacillota; class Bacilli; order Caryophanales; family Paenibacillaceae; genus Paenibacillus; species Paenibacillus sp. FSL H3-0469. The sequence continues at coordinate 6,263,049 of NZ_CP150302.1, forward strand.
CATTCGCCGGAGGAATTAATCGGACGCATGGCTGCTGATCTGGCGGCAAGGAAGGCCATCACATGAATCTTTTCCGAAACCTAAAGGTGCCCCGGCCGGTGTTTGCCATTTGCCTGAACACGCTGATTACCCATCTTGGCTTCTACGCCATGACGGCGATATTAACGGTCTATCTGTCTCAGGTCAAAGGATTGCCTCTGTCGGTTACCGCTGTAGTTACCATGATCTTCACCGTGTCTTACCGCAGTGCGAGGTTCCTTACCGGACCCTTGCTGGACAATATGGACCCGTTCAAATGCATGTGGTTCGGCTGCCTGCTAACAGGCGTCTCCATCGCAATGGTGGATTTCTGGCAGTCGCCGCTTTTGATTACAATCCAGCTTATCATTGCCGGGATCGGCTACTCGGTCAGGGGCTTGTCCTCCAAGGCTTCTTTATCCTTCGTGGGGAGTAAGGATGGCAATGCCCTGTTTTATTTTGCGAATTCCAATATGTATACGAACGGTGCGGCCATTGCCGGGCCGTTAATCGGCTCCTTTCTGCTGACTAGCTCCTTGAAAAGCTTCACGTTGACCTTCGTTGGAGGGTTCTATGTTGCGGGTGCTATCCTGCTCACTATCTTCCCGCCCGGGTGCAGTCTGCTTGACCAGGAACGGAAGCCGGTAAGCTTCTGGAAAGGATATCAGACCGTTCTGCTCGATAAAAGCTTCCGTAAAGTGCTGCTGTTCAATATGATCGGCTGCTTTTTCTTTACCCAATTGTTCAATTCCTTTCCTTATTTAATCGGCACTTATTATAACGCACCGGAAAGGCTGGGGAGTCTGCTTATGCTGAACGGAATCCTCGTGGTGCTGCTGCAGATTCCGTTCGGGCGCTGGATGAATACAGCGTTGTCAGGCCAGCGTGAGGGATACCGGCTGACTCTGGCGTTTCTGCTATTCAGCGTTTCTTTTTCAATGAATGCGGTCATTGGCTCGATCTGGGGCTATTACGTATTCGTCGCGTTGTTCACCCTTGCAGAAATGTTATTCATACCCACGATAGATGCTTATGTCTCTAACGCTGCCCATCCGGATCTGCGTATCACGTATTTCAGTGTCATCGGATTGTCCACGGCCCTTGGCGAAGGAATCGGTGTATATACCGGGCTGCAATTCATACATATGTGGAGCATCTACGGAGAGTTGTCCTACTTCTGGTTATCATTAGCCGTTCTGTCCGGGCTGTCCCTTGTACTATACGTGATGTTAAACCGGTCACCTGTTCATAACAAAGAGGAGGGGAAACTGTGGCGATATTAATTCTGAATCAAAGGAGGCGGGCCTTCGCTCCTTATCTGAGCTGGCTGGAGGATCTGGATGAAGAGGTATACCTGTATACTTCGCCGGCATATGGTGAGACAACGGAGCCCTATGCCCTTGTAGAGGTGTTCGACAACTGGGTGACTAATGACCGGGTAGAGATCGATGCGTTACGTTTGTATGAAGATCATCCTTACCGTCTGATTATAGCCCTCGATGAGAGCGATCTGATTCGTGCAGCCCGGCTGCGTGAACGGCTGCATCTGCCTGGACAACGGCTGGATAGCGCAATTGCCTACAGGGATAAAGCGGTGATGAAAAGCTTGGTCAGCCCGCAGGTATCATGCCCGGCATTCCGCAGGCTGGCTTCGCCGCTTCAGCTGTATGATTTTGTACGGGAACATGGCTTGCCGGTTGTGGTTAAACCGCTGGATGGTATGGGTTCTATGAATACGGATATTATACGGACCCCGGAGCAATTGAATGGTGTATGGGAACGCGGCCTTGGCAGCGGCTTAATGGTTGAAGCCTATGTTGAGGGAGAGATGTATGAGATTGATGGTCTGATGATGGGCCAGGAGATCCGCTTTGCTTCTGTGGGCAAATATTCCTGCAAGCCGCTGGAGATTCTCCAGCAGGATTGCTTCGTGGAATTGCTCAGCCCCGGCTGCGCGCTGTATGAGCGGCTGGTTCATGAAGTTCAGCAGGTCATTGAAGCCCTGCCCTCACCGGGAATCTCAACCTTTCATTGTGAAATGTTCCATACTCCGGAGGATGAATGGGTATTCTGTGAAATTGCCAGCCGGACCGCAGGCGGACGGATCAGTGAATCTGTCAGTGCCATGTACGGCGTGGATCTGAACCGGGAATGGGTCCGGGCGCAATGCGGTCTGCCGCTGAAGCTGCCGGCGCCAAGGCCGTCACAGGTAGCGGGGGTATATCTAATGCCGAAGCGTCCCGGGACAGTAAAGGCTATTCCGCAGACGCTGCCTTTTGAATGGGTGAAGGAATATGTTCCCCGCGTCAGAGAAGGCGAGCAGCTGGACGCGGCCCATTCCAGCGTGGATGCCGTGATGACCGTAATCATCGTTGGCGAGAATTCGGCGTCGCTGCAAGCCAGGCTGTCACAATTGCGGCGGTATCTGGAGCATGAAGTGCAAATACTGCCCGCTTACAAGGAGGATGCAACTCATGAAGCACCTGTTATTAGTAGAAAGCAATGAGTCTATCGCAGGTATCCAGGCTTGCAAGGAGCTGGGGTACACTGTCACGTTGCTGACCCAGAATATTCAGCATTACCTGAAGGGCCAGCCGCTGGAGTCCCACCCGCTCCGGTTGGTAGATTACATTCATGAAGTGGACACCTTTAATGAAGAAGCTGTGGTTGACTTTGTCAAAGAGTACCATCAAGCGTATCCCTTGACCGGAGTGATGTCCTTTGCAGAATTCTATGTGGTGCAGGCAACGGCTGCTGCGCATGCGGTTGGTGTGCCGACCATGCACCCGCTGGCTGCCAAGAATGCCCGGAATAAATATAGATCCAGAGAAATCTGCGTTCAGAGCGGTGTGCCGGTTCCCCGTTCGCTGCTCGCAGGCAGTGCGGAGGAAGCTTGCCAACATGCCCATTCCATGGGTTATCCCTGTATCGTTAAGCCGTGTGACGGGGCTATGAGTATTGGGGTAGTCTTTGTCAACAATGAGCGAGAGCTGCGCCAGGCTTACGAGAGTTATGTGAACAACAGGGATTTCGGGCGTAATCTCTATGGAAGTACGGATGTGCTCATTGAGGAATACGCAGCCGGGCCACTGGTCAGTGTGGAGATGGTTACTTATCAGGGGCAGGATCACCTGATCGGGATTACGGACCGCCGTCTGGTTGGATTCCCCTATTTTGTAGAGACGGGTGCCAGCTTTCCGGTTCAGCTAAGCCATGAGGCAGAGATCGTTGACGTGGTCCGCAGGGGACTGCATGCACTTGGGGTTGACTTTGGCCCCACACATACAGAGGTTGCTCTCACTCCTGAAGGCCCTAAGATTATTGAATTCAATCCGCGGATGGTGGGCGGGCCTGTTCCGGAGATGATTAAATACGCAACGGGCATTGACCTGGCGCGCGAAGTGCTTCGTATGCATATGGGGGAGGCCCCGGAGTTGACGCCAAGCGTCTCACGCGGCGCTGCTTCACGGGAATTCTGTTCGCCGGTTGACGGCAGGCTGATCGAGGTTACGGGGCTTAAGGAATTAGAGGGACGTGCGGACATTCTGCGGTCGCATTTCATTGCTGCAGGGCGCGAGGTGTCCTTTCCGAGATCTAATTTTGACTGGATTGGCCGAGTGATGGTTGGAGGGGACGATGCAGCGCAGGCGGAGCAGAAATGCGGCGAAATACAGAATACGATCGGCTTGCACATTGCAGCCAGACCTATAAGCTGAGGAGGCCTTGAGCATGTTATACTTAAATACTGCAAATTTACAGAGCATACAGCTTCCCTGGAAGAGGAGTGTCGATACCATACGGAGTGCTGTCCAAGTGATGGCAGCGCATGAATTCTCCCAGCCTATTAAACCCTATTTGCTCTTCGATAAAGATCCAAGCAGCCGGATTATTGCCATGCCTGCTTATGTGGGCGGAGAGATCGGGATGGCAGGCATCAAGTGGATCGCCAGCTTTCCCGGTAACCATGCCAGGCAGCTTCCCCGTGCCCACTCGGTGACGATCCTGAATGATTCCGGCAGCGGCAAGCCTGTGGCTATCATCAACAGTCCGCTTATCTCCGGGATTCGCACGGCTTCGGTCAGCGGGCTGATGATTCAGGAATATGAGAAGGTACACCCTTTTGCCGATAACATTATTGCCGGTATCGTCGGGTTCGGGCCGATCGGTCAGCTCCATCTGTCGATGCTGAGTCAGCTGCTCGGGGACCGGCTGGAGGAGGTTCGGATCTTTGATCCGAATCAAGATATGCTGCAGCCTATCCCGGAAGAGCTTGGGACAAGGGTGCGGCCTGTGAATTCCTGGGAGGAAGCCTACGAAGGGGCCGATCTGTTCATTACCTGTACCATTTCCAGCTCCGGTTATATTGACCGCAAGCCCAAAGAACAGAGTCTGCTGCTGAACGTGTCTCTGCGCGATTTCACCCCGGCGATCTTAAGCCACACCTCTGCCATTATTGTCGATGACTGGGATGAAGTATGCCGTGCGAATACGGATATTGAACATATGCATCATCAAAGAGGGCTGCGGAAGCAAGACACGGCGTCCATCATCGAGGTGGTCTGCGGCAACGCACTGGCGAAATTCCCGAAGGAGGAAGCGGTCATGTTCAATCCGATGGGAATGGCTGTCTTTGATATTGCCATTGGGTCACTATATTATCGTGAAGCACTGAATCGCGGGTGTGGTCAGGAGCTGGAGGAGTAGCGGCAAGATCAGCAAGATCAGCAAGATCAGAAGATCAGCACAACAAGTAGCCGGGCCGGATGAGAGATGCTCTTGTCCGGCCCGGCTTTTTGCTGTCTCGTAGTTAGACTAAGGATTCTTGCGGTGCTTCTTCTCTTCGGAGTCTGGTGCAAGGCCAGGAGCTGCTACCTCCGGGTCATTTCCCAGCACGGCGCCTACGATCTCATCCAGCTTGTCTGTTTCAGATTGGCCGTCCGCCGGACTGGATTCGCCCTCCGGGATCGGGTGGACACCTGCGGTGCGTCCGTCGAGCGGAGCTTTTTGATCATCCTTCATTTGTAAGTCTCCCTTCTAAGTGCAGGTTCTGTCTTAGGATGTGTCTGCGATAACTGTTCTATGTAACGATAACCGCAGCGGAGACTGGTGAACCACCCGGCTGGTTAGGATTGGCGGACCACTTCCATACTCTTTTCCAGGGCAGTCTTATAATAGTGGCATTTATGGTCTATGACTTCCATCGTTTTTCTTAATTCCTCCATCTGCGCTTCTACGGAAGCCTTCCGCTCCAGGAACATGTCGTATCGGCGCTGCAGGGTGGAATCTCCTTCGGAGCACCATTCAATGAAATGCTTAATCTCTTTGATGGGCATCCCGGAGGCCTTCAGGCATTCAATGATCTTCAGGGCCTCCATGTCGGAGGGCTTGAATACACGTTTGCCGCTGGGAGTTCTCTCTATAGAAGGGAGCAGGCCCTCTTTGTCATAGTAACGCAGGGTATGCGGGGTCATGTTGAAATGCGCTGCGGCTTCGCTTATGGAATAGGTCTTCATCATCGTTCTCCTGTCCTGGATATTTCGGGCTTGACTTAGAGTTAACTTTAAGGAATATTATAAGCTTTGTAAAGCTTAAGGAATGATGTCTACTATTCTATTGAAAAGAGGTCTCACTATGATACAAGTTAATGCACATGCTGCATTCAGCCAGGAAGGCCCGTTCAAGCTGACTACGATTGAACGCCGGGAGCTGCTGCCGCAGGATGTTCTGATCGAGATTAAATACGCCGGTATTTGCCATTCCGATATTCATACCGTCCGCGGGGAGTGGGGACCGGTGAAATATCCGCTTGTTCCGGGGCATGAGATTGCAGGTATTGTCAGCCAGATCGGTTCTGGAGTGACGAAATATGCTGTTGGCGACCGTGTCGGGGTAGGCTGTATGGTCGATTCCTGCGGAGAGTGCAGCAGCTGCCGGCAAGGCGAGGAGCAATATTGTCTGGAGGGGAACACAGGAACCTATGGAGCGACTGACCGCCACGGGCACTATACACAAGGCGGATATTCCACACATATCGTTGTCACTGAAGACTTCGTGGTGCGGATTCCCGACAGCCTTCCGCTTGACGCTGCTGCACCGCTGTTGTGTGCCGGAATCACTACTTACTCACCACTGCGCCACTGGGGAGCTGCTCCCGGCAAAAAGGTAGCTGTAGTGGGTCTCGGCGGGCTGGGGCATATGGCAGTGAAAATTGCTCATGCCATGGGGGCTGAGGTTACGGTGTTATCCCAATCCCTGAAGAAGAAGGAAGACGGCCTGCAATTGGGCGCAGATCATTATTATGCCACCAGTGATCCGGAGACATTCAAGCAGCTGGCCGGTTCCTTCGACCTGATCATTAATACGGTCAGTGCGCAGGTAAATATCAATGCCTTCCTGTCACTCCTGGCGCTGGACGGGACGTTGGTGAATGTCGGTGCGCCTGCTGATCCTTTGGCTGTTAACGCCTTCTCGCTGATCGGTCACCGCCGTTCCTTTGCCGGTTCGATGATCGGGGGAATCCGCGAGACACAGGAGATGCTTGATTTCTGCGCTGAACATCAGATCGCTTCCGAGATCGAAGTGATTTCGGCTGACCAGATCGATGAAGCCTGGGAGCGTGTGCTGGCCTCGGATGTGCGTTACCGGTTTGTGATTGATATCAGCACGATGGGGAAGGCATAAGGATTTAGAAGCGCAAGCTCCTTCACCTATATTGTCAAAAGAAACAGCCTGCGGGAATGGAACTACTCCATTCCCGCAGGCTGTTGGTATTTCTGCTGAGCTTCTCCTACGAGAAGCTATACAGCCGTACCCCGTGCGGAGGCACGGTGGTGTGCAGCACGCCGCCGCTAAGCTCAGCAGGCGTCTGGCTCCACAGCTCCGTTCCGGACGCCGCGCCGCTGAGGCCGATCTCTTCGAGGCTCAGGTCAACCGGCAGCGGACTGCTGCCAATGTTGAAGACGGCTGCATAGCGGGTACCGTCGTCATGAGCTGCTGTCCAGACGATTAGCTCATCGCGGTAGAGAGCTTCCCTGGCGCCATGGCTCTCGCGCTGCATACGCAGCACCTCGCGGTTGGTGAGCAGCGACAGGGTCCAGTCGTCATTGTCCCGCAGCTCGCCTCCGAAGATCAGCGGCGAACGGAAAATGCTCCAGAGCGACATCATCGTCAGCTGCTCGTCCCGGGTGAAGCGGGTCCAGCGGTCATCCCCGCCGCCGTCGACGGAGCGGACGCCGATGTGGCCGAGCGGCAGCATATCGCAATCCGGCCATGAGCCGTCCTGCGGCACGCCCTGCCAGCTGCGGCAGCGGCTGAACATGTCCAGCAGCAGCTCCCAGCGGTCCCAGAAGTCATCCGTTATGCGCCACATGTTGGCGTGTTCAATGAAATGCTCTTTGTATTCCACCGGAGCGGGACCGGGGGAGAGACTCAGGACCATTGGGCGGCCGCAGTTCTCGATCGCCCGGGAGATCAGGGCAATCTCCGGCTGATGGGTATCGTGCAGTCTGGAAGCGGCGATGTCATCCACCTTGACCAGATCGACGCCCCACTGGGCGTACAGTTCAAAGAGTGAATTATAGTAGGCCTGAGCGCCTTCCTTGGAAGCATCGACACCGTACATATCCGTATTCCACGGACAGATGGAGCACGTGTGCGCGATCTCGCGGGCAGTCACTTCCGTACCCAGAATAGCGGTGCCTGCATGGGCGGCCTGGCGCGGAATGCCGCGCATAATATGAATACCGAACTTCAGCCCCAGGCTGTGGACGTAGTCGGCGAGCGGCTTGAAACCCTGTCCGCCTGCTGCGGAAGGGAAACGGTTCTCGGCAGGCATCAGGCGGGAGTATTCATCCATGACCAGCGGGACGAAGGGGCGGTACAGAGAGGACACGGCACCAGGCTCATACCACTGAATATCTACGGTAATGTAGTTCCAGCCGAAGTCTTTGAGATGCTCGGCCATATATTCCGCATTGCCGCGGATTTCCGCTTCTGTTACGGCTGCGCCGTAGCAATCCCAGCTGTTCCAGCCCAGCGGGGGGACAGGTGCTGCAAGCTTATGATTCATTGTATAATCTCCTTGTCAGATGGATTATTGCTCTTCATAAGTCCATCATAATCAAGGATAAATCCAATATCTATAGTAATCTTATAAGCCGAATAGCACTATATTGCGCTTAGTCAAAAAAGAGCTGGCGGTAAGTCAGGCTCTCGCCTCCGCTGCGGAAATCGCCCGGTGTCAGTCCGGTCAGGCTGCGGAACGCCTTGATAAAGTAGCTTCCGCTGGAGTAGCCGATCTGCTGGGCAATGGCTTCAATGCTTAAGCTCGTCCCCCGGAGCAGTTCCATCGCCTTCTCCGTGCGGACCCGGGTCAGATAAGCACCGGGCGTATGGCCGGTGCTGGCCGAGAAGCGGCGGATGAGATGATATTTGGAGAGGGAGACATGCTCCGACAGCTGGTCGATGCTGATCATCTGCGAATAATGCTGCTCGATGAATGCGGCGGCGCGCTTGATATTCTCTGACCAGTTGTCCCTGTCGCGCAGCGTAGCCGCCTGCATTCGGGTTAATTCGGTCATGAATTGGTAGACGCTGGACGAGGCGATCAGCGGATCGGAGATTCTGCCCGCTCCGGCATCCATTACAATCATCCGTGCCAGCCGGACAGGGGCACAATCTGCGGGCAGCCGGGGTACCTCACCCGCTTCGCGCAGGAATCTGCGCCAGTGGGGCAAGATCAGGCTGGGGCGCAGCAGGAGGAACAGAAACTCCCAGGGCTCTGCCGCATCCGGCGGATAATAATACCGGTGCGGCCCCGGGATTTCTGCCAGCAGAGCCTGTCCGGCCCGGACCCGGTAGGTCCGGTTCTCTGACTCGAACACGCCCTCACCGGAGAGGGTGTACTGGAACAGCAGCAGCGGGCCGTCGCTGCGCTCCATACCGTCCCAGCGGTAAGCGGGATCGGAGACGGAATCATAACCGGCGGCGAACAATACGCACAGCTGCAGCTCCTTATCTTCGGCAAAGCGAAAGCCATAGGTTCCTCTGGGGATGTCCATGGAGATCCTCCTTTTTTCAAAATAGAATGTATAGGGTTCCAGTTGACAAGTACTTAGTATCTTACCACACCACCCTAAGCAGCTATATGAAAAGCACTTCTAAACAATCTTCATTGCCAAGATAAAGCGCCTTTGCTACTGTTACGAATAGAAACGAGAGAAGGAAGGTTATGGAATGTCCCAGATGCAAACGTACCAACCGGCAGCTAACCATGTCAGAATTATCGGACGGACCCACTGGATAGGAGAGGTGCTGTGGCTGGCGCTCTCCGGCGGCGGGGTGGAATTCTCTTTCTACGGCCGGGCGGCCCGGATCACTCTGCAAGGCGATGATACCGCTGTAACTGGCAACAATCTGGCCCGGATCGGAATCAGCGTTAACGGCCAGCGGGTGATAGACGATCAAGTGGATCAGCCGCGCAAAACGTATACAGTGTTCGAAAGCGACACCGAGCAAGAGGTTACCGTAAGAATTACGAAGCTGTCTGAAGCGGCCATGTCAACGGTTGGCATTGTAGAGATCGCGGTGCAGGCTGAGGAAGGGATTAAGCCGACCCCATCTCCGCAGCATACGATCGAATTCATCGGCGATTCCATTACCTGCGGATATGGTGTGGATGATGAAGAGGCGCTACATACTTTTTCTACGGCTACAGAAGATGTAACGAAGGCCTACGCCTACCTGAGCGCAGAGCAGCTTGGTGCGGATTACAGTATGGTGTGTTACAGCGGATACGGCATTATTACCGGCTACACGGAGAACGACCAGAAGCTGACCACGCATCTTCTGCCCGATTACTACGAGAAGGTAGGCAAGTCGGAAGGGAGGTTCGGCGGCAGTCTGCTGCCCCAGGAGATCCCTTGGGAGTTCAGCAGATTCACGCCGGAGCTGATCGTCATTAATCTGGGGACCAACGACGATTCGTACACCAAGGAGGACCCCGCCAAGCAGGCGGATTATGCAGAGAACTATGCCGCTTTTCTCCAAAAGGTCAGACGGAATAATCCCGATTCCATCATTCTATGTACGCTCGGGATCATGGGGGACAGGCTGTATCCTGTCCTAGAGCAAGCGGTTGGCCGCTATACCGGGGAAACCGGCGACAGCAGGATCTCAGTGATGAAGTTCGAGGTACAGCGCGAAGAGGACGGCTACGCCGTTGACTTCCACCCCTCCCAGGTGACCCACCGTAAAGCCGCAGACAAACTGACGGCTGAAATTCGGAGGCTGATGAAGTGGTGAACTGGGCTGGTGAAGAATGGTGCGGGTAGTCCAGTGGTGATTGCACTATGTGCAATAGAAATTCATTAAACACCTCAATAAATGGTCCTGATTGTATTTAGTACAGTAGAATGTTGGAGAGAAGTCCAATATGGGCAAAATCTCTGAATTCTGCTGTACATAATACAGTAGAATAGCTAAAAAGTTAGTTTTAAAGCTCGATCTAATGTACAAAATGCAATAGGTACATTACCCGTCACCGGTGAATCCCCTTCTCACGCACAAACTTCTCCAGCACCCTGAATTCCTCCGTCACCTTGGTGAACGGCAGGGCGGCGAGGACCTGCTCCCGGTACGGGTTGCGGGCTCCGGCCGACAGGCGGGAATCCAGAATGCTGAGCACGCCGAGGTCCGTCTCACTGCGGATCAGACGCCCGGTGCCTTGCCGCAGGCGGAGCAGCATGTCCGGTACGTAGACCTCCATGAGCGGATTCGCCGCCTGCGCAGCCTTGTATTCGTAGACAGGATCGGCCGGAACCGGGAACGGCAGCCGGAAGACGATCAGATGCGACAGATCCGCCCCCTCAATATTCACGCCTTCCCAGAATACACCGGTACTCAGCAGCACACCCTTACTCGCCCGGAACTCAGCGATCACCCCGTCCTGGGACGAGCCTTCCCGCTGCATATGCAGCGCCCACTTCTGCTTTTCTGCACTCAGCTTTTTGTGAATGTACTTCATATCCTCTTTGGCCGAAAAAAGCACCAGTGTCCGCCCGTCCGTTACATTGCATAGCCGCAGCAGCTCCTTATACGCCGCTTCCAGATAAGCTTCGCGGTTGTTGTGGTTATAGTAAGGAACGTCCTTGGCAATATACATCATCGTATGGTGGTCATAATCGAACGGTGAAGCCTGACGCTCCATATACTCCCCCCTGTAGCCCAGCGAACGGGACAGATAAGCGTACTGCTCCGCAAGCGTATCGCCGGACTGGCTGAGGGTTGCGGAGGTCAGGATGACAGAGGTTTTGCCGCTAAACAGGCTGTATTTCAGGAATCGGCTGATCCCCTTGGGGCAGATGCTGACGGCAGCTTCTCCCCGGGGCTGGCTGGCCCAGAGGAGATAGTTGTCCTCCTTCCCGGCAAGCACCTGGAAGAGGTCAATCATTCCGTTAACGGCTTCGAAGGTATTGTCGATCTCCCGCTCATGCCGGGAAGTCAGGACCGAGAGACTGAGGCGGAACTCCTGCAGAATCTGCACAGCTTGCTCTAGCGGGACTCCTGTAATCGCCGATACTTTAATTCGGTCAGTGTCCTGCTTGGCCGTATGCAGCAGGTCTGCTTCTATCTGTCTGAACAGCTCTTTGGCGCAGCGCCGGACGAACTGGAAGGACTTCATCAGGCTGCGGTCTGCGGATTGCTTGTACAGCAGCTGCATGGCATCCTCCAGCACCCGTGAGGTCCCCCGGAAGGTGAATTCCAGGGTCTGGGCATCCCGGACCTTGGCCTCCAGATTATGCGCTTCATCTATAATGATCAGCGCAGGCCGCTCGGTGATCAGGCCCTTGGTTCCTTCTTTTTTCTTGATGAGGTCACGGATCAGCAGGTCCTGGTTCACGATGATGATATCCATCTCGCCCGGGCCGGCGTTGATCTTGGCCCGCATGTCATAGAAGGCGCAGGTATGCTTGTAGTGGCAGTGCTCGAACTTGCAATCCGTCACACACACGTTAGACCACAAGGCATCACTGACCCCGCCCTTCAGATCTGCCCGTTCATTGATTTCTGCATTCAGGATACCTTCTGCGAGTACAGTGAGCGGGGAACCGGGCTCCCCGGAGGGGAACAGGTCCGCTGCCCGGTACCGGCAGGCATATTGCCCCATGCCCTTGCCGACTACTGAGCGGACCATCGAGAAGCCGAGCCGGCTGCCGATGAACCGCAGATCCTTATGGATCTGTTCGGAGAGCTGGATGGACGAGGTGGCGATAATGACCGGCTGCCGGGAGAGCTGGTTAATGAGCAGGCCGGGAATCAGGTAGGCGAAGGATTTGCCGATGCCGACTCCGGCTTCAATCATTGCATTCCGGCCATGGATATAAGCGTCGGCAATATCCAGCGACATATCCTGCTGGCCGAGCCGTTCGGTGAGGCCGAGCCGTTTGAACCGGTCATACATGCGGAAGATGGCATTGACCAGAGCAGGCTCGGCGTCTTTGGCCGGCTCCTTCTTCTGTAATTTGTAGAGATCATTTAACCAGCTGATGACGACCGCCCCTTTTCTGTATCAATGTTAGTCTTGTCCTGCATGGAATACGGCAGAGGTTGTTATTATCTTAGATGGCGGGCGAACAGTCAAGGGTTAAGGCTGAAACTGTATTCTAGATTCTGGAATTTCGTCCCTTGCAGGCGGGAGCGGGTCTACATTCGATCGGAAGGTCTACATCTATTATAATGAGGGAATAATCTGCGTACTGATCATGAAGGGAGAGAGAGGATATGAGCGAACGTCTGCCTTGCCAGACCCCGGGCTGCACGGGAACGATTCTTCCTGCAACCGCACTGAAGACCGGGGGCATCTGTATGCCCTGCTACCAGCAGAAGAAAGCGATGGCTAAACAGGCTTATATTGAACAGAACCGCAAAGAGGTGAACAGGTATGCCGGTATCCATGATCCGGTTGAAATTCTCACCATTATGCATAGCCCGCGGAAGCCAGATCCGCTAATTAAGGAAGTCCCGTACCCCCGGACCGCACAGGAGCTGTATCATGATCTGACGGAGGAACAGAGAGATCGGATGGAGAGCTACGCTGTTCATTTATTGGAAGAAGAGGATATAGACCAGGCGGAGATGATTCTGGTGTCACTCCTCTGCTTCACGGATACACGGCTTGGGCCGGCTCTGGAAATGCTCCTCCGCACAGGGAATTATGCGCCTGCTATCCTCTTCAAGGGTGCTGACGCGCAGGTCCGGGACCGGCTCATTGCCCAGGTGGATTCCGATCCGGCTAACCGTAATCTGCTGCTGCTGGCGCTGGCCTGGATTGGCGATGAAGAGGTGGTCAGGCTATTTGCGCAGTGGCGGCACTCCCCGCCGGAGTGGGCAGCGGCGTTATATCAGGCACCCGAGACGTATGCCCTTGAAGCAGGCTGGGAGCTGGATGCCGGAGGCGGCAAAAGGCAGCTGTACCCTTCTGAATGTTACCCCTTCCTGGTAAGCAGGGAAGACACTCCGGAAGCGCCCGGTGCTCCGGCGGCGGTTCAAATGCTCCAGACAGGAACGCACGCCTGTCCTTGGTGCGGAGGTGCGCTAACCGTCTTATTCGATTACGATTTGCAGCATCCGCAGGTTAGATTCATGGAGCTTCCCGGCAAGCGGCTAAGAATTGCAGCCTGTATGCACTGCAACTGTTACGGCACTGTATATATGAAGGCTGATCTGGAGGGCGGTTATTCATGGAGTGAATATAATGTTGTTCCTGGATATCTGCCTGACAATACTGGAGGAGCACTGGCGTGTAGTACATGGCATGTAATGCAGCTGTCGGAACAGCCGGCAGGTACTTATGAGAGTGCACACTGGGTGCTGGAGGCGCCGGCCTCGCAGATCGGAGGACATCCGGCCTGGATTCAGGATGCGGACTATCCGGCGTGTCCCTGCTGCGCACAGACGATGACTTTTGCAGCGCAGGCGGATATGGGCCAGGTGGCGGAGGACGAGGGTATTTATTATGCTTTTCTGTGCCGGGACTGCCTGATTACAGCAGTAAATTACCAGCAGACCTGAGTTTCGTGATTTGGAATTTTGGGTATATAAGCTATATTTTCGAAATATAAACGTAAGCGAGCCACAAGCTGGAAAGTGAGGTTCTCATGGATTTTCCGGTCAATATCCTGCTCGTAGACGATCATCCCGAGAATCTGCTTGCCCTTGAGGCCGTTCTCCGCGAAGAGCCTTACCGGTTGTTTCGGGCTTATTCCGGGATTGAAGCGCTGCGCTGTCTGCTGGAGGAGGAATTCGCCGTCATTGTGATGGATGTGCAAATGCCTGGGATGGACGGGCTGGAGACGGCGCGCCTTATCCGTACCCGGGAGAAGAATCATGTGGTGCCGATTATTTTCATGTCCGCTAACAGTACGACGATGGAGGATATCTTCGCCGGTTATTCTGTGGGTGCGATGGATTACATGACGAAGCCCTTCGTCCCGCAGCTGTTCAAGTCGAAGATTGAGGGTTACGTCAGCATGTATGAAGCGAATAAAACACTGCAGCTCCAGAGCGAAATGCTGAAGCAGCAAGCCCGGCAGCTGGAGAAGACGAATCAGGAGCTGAGGGAAGCGAAGGAAGCCGCAGAAATTGCCTCTAAGGTAAAGTCGGAATTCCTGGCGATGATGAGCCATGAAATCCGCACGCCGCTGAACGGGATCATCGGGATGTCTGATCTGCTGCTGGCCTCGGATCTGCCGGAGGAATATTGTGAGATGGCAGGGATTATCCACACGAGCAGCAATGCCCTTCTGTCGGTGATCAATCCGATTCTCGATTATTCCAAGCTGGAAGCCGGGAAGCTGGTGGTGGAAGAGGCGCCGTTCTCTCTGCAGGACTGCCTGAGCGAGACGGTTGCCCTATTCACCGCGAGGACCCGTGAGCGGAAGCTGGATATGGTGGTGGAGATTGATCCTGCTGTGCCGCCTGATCTGGTGGGAGATGTGAACCGTCTCCGCCAGGTATTGAATAATCTCGTGGGCAACGCCGTGAAGTTCACCCATGCAGGAAGTGTATACATAATGGTTAACAGGCTGGAGGGACCGGCGGGGCAGCTTACACTTGAATTCACAATCAGAGACACAGGAATCGGGATTCCCCCGGATCAAATCGGAGAGCTGTTCCAGCCCTTCTCCCAGCTCGATGCCTCTACCACACGCAGGTTCGAAGGCACGGGGCTTGGATTATCGATCAGCAAAGCTCTGGTGGAGCTGATGGGCGGAAGCATCCGGGTCGAGCCATCGGAGGAACCCGGGGCTACGTTTGTTTTTACAATTGCCGTTCGTGAGCAGCTTGGATTGGAGAGCAAAAATACGTGCTGAATAAGGGGCAGGGTTGATACTATGAGCGATGACAACCAAAACAAAGAAAACCAGGGCGATGGAATAGACGCCGGCGAACTGCTGAGCGCCTTAATGGCGATGAAGAAGGGCAATTTCTCCCACCGGATGCCTTATGACCGGACGGGGCTCGCAGGTAAGGTAGCGGATACGTTCAACGAGATTATGGATATTCAGGAGAGTCTGGTGAACGAGGTTCAGACGGTGGCCAGAGTGGTCGGCAAGGAAGGGAATCTGTCGAGACGGTTCGTGCAGAAGAATCTGGGCGGTTCCTGGGAGACGGTGACCGATTCCTTGAACGGCCTGGTGATTGACCTGATTCAGCCGACCAGCGAGATGGTCCGGGTAATTAACGCCGTAGCCAAGGGCGATCTGTCCCAGCAAGTGGAGCTTGCGATCGAAGGACGGCCGCTTACGGGCGAGTTCCAGCGAACGGCAAGCAATATAAATATGATGGTGAACCAGCTGAGCACGTTTGCTTCTGAGGTTACACGTGTAGCGCGTGAGGTCGGTACCGAGGGTATTTTGGGCGGACAGGCTGATGTGAAGGGGGTCTCCGGCACCTGGAAGGATCTGACCGACAGCGTCAATTATATGGCGACGAATCTGACGGATCAGGTGCGCAACATCGCGGCGGTGACCACGGCCGTAGCGAACGGCGATCTGTCGAAGCAGATTACGGTCAATGCGCGCGGCGAAATCATGGAGCTGAAGAATACAATCAACACGATGGTGGATCAGCTCTCCATGTTCGCCTCTGAGGTGACCCGGGTGGCGCGTGAGGTCGGGACCGAAGGCAAGCTCGGCGGACAAGCCGATGTGAAGGATGTCTCCGGCACCTGGCGGGATTTGACCGAGAGCGTCAACTATATGGCGTCCAATCTGACGAATCAGGTGCGGAACATCGCGGTGGTGACCACGGCGGTTGCCAACGGCGATCTGTCGAAGAAGATTACGGCCGATGTGCAGGGCGAAATTCTGGAACTGAAGAACACGATCAATACGATGGTGGATCAGTTATCGACCTTTGCTTCCGAGGTGACCCGGATGGCGCGTGAGGTGGGTACGGAAGGGATTCTCGGCGGGCAGGCTGACGTCAAAGGCGTGTCCGGCACCTGGCGGGATTTGACCGAGAGCGTCAACTATATGGCGTCCAACTTAACGAATCAGGTGCGCAATATCGCGGAAGTGACCACGGCGGTAGCCAAGGGCGACTTGTCGAAGACGATAACCGTCGATGCGAAGGGCGAGATTCTGGAGCTGAAAAGCACCATTAACATCATGGTGGACCAGCTCAGCAACTTCGCCTCTGAGGTCACGCGCGTGGCGCGCGAGGTATCTACGGAAGGGATTCTCGGCGGGCAGGCCGATGTGAAGGGCGTCTCCGGGACCTGGAAGGATCTGACCGACAGCGTGAATTTCATGGCGGGTACGCTGACGGATCAGGTGCGCAATATCGCTGAAGTGACGACTGCCGTGGCGAAGGGGGATCTGTCCAAGCAGATTACGGTGAATGCGACCGGTGAGATCCTGGAGCTGAAGAACACCATTAACACCATGGTGGAGCAGCTGTCGATCTTCGCTTCCGAGGTGACGCGCGTGGCGCGCGAGGTCGGCACTGAAGGGATGCTCGGCGGACAGGCGCAGGTGAAGGGCGTAGCCGGAACCTGGCGCGATTTGACCGAGAGCGTGAACTACATGGCGTCCAACCTGACGAATCAGGTGCGCAACATTGCGGTGGTAACGACAGCGGTGGCAAACGGCGATCTGTCCAAAAAAATCACTGCCGATGTGCAAGGAGAAATTCTGGAGCTGAAGAACACAATCAATACGATGGTGGACCAGCTCTCCATGTTCTCCTCCGAGGTGACGCGTGTAGCGCGCGAGGTGGGTACAGACGGCAAGCTTGGCGGCCAAGCGCAGGTAAAGGGAGTCGGCGGCACCTGGAAGGACTTGACCGAAGGCGTAAATAACATGGCCCGCAATCTGACGGATCAGGTGCGTAATATTGCAGATGTGACCACGGCGGTAGCCAAGGGCGATCTGTCCAAGAAGATTACCGTAGACGTCAAGGGCGAGATCCTGGAGCTGAAGAATACGATCAACACGATGGTGGACCAGCTCTCTATCTTCGCCTCCGAGGTGACGCGTGTAGCGCGCGAGGTGGGCACGGACGGCAAGCTCGGCGCGCAGGCCGAGGTGAAGGATGTCTCCGGTACCTGGAAGGATCTGACCGATACGGTGAACTTCATGGCGAGTAACCTGACGATTCAGATGCGCAACATTGCCGGTGTAACCACAGCAGTAGCGAACGGGGATTTGTCCAAGAAGATTACAGTGGATGTCAAAGGCGAATTGCTTGAGCTGAAGAACACGATCAACACGATGGTGGATCAGCTGAATTCGTTCGCCTCCGAGGTGACGCGTGTAGCGAGCGAGGTCGGCACGGACGGCAAGCTGGGCGGACAGGCCCAGGTGCGCGGTGTCGGGGGGATCTGGAAGGATCTGACCGATAACGTGAATATCATGGCGACCAATCTGACCGATCAGGTGCGCGGCATCGCCAAGGTCGTGACGGCGGTGGCGAACGGTAACCTGAAGCAGAAGCTGACGGTTGAGGCGAAGGGCGAGATTGCCGAGCTGACGGATACGATCAATAACATGATCGAGACGCTGGCCACCTTCGCTGATCAGGTCACTACCGTGGCACGCGAGGTTGGAGCTGAAGGGAAGCTGGGCGGACAGGCCAGCGTGCCGGGGGCTGCGGGTACCTGGCGTGATCTGACCGACAACGTCAATTACATGGCGAGTACGCTGACCACACAGGTACGGGCCATCACTAATGTGGCTACAGCGGTGACTAACGGCGATCTGTCACGGGCGATTGATGTGTCCGCCTCCGGGGAGGTTGCTACGCTCAAGGATAACATCAATGAGATGATCCGTAACCTGAAGGAGACGACCCGGATCAATACCGAGCAGGACTGGCTGAAGACCAATCTGGCCAAGTTCTCGCGTATGCTCCAGGGACAGCGCGATCTGTATGCAGTCAGCCGGATGATCCTGTCCGAGCTGGCTCCGCTGGTATCGATGCAGCATGGCGTCTTCTATATTAATGAGCCCTCCGGCGGGGAAGCGGTTCTGAAGCTGTTCGCCAGCTATGCGTATCAGAACCGCAAGCATCTGGCGAATGAATTCCGGGCGGGGCAGGGGCTGGTCGGCCAGTGCCTGATTGAGAAGCAGCGGATTCTGCTGACTAATGTTCCGGGCGATTATGTGATGATCTCGTCCGCACTGGGCGAAGCAACGCCGCTTAATATCATTCTGCTGCCGATCATCTTCGAGGATCAGGTGCTGGCGATTCTGGAGCTGGCGACCTTCCGGCCTTACAGCGATATCGACATCGCCTTCCTGGATCAGCTTACGGAATCCATCGGCAGTGTGATCAACACGATGCAGGCGAACCAGCGTACGGAGGAGCTGCTGATCCAGTCCCAGTCGCTCACCGAGGAGCTGCAGAAGCAGCAGCTGGAGCTGCGGAGCACAAATGACGAGCTGGAGGATAAGGCGAAGCTGCTGGTGCTGCAGAAGGCAGAGGTGGAGAGCAAGAACCATGAGGTGGAGGTGGCCAAGCGTTACCTGGAAGAGAAAGCGGAGCAGCTTGCCCTTACCTCCAAGTACAAATCCGAATTCCTGGCCAACATGTCCCATGAGCTGCGCACGCCGCTGAATTCCTTGCTGCTCCTGGCAGAACAGCTGGCCGAGAACCCGGATGAGAATCTGCATGAGCTGCAGGTGAAGTTCGCCAAGACGATTCAGGACTCGGGGCTTGAGCTGCTGAATCTGATTAATGATATCCTCGATCTGTCCAAAATCGAATCCGGCACGATCACGCCGGATTTCAGCGAAGTCTCGCTTACGGAACTGACGGACGGGCTGGACCGTACCTTCCGTCATATGGTGGATGCCAAGAAGCTTGACTACCGGATCAAGATTGATCCCGGTGTACCGGCCAGCATCGCTACGGATTCCAAGCGTCTGCTGCAAATCCTGAAGAACCTGCTGTCGAACGCCTTTAAGTTCACCGAGCAGGGACAGATTATGCTGCAGATCCGCAAAGCGGCCGACGGGTGGCACCCGGATAAGGAGTCGCTTGAGCGGGCCACCACCGTAATCTGCTTCTCGGTAAGCGATACGGGAATCGGCATTCCGGCGGAGAAGCAGCAGATTATCTTTGAAGCGTTCCAGCAGGCGGATGGCAGTACGAACCGGGAATACGGCGGAACGGGACTCGGGCTTGCCATCTCCCGCGAGATTGCCGAGATGCTCGGCGGGGAGATTAGCTTGTACAGTGAAGTAGGCAAGGGCAGTGTATTTAACCTGTACCTGCCGACGGAAGCTGAATTCACTGAACCGGAGCCTCCGAAGGCTCATGTTCCCGAGGTCATTGATATCACCCCGGCCAAACGCAGAAGCAGCCTTGCAAGGCCGGAAGTGGAGCCCTTCGCGGATGACCGCGATCAGATTGAACCGGGAGACCGGGTGTTCCTGATCATTGAGGATGACCAGAAGTTCAACGAGATCATTCTGGGGATGCTCCACAAAAAAGGAATCAAAGCGATTATCGCCACCAGCGGCTGGGATGTGCTGGAGCTGGTTCAGAAATACCAGCCGGCGGCCATCACGCTGGATCTGCATCTTGGCGGGGATACGGACGGCTGGCTGGTGCTTCAACAGCTCAAGAATGATATCGGGGTGCGGCATATTCCGGTCTGCGTAATGACTGTGGATGAAGACGAGGTGCTGCTGCTGCAGAAGGGGGCTTACGATTACTTCCGCAAGCCCGTGACCAATGAGGAGCTGGAGAATGCGCTGGACCGGCTGAACCGGTTCGCGGATCATGCCACGGCTAATCTGCTGGTTGCCGTCCAGGATGAACAGGAGCGCAAGCATGTTGCCGGGCTGCTGGACAACCCGGATCTTACGCTTACTCTTGTAGAGACCGGGCGCAAAGCCTTGAACCAGTTGAACAGCAAGACGTTCGATGCGATCGTGCTGGACAGCAGCCTGGCGGACATGAAGCTGATCCGTTTCCTCCGGGAGATGTACAAGAACGCCAGAAATAAGAGAATCCCCGTCCTGGTGCAGATGAACCGGAAGCTGACATCGGAGGAAGAAGCCGAGTGGGATGAGCTGGCGAAGATGGCGGTGCTCAAAGAGGTGAAGTCGGATGCCCAGCTGATTGATGAATCCACCCTCGCCCTGCACCGCAAGGCAGAGAATCTGCCGCCGCTCTCCAGAGATAAGCTGGTGAAGCTCTATCAGTCGGATGAGATGATCGAGTATAAAAAGGTGCTTGTGGTGGATGATGATATCCGCAACATCTTTGCGCTCACCTCCATTCTGGAGCGCCATCAGATGAAGGTGATCCCTGCAGAGAATGGCCAGGATGCGATCACGCTGCTGGAGCAGACGCCGGACATCGAAATTGTCCTCATGGATATCATGATGCCGGGAATGGACGGCTACGAGACGACCCGGGCGATCCGGGAGAAGCCGGAATGGAGGGACCTCCCGATACTTGCGCTTACAGCCAAGGCGATGAAGGGGGACCGGGAGCTGTGCCTGGAAGCAGGCTGCTCGGATTATATTACCAAGCCGGTGAACAGCGGACAGCTGTTATCGATGATGCGTACCTGGCTGGACGAATAGAGCAGGACGAATAGGACGGACTATGCAGACAGGAGCAGGAGCCAACCCCTTAGCCGCGATCAGGCGGTTAGGGCTGGCTCCTGTTTTTTTTGCAAATAGGCTGTGAGTGTAGCTTATTAATCCCCAGAGGGTTCGAGCCGCCGGCAGGAAGCTCTCTCGATAAAGAGGGTGTCGACTTTGACCTTGGTGCTGACTGCGGGCTGCCGGTGAAGAGAAGCGGTGAACAGATCGACTGCCCACGCGGCCATCCGTTCTTTCTCCACATGAACCGTGGTCAGCTCCGGGGCTACAATCTGTGATTCATTGATGTTATCGAAGCCGATGACGGATACATCCTCCGGGACGGAAAAGCCCAGCTCGCCAAGCGCTTTGATCGCGCTGATGGCGATGTAGTCACATTCACAGAAGAAGGCGGTGGGAAAAGGCTGTCCGCTGTCCTTCAATCGCTGCAGCTTGTCCCGTAACGGCGCCTGGGAGGAAAATAAGGTCGGCGGCACCTCCAGTATACTGCTCCGGGGGATCTCCACCTTCGCCTCCGCTATGGCGTCCATGAACCCGCGCTGCCGTTCCCCGAAGTTATGAATCCGCTCCTCGGATGCAATATAGCCGATCCTCCGGTGTCCGTGGCCGGTCAGATAGGTGCCCGCCTGATAAGCCCCCATATAATTATTGATCTCGACAAAATGGACAGGCAGCGCATCGAAGCAGGTATCCAGCACGATTAGGCCGGGCAGCTTGTCCGCGATATCGGCTATTCTGGCCGCATCCAGGCTGGTCCCGAGCAGAATCACGCCGCTGGTGGGCTCCTCCATCACCGCTTGAATGCCCTGCTCATAGTGCTTCTCTTCAATCGCGGAGAACATCAGACTGTAGCCCCCCATCCGGCAGCGTTCCTCAATATGATGAATCAGCTCCCGGAAGAAGGGCTGCTGATAATACTCCTCATGAACGAGTCCGGCATTGGTGAACACCAGGAACCGCAGGGTGGTGGGGTTCGCCTCAGCGGCGGCCGCTCTTCCCCTGCCGGTATATCCATAGGTCTCCGCCAGGCGCAGGATTCGCCCGCGTGTCTCCGGCCCGACCCCCGGCTTCCCGTTCAGCGCCAGCGAGACGGCCCCTTTGGAGACCCCGGCCAGCCGGGCAAGCTCCTCCATATTCAATGACAAGACCTCCATTTCGCATCGTAGCTTAAGTATGTTTAGTGTAAGGGAAGGTGCCGATTTTAGCAATGAAGCGGTTATGAACCGGTTTGTTTAGTTATGTTTAGTTGTAAAAAATAATATTGACGATAATTATAAGGTGATGTAGGATTGCTTTAGAATAGATATAAAGTTGTTTCATCTGATTTGTTTAGTTAATGTTTAGTTCAATGTTGCTAATTGTATATCTGAGGATTCATACAGAAGGGAGCAGGACTTATGGCTAATCCGAAGGAAGCAGGGCAGGCTGAAGCATTTCAGGGGAGGATCTCCATATCGGTGCCGGACCAGACTTCGCAGTGGGGGGTATGTGAAATTGTACTGCAAGGAGGCCCTGCAGGGGGCAATCCGTTTACAGAGGTAGCGCTGCAGGCGGAATTCTCGATGGGAGACCGTTCGGTTCTGGTTCTGGGCTTCTATGATGGAGACGGGGTGTACCGCATCCGCTTCATGCCGGAGCACCAGGGGAGGTGGACGTTCCGGACCAGCAGCAATGCGCCTGCTCTGCATGGACTTGAGGGGGAACTGGAATGCATAGCGGCGGCAGGGGAGAATCATGGCCCGGTCCGGGTGCGGAACACCTTTCATTTTGCCTATGCGGACGGAACGCCCTATCTTCCTGTCGGCACCACCTGCTACGCCTGGACCCACCAGGGGGACGAAATGGAGCGTCAGACACTGGATACGCTGAAAGCGTCTTCTTTTAACAAAATAAGAATGTGCGTGTTCCCGAAATCCTACTCCTATAACGAGAATGAACCGGAGTACTATCCTTATGAAGGCTCGGTCCAGGCAGGCTGGGATTACAGCCGGTTCAACCCGGCATTCTTCCGGCATCTGGAGGAGCGGATTGCAGACCTTGGGGAGCTGGGCGTCGAGGCCGACCTGATTCTGTTCCACCCGTATGACCGCTGGGGCTTCGCAGATATGGGCAAGGAGGCGGATGACCGCTATCTCCGGTACCTTGTAGCCAGACTCTCGGCTTACCGCCATATCTGGTGGTCGCTGGCCAATGAATATGATTTCATGAGCAACAAGCTGCTGGCCGACTGGGAGAGGTACGCGCATATTGTAACGTCTTATGACCCTTACGGGCACCTGATCTCTAATCACAACGGTATAGCCTTCTATGATTTCAACCAGCCCTGGGTTACGCATTGCAGTATTCAGCGTGTGGATGCATACAAGACCTCCGAGAATACGGACGAATGGAGACGGCGCTGGAATAAGCCTGTCGTAATCGATGAATGTGTCTACGAGGGTAATGTCGAGCATGGCTGGGGAAATATTACCGGGGAAGAGATGGTCCGGCGCTTCTGGGAAGGTGCGGTCCGTGGAGGATATGTGGGACATGGGGAAACCTACCTGCACCCGGAGGATAAGCTCTGGTGGGCCAAGGGCGGCCAGCTGTATGGCACGAGTCCTGAGCGGATTGCTTTTCTGCGGCGTGTGCTGGAGGAAGGGCCTTCAGAGGGGCTGAACCCGTTGCCTTCAGATTGGGATCTGCCCAGAGCCGGCGTGGAGAATGAATATTATCTCTACTATTTCGGATTCAACCGGCCGGGCTTCCGCCAATTCACGATGAACCCGGAGTTCCGCTACAAGGTGGAGCTGCTGGATACCTGGAACATGACGGTGGAAGAGCTTACGGGTAGCTATCAGGGAACCTTCAGGGTCGATCTTCCGGGACGGACCTATATGGCGGTGAGAATGACTCGCCTGCACGATGAGTATGACTTGGAGGCTAAATAGGATGTGGAAGATTGGTATAGTGGGCGCCGGGTATTGGTCAGATAAGCATTTGCAGGCATGGCAGCGTATCCCCGGCGTTCAGATTCAAGGCCTGTGCGAACTGGATGCGGTTAAGCTGCACAGTAAGGGGGAGGCATACGGGATTCCCCGGGACATGCTGTACTCCACGCTGGAAGAGATGCTGTCTTCTGCGGAGCTGGATGTAGTGGATATTATTACTGCGCCGGATACCCATCCCGGGCTGGTCGGACTGGCCGCACAGGCCGGGAAGCATATCATGTGCCAAAAGCCTTTTGCCCGTTCTATGGAGGAAGCTTGTGAAATGGTGGAAACGGCGCGTGCTGCGGGCGTCCGGCTGATGGTTACCGAGAACTGGCGCTGGCTGCAGCCGATTCAAGCTATCCGCAAGCTGCTGGATGTGGGAGCGGCAGGACAGCTCCAGACGATCCGCTATATTCACACGGATTATTATTCACCACGGTTTGCCCCGGAGAATGAGCTGCCGCAGCCGTTCTTCCGGGAGATGCCGAGGCTGCTGTTCTATGAGATGGGGGTTCACTGGTATGATACGTGGCGCTTCCTGTTCGGGGAGCCGAAGCGGCTGTATGCGGAGACCCGGAAGGCCAGCCCGTATATTGCCGGGGAGGACGCCGGGCTGATTACCCTCGGCTATGAGGATTATATGGGCCTGATGGATATGAGCTGGGCCACCCGGCAGAATCTGCCGGGCAGGCTCACGCTGCCTGTGCTGCCGGACCATAAGGAACAGCTGATTATTGAAGGCGATCAGGCAACGATCAAGCTGTACAGCAGCGGTACCCTCAGCCTGATCGATAACAGCGGTACCGAGACGGTCGTGTCGGAGAAGAACGGGCTTGATTTTGAAGAGAGCCATTACCGCCTGCAGTCGCATTTCATTGAATGCCTGAACACTGGCGAGGAATTCCAGACGAGCGGCGAAGATAATCTGAAGACACTGGAGCTTGTATTCGGGACCTACCGAAGTGCGGAGGAGCATGAGGTTATTCATTTGGCATAGCGGGCGGTGTCCATTATGGGCGATTGTAACCGATACCCTTGGATATACGAAGAACCGGGGAGCTTTTGTCCGGTTCTTCGCCATGCTTACCGGCAAGATTGGCTGATCGCCGGGGAATAGCGTACACTGGGTGGATAGAGTCATTACTGAACTTAAGCTGCGGGGTGAGAAGGATGGACAAGCTGCTGGAGCAGATCACGGGCGAGTTGCTGGGGCTGGTTAAAATAGAGAGCGTGAATCCGCTGGAGCCGGTGAAGGTCAGTCGTGTACCGAAGCTCTGGAGGGTACTCGGAACCGGAAATTATGCGGCTGTCTTCTGCCGTCAGGGGGCTGAGGCTTACGCAGTGAAGATCTACGCGCCGGGCAGGCCGGGCATTGAGGAAGAAGCAGAGGTGTACCGCCGCCTTGGGCAGCATCCGGCTTTCTCGGAATGCTATTATGCCGGAGCGGATTACCTGGTCCTCAAAAGGCTGGGCGGAGTCACCTTCTACGATGCCATGAAACGGGGCATTCTCATTACCGGACAGGCCATTGAAGACATTGACAACGCGCTTCAGTATGCGAGATCCCGGGGACTGCGCCCGCATGATATCCACGCCAAGAATGTGATGCTCCGGGACGGCCGGGGACTGATTGTAGATGTCTCGGATTTCCTGAAGGATGATGATTGCAGCATGTGGGAGGATTACAAGCGGTTGTATTACCGGTTATACAGGCCGGTGGCCTCCCGCCGGGTATTTCCCGTTCCCCGTCTGATTTTGGAGACAGTCCGCAGAGGGTACCGGTTCTGGCGGCGGCGGAAGCAGGGGCGGACCGGGTTCACTCTTTTCCGGAAATGACAGAGGCTGGTAGATCAAAGCCTGCAGCCTGCGGTACGGATAAGAAAAGCGGCTCCGGTCCGGCTTCACCCCTTCGGAATTCGGCGATAGCTGGAGGGGGAGAAGCCGGAGATTCGCTTGAACAGCCGGGAGAAATAATAAGGGTCGTTGATCCCTACGGCAGAGCCGACCTCCTTAATGCTGAGTTCGGTAAGATCGAGCAGATGGCCAGCGCGCTGGATTTTGAGCCGCAGGAAATATTCGATCGGGGAGACCCCGGTCTCGGCGTTGAAGATATAGATCAGATGCTGCTTCGACACGCCGGCATGCTTAGCGAGCTCGGGCAGGGTGAGGGTGCTGCCCAGCCGTCCGTTCATATACTGGATTGCCTGTTCCAGATACGTCTCCCGCTTCTTCTCCTGAGCTGATTTCCCGGTACTGAGGCCTATCCCGGAGAGCAGTTGCCTAACCGTCTGAGCGATGTGCACATGGGTAGCCAGGGCATAAGTTCGCTCAGCCAGCAGCTCATAAGCAGGGACGAACCAGTCGATGAGCCGGGCCTTGCCGCTCGGGGCTAAGGCGAAGGGGGCACCGGACAATCCGAACAGCTTCACCAGCCGGTCGGCATGGCTTCCTTTGAAATGGAACCAGTAAATGCTCCATGGCTTCTCCTGCATGGCCCCGTACCGGTGAGGGGTGCCTGGTGGAATAATCATCATGTCCCCCGGCTGCAGGGTCATCGCCTCCCCGTGGTTCAGCTCCACCCAGCCCTCCCCTGCTTCACATAAGATCAAGATATGCGACGGGCTGCCTTCCAGGCGTTCCCTGAAATGATGCCGGGCATTCGGGAAGTACCCGATGTCCGTAATGAACAAGGAGGCGGTCAGCTCCTCCTGCTCTAACTCCTTCATCCAGTACTCCGGCAGCACGTACAGCTTCTCCTCCTCGAATCCTTCCGGCTTACGGATATTACTATCATTCATGCCGCTTCCCCCTCCCGATAGATCGTATATAAACCACACGTTAGACTCTGGCCCAACCAACTAACTAACTTTCCAATCCCTGCCCGCCGACACCAGCGTATTCATCAGAAGGCCTAGAACAGGATAGCCGCTTACAAAGTGAAATTGAGATTTTATGGAGCTGTAGAGGCTGAATAGAGGAAATGCTGAGATGCTGAGAATGTTGCAATGCTGAGATGATGAAAATGTTGCACATTTTGCAATTTTGATTCCCGGATAAGGGAGGGCAGAGTGGATTGTTGCACAAAATGCAGGAATTTCCCCGTTTGGCCGCCGGAAGGAGGACAGATGTTGCTTTTTGTGCAACATTTCCGGTTTATGGCTGAATTCAGGGGCGGAATGTTGCATTATGGGCAGAATTTAGGAAAAGAGCAATCCGATCGCAAAGAGCGGCTGATCCCCCACCCCAACCAGCGGCCGAGAAAGTGTATATTCACTGCAGTGACGCCCGGAATCTAAGCTTGCACAGAATAAGAATATAATCCATCACTTCCCGCATTTCGTCAATTGGAACCTTCCCGGCCAGAGGCTAGAGTAGAACTATCAAGTCAAGGGAGGCAGTGAAGGCATGCAGCATACAGGTAGCGGTAAGATGCCGGAGGCAGGCGGGGGGAACACAGACTTCGCTGGCAATGGGGACAACACGTATAATGCAGGCAACGCGGACAACGCGGACTACGCAGACAGAGCGGATAGAGCGGACCGGGTGCAGGTACGGGAGGCCAGTGTGATTATACCAACCTATGAAGCAGGCGCCGCTGATCCAAATCCTATGTTTCTGGAGAAAAGAGTCTATCAGGGAAGCTCCGGGCGTGTATACCCGCATCCCGTGATTGAGAGCATCTCGGATGTGAAGCAGGATAAGGCGTACAAGCTGATTATTCTGGAGAATGAATATCTGCGGATAGAGATCATGCCGGAGCTTGGAGGGCGGATCTACCGGGCGCTGGACAAGACGAATAACTATGATTTTGTCTATTATAACCGAGTGATCAAGCCCGCGCTGGTCGGTCTTGCGGGTCCCTGGATCTCCGGGGGCATTGAGTTCAACTGGCCGCAGCATCACCGCCCGAATACATTCGGACCCGTAGAATATAAGCTTGAGACTGCTGCGGATGGAAGCGCTATCCTTTGGGTGAGCGAGATTGACCGGATGTACGGGACGAAGGTTACGGCTGCATTCAGACTCTACCCCGGTTCCGCTTATCTGGAGGTCAATGCCCAGTGCTATAACAGGACACCGCAGGCGCAGACCTTCCTCTGGTGGGCCAATCCGGCGGTTGCGGTTAATGATCAGACGCAGTCTGTTTTTCCGCCTGATGTTACAGCCGTCCTCGATCACGGTAAAAGGGATGTATCGCGCTTCCCTATTGCGACCGGCACCTACTACAAACAGGATTATTCGGAAGGCGTGGACATCTCCCGCTATAAGAATATCCCGGTTCCGACCTCCTATATGGCCTACAAGTCCGATTATAATTTCGTCGGCGGATATGATCACGGTGCCCAGGCCGGGCTGCTGCATGTGGCTAATCATCATATCTCACCGGGGAAGAAGCAATGGACCTGGGGGAACGGGGAGTTCGGGCAGGCCTGGGACCGCCAGCTGACCGATGAAGACGGACCTTATATTGAACTTATGACGGGCGTATACACCGATAATCAGCCTGACTTCACCTGGCTGCAGCCGTATGAGGAGAAGAGCTTCACCCAGTATTTCATGCCGTATAAGGGCATCGGTCTGGTGAGAAATGCCTCGGTAGACGCTGCGGTCAATCTGGAGGTTGATGCGGCATTGGCTCAGGCGGTGGTGAAAGTATATGTTACTTCACGGTTTGAACAGGCTATTATCCGGTTGAGCGGAGCCGGTGGTGATTATCTGCAGGAGACCGCAGATTTGTCCCCGGTAGAGGCCATAGAGCTTACAGTCATACTGCATCGCGGAGAAGAGGAGCATGACCTCAAGCTGACAGTCCAAAGTGCAGAGGGCAGGCTGCTGGTCGCCTATCAGCCGAAGCGGCCGGAGATCGGGCGCATCCCCGAGGCGGCGAAGCCGCTGGCAGCGCCGGAAGAACTGCGTTCAGCAGAGGAGCTGTATCTGGCCGGTCTGCATCTGGAGCAGTACCGGCATGCCACCTTTGAGCCGGAGGCTTATTATCTGGAGGGGCTTAAGCGGGACAGCGGGGATATCCGGCTGAATGTGGCGTATGGAACGCTGCTGCTCCGCCGCGGGCAATATGCCCAGAGTGAGCCCTTGTTCCGCCGCGCCATTGAACGTCTGACCTCACGTAATCCTAACCCGTATGACAGCGAAGCTTACTATCAGCTGGGGGTTGCCCTGCGCGGCCAGAACCGCCTGGATGAGGCTTTTGCCGCCTATTACAAGGCGGTATGGTCGGCAGCCTGGCAGGATGCAGGGTATTACTCACTAGCTCAGATTGCCTGCCAGCAGGGCCGGTATGCCGAGGCATTGGAGCTGGCGGAGCGTTCGCTGATCCGCAATGCGCGTAACTATAAGGCGAGGAACCTGAGGTCTGCTCTCCTGCGCAGACTTGATCGGCCGCAGCAGGCGAGAGAATTCGCCAGTGAGACTGTGCAGCTTGATCCTGCTGATTTTGGCGCATATAACGAGCTGGTCCTGACTCTTGCAGCACTGGAGGACCCTGCTGCGGCAGAAGAGGCGCTGACGGAATTGGAGCGGCTTATGCGTGGTGGCGCACACAACTACCTTAATCTTATGGCGGATTATATGGACTGCGGACTCTATGCGGAAGCTCTTGCCGTAGGGCAGAGGGCAGTCAAACGCGGAGCATCCGAAACTGACACCGACACCGACACCGACACCGACACCGAATCCGTCTACCCAATGCTGTATTATGCCCTTGGCGAAATCTATGAGCGTATAGGACAAGTCGGGCAAGCACGGGAGGCCCGCCGCAAGGGGCAAGCGGCCCGCCCGCTGCACTGCTTCCCGAACACCCTGTCCGAGCTTGAATGGCTGTTAAGCGCCGTCCGGGCGAACCCCATGGATGATAAGGCCCACTACTATCTGGGCAATCTCTATTATGACAAGAAGCGGCCGGAGGAAGCGGCGGCGAGCTGGGAGCGTTCACGTGAACTGAGAGGGGATTTCGCCATCGTTCACCGCAATCTGGCGCTGGCTTATTACAACAAGCAGAACAATCCTGAGGCGGCGCTCGCTTCATTGGAGCAGGCCTTCGCCTGTGCGCCGCAGGATGCGCGGATACTGTATGAGCTGGATCAGCTGCGTAAGAAGCTTGCGTGGTCTGCCGGGGAACGACTGGGTCATCTAGAGGCACATCGCAATCTGGTAGAGCAGCGGGATGATCTGTATATCGAATATGTTACTTTGCTTAACCAGCTTGAGCACTATGACGAAGCAATTAGGGAAATAAGCTCGCGTACCTTCCATCCATGGGAGGGCGGGGAGGGAAAGGTGACCGGGCAATACCAATTCGCCCACAGCGGTCTTGGCAGACAGGCGCTGGAGAGCGGGCAGTATGAAGCGGCACTGGAGCATTTCCGGCTGGCGCTGGCCTATCCGCATAATTTGGGCGAGGGCAGGCTGGAGGGAGCGCAGGAGAATAATATCTATTATAACCTTGGCCGGGTATATGAAGGACTTCAGCAGGAACAAGAGGCTGCCTGCTGCTACAGAACGGCTTCACAAGGTCTGTCGGAGCCAGTAAGCGCGGTGTTCTACAATGACCAGCCGCCGGAGATGATTTTCTACCAGGGACTGGCTTGGCTGAGGCTTCAGGAGCCGAAGGAAGCAAAACGGCGCTTCAACCGATTGATCGATTATGCCGAGCGGCATCTCTTTGACGATATCAAGCTGGACTATTTCGCCGTATCGCTGCCGGATTTCCTGGTGTTCGAGGATGACCTCAACCGGCGTAATGTCATCCATTGCCGCTACATGCGGGGACTCGGGCTTCTCGGGCTGGGCCGGTATGAAGCAGCGGCAGCGGAGCTTGATACAGCGCTGGCCCTGGACCCTAATCATCAGGGGGCCGGGGTTCACAGACGGATGGCCGGCAGTGCACTGAACCGGGGACAACTCTAAGCAGAAGGAGGACAACAGAGTATGCATACAACAGGACGGCATAATTTAAGTCTGGACGAAGACTGGTGTTTTCAGGCGGATACAGCAGGTATAGGGGAGCATGAGGAATGGCAGATTACAGGCTTGCCAGCCCCAAGGAAGGTTGCGGTTCCGCATACCTGGAATGTGGAGGAAGGTCTGGAGGAGCACCGGGGAGCCGGGTGGTATGAGTATAGCATCAGTATTCCTGAGGCGTGGAGCGGCAGCCGGTTCCGCCTGCATTTTGAAGCCGTCTACCGTGATGCGGTGATCTGGGTCAACGGCCAGAGGGCCGGTTCGCATGTCAACTCAGGGTATACTGCCTTTGAGCTGGAGGTAACCGCGCATATTCTGCATGGCAAGGAGAACCGGATTACGGTAAAAGCGGATAATTCCCCGTCCGCTCAGGCGCTCCCGCAAGGCCGCAGCTTCGACTGGGCTGATGATGGAGGGATCATCCGGCCTGTCCAGCTTATTGTAACCGGCCCGGCCGCAGTCCAGCATATCCGCGTCACCCCGGAAGTCCGGTTTGGACCAGCGGGCCTGCAGGCATCCGGCCGGTTGCTGGCAGAAGTGCAGCTATGCGGACCCTCTGCTTCAGCGACTGTAGAGACGTTGATACTCAAGGAGGGGACAAGGATTTGGGGGGATCTCCAGCCTTTGCCTCCGCAATCCGAGACCTGGCAGCTTGCCGGGATGGAGTGGCTCCCGGTGGACTTATGGCATTTCGATCATCCGCAGCTCTATCAGCTTAAGCTCACCATCCGTGAAGGCGGGCAGCTTCATGATGAGGTAACCGTGAACTTCGGGTTCCGTGAGATTGTGGTCCGAGGGCAGGAGCTATGGCTGAACCGCGAGCCTGTCCGCCTGATGGGCGCGGAATGGATGCCGGGTTCTAACCCCGCGGTTGGCATGGCCGAGAAGCGGGAGGATCTCAGCGCGATGCTGGAGCGGCTGAAAGAGGCGAACGCTGTGATCACGCGCTTCCACTGGCAGCAGGGGAATGAGCTGCTGGACTGGTGTGACCGCAACGGAATCCTTGTGCAGGAGGAAATCCCGCATTGGCAGCAGCCGGGGGAACCGGATCAGCAGACGTTCGCGGCAGCCTTGTCCCAGGCGAAGGAAATGATCTGCGGCCATTCCCATCATCCGTGTATCTTCGCCTGGGGGATGGGCAATGAGCTGAATGGACAGTCGGAGACCACCCTCCGGTACATGGAACAGCTGAAGCAGGAGATCCATACGCTGGATTCACAGCGCCTGATTAACTATGTGAGCAACACGGTGCACCTGCAGCCGCGTAGTGATGCTACGGGAGCCGGGGACCTGCTGATGTGGAATGACTATATCGGAACCTGGCACGGCGGGCTGGATGAGGATGAGGTCATCCGGCAAATGCTGGCCGATTATCCGGATAAGCCGGTGGTAGTGGCTGAATATGGCCTTTGCGAACCGGTGTACGAAGGCGGAGACCCTAGAAGAACAGAAATCCTTATGCACAAAACAGAGCTTTACCGTAAGTATCCCCAATTTGCTGCCCTGATCTTTTTTAGTCTGAATGATTACCGTACGCAAATGGGAGAAGACGGGCAGGGAAGATGGAAGCAGCGGGTTCATGGTTCGGTGGATGTGCATAACCGGGTGAAGCCCTCTTTTGCCGCCTTGCGTGAGATTTCTTCACCGCTCCTGCTGTCAGAGTCCCCTTGCTGGAACGGAAGAGAGCTTGTAGTAACCCTGAAGTGCCGGAAGGATATTCCCAGCTATGCCGTACAGGGCTATTATGTAACAGTGTCTGCGGATAGTGTAGAAGGGGTGATACAGGTGATTCCTGATATGCAGCCGGGAGAGCTCCGCACCCTGAACCTTACGCTGACTGCTGCTCCTGCGCCGGGACTAACGCTAACCGTCTGCCGTCCGAACGGCTTCAGCGTGCTGGAGCTGGAATTGAGCCAGTACTCGACCCGGTAATTCAACCTAATCCTAAGGAGTGAAAAAAATGGATACAGTGCTGAGCAGGCTGCCGCGCAAGCTTACCCTAACCATGTGGGATTTCTCCTGGTATACGATGACCTTACCGGGCGAGCCCTATCATGATCTGGCGGCAAGATGTAAGGAAGCGGCGGACAGAGGGTACAACACCATCCGGATCTGTGCTATGCCGTTCCTGTTGTTCACGGAGGAAGGCAAACGCCCCGGACCGCTGCACTTCGGCAGTCTGGGGGAAGTGGGCCAGCGTACCCGCTGGTACAACTGCCGTGGAGGTGCCGTGCTGGACGGGCATGCGCATCTGCTGGAGCTGTTCAGACAGGCCAAGGCGCACGGACTCTACATTATGCTGTCTTCCTGGGAGTATCAGCAGAGCCCCAGCTTCCTGGCCTATCCCGCGCTGCGGGATGAGCTGGCTGCAATTGCTCCCGCAGAGCGGTTCATGGCCCTGGCCCGGTCGATGAACCAGCTCATCCGGTTCATCAAGGCGGAAGGCTTCGCCGGTCAGATTGTCTATGCCGAGCTGCACAATGAAGTGGAGTTCGGGCAGCTTACGGCCGTGGGTGTCGAACAGGGCATCGGTGAAGCGGATACGCCGAGATTGGTGGAGGCCATGCAGCCTTATATTGAGGAAGCAGTGGGTTATCTCCGGGAACAGCATCCCGATGTTCTGATCACGGCCAGCTATACGCTGAACGAGGTTTATCCGAAGGCCTATGTTGCCCGCAATCTGCAGGTAGCCCACTATCATCTCTATCTCAAAGGCGTGCTGAATGAGCTTATGGACGCTGCAGGGTTGAATGATGATGAGGTGCCTTTTCCGAATGCCTTTGTCCGGTCTATGCTGAGGGAAGAGGCCCCGCCTTTTGGGGAATGGACCCTGCCCGCAGGGCAGGAGTGGCGGATGGAGGGCAATCCGGTCGGGATGAAGCTGATCTATCTGCATGACTGGGCCGACCCTGATCTATGGGATCTCTATCTGTATGACCGCTACGGAGCCCACAAGCTGGCGATGCTGCAAAAAGCGGACATGCGCCTGGAAGAAGCGCAGGAATGGGCTGCACATTCCGGCCTGCCGGTGGTAATCGGCGAAGGCTATGTCGGCTATACCCCGCTGCTTGCAGGCTTCGAGGAGGGGCCGGTCGGGAAGTTCATTGCCGAGTATGCGCTGCGTAAGGGGATGGCCCTGGGCTTCTGGGGCATGACGCTGTGCTCCAACTGTGCGCCGCATCATCCGTTCTGGCAGGATGTGGCTTGGCAACAGCGGTGGAACCGGTACATTCTTGAAGCGGAGTAGAGGAGTGGCAGAGTCAGTGTGCCGGACTGACAGACCGCCAGAATATCAGCATGTCATGCCGCATCTCTCTAGGACGACAGCCGTTGGAGGTAGAGTTGGCTCCGTGGTATATTGGGTGTAATAGTGGTGAGCAGGAGGGATGCAGCATGGGAGAGTCATCCGGCGGCAAGGGCGCTGATGCTCCGTACGCTATTGGTCTGAAGCGGATCTATGAGCCTTCGGACCCCGGGGACGGCTACCGGATTCTGGTGGACCGGCTGTGGGCGCGCGGAGTGACGAAGCAGCAGGCGGCCATTGACGAGTGGATGAAGGATATCGCTCCAAGCCCGGCGCTGCGCCGGTGGTTCGGCCACCTGCCGGAGCGGTTCACGGCATTCAAGGAACGGTATACCAGGGAGCTGGAGGAGAACCCGGCATGCGCAGGGCTTGCGGAATCGATCCGGGAGCGGGCGCTTGAACAGAAGGTCACGCTGGTCTATGCGGCGAAGAACCCTGTCCATAACCATGCGAAGGTACTCTATGAATGGCTGATCTCACGTTGAAAAAAACGGGCTTCCTCCGAACCGGTAACGGTTCGGCAGGCGGCCCGTGTGCTTTTTGCTGAACAATCTACGCGTTGCTGAGCTGCAGTGCCGGTCCGAAGAACTCATAATGAATCTGAGCCTCGGTCATTCCCAGCTTCCGCAGTTCGCCAATCATGGCTTCCATAAAAGGAACGGGCCCGCACACGTAAGCTTCACCGGTAACATCTACATAGCTCTTCAGAATTTCGCCTGTAATCACGCCATCCGGCCCGCCGGAGAAGAAGGTTCTGGTCTTGACGTTGCTCAGCGCCGCCGCATGCTTCTCAATATCCTTCCCGAAGGCAGCGAGCGATTCGTTTCGTGCAGAGTGGAGGAAGACAACCGGCCGGTCCGGTGTTACATTAGCCACAGTCTCAAGCATGCTCATCATGGGGGTGATGCCTACGCCGCCCGAGATGAACGCTACAGGGGTGGTTCGGGAAGTATCCAGCAGGAACTCACCGGCAGGTGCGCTCACCTCAACAGTATCGCCCTCATTTACCCCGTTATGAAGATAGACAGACACTACGCCATTCGGGTCATTCGTCTCCTCGCGTTTCACTGAAATGCGGAATTCATCCCGCTTCGGCGCTTGGGATAGGCTGTACTGGCGGATCATGGTGTACTGCTCTCCAGGGATCAGCACGCGGACAGAGATGTATTGGCCCGGTTTATAGTCTGGTACATTCGAGCCATCGGCCGGCTTCAAGTAGAAGGAGGTAATGCTGCCGCTCTCCTGAACCTTACGAACTATGGTAAAAGGTTTGAAGAAGTTCCAGCCGTTGTCCTGCTCCCGCGCTTCCTTGTACATGCTGTCTTCTACGCCGATGAATGCATCGGCAATGACGCCGTAGGCCGCTTCCCAGGCAGTGAGGATCTCATCGGTAGCTGCATCGCCCAGCACTTCCTTGATCGCTTTCAGCAGAAATTCACCGACAATCGGGTAATGCTCCGGCTTGATGCCGAGACTGACATGCTTGTGGGCGATCTGAATCACCGCCGGGAGTATATTCTCAAGGTTGTCTATATGGACAGCCGCTGCATAGACCGCATTAGCCAGTGCCGCCTGCTGGCGGCCTTGCGCCTGGTTGGCGTGGTTGAACACATTCAGTAGTTCCGGGTGGGCCTCGAACAGATTTTTGTAGAACACCGTTGTAATGGTAGTGCCGTGTTCCGCCAGGACGGGCGCGGTGGATTTGACAATGTCACGAGCTTGCTTTGATAAAATATCAATCATCCCCTCTCCATATAGTACAAAATTAATATATACGGTTTTGAAGATAAAAGATATATTTAAAATACCACTTTAACAAATTGGACAAAAAATATGATAAACTTTGTAATAAATATCACTTACATTTAGCTGAGTTAAAATAGAACGGAGCATGACTATGAGGCTGACGTTATACACCGATTATTCCCTGCGAATCCTCATGTATCTGGGAGCCAAGCAGCGGGAGGAGTTAACAACAATACAGGATATCTCCAGTGCCTACGGCATCTCCAAGAATCATCTGATGAAGGTCTCCCATGAACTCGGCAAGGCAGGCTATATTGAAACGGTCAGGGGGCGCGGGGGAGGAATCAGGCTTGCGCTTGCGCCGGAGAAGATCAATATCGGGGAGGTCGTGCGCCGGATGGAGGATGATTTCTATCTCGTGGAATGCTTCAACCCTTCAGGCGGCAGCTGTCCGATCTCTCCGGTGTGTAGACTGAAGGGCGTGCTGGGCAAGGCCCTGCACGCCTATCTTAAGGTGCTGGATGAGTATACGCTCGAGGATCTGCTGATGAATCGAGATGATCTGCGTGCCATTTTGCAGGAGATCAGCAGTAATGCTACT
The DNA here is from genome assembly GCF_038051945.1 of Paenibacillus sp. FSL H3-0469. Classification (NCBI taxonomy): domain Bacteria; kingdom Bacillati; phylum Bacillota; class Bacilli; order Caryophanales; family Paenibacillaceae; genus Paenibacillus; species Paenibacillus sp. FSL H3-0469. The sequence goes on from NZ_CP150302.1 coordinate 6,299,790, forward strand.
CCCCGAACAGCAGACGCTCTTCATCCCGGCTATGAATAGCGTTCACCACCAGCAGGGCGTGGAACTGGTGCAGCACCTCTGAGGTGAGGCCGTCTTCGGCGAGCATGCTTTTGACATCCTGCACGATGATCCGCAGCAGCTCATGATCCCGCTTCAGCCGGGTAACGGCTTCTTCAAGGGCGGGATTCTTCGCAATCATCTCCTGATAGAAGCCGTCTTCTTCCGCATCGGCATGGCTGAGAATCCGTGTCTCCCAGTACTCAATCAAGTGGTCAGCCGCCTGGCGGGCCACCTCCACTTCCTTAAGCGCCAGCAATTCTTCCACCTCTTCTGTCTTGGCTACAGCGCCGGAGAGCCCGCCCTGATGTATGGCGTGATGGGCATGCAGTTGGCGTAGTGAGGGTCCTGACATCTTCTTCATCCTCCCGTATTATAACTATCTCAGACGTATCTACTGGTCAGTATAGCATATAGTATTGGCATGGAATTCCCGCTAGGAACTTCCCCCGGAGAGAAAGAGGGAAGTCCCTAATGGATCTCCCCGCCCGGCACAGCAGCGCAGAATCAGAGCTTTTCTCCTCAGGGGGGAAGGCTTTTTTGCTGCGGGATGAAGTCGAGGGAATTCCCGAGGTTCAATAGGTGTTTCCCTAATGGGAAGCGCAGCCGGGTAGATCCATAATGAGATTAATTGAATAGATTCGTACAAAGGAGTGTTCTGGACAGATGAAGAAGAAATTCGGCCTTAACTTTTTTAAGCCGGTAGAGAGCTATTCCGGGAACTGGTCCATTCTTGAAGAGAAAAATAGAGATTGGGAGAACATGTACCGCCAGCGCTGGTCTCACGATAAAGTAGTCCGCACCACCCATGGCGTGAACTGTACAGGCTCCTGCAGCTGGAAGGTGTTCGTGAAGAACGGGATTATCACCTGGGAGAACCAGCAGATCGATTACCCGTCCTGCGGACCGGATATGCCGGAGTTCGAGCCGCGCGGCTGTCCGCGCGGAGCTACCTTCTCCTGGTATGAATACAGCCCGCTGCGCGTGAAGTATCCGTATATCAGAGGGAAGCTGTGGCGGCTGTGGCAGACGGCGCTCCAGGAGCATGACAATTATGTCGATGCCTGGGCCAGTATCGTGGAAGATCCCGAGAAGGCCAGCCTGTATAAGAAGGCACGCGGCAAGGGCGGCCATGTCCGGGTTGCCTGGGACGACGCACTGCGGCTGATCGCGGCACAACTGATCTATACGATCCGCAAATACGGTCCTGACCGGATCGCCGGGTTCACCCCGATTCCGGCCATGTCGATGGTCAGCTATGCTTCAGGAGCACGGTTCATCTCACTGCTGGGCGGCCAGATGCTGAGCTTCTATGACTGGTATGCCGATCTGCCTCCGGCTTCGCCGCAGATCTGGGGCGAGCAGACGGATGTCCCGGAATCCTCGGACTGGTACAATGCCGGGTACCTGATGATGTGGGGCTCGAACGTGCCGCTGACCCGCACGCCGGATGCCCACTTCATGACTGAAGTGCGCTACAAAGGCACGAAGGTTGTATCGGTTGCGCCGGATCTCGCCGAGAACGTGAAGTTCGCCGACAATTGGCTGGCTCCGAACCCCGGCTCGGACGCGGCGCTTGCCCAGGCGATGACGCATGTCATTCTGCAGGAGTTCTATCAGGAACGCCAGGAGCCGATGTTCCTGAATTATGCGAAGCAATACACCGATATGCCGTTCCTGATTCTGCTTGATCCGCATGAGGACAGCCTGAAGGGCGGACGCTTCCTGCGGGCCAGTGATCTGGGCGATGCTTCCCCGCATTCGGACTGGAAGCCGGTGATCTTCGATGAAGCCACAGGGGAGATGATCGTGCCGAACGGGACGATGGGTCAGCGCTGGGAGGAAGGCAAGAAATGGAATCTGATTCTGGAGCGGGAGGACGGCAGCAAGGTGGAGCCGGCCCTGACGATTGAAGGCCACGGGGAAGAATGGACGGAAATCGTGTTCCCGTACTTCGACAATGCCGGCAACGGCACCTTCAGCCGGATCATTCCGGCCCGGAAGATGAAGCTTGCGGACGGCACGGAACGTTATGTCGCCACCGTATACGATCTGATGATGAGTCAATATGGCATTAAGCGCAGAGACAGTCTGCTGAACGCCAAGGGGTATGAGGATGAATTGTCCCACTACACTCCGGCCTGGCAAGAGAAGATTACCACAGTCAAAGCAAGTGTTGTTGTGCAGATTGCCCGCGAGTTCGCCCAGAACTCCATTGAGACCGGAGGGCGCTCCATGATTATCATGGGCGCAGGCATCAACCACTGGTTCAACAGCGATACCATCTACCGTTCGATTCTGAATCTGGTGGTGCTGACCGCTTCCCAGGGCGTCAACGGCGGCGGCTGGGCGCATTATGTCGGTCAGGAGAAATGCCGTCCGATTGAAGGCTGGTCCACGGTTGCCTTTGCCAAGGACTGGCAGGGTCCAGCGCGGCAGCAGAATGCAACCTCCTTCTTCTATTTTGCCACCGAGCAGTGGCGTTATGAGGAGAGCGGCACGGATTCCCTGAAATCGCCGACCGGCGGGGATGTTGCTTACCAGCACCCGGCAGATTACAACGTACTGGCTGCGCGTCTTGGCTGGCTGCCGTCCTTCCCGCAATTCAACAAGAACAGCCTGTTGTTCGCCGAGGAAGCGGCGCAGCAAGGCAAGAAGACGAATGCGGAGATTATCGGCCATGCCGTAGAAGAGATTACATCGCGGAAGACGCGGTTTGCTGTGGAAGATCCCGGCGCACCGGAGAACTTCCCGCGCTCGCTGTTCATCTGGCGCTCGAACCTGATCTCAAGCTCCGCTAAGGGACAGGAATACTTCATGAAGCATCTGCTCGGAGCGTCCGATGGTCTGCTGGCTGAACCGAATGAGGAGCAGAAGCCGGAGGAGATCGTCTGGCGGGAGGATGTGGAAGGCAAGCTCGATCTGATGGTGGCGCTGGATTTCCGGATGACCACTACGCCGCTGTATGCCGATGTGGTCCTGCCTGCCGCAACCTGGTATGAGAAAACAGATCTGTCGTCCACCGACATGCATCCGTTCGTCCATCCGTTCAATCCGGCCGTGAATCCGCTGTGGGAGTCCCGTTCGGACTGGGATATCTACCGCCAGCTCTCGGAGGTATTCTCCGAGATGGCGAAATCGCAGCTGCCCGGCGTCTATAAGGATGTAGTGATGTCCCCTCTGGGCCATGACTCCATCAGCGAAATCTCACAGCCGATGGGTCTGGTCAAGGATTGGACCAAGGGCGAAGTGCCGGCCATTCCGGGTAAAACCATGCCGAACTTCACCATTGTCGAGCGGGATTACACGCAGATTCATCATAAATACAGCTCGCTTGGACCGAATCTGGCGACCGGCAAAACAGGCGCACACGGCGTCAGCTTCTCGGTTGCCGAAGAGTACGAAGAGCTGAAGAAGATCAGCGGCGTGCATTACGATGAAACGATCCGGAACGGACTGCCGAAGCTGCAGACGGCCCGCCAGGCAGCGGATGCGATTCTGCATCTGTCTTCCGCCACCAATGGCCGTGTCTCCCAGAAGGCTTATGAATCAGCCGAGAAGGATCACGGGGTCGAGCTGCGGGATATCTCAGCAGACCGGGCCGCCGAGAAAATTACGTTCCAGAGCATTACTGCTCAGCCGCGTGAGGTCATTCCGACACCGGTATTCAGCGGCTCGAACAAGCAAGGCCGCCGGTATTCACCGTTCACTACGAATATTGAACGTCTCGTTCCGTTCCGTACCCTGACCGGACGCCAGCATTTCTATATTGACCATGAGATCTTCCAGCAGTTCGGCGAAGCGTTGCCGGTCTATAAGCCGACCCTGCCGCCAATGGTCTTCGGACCCCGGGACAAGGAAGTGAAGGGCGGGATGGATGCACTGGTGCTGAGATACCTGACGCCGCACGGCAAGTGGAATATCCACTCGACCTACCAGGATAACCAGCACATGCTGACTCTGTTCCGGGGCGGTCCGACGGTATGGATCAATAACGAGGATGCGGCGGCTCATGACATAGCGGACAACGACTGGCTTGAGGTCTATAACCGGAACGGTGTGGTAACTGCACGCGCCGTAGTCAGCCACCGGATGCCGAGAGGCACCATGTTCATGTACCACGCCCAGGATAAGCATATTCAAGTGCCGGGCTCCGAGATTACGGATACGCGCGGCGGAAGCCACAATGCGCCAACCCGGATTCATCTCAAGCCCACCCAGATGGTCGGCGGGTATGCACAGCTCAGCTACGGCTTCAACTACTACGGTCCGATCGGCAACCAGCGTGATGTCTACGTAGCCGTTCGCAAAATGAAGGAGGTCAACTGGCTTGAAAATTAAAGCGCAAGTGGCAATGGTAATGAATCTGGATAAATGCATCGGCTGCCACACCTGCAGCGTGACCTGTAAGACAACGTGGACGAACCGCAAGGGTGCGGAATATATGTGGTTCAACAATGTGGAGACGAAGCCGGGCATCGGCTATCCGAAGCGCTGGGAAGACCAGGAGCTGTACAAGGGCGGCTGGCAGCTGCGCAAGGGGAAGCTTGAGCTGAAATCCGGGAACAAGCTGTCCAAGATCGCGCTCGGCAAAATCTTCTACAACCCCGATATGCCGGAAATGAAGGATTATTACGAGCCGTGGACATACAACTATGAGCATCTGACCAACGCCGGGGAGCAGGAGCATTCCCCGGTAGCACGGGCCCACTCTGCTGTCACCGGCGAGAAGATGGATCTGGAATGGGGACCGAACTGGGAGGATGATCTGGCAGGTGCGCATGTGACCGGCCCGCTGGACCCGAACATTCAGAAGATCGAAGAAGAGATTAAGTTCAACTTCGAGAAATCCTTCATGATCTATTTGCCTCGTCTGTGCGAACATTGCTTGAACCCGAGCTGCGTGGCTTCCTGTCCATCTGGAGCGATGTACAAGCGGGATGAGGACGGTATTGTGCTGGTGGACCAGGAGGCTTGCCGTGGCTGGAGATACTGCATGACCGGCTGTCCGTACAAGAAGGTGTACTTCAACTGGCAGACGAACAAGGCGGAGAAATGCACGTTCTGCTTCCCGCGTGTGGAGGCAGGCCTGCCAACGGTCTGCTCCGAGACCTGTACGGGCCGTATCCGTTATCTGGGTGTGCTGCTGTATGACGCAGACAAGGTTCTGGAAGCAGCGTCTACCCCGGATGAACAGGACCTGTACAAGGCGCAATGCGATCTGTTCCTGAATCCGCATGATCCAGAGGTTAGAGCCCAGGCAAGACGGGATGGCATCTCCGAGGATTGGCTGGAGGCTGCCCAGAACTCACCGGTCTACAAGCTGGCCATTGAGCATAAGCTGGCCTTCCCGCTGCACCCGGAATACCGGACGCTGCCGATGGTATGGTATGTACCGCCGCTTAGCCCGATCATGAACTACTTTGAGGGCAAGGATTCACTCAAGAATCCCGATATGATCTTTCCGGCCATCGAAGAGATGCGTACGCCTATTCAATATCTGGCGAATATGCTGACGGCTGGCGATACGGAGACTGTGAAGAAAGCCCTGCAGCGGATGGCGATGATGCGCTCTTACATGCGCGCCCAGTCGACCGGTCAGGAATTCGATCTTAGCCGTCTGGACCGTGTCGGCATGACGGCGCAGCAGACCGAGGAGATGTACCGCCTGCTGGCGATTGCCAAATATGAGGACCGCTTCGTGATCCCGACCTCCCACAAGGAGCAGCACATGAACCCTTATCGCGCGCAAGGCGCGGCTGGCTATGGCAGCGACATGGGCGGCTCGGGCTTCGGCTCCGGCTGTGACGGCTGCGGACCGGCCAGTCCTTCCGGCGACACCATGAAGACCGGCAAGGAGATGTATGAAGAGAATTTCTACGGGGGGATCTGGCGTGATTGATCTGAACAAACTGCATCAATACAAGGAGTCCTTCGGTTATTTCGCCTTGCAGCTTATGTACCCGGAGAAGCTGGATTTCCATCCGGCTTTTCTGGAAGAGGCGTTTGACCCTGCTCACCCGGGATATGCCCACGTGCAGACATACTGGAAGCACATGCAGAGCTTCAGCCTGGAAGAGATTCAGGAGAACTATGCGGCTACGTTTGATTTTCAGAAGGACTGTGCGCTCTATATGACCTATTTCAAGTTCGAAGATGCCAAGGAACGCGGGCAAATGCTCGCCAAACTGAAGCTGCTGTACGAAATGTTCGGCCTTGAAATGCCGGAGAGCGAGCTGCCCGATTACTTGCCGCTGATGTGCGAATTCATCTATGCCGCGCAGTGGCTGGATGTCCCTGGTGCGCCGGAGAACTTCAAGATGCTGATGGCGATTCTGGAGGATGGTACGTATCATCTGGTGAAGGCGCTGGAGCAGCGGGAGAGTCCATATTATCACCTGGTTAAAGGGTTGCGGGAAACCTTCAAAGCTTGTGCGGAACAGGAGGCCCTAAGTCAATGAATATGATGGGTCAGTTTTTATGGGTTATTTTCCCTTATATGTGTATGGTGGTGTTTATAGGCGGTCATATCGCCCGCTACCGCAAGGATCAATTCAACTGGACAGCCAAATCCAGCGAATTCATTGAGAAAAAACAGCTGAAATTCGGCAGCATTCTGTTCCACCTCGGCATCATGCCGGTCATTCTGGGCCATATCGGCGGTCTAGCTGTTCCCAAGTCCTGGCTGGAGGCGGTTGGTGTCAGCGATCATATGTACCATATCGGTGCTGTATACATCGGGGGAATCTTCGGTGCGGCCACCCTGGCAGGGATGCTGATTCTGACCTCACGGCGCTTCACGCTTAAGAACGTCCGCCGGCTCAGCAGCGCCTCCGATCTGATCGTTAACTCGCTCCTGCTGTTCATTGTGTTCATGGGAATGTACTCCACGATTGTCACGAATGCGGTACAGCCTGAGTTCGACTACCGGGATACGATTTCGGTGTGGTTCCGCGGCTTGTTCATGTTCCGCCCGGACCCGTCGCTGATGAGCGGAGTGCCGTTCTCCTTCAAGCTGCACATCCTGTCAGGGTTCGCGATCTTTGCCTTCTGGCCGTTCACCCGGCTGGTTCACGTATGGAGTGTTCCGTTGAATTATGTAGGCAGAAGTTATATCCTATACAGAAGAAATAAATCAAATTAACGGAAGAGAGCAGCGTGGACTTCTTTCCCTGTTCGATCCGAGGAGAGAAAGCGATGATGAATAAGGTGGATTACCAGACGCGGCTGGACCAGATCCGCGCGGCGCTGGGATATGACTTCATGTCGCTGGCGTTCGCCGAACCGGCGGAGTATGACTATGCGATCCGCTGGAAATACGCTTCAGGCAATATCAGTGACCGCTACAAACGGATTGTGCTGCAATCCGGCAGAGGGATTGCCGGCATCGTGTTCAAGACCGGCAAGCCGTTCCTGATCCCTTCGGTGAAGCTCATGGTGAAGCCCGACAGCCTGTTCAATTACCCTATCACCAAGATGGAGAATCTGAACAGCATCGGGGCGGTGCCGATGTGGAATGATGCCCGCGTGGAAGGCGTGCTTCTGGGCGGCTTCAGAGGGGACCGGCAGGTGACTGCTGAGATGCTGCGTGACCTGGAGGCGACAGCTCGGGGCGGTATTGGAGACTTGAACGGGAAGGAATTGTTGCTCAGTTGAGGAACCCCGCTACGGATTTGCGCAGTGAGCTTATGACGAAGCTGTTCGAGAACAGCTCGGAGGCGATGTTCTTTTTTGACCGGCAAGGGAAAGCCCTGGCGATGAATCCGGCTGCCGAAACGATTGTCGACAAGGATATTCTGAGGCAGCTGTATCAGGGAAATCCTGAAGCACTCTGCGGAACCTGCCGGGGATATACCAGCGAGACGGAGCTGCGGACCTGCCTGAATTGTTATTTTCACACCCCGGACTCGGAGGAGTTCACCTCTTATCAGGTCTATCTGGAGACCAGGGACAAGGGAATTGTGCCTTATGCCGCAACCTTTCACACTATAGATGAAGAGAATGGAATCCGGGTCTTCATGCTCAGGGATTTAACGAGACAGTTCAAGACGCAAGAGAAGTTCTACCAGAACAAGATGATGAAGCATATTATTGAAGCCCAGGAGAATGAACGCAAGCGGATCTCCCGTGAACTCCATGACAGTGTTGCGCAAGAGCTGATGAGTGCCGTGATTGATCTGCGTGTGCTGAAATATATGACAACCGATGACGGACTGCTCAAAAAAGTAAAGCAAACCGAAGTGTCGATGACCCGTCTGCTGAGCGATATCCGCAACCTGTCAGTGGAGCTTAGGCCGGCTGCCCTGGATGATTTCGGTCTTGAGGCGGCTTTCCGCTCCCACTTCAAGCGGGTGGAACAAACGTATGGCCTGATGATTGAATATGAGTCCCGGCTGTCCGAGAAGCGGTACGGGAGCGAGATTGAAACGGTTATGTACCGGGTATGTCAGGAAGCGGTGCTGAATGCCTTGAAGTATGCCCAGGTCGACAGTGTCAAGGTATCGCTGACCGAGAACGACGGCATGCTCCAGCTGCTGATTCAGGATGAAGGGATCGGCTTCCATCTGGGCGATGAGCCTGCCGGAACAGGCTTGGGCTTGTTCGGGATGCAGGAGCGGGCGGAGCTGGTGGGCGGAACCTTCAGTGTGGATTCAGAGACCGGCAAGGGTACCCGGATTATGCTGCAGGTTCCTGTATGATGGGCCCGAGGAAAGGAATGAGCTTCTGATGAAGATCGTCATTGCAGACGACCATGCGATCGTACGCAGCGGATTCTCCATGATTCTTAATTTTCAGGATGATATTGAAGTGATCGGAGCAGCGGCGGACGGCAGAGAGGCCTACACCATGGTCGCCAAGCTCCGGCCGGATATCCTGATCATGGATTTAAGCATGCCTCCCGGAGAAAGCGGACTGACCGCAACCGGCAAGATCAAAGAGGATTATCCCGATACCCGAATTCTCATTCTGACGATGCATGACGATGATGAGTATCTCTTCCATGTCTTGAAGAACGGGGCCTCCGGGTATGTGCTCAAGAGTGCGCCGGATGAGGAGTTGCTGCTGGCGGTCCGCACGATTTATGAAGGCGGTACTTATATTCATCCCAAGATGGCTACCTCGCTGGTTCGTGAGTTCATTAAGCAGGACAAGACTGGCGGGACCGAGGATCTGTTCGAGCTGCTGTCCAAGCGGGAGCTGGAGATTCTGCCGCTCATTGCCAAGGGATACGGGAATAAGGAGATTGCAGAGAAGCTCTATATTTCCGTGAAGACCGTGGAGGCCCATAAGGCCAAGATTATGGAGAAGCTTAACCTTAAGAGCCGGCCCGAGCTGGTCGAATACGCTTTGAGGAAAAAAATGCTGGATTTCTGACCGGCCACTGGAGGGTTAGCCGTATGCCGGAACATACAGGCCTTAAGTTCACGTTGCCCGCGATGCGCATTCTTGAGAATGAACACCGCTATTTATCTTTTCTGATGGAGGAATGGCATGCCATTGTCCTCTGGTTTGAACAGGAGCAGCTTACGCTGGAAGAGGCCAGGACACAGCTTCAGAAGCTGCGCCGGGCGGTGCTGGAGTTCATGGTTCCGCTGAAGAAGCATACCGATAAGGAAGAGACGTATTTCTTCCCGCTGCTGGGCCGGTATATCGGCTTCGACCAGGGACCGCTGGCTGGCATTCAGGAGGAGCACCGCGAGATTGACGGGTACATCGGGCATTTCCTGCATCACTCTGAGGGAGATATCGGCCAGATGACACTCGCGGGAATCCGCTCAGCCGTGCACGATGCGGGTGAGGCCTTCGAGGTGCTGACCGTCCATTTTGTCAAAGAAGAGACCGTGATCTTCCCGATGGGCGAGAACCAGCTGAGTCCGAAGGACAAGGAACGTTTAGGTGAACAGTTAAATACGCTGATTACGTGACAAAAAAACAGGCCGCTCCATTCTAACTGGGGCGGCTTTTTGATACAACAGGGGACTTTTCACGGTCAGTGCTTCCCCATCTGTGCTTTTAACCTTAGGATTTGTTGTTCTGTGAGACCTGAAGCTTTAACAATAACTGAGGTTTCTACTCCAAGCGCAAGAAGTTCAAGTACTATGGCCTCTGCTCTTTTTTGTTCACCCTTAGCAATTCCTTCCGCACGTCCTTCCGCACGTCCTTCCGCACGTCCTTCCGCACGTCCTTCCGCACGTCCTTCTGCACGTCCTTCCGCTTTAGCACCGTTCATCCGTGAAGCCTCATCACGTAAATACTTCATCCGGGCATCATACTCCATACGTGTAGCGGCATCCTGGCTTAGAAATTCAAGTGTATCCATTGCTTTTTTTAACATGGGTTCATTCATGGTCAGCACCTCCCAGTTTGGTTGTTCAACACCCTTCAGGAATAATAACCAGTTGATTAAACCGCCTGTTAACGGTATAGCCTGCTCCTCGAGCTTTGTTAATTCCATCACATGAATCTCCAGATCATTGTTCAGCGAAATCCCGGTATGATCTTCCCGAAGGCGAAACACATTATGATGGCGGTCATTCGGTAGGCAGGAGTAGTTCAATATATTAATCGTAACACATTTCTTCAATTGGCTATAATCGTCGCCCTTTTGAATTTGGTGATAGTACATCTCACTCCAGTAAAAAAGTGTCCGCTTCTCCATATTGTAAGGATTGAACAATTGCATTTCGATGTTCTGTCCCTAAAACTCTGTAACGCATACAGTCAATTAGGCGGGGCTATTTTTTACAAGAATTTATATGTTTTAGGGTCCCCGCAAAGTACCTGAATCATCACCTACGCTAAAGCCCCACTTTGTGGGGTTATTTTAGGGTTTCCCCTGTCAGGGAAAGGGGACTCCCCTATATCTGAGCCGGGGAACGGCGGATACAATGAGTACAGGAAGTATTGATTACATGAAATCATCACAAGAAAAAACGGCGAAAAGGTGAAACGAATGATTAAAAAAATGCAATTGCCGCTGCAAACCTTAAACTTGATTACCGGATTCATGGTGTGGGTGATTATCTCTTCCCTGATGCCATTTATCTCGGAGGATATCAGCATCCCTCCCGGGCGGCTGGCGATGGTTACGGCCATTCCGGTAGTACTTGGCTCGATTCTGAGAATTCCGCTGGGCTACTATGCGAATATTCTGGGGGCGCGGATTATTTTTATGTCCAGCTTCATTCTGCTGCTGTTCCCGGTCTACTTCATCAGTGAAGCGTCCACGGTTACCCATTTGATTATCGGCGGCCTGTTCCTGGGTGTCGGCGGCGCAGTCTTCTCTGTAGGGGTAACCTCTTTGCCGAAGTATTATCCGAAGGAGAAGCACGGTCTGGTTAACGGTATCTATGGAATCGGGAATCTCGGCACAGCGGTTACAACCTTCTCGGCGCCTATACTGGCAGCACAGTTCGGATGGGCGAACGCAGTTAAAATGTATCTAATCCTGCTGCTGGTATTCATCGCTCTCAACTTCTTCTTCGGGGACCGTCAGGAGCCCAAGCTCCGCACTCCGATCATCGAACAGATCAGGGGCGTGTCCAGGAACGAGAAGCTCTGGCTGTTCTCCCTGTTTTATTTCATTACCTTTGGCTCCTTCGTAGCTTTTACCATTTATCTGCCGAATTTTCTGGTATCCAGTTTTGGTCTGGAAAAAGTGGACGCCGGGATGCGCACCGCCGGCTTCATCGCGGTGGCGACCTTCTTCCGTCCGATCGGCGGCTGGCTGGCTGACAAGTTCCAGCCCTTGTTCCTACTTATCTTTACCTTCAGTGTATACACCGTGGCTGCCATTATTCTGGCATTCATGCCGGACATGGGCCTGTATACAGCAGGCTGCCTGGCGATTGCGGTAAGTGCGGGAATCGGCAACGGTGTTATTTTCAAGCTGGTGCCGTTGTACTTCAATAAGCAGGCGGGGATTGCCAACGGGATTGTGTCGATGATGGGCGGCCTGGGCGGATTCTTCCCTCCGATTATGCTATCCGTGATTCATGCGGCAACCGGACAATATTCTATCGGCTTCATGCTCTTGTCCCAGGTGGCGCTGGCCAGTCTGGTACTCGTGGTGTGGCTGTACTTCCAGGACCGGCTGGCCCTTACCTCTGAGGTGTTCAATTCTACCGGCCAGGGGATTCTCGTTACGGATGTGTCCGGCCACATTAAGACGGTCAATCCGGCCTTCACGAAGCTCACCGGCTATACCGAAGAAGAGGTGCTGGGCAAACAGCCGAGCCTGCTGAAGTCCGGCCGCCAGCCGAAGGACTTTTACCGCGTGATGTGGGGTGAGGTCAAGGCCAAGGGCATGTGGCAAGGCGAGATCTGGAACAAGCGCAAGAACGGGGAAGAATACCTGCAGTGGCTGAATATCAGCGCGGTGAAGGATGAGACCGGTGAAGATGTCCGCTATGTAGGCACCTTCAGCGACATTACGCAGAAATAAACGGATGAGCGGATGATCATTCCAGCACCCGGTGAGGAGCAGATGAAGGTGGAGAAGACCAGAACTCCGGTTACTGTAGCGGAAGCGGTGCTGCGGGTAACCGGAAGAGTATGCCGCACAGGTCCGGAGACCATTCCGCTCCATGCAAGCTATGGACGTATTCTGGCTGAGCCGCTCACGGCAACCCATGATGTACCGCATTTCACCCGTTCCCCGTATGACGGCTATGCCATAGCTTCGGCAGATTCGGCCGGTGCTTCCGGGAGTAACCGGGTCAGCTTCACGGTGGTGGATCATATCGGCGCAGGGGAAGTGTCGCAGGCAGTAATCGGACGCGGCGAAGCGGTCCGGCTGATGACGGGGGCGGCGCTGCCGGCCGGAGCGGATGCGGTAGTCATGTTTGAGCAAGCGGTCCAGGCGGGGCAGACATTTACGATCCGCAAGGCGTTTGCGCCGCAGGAGAATCTGTCCCTGCAAGGGGAGGATATGCTGGCGGGGGAGATGGTCATTCCGGCCGGGAGCTTCATTCATCCCGGGGTTGTGGCACTGCTTGCTACCTTTGGCTACGGGGAGGTTAAGGCCGGGAAGCTTCCGGTGGTGGGGATTCTGTCTACAGGCACCGAGCTGCTGGCAGTGACAGACCCGCTTGTACCCGGCAAAATCCGTAACAGCAACGGGCCGATGATTGCCGCCCAGCTCGCGCGGATGGGTATCCCGTACCGGATCTATGATACGGCAGCGGACCGGCTGGAGGAATGCCTGCAGACCGTCCGGCAAGCACTCGCTGAGACTGACTGTCTGATCACTACGGGCGGAGTGTCAGTGGGCGATTATGACTATTTGCCGGAGATCTACAAGCGCCTTGGAGCCGATGTGTTGTTCAACAAGGTAGCGATGCGTCCCGGAAGTGTAACTACAGTGGCAGTGGCCGGGGATCAATTCCTGTTCGGACTGTCCGGCAATCCTTCAGCGTGCTTCACCGGCTTCGAGCTGTTCGTAAGACCTGCGCTTCTTAAGATGATGGGGGCGGACCATCTGTATCTGCCGCGTACCACAGCCGCTCTGGCGGAGGATTTCACCAAGGCGAGCCCGTTCACCCGGTTCATCCGGGCGGTATATGACGGCACTACGGTAAGGCCTGCCGGCTTCAACAAATCAAATGCTGTCTCTTCCATCGCACGCGGCAATTCCCTAATAGTACTGCCAGGCGGAACAAGAGGCTTCGCCGCAGGAGATAAGGTAGATGTCATGCTGCTAGGGATGGAAGAGGGCATGAATGATTGGGTACTGTAAGGCTAAGTGTACGGGAAGGGAGGTAGACGCACATGAATGATCATCCACTGCAGGATCAGCTGCGGCGGCCTATCCATGATTTGCGGATTTCGGTCACGGACCGGTGTAATTTCCGCTGCTCCTATTGCATGCCAAAGGAGATATTCGGTGACGACTATGCTTTTCTTCCATCCAGTGAGCTGCTCACCTTCGACGAGATCAGCCGGCTGGCGAAGCTGTTCGTCTCGCTTGGCGTAAGCAAGATCCGGCTGACCGGGGGCGAACCGCTGATGCGCCGCCATTTGCCGGAGCTGGTTACCAAGATCTCCGCCATTCCGGGTGTAGAGGATATGGGACTGACGACGAACGGAGTCCTGCTGGGCGGACAGGCAGCGCCGCTGTATGCTGCGGGCCTGCGCAGGCTGAATGTCAGCCTGGATGCGCTGGAGCCGGAGCTGTTCGGCAGAATGAACGGGCGCGGCTTCAGACCGGGAATGATTCTGGACGCTATAGATCAAGCGGCAGGCGCCAGGTTCGAGGTCAAGGTGAATATGGTCGTCCAGCGGGGGATGAACGAATCCGAGATTCTTCCAATGGCCGCCTACTTCAAGAAGCGGAAGATCACACTGCGCTTCATCGAGTTCATGGATGCCGGCAACGATAACGGCTGGAGCTATGATAAGGTCGTCACCAAGCAAGAAATCCTGCAGCAGCTGCAAAGCGTCTATACGCTGGAAGCTCTTGAGCAGAATTACAGCGGCGAGGTGGCGCAGCGCTACGGCTATCTTGGCAGTACGGCCCAGGTCGGCTTCATCACTTCCGTGTCGGAATCGTTCTGTTCCGCCTGTTCGCGTGCCCGGCTGTCTTCTGACGGTAAGCTGTATACCTGCCTGTTTGCCTCCAAGGGCTTTGACCTTAGGGCCATGCTGCGCGGAGGGGCTGGCGATGAGGAGCTGCTGGCAGCAATTAAGCAGGTATGGGAGATGCGCAGCGACCGTTATTCCGATGAGCGGACGGAAGAGACCCGCAGAAGCAAGGCCAAGATTGGCATGTCCTATATTGGCGGATAAATTATCTGGATGACAGGAGACGAAGGGGAAACATGAACGGAGCAGAGCTGTTGATTGAGATGCTGATTGACAAAAAGGTAGAGACCTTGTTTGGCTACCCCGGCGGCGCCGTATTGCCTCTATATGATGCGCTCTATGATAATGACCGGATTCAGCATGTGCTGGTGCGCCATGAACAGGCTGCGGTTCACGCTGCAGACGGATACGCCAGAGTAACGGGACGTCCGGGGGTAGCGCTGGTGACCAGCGGTCCCGGAGCCACCAATGCAGTGACCGGAATTGCTACTGCGTTCATGGATTCTGTTCCGTTAATTGTGCTTACAGGCCAGGTAGCGACTGACCTTATTGGTCTGGACAGCTTTCAGGAAGTGGATATCTACGGAATGACCATGCCGGTCACCAAGCACAATTATATCGTCAGAGACATTGCCGAGCTGCCCGGAATTGTGAACGAAGCATTCCATATAGCAACAAGCGGCAGGCCCGGTCCGGTTCTAATCGATCTGCCGAAGAACGTGATGAATGCGGAGTTCATTCCTGTCAGTGATGCGGCTACGCCTTGCTCTCAGCCGGTGATCCGGGGATACGAGCCGAATCCGTCCATTGAACCAGCGGATATTCTGCTTGCGGCAGAGCGGCTGAGCCGTGCAGAGCGGCCGCTGGTACTTGTCGGCGGAGGCTGCATGCAGGGAGAGACCCCTGCACTCTTGCGGGAATTCGCGGAGCGGCATCGCTTCCCCGTAGCGGGTACGCTGATGGGGATTGGGGCTTTCCCTTCAGGGCATCCCCTACATCTGGGTATGGTCGGGATGCATGGAACAGTGGCAGCCAACCGTGCGCTGCAAGCGGCCGATGTCGTGTTATGTCTCGGGGTGCGGTTCAGCGACCGGGTAACGGGCAAGCGGAAGGCGTTCTCGCCGGGATCGTATAAAATCCAAGTGGATCTGGATACCTCAGAGCTGAACAAGAACATCCCAGTAGAGCTTGCGGTGACCGGCTCTTGTGAGCAGCTGCTCAGAGGAATACAGGAACAAGTACATACAGTAGAGCATCCGCTCTGGGAAGAGCAGATCGAGGTCTGGCGTCAGCGCAAGCCGAAGCCCGGCCGGGAACAAGGCGTTAAGCTGACCCCGCAGGAAGTCATCCGCGCCCTTCAAAAGGCTACTGCAGGCGATGCGGTGATTGCCACCGATGTAGGCCAGCATCAGATCTGGACGGCTACGCATTATGAATTCTCGGAAGCCCGCTCCTTCCTGACCTCCGGCGGGCTGGGCACGATGGGGTACGGCCTGCCTGCTGCGATTGGGGCGGCCGTAGCTTTTCCTGACCGCGATGTGGTGTGTATTACAGGGGACGGAAGCTTCCAGATGAATATGCAGGAGATTATGACCGCCGTGGATCACGGCCTGAATGTCAAGGTGGCCATCTTCAAGAACGGGTATCTGGGGATGGTACGGCAATGGCAGCAGCTGTTTCTGGGCCGGCGTTATTCCTCAGTGCGGATCAGCTCGCCGGATTTCGTTGCCTTAGCCAAGTCCTTCGGCGCCCACGGGTTCCGGGCACGAACGCTGGCCGAAGCGGAGCAGATTATTGAACAGGCTCTGTATACGGAAGGGCTGGTCGTGATGGAATTTGATATCACCGAGGAGGATAATGTCTATCCCATTGTGCCGCCGGGCTCAAGCAATCAGGATATGATCGTAGAATAGGCTGGAAGACTTGAAGGAAGCTCCTCTCGCGCAGACTAGCGAAGGAGCTTCCTGGTTTTTGTCCAAATAAGCATGGTGGTGCTCCTAGAAATACAGCACCAGCACAGACACATATAACATGACGGAGAAGCCGATCTCGATCATACCGGTGTGCTTGGCGCTGAGACCTGTCCTCGGCAGAATGGCTGCCCGCAGCAGCAGAACCAGCAGCGGGACCAGCAGCGGGACCAGCAGCGAAGGAAACAGGAACAGTCCGGCTGCCGCGAACAGCAGATGATAGGCCACGGACCCGTAATAGAAGCGGATATTGTTCCGCTCACGGATGACGGTCTTGACATAGAAGGCAGTTCCTATGAAGTATAGCACCGCCAGCACGAACAGCTCATTCACGGCTCTCCAGTTCTCCCCCTGCCCCACATAGAAGACCGGATAAATCACCAGGCAGAACGCCACAATAGCGGAGATGTCATTAAGCAAGGCGCGTTCATTTCGGGTCCGGGCATAATAGAGGTTAACGGCGAATAACGGCAAGAGCAGCAGCACGAAACCCAGCAGCACGGGCTGGACAATCACCAGATAGAGGGCGAATGGAAGAAGCAGAAGCCCGTATAACCTGAGCGGATGGGCATAACGTGCGAACTTCCGGGTCTTCACCCCCTGCAAAAGCGGAAAGCTGAACAGATAGATCAGCAGCCAGCAGACAAACAGCGGAATATGTAAGAACTGCCCCTTGGAAGCAGCGACGCCCAGCAGAAAAGGGAGAATAAGCATCGCCCAGGCGCCGTGCTGGTTGGGGATGTATTTTTTCATGCAGTAATAGACCTCCTTCGCGGATATATCATGACATGTAAGCTGCCAGACTCTTTAACTATACTTGTACCCGGCCGGGAAGGCTGGTGATTTGAAGCACAGTGGCTTCCTGTCAGGCAATTAGGCGGGGAATGGGCAGCGGCTGGAATAGTGTATAATCGAAAATAGATCTTCAAGCAGAGGAGCAGACACCGTGACTATGGAATCCCAGCATGCGGCGGTACAGCGCCTAGTTCCTGTACTGCAAATCATCGGATACAAGAACAGCGGCAAAACAACTCTCGCCTGCCGGCTAATCGAGGCCTTGTCTGCGCAAGGATTACGGGTTGGCTCTGCCAAGCATGATGCCCATTCCTTCCAGCTGGATGATCCGGGGACGGATAGCAGCAAGCATCTCCTGCACGGTGCAGTGGAGACGGTATTGACCTCGCCTGAGGCAACAAGGGTCATGCGCAGATCCGCGGCTTCACTAAGGGAAATAGCGGAGTCGATGCACGGCAGAGTAGATCTGGTAATTGCCGAGGGGTTCAAATCTGCGGAATATCCCAAGATCGCCCTAATTCGCCGCACAGCGGACCAGATAACGCTGCAAAAGGAAGCAACGAACATACGCCTGTGGTTAAGCTGGGGAGAGGCTGCGGAACTACAGAGTGCTGCGTCTGGTTCCCGGATTAGCCCGGATAGTCCGCCGGTATTGCCATTGCGGGATCAGGCGCTTGCGGATCAGGCGGTTATCGCACTGGCGCTGTCACTGCTTCAGTCCTAAAATTTACTACAGGAGGTGTCCTTGGTGCTGACAGGAATTATACTGGCGGGCGGACAGAACACCCGCATGCAGGGCCGCAATAAAGCCCTCCTGACCTACCAGGGAGAACCGTTCATTGTCCGGCAGGTAAGGGAGCTGCAGACCCTCTGCTCCAGCGTGATTGTGGTCACGAACAATCCTGCCCCGTATCTGGAACGTCTTCCACCGGATATTCTATATATACCGGATGTTTATGCCGGGCATGGGCCGCTGAGCGGGTTTCATGCCGCTTTTCTCAATGTAGAGACGGACTATGCCTGGGTGGTAAGCTGTGACAGCCCCGATATATCAGCTCCGGCCGCCGCATGGATGCTTACCCGGCTTGAGGCCGGCGGCTATGATGCGGTTCTGCCCGTGATTGACGGCAAGCATCAGATGCTGCACGGCGTATACCGGCCGCACCGGATCTTGCCGGATATTACAGCAAGACTTGCGAACCGTGAATACCGGCTGGGCGGGTTGTTAGAATCACTGCACTGGTTAGGGGTGGAACGGGAGGATCTGGCCGGTGCGGGGCTAAAGGAAGATTTCGCGGCAGATATAGATACACCCGAACAATATGAGCAGCTGCTGCATCACTCGAAGGGAAGTGAGGAAATGGGCGATTCGTTATTTGAAATTACAGAATCCGTGATTATACCCGCTAAAGTATCCGATAAAGTTCTGCGCAGAGAGGCCGGGGCGATTACCTTATTCATCGGTACGGTGCGTGAGTTCACGCAGGGAAAAAAAACCTTGTATCTTGAATATGAAGCATACCCGTCCATGGCTGTAACGCAGCTGAAGCGCATCGGACAGGAAGTGCTGGAGCGCTGGCCGGATACGAAGGTTGCAGTTACTCACCGGATCGGCAGGCTGGAGATTACCGATATTGCTGTAGTCATCGCAGTCTCCTCGCCCCACCGTAAGGCTGCCTATGAAGCGAATGAATACGTGATTGAGCGGATCAAGCAGATTGTTCCAATCTGGAAGAAGGAGATGGGCGAGGACGGCGAGGCCTGGATTGGCGACCAGCTCGGCCAGCAGACGTACCCCAAGGGGCGTCCTGACTTGCCGGATATTCCGGCGGAAGACCAGAGGTAGCGATAAGGAGGAACGTTCAATGAATGCAGAACAGGTGATGCAGGAGCTTGAAGCGCTTGGCAAGGAACGGACCAAGAAGATGTATACCGCAAACGGTGCACGGGAACCGCTCTTTGGTGTGGCTACCGGTGCCATGAAGCCAATTTTTAAGCAAACCGGAATCAATCAGGCGCTGGCTGAGGAACTGTATGCTACAGGTAATTATGATGCGATGTATTTTGCCGGGATCATTGCTGATCCGAACGGGATGACAGAGGCGGATTACAACCGCTGGATGGACGGGGCTTATTTCTATATGCTGTCTGATTTCGTTGTGGCTGTAACCTTGGCTGAAGCGGATATTGCCCAGCAGGTGGCCGACGAATGGATCAGGAGCGGAGAAGACCTCCGAATGTCGGCAGGCTGGAGCTGTTACTGCTGGCTGCTGGGAAGCCGCCCGGATCAGGAGTTCCCGGAGAGTAAGCTGGCAGATATGCTGGAGCAGGCCGAGCAGAGCATTCATCAGTCCCCGGAGCGCACCCGGTATTCGATGAACAATTTTATGTATACGGTGGCCGTATCCTATTCGCCGCTTCATGAGCTGGCTCGTGAGACGGCGGAGCGGGTGGGTCCGGTTGAGGTGGACAAGGACAAGCCGAAGAGTAAGCTCATCAGCGCATACGATAATATTATGAAGGCTGTCGACAAAGGACGGATCGGGTTCAAGCGCAAGCATGTACGCTGCTGATCTCGCGGATTTCACCGGCATCCGGTAATGTTTCGCTGCTTCTGGTTAATAAATGCTATGCATTTGGATAACCTATTCCCTATCCTGGAAGAAAAGAGGCGGTAAAGATGTCAACTACACACCATAGTCACGAGGAAGCCGTTGAGACGGTCCGCAAGCTGATCAAGGGTATCGATATGGCCATGCTCACCACCATCTCGGAGGAAGGGCTGGTCTCCCGGCCCATGAAGACCCAGGAAGTCGAATTCGACGGAGACTTGTGGTTCCTGACCAAGAAGGATACCAGCAAGTTCGGGGAGATTCTGTATGATCCGCGAGTGAATGTCGTGTATGCTGATAAATCTTATGTATCGATCCGCGGGACAGCCGAAATTGTAAACGATGTGAACAAGAAGAAAGAGCTCTGGAGTGCAGGGTACGATACGTTCCTGAAGACAAGCTATGATGATCCGAATGTCATTCTGCTCAAGGTCCATGCCGAAGCCGCCGAATATTGGAAGAGCGGCAATCTGGCCGAGAAGGCAGTATATATGTTCAAGCGGATGACCGGCCAGGACACGGAAGGGCTGAATCTGAATCAGACGGTCGAGCTGGAATAGAGCAGACAGAAGGTTTTAGGAAGCTATAGGTTCATAGGTTCTGCAACGGAGAGATCAACAGAATTCATCTGGGGGTCTCTTTTTTTTGTTGTGGCGCTTGTAAAAGATAATTGTCACATTACATACGGCTCATGTGTTATATCTATATGCTTTGCAGAAAGGAGATTATCGTGGACCCTATCGAAGAGAAGATTAGAAGGATTCAGGGCGGGGAAGGAGGCTTGTACTCGGATGTGATCAGGCTGTACCAGCAACGGATTTACCTCTATTGTTACCGCTTGTTGAATAACAAGGAAGAGGCAGAAGACGCAGTACAGGATATCTTGATCAAGGCCTACCAGAATATCGGGCAGTACAAGCCTCAGGCAGATTTCACCTCATGGCTCTACAAGATTGCTTATCATCATTGCCTCAATCAGCTGCGGCGGCAGAAATCACGGCAGCAGCTGCGGAAGCTGCTGGGGCAGGAGGTTACGGAGAAGAGCGCCGAGCAAATGTTTGAGAACCGCCTGTTCAGCGAGCCGGTCTCGGCGGCTCTGGGGAAGCTGGATGTGGAGGACCGGAATTTATTGATCCTGCGGATTTATGAAGATAAATCATTTGCGGAAATCAGTGAAATTCTGGGTGTGAGTACGGCTACCGTACGCAAAAGATATGAACGGACCAGGGAAAAACTTAAAAAAGCGATTGAGCGAAAGGAGAAACAATTATGGGCAAGCGTGAATTAACTCCAGAGGAACAGTTTCTCAAGGATGGAGACCGTTCAGCACATTGGAACACCGTTGATGTTCATGATCCAGTAATGAAGGCGCTCGGGCTTGAGGGGGCATTGACTGCTGAAGGAGACGAGAACCTGCTTCAGACCCTTCCGCCAAGCGTAGAGGCACCTAAAGTAATGCGCAGAATGGAAACAAGAACCGGGCGGAGACAGAAGCGGATGCCAGTGAAGGGCTGGGCGGCGGCGGTCCTGGCACTGGTCTTGCTGGGCGGCGGCTATACCCAGTTCTCCGGTATACTCCAGCAAGGAGCTGAAGCCCAGAGTCCGGGTGAGGTCCGGCAAGGGGCTGGAGCCCAGTATAAGGTGCTTCCGTATCAGCCGCTTCCGGCGACGGCTTCCGGCGGAACGCTGATTGAGAAGGCGAAAGAACCCCTGAAGCCTTATATTCCCAACGCAGAGCCGGGTGCAGACGATGAAGCCAACAAGAAGCTGAGTATTCTCTATAACCAGAAGTATTCAAAAGGGGCAGAGCTTATGAAGGAGATTTTGCTTCCTGGAGAGTATGCCACCTATCTAATTACACGTGAAGGAGAGGAGGGAGAGGGGAGTATGAATATGTATCGTCCGCCCCTCACGTTCAAGGACTATACCGCCTATAAGACCAGTGTAGAGGAGCACAACGCTCCGGTCCTGGAGCAGCCGGCGTATCTGCCGGAAGGGTATACCCTGGACGAGGCCATCATCAACCCTTCTTTCTTAAAAGTGCCGGATGTGCAGGAGCTTAAAGGCGAAAACGAGAGAGACCTGGGAGACAACTTCCAGTTGGCCTGGAGAGTCGAGAAGGCGGAGAACATTGACTATCCGTATTCCTCCCTGGTATACAAGAAAGGGGAGGCTCAGGTGAGAATCAGTGTCTCGCGTGTGGATAACAACCAAAACCCGGCAGACCCGCTCTCGTGGAGTGAACATACAAAGATGGAGAATATCGAGATTAAAGGCAGACAGGCCATTTTCTCGGATGACTCGGACAACAAGGAACTTGACTTGGGATTTAAGTACGAGTTAGTTTGGTCTGACCCCGATGCAAAGGTCATCTATTCTGTGATCGCCGGCCAGGAGAATACGGAGCTAACGAAGGATGAGCTTATCGGCATTGCCGCCAGCATGATGAAATAATTAATTCAGAGTTGACACTCAGGGCTGTTTCACTATCTTAGGATAGCGGAGCAGCCTTTGAACGTTTTTTGCCTAGCTGCAGGATGGCATATTCGTAAGATTTTATAAGAATTCGTGCATCGCCCTCCTATGAACTTCCAACCCGTCTTGTTAATATAGCAATGTAGCAAGAGAATACAGATGCATACAGGAGGGTTCAAGATGTTGAAATGGAAGCGTTCTCTTTCGGTCCTGGCGATGACAGCGATATTAGGTACACTGGCTGCCTGCGGCGGCGGAGGGAATAAAGTAAACAATGCAGGAGGGGCTACAGAAGCACCCGCCGGCACCAATGCGGCTGCAACGGCAGCTGCAACTGAAGCGCCAAGCACCAATGAACCGGTCAAGCTGCGGATTATGTGGTGGGGCTCCCAGCCGCGTCACGAAGCTACCTTGGCGGCCCTGGAATTGTACACGAAGAACAATCCGAATGTAACCTTCGAGCCGGAATATTCCGGGATGGACGGTTATCTGGACAAATTATCCACGCAGGCTGCGGCCAACAACGCACCCGATGTGGTTCAGCTTGACCCGGGCTGGATGCCGGACTGGATGGCCCGCCAGCAATTGGCCGACCTGGCTCCTGAGGTCGATGTAAGCAAATTCGATACGAAGCTGCTGTCAGGCGGCCAATTGGACGGCAAGCAGTATGCCGTTCCGCTCGGCTCGGTGGCCTTCGGTATGGTATATGATAAAGCCGCTATGGATAAGCTGGGGATTGCGAATCCGGCCAACGGCTGGACCTGGGATGAGTTCTTCGCCCTGGCGAAGGAATCCAAGTCCAAGCTGCCGAAGGGGCAGTATTTCACCCTCGACTATGCAGGTAACTATTTCATGTACTCGGCGTATCAGTATGCCAGAGGCAAAGGGCAGGTCATCACGGATGACGGCCACTTCAACGTGGATGAAGCCACCTATCTGGACTGGACCCGCAAGTTCGAAGAGCTCCGCAAGGAAGGGCTTGTTCCTCCGGCGGATGTGAATGCTTCCGATAAGGAAAATGATCCGCAAATGGATCTGCTCGCAGCAGGCAAGGTACTGTTCCGTTACAGCTTCTCCAACAATCTGGGAACCTGGGACAGCATTAAGCCAGGAGCCTACGCACTTGTAACCATGCCGCGTGCCGAAGAGGCCGGAGGCTGGCTGAAGCCGTCGATGTACATGGCGGTCTCCAAGAACTCCAAGCATGCCGAAGAAGCCAAGAAATTCATCAACTGGTTCGTGAATGATGCTGAAGCGGCCAAGATTACCCAGACCTTCCGTGGCCTCCCGGCCAACAAGGATAACGCCGCTCTGCTGGAAGCTAATATGAGCGATCTGGATAAGGTAGGCTTGGCTCTGCTCCGTGCTACAGAGCCGGATGGCCAGACCTGGTCAGCCGGAGCCGGCGGCTGGACGAACTTCGTGGACAAAGACTGGGTACTGGTCCGTGATCAGCTCAGCTTCGGTAAATCCACACCGGAAGAGGCGTTCAAGCAGCTGAAGGAAGCCTCGCTATCCTACGAGAAATAAGGTATGAACTGAAAGCCCGGGACAGCAATGTTCCGGGCTTTATCTTTTTAAAAGATAAGAATTTATATGCTTCACGCTATAATTATCCTTATCTTTCTCGCTGAAACGGTACCGTCCTTAAAAGGACGGCATTGCCGTTTCCACTTGGAACGCGGTTATACTCGTGTTTTCGAATTAATCGTTATATTTTGAAAGAATTCGAGCATTGCCCTCCTTTAGCCGGAGTGTGGACCAATACTATACTTAAGCTATACAAATTGACCACAAGAGGTGACCACAGATGAACCGCTCCACAACCACTTTAGCCCAAGCCTCGCCAGCGCCCAAAAAAAGCTCTTATTTCAAAAGCCGGTGGAATGCTCCGCTTGCAGGCTATTTGTTTATTTCGCCCTGGCTGATCGGGTTCCTGGCCCTGACGGCGTATCCGTTGTTCTTATCGCTGTACTATTCGTTTACCGACTACACCCTGATGCAGCCGATGAAATGGATCGGGTCCCGCAATTACGAACGGATTTTCACAGCAGACCCCAAATTCATTCAATCCGCCAAAGTCACGGTCATGTACGTGCTGGCCTCTGTGCCTCTTAAACTAATTGCGGCCCTGCTCGTGGCCATGATTCTCAGCAGAGCGGTCAGAGGGATCAGCGTGTACCGCACAGCGATCTATTTCCCTTCACTGATCGGCGGAAGTATCGGGGTATCGCTGCTCTGGCGCAACATCTTCGGGGTAGACGGGATTTTCAACAAGCTGATTGCTGTCTTTGGCATCGAGGGGAAAAGCTGGATCACCAACCCGGACACTGCGCTTGGTACACTGATTCTGCTCACGGTCTGGCAATTCGGCTCAACCATGGTTATCTTCCTGGCCGGGCTGAAGCAGATTCCGAATGACTTATATGAGGCTTCCTCGGTAGACGGGGCTAATAAGTTCATTCAATTCTTCCGCATCACACTGCCCATGCTGTCGCCGATTCTCTACTTCAATCTGATCATGGCCGTGATCAACGCCTTCCAGATGTTCACCTCGGCCTTTGTGATTACGAATGGCGGACCGATGAACGCTACATACGTGTACGCTATGTATTTGTACGAACGGGCCTTCAGCCGGTACGAGCTGGGCTATGCCTCTGCACTGGCCTGGATTATGCTGGTCGCTATCGTAGCTGCAACGCTGCTGATCTCCTACACCTCGAAATATTGGGTATTCTATGAGACTGACACTGGAGGGAAAAAACGCAAATGACAACTCTGAATTGGAAGCCTGCACTCCGGCATGTGTTCATGATTCTCTTCAGCTTCATCATGGTCTATCCGATTGTCTGGTGGGTCGGCGCCTCGCTGAAGGATAGTACGGAGCTGAGTTCACCGGGAATCTTCCCGTCCGTCCCGCAATGGGAGAATTTCACCAAGGGCTGGAACTCGGTACCCGGACACACGTTCACCGATTTCTATCTCAACACCTTCTGGCTTGAAATTATGGTGCTGATCGCAACGCTGCTATCCTGTACACTGGTCGCTTTCGGGTTCGCCCGACTGGATTTTCCGCTCAAGAAATTCTGGTTCTCGATTCTGATGCTGACGCTGATGATGCCGGGCCAGGTACTGATCATTCCCCAGTACGCCTTGTTCCATCAGCTGGGCTGGGTGAACACGTATTTGCCGTTTGTCGTTCCCCATCTGCTGGCGGGCGGGGCCGGCGGGAGCTTCTTCGTCTTCCTGCTGATCCAGTTCATCCGCGGTGTGCCCAAGGAGCTGGATGAATCGGCCAAAATCGACGGTTGCTCCTGGTTCGGGATTTTCTGGAGAGTGGTCATGCCGCTGGCCTTCCCGGCGGTCGTTACGGTGACCATCTTCTGCTTCCTGTGGAACTGGGATGACTTCCTGGGACATCTCCTCTACATCAACACGGTTGACAAATACACGGTGGGTCTCGCGCTGCGCATGATCAATGACTCCCAGTCTGCAGCTGAGTGGGGCCAGCTTCTGGCCATGTCGCTTGTCTCTATTGTTCCGGCAACGCTTGTGTTCACCTTCCTGCAGAAGTATTTCGTGGACGGGATTGCCACAACAGGCATAAAGGGATAAGATTTAAAAAAAACATCCGTCCGATAACGGTAAAGCGCCTGAGCCTTATTCGACGCTTTACCGTTTATTTCTTGTGAACCGGAGGCGAAGGAAGGGGATCATTTGACCAACCCTTTTAAAAAGTACAGGATCGACCGTCTGTTTTTTCACAGCTTTGCCATTATTCTTATTCTGGTAATTGCAGTTACGGCTTGGACCAGCTACAGCAATTCCTCCAAAGCCCTTGTGCAGACGACCTCCCATTATCAGCAGCGGCTGCTGGATGAACTGAATAATGAAATTACCACCCGGCTGGATATGATTGAGCAGATCTCACTGTCTACCTCACGGGACAACGAGCTGACGACCTTTCTGCTGAACCGGCAGGATGATTTCGAGCGGTACCGCAAGCGTGTAAGCGTTGAGAGTGCCCTCGGCAATCTGACCTATGCCATTCCGTTGATTCAGGGGATTGACCTGTATATGGATGAACCGATGCCGAGCGACGGCCAGAGCTATATCCAGTTCCGGAATATTCGCGATTTGGATAAGCAGCCCTGGTCCAGGAATCTGGTAAAAAGCGATTTCGCCTGGTCGGGGGAACATTCCATTCCCAGCGTGCAGGGGGAGATTCCGGTTCTAAGCTTCGCCAGAAAGGTAATGAACGAGAACGATTATCTCGGAGTGCTGGTCGTCCATATTAAGGCCAAGGAGATTCGGGCGCTGCTGACCGGTAACTCCGCCGGGTCGAACCGGATCATGGCGGACAGCGGGGGGAAGCAAATTCTGAGCATCGGGGAGACACTGGAGCAGAACGAATGGTCTAAATGGATCGACCTCAAGAGCAACAAATCCGGCTATGTTCATATTCCCGGCGACAAGGATTCGGGCAATACCCTGCTCGTCTATTCCAGAATGGACAACTCCATATGGACACTGCTCGAATTCACCTCCTGGAAACAGATTACCGCAAGCAGTCTCGAACTGGCGGAATGGATCGGACTGATCGGGATTGGAGCGATTCTGCTGGTCCTGCTGCTGACGCATTATCTGAGCAAGCAGTTTACCAAGCCGATCAAGCAGCTTGTAAGCGCTATGAAGATGTATTCTGTGGGAGGGCATAGGGAGGAGCTGCCTATAGATTACGAGAATGAATTCGGGTATTTATTCTCCGGCTACCGCAAGCAGACCGATCGTATCGAGGAGCTGTATCTGTCGCTGGAGCGGCGGTATGAGCAGCAGCGCAAAGCGGAGATTGAGGCCTTGCAGGCCAATATCAATCCTCATTTTCTGTACAATATGCTGGACCAGCTCAACTGGATGGCGATTGAGGCCGGACAGGATGAGCTGAGCCGGATACTGGAGCTGATGGGCCAGATGTTCAGGATCGGCTTATCCAACGGCGCAAGCTTCATCATGGTGTCGGAAGAATTGCAGCACATCCAGTGTTATCTGGAGATCCAGCAGCTCCGCTGGGGCGACGGCCTGGAGTACACCATCAATGTGGAGCCGGAGCTTCTGGAGGCTTACCTTCCCAAGCTCACCCTGCAGCCTTTTGTGGAGAACTCCATTGTACACGGATTCAATAAACAACGCAGCGGACAGGTCACCATCCGCTTGACTAAGATTGAGGAGACACTGCAGATTATAATTGATGATAACGGGGCCGGTCTGAAGCAGCCGGAGGCGCGGCCGCAGAGGCGGCACACCGGCGGTTATGGCATACGGAATGTGAGAGAGCGGATTGCCGGATATTTCGGAAATGACTACGGGGTTACGCTGAAGGAACGTGAAGAGGGAGGGACCCGGGTAGAGATTGTTCTACCGCTGCTCAGAGAGGCTCCGGCACAGATACTGACTGCTTCTCTCGCCGTGAAGGAAGGCTGAATGCGGCTGCTGCGGGACAGAGAAGCTTAAGGAGGCAGACATGATGTGGAAGATCGCTATTGTTGACGATGAGCGCCAGGTGCTTCAGGGGATGAAGCGGGCGATTCCATGGGAGGAGCTGGATGCAGAGTGGGCCGGTGAGGCGCTTAACGGGGAAGACGGTCTGGCGATGATCCGCGAAGCCAGCCCGGACATTGTAATCACCGATATCTACATGCCGGTGATGAGCGGCCTGGAGATGATGGAGCAATTAAGGAACGAGGGCTTCAAGGGCAAAATTATTATTTTGAGCGGATACTCAGACTTTGAGCATGCCAGACAAGCCCTCCGGCTTCAGGTCAGTGACTATGTCTCCAAGCCGATCAGTCTGCCTACGCTTAGAACGATCCTTCATAAGGTGATCGCGGAGCTTATCAGAGAGCAGGAGAAGGTGATCCGGCAAGGCGAGCTGGAGCTGAAAATGATGCTGTACGAGCCTTTTGTCGAGAAGGAGTGGGTCCGGTCCGCAGCGGTCGGCACCCTGGAGCCTTCGTACCGGAACAATTCCCATCTTCCGCCTTCGTACCATTACTGGCTGGAGGGCAGGCATGCGACTATCGGGATTGAGCTGATCCGCGATGACCGGGCCAGCTCCTTCTCGGTCTCGGACTGGAATCTGCTGCGCTTCGCGGTCAGCAATATTGCCTGTGAGGTCACACGCAAGCATTACGCCAATATGGAATACACCGAGCTGAACAGCTACAGGGCTCTGCTGATTATTCACCCCGAAGCTGAATGCACACAGCAGCTGGAGGAGCTGGGAATCCGGCTGGTCGACAGCATCCACTCGTATCTCAGGCTGGTGGTCCGCATAGGTATAGGGGGACTGAAGGATACGTGGACGAAGATTCCCGAATCGACGGAGGAGGCGTTCCGCGCGATGGATCACGGGGCCTTGCGGATCAGCCCGGCCTATGAGGTGTACTGCTACCGGGAGAGCCACAGCAGCGGGCAGGACCGTGGAGTTCTTTTCCCGGTGAAGTTCTCTTACAAGCTGGCCGCTGCGATGAAGGCTTCACAGGAGACGGAGGCGCAGCAGCTTGTACACGGATACATTACCGAGCTGCAAGCGCAGCAAGGGGTCTCCGCCAGCTACGTGCAGATGCTAGGGAGCGAGCTATGGGGTATTATCACCTACTCCCTGTATGAGTCGGGCTTCGTGCTTGATGATCTGTTCACCAATGACCAGATTGCCCAGGAGATCGGCAACCTGGCCATACCTGACCAGCTGGCAGGCTGGTTGTCCGCCAAAATCACAGCGATCTGCGCCAGCCGCCAATGGAAGGGCAGCAGCAAGCACCGACAGGTCGTTGATTTCATGACCAACTACATTCATGAGCATTATGCCGAGGAGCTTACGCTGGCTGATCTGTCGGATAAGGTATTCATCTCCCGCAATCATCTGTCGATTATCTTCAAGAACATCACCGGGGAGACCTTCAACAACTACCTGACCCGGGTACGGATTGAGAAGGCCAGGGAGCTGTTAATGGAGCGCAATATGCTGGTCTATGAGGTGGCAGAGAGGGTTGGCTACAAGAACATTCCTTATTTCAGCACGCTATTCAAGAAGATCACCGGCATGAATCCTACCGAGCTGATCAAATGATGACACATATAATCCACCAGAGACAAGTATGATGGTAGAAGCCGCGATGACGAAGCAGGGAATTGCGGCTGAGCCGCACCAACATCAATGTGTCATCAAGGAGGACAGGAATATGCCCGTTAACTTCAGCATTATCGGCGGAGCGGGATTCCGCGCACAGTATTATTTACGAATTGCCCGGGTCATGCCGGACCGGTTTCGGGTTGGCGGCCTTGTGGTCAGGGACCGGGCTGAGGGACAGGAGATAGAAGCAGCGTGGGGCGTTCAGACGTACCGTTCCCTTGACGAGCTGCTGCAGAATGAGGACCCGGATTTCGCAGTGGTCTCTGTCAGCGGCGGGGCGGCCATGAACTATTTGTACCGCCTGGCGGAGATTGGCCTACCGGCGCTGGCAGAGACACCGCCTGCCTCCAGTCTGGAAGAGCTGGAGCAGCTGCACAAGGAGCTGACTGTACACGGGGCCTGGATACAAGTCGCAGAGCAGTACCCGTACCATCCTGTTCAAGAGGCGCGGCTGTCGCTGATCCGCTCCGGCAGGCTGGGCAGAATCACCGAAGCGACCGTCTCTGTATCCCATCTGTATCACGGGGCAAGCCTGATGCGCAGGATGCTCGGCATCGGGTTCGAGGAGGCCGTCATCCGGGGGATGCGGTTCGAATCCAGCTGGGTTGGCGGACCAACCCGCAGCGGCCCTCCGGCTGAAGACAAGCTGATTCCGCTGCACAGGGATCTGGCTTGGCTGGATTTCGGAGACCGGCTGGGCATATATGATTTCACCAAGGACCAGCACCGCTCCTGGACGCGCTCGAATCACCTTAGCGTGCGCGGCGAACGCGGAGAGATCTTCGACAACCGGGTGCTGATCCAGCAGGATAATCTGGTGCCTCTGCAACTGGAACTGAAGCGGATCAACCGAGGAGAGCAGGAGAATGCTGAAGGCTATTACCTCCAAGGGATTATTTGCGGAGAGCAGTGGCTCTACACGAATCCGTTCATCCCTGCCCGTCTGTATGATGATGAGCTCGCCATTGCGTCCTGTCTGGACAAGATGGCCCTCTATTCCGCTGGCGGCCCCGGCTTCTACGGGCTGGAGGAAGCCTCGCAGGATGTATACCTCGGCAAGATGATTGAGAAGGCCATCGAGTCCGGCGAAGCCATAAGAACTGAGCGGATGTGCTGGGCGGAGGGGAAGTAGGGTTGTGGCAGGAGCATAGCTGCTGGCGGGAGTGTAGCTGCTGGCGGGAGTGTAGCTGCTGGCGGGAGTGTAGCTGTTGGCGGGAGTGTAGCTGCTGACAGGAGTGTAGCTGCTGGCGGGAGTGTAGCTGCTGTCAGGAGTGTAGCAGCTGGCGGGAGTATAGCTGCTGGCAGCTGCTTGTTTGCCCAAACCTCGGGTCCGTGAATCCTCCATCGCCCCGACCATTTTCGCAGTGAGAGGTGCATTTTAGCAGTGAGAGGTACGTTTTAGCAGTGAGAGGTACACCTGGAAGCGAAGTTGATCCACCGGTGAAGGATGCTATTGACGCCTGCAGTGTGGCGATACTATAATTTGTAAAACGGATGAAGCACATCCCGCGCCCTGGTTTATCGGGTGCGGGATTTTTTGTGCGTGGATATGCCAAGTAACTTTAGGTTCAAACGCCCCGTAAGCGAGTGAGCAAGTGGGATGATCAAGCTATGTTTGCGGGGAGAGAGATGATTTTGCAGAGGAGGAAGAGAGGAATGGGATTTGCCGAAGAGCATCAGAGATGGCCGGAGTACCATAAGAAACGCAGGGCAGGGGAGCGTCTGGACCGGCTGGATCGGGGGCACCGGCATGGGGAGCAAATGTTTGTAGAGCGGGTATGGTGGCCGATTTTCGGTAACCTGGATGATCTGCATCCCGAGTACGAGGTAGCAGACTGGCGGGGCAGGCCGTATTTTGTGGATTTTGTGTGGAAGCCGGGACAGGTTAAGTTCGCTATCGAGATCAAGGGATATGGGCCGCATGTTCAGAATACGGACCGCACCCGTTACCGTCAGGAGCTGAACCGGGAGACGTATCTGCAAATTGCCGGATACCGCGTCATCGCCATCCCGTACGATGATCTGGAGTCCTCACCGGAGTAGACCATCTCCCTGCTGAAAGCTTTGCTAACCCCATGTTTGTTGAAAACCAGTTCTAAGAGGAGTAGCCAATTTGCAAGGATAGAGCGCGACATACTGCATATGGCGAGCCGGATGAATGGGATGATACGGCCGGTGGATGTGGTGAAGGGGCTTGGTATTGATCCGCGAACGGTGAAGAAAAACTTGAATAGTTTGTGTGACAAAGGCAAGCTCAAGCCTGTCTTGTTGCAAGGAAGTAATAGAATATGCCGGTATGAGCTTGTTCCATCTATTTTGGATAATGAGATATGGTAGATTGTAACGTCTGATCCCGCCAAAAGTGGGTGTGGGGAGGAAATAGGAGGGATAAATCCCTCTGATCCCGCCGAAAGTGGGCGTGGGGAGGAAACGAGAGGGATAAATCCCTCTGATTTCGCTGAAAGTGGGCATGGGGAGGAAATAGGAGGGATAAATCCCTCTGATCCCGCCAAAAGTGGGCGCGGGGAGGAAATAGGAGGGATAAATCCCTCTGATCCCGCCAAAAGTGGGCGCGGGGAGGAAATAGGAGGGATAAATCCCTCTGATCCCGCCAAAAGTGGGCGAGGGGAGGAAATAGGAGGGATAAATCCCTCTGATCCCGCCAAAAGTGGGCGCGGGGAGGAAATAGGAGGGATAAATCCCTCTGATCCCGCCGAAAGCGGGCATGGGGAGGAAATGAGAGGGATAAATCCCTCTGATCCCCCGCAAGCGGCCACAAAAGGGCGCACGCCCAAAGCCGCAAGCGCGCAGGGGCCTAATGAGCTGCCCCGCCCACCGGCAGCTTAATCGTGAACGCCGAGCCCTGGCCCGGCTCGCTGCGCACCTCGATGGTGCCTTTGCTCAGGCTGATGATGCGCGCGGCCAGCGGCAGGCCGAGGCCGTTGCCTCCGGCGGAGCGGGCGGGGTCGCCCTGGTAGAACTTCTCGAAGATGTGCTTGCGCACCTTCGGGGTCATGCCGATGCCGGTGTCCGCGATGACCACCGAGATCCAGGTCCCGTCCGAGTGGAGCGCGACCGAGATCATCCCGCCCTCCGGCGTGAACTTGATCGCATTGCCCAGCACATTAAGCCACACCTGCATCATCAGCTCTTCGTTGCCATAATACCGCTGCTCATCCAGCTCAATGTCCAGATTCAGCTGCTTGGCGGCCCAGAGGGATTCCAGCAGCAGCAGTGCCTGGCGGAGCTGCTCGTCCAGCGGATATTCGGCCAGCTCTGAGAGCATCTCCTGGTTCTCCAGCTTGGAGATCTTGAGGATGTTACCGGACAGATTAGACAGCTGCCGTGAGCTCTCGATAATCATTCCGGTGTATTCGTCATGCTCCTCCTTGCTCAGATTCTCCTCCTGCAGCAGCATGGCGTACCCTTCAATCGCTGCAATAGGCGTCTTAAATTCGTGAGACACATTCACGACGAAGTCATTGCGCAGGGTCTCGATGCTGCGCAGCTCCTGGACCATCAGATTGAAGTGATGTGCCACTTCACTGATCTCATCTACACGGTGCGACTCATTCAGGTAGATGTCGAAGTTGCCCTTGGCGATTTCTTTGGCAGCACGGCTGAAGTCTGTGATCGGGGCCAGAATTTTTTTGCCGACCATAATACTAATCGTAGTCCCGATGACCAGACTGAACAGCATCGTAGTCAGCAGGGGCGGGAACATATTGCGGTGCCCTATCGTATTATGCCCCACGCGGATATATAAGAAGGCCAGAGCAGACAGAATTACGACGAAGAATAGAATAATCACGAATACCATCGATACGAAATACCACCACAAGCCTCTATTGTTCCCCCGGATCATCCCCGCTTCACCGCCTTATAGCCCAGCCCTCTGACCGTAACAATCTCGAAATCCGCACTGTTCCGGAAACGCTCCCGCAGCCGGTTAATGTGGACTACCACCGTATGCTCATCCGACTCGGAGTCCATCCCCCAGATTTCATCCATGAGCTGCTGCTTGGTGAAAATTTTATTCGGGTAAGAGATCATTTTATAGAGGAGATAGAATTCTTTCTGCGGCAGCACGATGCTCTCAGGCCCCTGAATCACGGTTAACGTATCATAGTCCAGCACGGTATGGCCCCATTCGATTTTGCGTTCACTGATGATTTTGGCCCGGCGCAGCAGCGCCCCGACACGCAGGATCATCTCATTCACATTGACCGGCTTGACCATATAATCATCGATGCCAACGAGGAAGCCCTGCTGCTTATCGGCAAAAGTCTCCCGTGCCGTCACCATCAGGACCGGAAGCTGGCTGTTGTTGTCCCGGAGCATCCGTGTCAGCTCAAAGCCGTCCATCACAGGCATCATAATATCGCAGATCATCAGATCGATGTATTCCTTATCCAGCATCTCCAGCGCATCCTCGCCATTCATAGCCGGAACCGCGCGGTAGCCGTGCCTGGTCAGTACAGTGCAGAAGAGCTGCCGCAGCTTGGCGTCGTCCTCCACTACAAGAATAGTAAACATAGATTCTCCTCCTGGAACGGTTCCATGTAATAGAACGTATAGCTTGTATAGATGTTTTGCGGATTCTTCCAGTATACCTCATGAAGATCAACTTAATCTCAACCGGGAGTTTAGGTTTAGTTTATATTGGACGATTATACTGGGGAACAGCAGGACAGGAAGTACGAAGCACATACAGAGAATAAGAGTATAGGAATGGAAAGGGAGACTGGACAATGCTGCAATTAAAAAACATCACCAAGAGCTATAAGACCGGCGAATTCACTCAAGTCGCACTGGATAAAGTAAATCTCAATTTCAGAGAAAGTGAGTTCGTTGCGATTCTGGGCCAGAGCGGCTCAGGCAAGACCACGCTGCTCAACATCGTCGGCGGACTGGATCAGTATGACAGCGGAGAGCTGATCATTAACGGCCAATCGACAGAGCGCTTCAAGGACAGCGAGTGGGATGCGTACCGGAATAACAGTGTCGGCTTTATTTTTCAGAGCTATAATCTGATCTCACACTTAAGCATCACGGACAACGTGGAGATGGGGATGACGCTCAGCGGGGTATCTTCAGCCGAGAAGCACCGTAAGGCGCTGGAGGTACTGGAGAAGGTTGGCCTTAAGGATCATGTGCACAAAAAGCCGAACCAGCTCTCCGGCGGACAGATGCAGCGTGTAGCCATTGCCCGGGCGCTCGCGAACAATCCCGATATTATCCTGGCCGATGAGCCTACCGGGGCCCTGGATTCGGAGACGAGTGAGCAGATCATGGAGCTGATTAAGACCATTGCCGAGGATAAGCTCGTCATTATGGTTACCCATAACCCGGAGCTGGCGGAGAATTATGCAGACCGTGTCATCCGCTTCTCGGACGGACATGCCATCTCGGACAGCAACCCGCTGGCTACGCAGAAGACCTCAAGTGCGTACAAGCTGAAGCAGACAAGCATGAGCTTCCTCACCGCCCTCAAGTTATCCGGCAAAAACATTGCCACCAAGAAATGGCGCACGGGATTGACCGCTTTTGCCTCCAGTATCGGAATTATCGGTATTGCTCTGATTCTGTCCCTGTCCAATGGCTTCGACAAACAGATCAGCTCCTATGAGACCGGGGCCTTATCCAACTTCCCGGTTTCCATCAACCAGACAGCGATCAACTTGCAGAATGCGGGCCCTCCCGGCAAAGAAGCCACGGAGCTTACCGCATACCCAGCAGAGAAGAAGCTCTACCCGTATGACCCTACTGTCAACTCCGCTATGCATGTGAATGTGCTGACTAAGGAGTATATGCAGTATCTGGACGGGATTGATCCTAAGCTGCTGGACGGCGTGTCGTACACCCGCAGTGTGAAGATGAACATGCTGGTCAAGGATGGGGATAAGGCAGTGGCCCTGGATACCAGCAAAATCACCGTGGCTCCGTATCCCAGCAAACAGGATAGTGCTTCGGGAAGCTACCTGGAGCAGTACTATGACCTGCTGGAAGGAACCTTCCCTGCAGAGAAGACAGATCTGGTGCTCATCGTGGATCAATACAACCGTATGACCAAGGCGGAAGTGGATGCGCTCGGGCTGGACTATGAAGCCAAGAGCATCAATCTGAGCGATCTGGTCGGCAAGCCGGTGAAGCTGATCATGAACAACGATTATTATAAAAAGAACGGCGAACAGTTCGTGGTCAATGCTCCAGGCGGGAATATGAATGATCTTTACGACAGCCCTAAGGCGGTTACGCTTAAAATTGCTGGTGTGCTGCGCGCACAGGAAGGGTCGAGAATCTCAACGCTGTCGCCCGGTCTGGTCTACTCCGACGAGCTGGCGGCCTCCTTCATTGCTGATGCGAAGGAATCCGAGATTGTCCTGGCCCAAGAGAAGGCAGATATCAATGTGTTAACGGGACAGGGGCTGTCGGATGGCCTTACAGGCTCGGGTTCAACCGGCCCGATGGGCGGGTCTGCTATGATGAACGCGGGACAGGCTGCTGCTGCCGGTATGGCTTCTCCCACGAAGGAGAATGCGCTTGCCACTCTGGGGGCTACCGATATCCCGACAGCAGTCTCACTGTATCCGATTGATTTCAGTGCGAAGGAATCCGTAAATGCTTATCTGGACAAATGGAATGAAGGCAAAGCGGCAGAGGATCAGGTGCAATATACTGACCTTGCAGCGATTGTGACGAATATTTCCGGCGGAATTATGGACGGGATTACGATGGTGCTGATTGCTTTTGCGGCGATTTCTCTGGTGGTATCCCTGATCATGATTGCGATCATTACGTATATTTCCGTGATGGAACGTACGAAGGAGATCGGCGTATTGCGTGCACTGGGTGCCCGTAAGAAGGATATCACGCGGGTGTTCAATGCCGAGACCTTCATTATCGGGGCTTGCTCAGGGATTCTGGGCATCGGCATCACTTATCTGCTGACCATCCCGGTCAATGCGGTCCTCTACAACCTGACGGAGCTGAAAAATGTCGCCCAGCTGAATCCGCTCCACGCGCTCATTCTGGGTGTCATCAGCGTGCTGCTGACCATGCTCGGCGGTGCTATCCCGGCCAAAATGGCGGCGAAGAAGGACCCGGTGGCTGCCCTGCGCAGTGAATAACGGGCCGTAGTCCAGATCCGCCAGACTGAAATGACGAAGAACCAAGGGAATCCGTTCCTTTGGTTCTTTCTGCATTCTATTTTGCAAGAAAAATTGCCATAGATCACAGACAAATAGGGAGATAGTGGGATAAAATAACAGGAAATAGAGATTTAATCATATACCCAGGAGGGATCAAATGAAGACCAGAGGCAAGTTGCAGGTCATTGCGGGTTTTCTTATGCTGGCGCTAATTATTACCTTGCACGATGTGCTAGAGAATCAGAATCTGAGAATCGTATTATCGATCACTGTAGCGGTAGCCGCTGCTTATTTTCTGTCCAAAATCAGTCTCCCGCAGCAGGTATCCGGCAGAACGATAACGGTAGGATTGGTGTCACTGCTGGGATTCACTTGCGTGTACCATGTTCTACTGTCCCTAGCGCTGGAGCAAAGTATATTCGCTAATTATTTTTGGGTTTTCTTATGCGTCATTTACCTGTTAATCTGGATGCGTGCCCGGCTAAGTCCCTCAAAATAACAGCCGCCGCTTGCATTGGGAGTAGCCGGAGCAGCAGTCTGGGATTACTCCGCAGAAGGCAGCTGGGCGCGCAGCGTTTTCTTTTTATTAATCTCCTTGGACAGCTCTAACTGCTGCTGGGAGATTTTTTTGAGTTCAGCCTGCAGCTTGGTGATGCGGCTCATTTTACTGCTGAGGGAGCTTGGGGATGAGCTTAGCTTGCAGTCCTTTTCCAGCTGGTTGATCTTGAGCTTGGTCTTTCGGGTCTTCTTCTGCAGCTCTGTAATACCGGCTTCCATCTCTGCGATCTCCTGGTTTAAACGATCCAGCACCGGTCTTGTGAAATTAATTGCCATTCGGGCACCTCTTACTTTTCTTAAAATATAATAAGCAGTCAGGATATCATTGTACTATAAGCGCCAGGTATATGCGAGATGTGGAAGAAGACCCATGGAGTGCGCTCCGCGGGTCTTCTTCTATATGCAGCCTATGAATTAGCAAAGCATCAGGCGCTCTCCTTAGATTTCCTCGGCGACAACAGCTGGCTGCTTCAGGGCCGGTTCCTTGGCCTGACCCACCTGCTTAATGAAGAAGGAGAGGAAGAGCCCGATAATCCCGATGCCCACGATAACCAGATAGGAATCGTTGATGCCCTGGATGGAAGCCTCCATTATCATATGCTGCTGAGTCTCGCCGGCAGTTCCGCCGCTGGACATAATATCCTGGAAGTGAGTGGCGGTACGGCTGGTCATCACGGTGACCAGCAGAGAAGTGCCTACTGCGCCGGCAACCTGTCTTACGGTATTGGAGATCGCTGTGCCATGTGAATTCAGCCTGGAGGGCAGTTGATTCAGCCCGAGGGTCTGAATAGGCATCAGCAACAGGGCCATGCCAATCCGGCGGCCGGTAGACATCAGCATCAGATAACCGTAGCTTGTCGAGTCTGTAAGATTCACGAAGCTGAGCGTAGTCAGAATCGTGATCGTCAGGCCGATAATGGCGAGCCATTTCGCTCCGAAGCGGTCGAACAGCTTACCGGTGACTGGCATCAGTGCGCCCATAATGACTGCGCCGGGCAACAGCAGCAGGCCGGACTCCATAGCGGTGAAGCCGCGGGCATTCTGCAGATAGAGCGGCAGCAGCATCATATCCGCATACATCACAATCGTAACCGCCACACTGATAACGGTGGTCAAGGAGAACATATTATATTGGAAGGCCCGCAGATCCAGCAGCGGGCTCCCGGAAGTGAGCTGCTTCCATATGAATAATCCAAGCGATATAGCGCCTGCGGCCAGCGACAATAACACCTCTGCACTGGACCAGCCAGCACTGGCTGCCCGGCTGAAGCCGTAGAGCAGGGTACCGAATCCAATGGTCGACAGGATCACGCTGGTGATGTCGATTTTGGGAAAAGAACGCTCAGCCACATTTTTCAGATAAATAAAACCGCATACGATGACTATAACCGTGAGCGGAAGCATGCCGTAGAACATCATCTCCCATGAATAACGTTCCATAATATATCCAGCCAGAGTAGGGCCAATGGCTGGGGCAAAGATAATGGCCAGCCCGACCATCCCCATGGCGGCGCCTCTTTTTTCACGCGGGAAGAGGGTCAAAATAACCTGGGTAAGCAGCGGCATAATAATGCCGGCACCGGCAGCCTGAATCATCCGTCCGGTAAGCAGCACCGGGAAGCTGCCTGCGAGCGCCGATACAAGGGTACCCGTGAAGAAAATAAACATCGAGGTCTGGAACAGCTCCCGTGTAGTGAAGCGCTGCATCAGATAGGCCGTAATGGGAATCAGTACACCGTTAACCAGCATATAGCCGGTAGTGAGCCACTGGGCCGTGGCCGCTGTAATATTGAAGTCATGCATAAGCTCCGGTGTAGCCACGCTCATGATGGTCTGATTCAGCGTAGCCAGAAAGGCACCGAGAATCATTACGAAAAGAATAGGTCCCTTGGAAATGGACGGAACTTCTTGGCTTGCTGTCTTGTTACTCACTATTCTCCATCCTTTCAAACCGCCAACTCATGGACTAAATTTACAATGTGTCGTATAGTTTACAATGTATAAAGTAGATTATAAATGAAAATTTCATGTAATCAAGCAACGATTTCCGGGAAAATGTAATTTAGTTGACACTTAGAGGATATGTGTAGTGTATGTGGTTGAAAAACGACACTTTAGACTGAAATTGTAGCCTGCCCTTAGACGGCAGCAGATTGGAGAGACCAGAAATGACAAATCCGGCCCAGCGGACAGATCCGCGCGTTCTTCGTACACGCCAATTCCTCAAAGAGGCTCTGATTGAACTGATGGAAGAGATGAGCATTGAGAAAATCACCGTCAACCGCCTTGCACAGCGGGCCCAAATTAACCGTGTGACCTTCTATCTGCATTACCGGGATATTCCGGATATGCTGGAGAAAATGGCGGATGATATGGCTGAGGAGGTTCTGGAGGTGGTGAGAGCGGATACGGACTTTACGGAAGCTGCACAAGAAGAGAAGTGGCCGATGCTGGAGCACCTGCTTGTGCATATTGCCGAGAACGCCAAATTCTACAAAATCGTACTTACGTCGCGCAAGAGTACGATATTTACCGACCGGCTTTTTAAACTGATGGCAGACATTATTTCTGCACGGGTGGAGAGCAGGGTTACCGCGCATGAGGCTTCGGAACCAACGGTGCAGAAGGATATCGCTGTGTGGTACGGCTCGGCGGCCCTCATTGGTACCATCATCGCCTGGCTTCGGGAGGACATGCCGTATACACCGCAGTATCTGGCGAAACAGATTACTTCACTGCGGGCGAATTAATTGCCCGATGCATTCCTTCTTGATGGATTCATAGGTCCAAGAGCAGCCAATCCCTCCCGCATATAAATAGTAGGGACTACTATATATTCTGAAGCTATTTTTGATGGGATGGGGTGGTACGGGATGAGGAGAAAGGCAGGACCGGCACGGAAGCGGGTGCTTCGCGCCAAGCGGCAGGCTGTTCCCGGAGTGAAGCGCAGAATCAAGGCACAGACGGTTGAATTTGCGGTGTTTGGTGACAGTCATGTGGGATATGGTAACAGCTTGAGCATCTTTAAGAGTCTTTTGCCTAAGGCGGTGAGCAACGGGAACAAACGGTTTATCATCTTCGGGGGAGATAATACCCAGGCGGGAGCGGATCACGGGAATAACGCTAACGCCTACTATAAGGACTTCAAGGATACAGTGACTGCCACGCTGGGAAGCATCCCTTACAAGGCCTCTATAGGGAACTGGGAAGCCAGTACCCGGTCCTTGTTCACGCAGTATTTAGGGGCGGTGGCCGGACAGATGAATTTCCCGGGAACGCAGGGCAAGGTGAGATATGTGTGGCTGGATTGTGCGCTGGGCCAGTTCACACCGGCAAGCCTCAATCTGCTGCGTAATCTGGATGACAGGTATTTCTATATTATTGATTTCCACTGGCCGCTCCGGGTGCAGGGCATTACGGTGGATTCCAGCCATGTGCTCAGCGCGGCCGAGACCTCCAAGTTCTTCACGGCCATTCCGGCAAAAGCCAGAGAGAAGGTGCTGGCGATCTTCACTCATCATGGTCACAAATTCTACCGGAAGCTGAACAACATCTATCCCGGCTACACCAGAACCAAATTCTTCGTCACCGGATGCTCCGGGGACTACAAATGCAAGCCCGGCGGGAACATGGGGTACTATAATGCTACATTAACCAGCAGCGGGTCAGGCTACAAAGTCGAGGCTTTTATCGCGCACTGAGGGGCTAAGTGAATGAGGCATAGCGGCGGGAGAGTGTCGTGAAGACATTCTCTTTGTTTTTGGGCAGACGTCCTGAAGGAGAACTTGACAGCCCTTTCACAGGTTGGGTATGGTTGTCTGGTCAGCAGATAAAGGAGGCAGAACAGAATGTCAGGATTACTTGGAAATCACTTCATGACACAGATTGGGATTCTGGTTCACGATATCGAGAAGGTGAGTCAGGCGTATGCAGACTTTTTCGGACTGGACAAGCCTCAGATCAGCATCACGGACACAGCCGATATTGCCCGGACGGAGTATAACGGCAGAGGACAGGGGCGCGGGCGAAGCTTGCATTTTTTGACATGGGGTCCTTGCAGCTAGAATTGATTGAACCGGATCATGAGCCGAGCACCTGGCGGGATTACCTGAATGAGCACGGGGAAGGGGTTCACCATATTGCGTTCGTGGTAGAAGGTATGAAGGAGAAGATTATGCTGCTTGAAGGCAAGGGATTTCCGCTTCAGCAGAAGGGTGAATATACCGGCGGACGGTATGCTTATATGGATACGTTCAAGGAATTGAAGGTAGTGCTGGAATTGCTGGAGAATGACAAATAGACTTCAGACGGGAGGAATTATAGAATGAATATTCTAATTACAGGGGCGGGACGCGGACTGGGCCTTGAGCTGGCAGCAGCTGCGCTGGAGCGTGGACATGCTGTTATTGCGGGAGTGCGGGATCTGACGCGCGGGCAGGCAGCATTAGCTGATCTGGCGGCAGTACACGGGGACAAGCTGACTCTTGTGACGCTTGATGTGACGGATGAGGCCGGAATCGCGGCGCTTGCTGCCAGCCTGACAGAGCAGGCCCGGACACTCGGCGTTATCATCAATAATGCCGCAGTGCTGAATGCCACGGACACCGCACTTGAAGCGCTGGATATGGAAGAGATGCAGCGTGCCATGGATATCAATCTGTACGGGCCGATGCGGGTGGTTAAGCACCTCCTGCCGCTGCTGACCGATCCGGATGCTTCAATCATCAATATCTCATCAGAGGCAGGCAGTATCACCAATGCTTACCCGGGCAGCTATCCGTATACGATCTCCAAGACCGCACTAAATATGTTCACGCAGAAGCTCCATGTCACGCTGAAGGACCGCGGCATCCATGTGCTCAGCGTCCATCCCGGCTGGATGCCTACCGATATGGGCGGAGCTAAGGCACCGCTTCACCCGCGCACCAGTGCCGAGGGCATTCTGGACCTGATCGGGCAGAGAGCCGAGCCGTCCGGCCACTTCAGATTCGTGGATTACACGGGTAAGGATATGGAGATTTAACTATACAGCATTAGGTTTAGAACTGTAAGGATGAACCTTAGGGGTGTTAAAGTCTGAGCATGAACATCGAGCTACTATTAGGCTGATACTGTACCCGTTACCGAATTCTGCTCTTACATTCAAGTAACTGATTGTACTTCCTGCAATAGTAAACGCATATCCGATAATGATCATATTCACAATATTAAATCTAATGCTCTATTACTATACACAGCACTTCACCTGTTAAGAGGCGAGCGGAGCTGTGATTTTCTCGTCCGGAGAGCGGCGGGGCCAGAGCAGCAGTCCCAGTGAGCAGACTACCAGAACTACGCAGAGCAGGTAGGAATGGCGGTATCCTAACCACTGGGCTGCAGCTCCTCCCGCCAGGCTTCCGGCCAGTCTGCCGATAGTTGTAGCGTTGGTATACAGGGTGGAGGCATAGCCGGGAAGGTCCGGCAGCAGATCCTGAATATAGCTGATGCCAATCGCAGAAATTACAGCGACAAAAAAAGCGAGCAGCACCTGTCCGGCGATGAGCTGCCACAGCTCACCTACTCCGATCACCAGTGCATAGTAGATTCCCCCCATTGCCATTCCCCAGCCCAGCAGCACCTTGCTGTCGTATTTGGCTGACAGCAGCCCCAGCACCAGCATGAACGGAATTTCCATTAACGCGCAGATACTGGCTACCGAA
The DNA here is from genome assembly GCF_038051945.1 of Paenibacillus sp. FSL H3-0469. Classification (NCBI taxonomy): domain Bacteria; kingdom Bacillati; phylum Bacillota; class Bacilli; order Caryophanales; family Paenibacillaceae; genus Paenibacillus; species Paenibacillus sp. FSL H3-0469. The sequence goes on from NZ_CP150302.1 coordinate 6,342,882, forward strand.
GCTACATTCTGTGTAGTGCCTCCCAGCGTATTGACAATGAACAGGGAGATATTCAGATTATTGGCCCAGTGTCCGGTATAGAGCAGGGTCAGGATAAGAAAAGGAACCAGTACCCTGGCGCTGCGTTGGCGTCCGGCATGCGGTTGGACACGCCGCTCGGGCTGCTGCTTAGCGGCTGAAGGCCGTACGAAGCTGAACACCAGCAGGGCGTTGATCAGGAAGATCAGTGTCGTCGTTGAGAAGATTCCCTGAAATCCGAAGCGGCTCAGGAGCGCGGCTCCAACCAGCGGACCGCTGATGAAGCCAAGGGAGAACATCGAGCGCAGGGCCGAGTTAGCCAAGGCATGATCAGGAGAGCTGCTGGCGTTCACAGCTTCTCTGGCACTGGCGAATAATTGCGGCATCGCCGGGGCGCCTAATGCGGTGAATATGGTCATATAGGCCAGCAGCGCGTAGAAGTCATGAATGAATATGTATCCGGCAAAAGCAACCGCGTTGAACATCATACAGATCACCATCAGCCTGCGGCGGTTCAGCCCGGCGTCGGAGCGTTTGGCGATGAACATGCTTAAGGCTACCCCGCTAAGGAGGGTCACCGCTGTAAATATTCCGAAGGTTCCGGCACTGACGCCGAGTTCTTCTGTGAAGTAGACCGCCAGGAATGGAGCGCTGATAGAGATGGCCATTCCCTGGAACAGCATGCAGAGCAGGAATATAGGATAGGTTGGAATGAGGAGCAGAGCATAGGTTCTTTTGAGCATAGAGTGTGTGGACTTCCTTTCCGCATCGCTTGTAGTCTTATCTTTGGTTTAATTATAGTATAACGTCAATAGCATAGGATGTGTCTGATTAGCATCTAACCAATACGGAATCCCTAATAATGAACTGGTTTTTGGGCCAATTGTGCTGGTGTTATTGTCAGGGAAGATATTCTAAGATGGAGAGGATAGGACAGCCGGACTGTGCGGAGGCAAGAGGACGCTGGGCTTGGCTGGAGATGAAACCGTTATCATGAAGAATAAAGGAGAGATTACATATGGACGCTGCTGCGTATCCTTTTAGACAAATTGAATTGCCATTAGATGAACGTGTTCAGGATCTGCTCTCCCGGCTGACGCTTGCAGAGAAGGTCAGTCTGATGCCGCAATATCAGGCAGCCATTGAACGGCTGGGTGTAGGCGGTTACAAGCATGGGACGGAGGGTGCGCACGGGATTTCCTGGCTGGGCAAAGCCACCTCGTTCCCGCAGCCAAGCGGGCTCGCCTGTACCTGGAACCCGGCGCTGCTGCAAGAAATCGGTTCGGCAATCGGGGATGAGGCCAGAGCCTTTTACCGCAAGAATCCCACTATTAACGGCTTGACTCTGTGGGCACCGACAGTAGATATGGAACGGGACCCGCGCTGGGGGAGAACAGAGGAGGCCTACGGGGAAGACCCTGAGCTGACAGGCCGGCTGAGTACAGCGCTTGTCCAGGGAATTCAGGGGGATCATCCGGTGTATCTGAAAGCGGTAGCGACCCTGAAGCATTTCCTCGGCAACAATAATGAGATTGACCGGGGCGTGGCTTCGTCCAGCATTGACCCGCGCAATATGCGCGAATATTACCTCGAAGCCTTCAAGCCTGCCTTCAAGGAAGGCGGTGCACAATCCATGATGACCGCCTACAATTCCGTGAACGGTGTGCCGGTTATCCTCCATCCGGCGGTGATGGAGATTGTGAAGGGCGAATGGGAGATGGACGGCTTCATTGTCAGCGATGCCGGAGACCTGTTCGGCATTGTGAAGGACCATAAGTATTATGAGTCCTTCGCCCAGTCTATGGCGGAATCTATTAAGAATGGCATTGACAGTGTGACCGAAGAGACGGAGGAGACCATTAAGGTTATTCACGATGCGATCCGTGAAGGGCTGCTGACTGAGGCAGATCTGGACCGCGCACTGGCGAACACCTTCCGTATCCGCTTCCGGCTCGGTGAGTTCGACCCGGAGGAAGGAAATCCGTACACGAAGATAGACGACTCGGCGATTCTCAGCAAAGCGCATGGCGAGTTGTCACTCGAAGCCGCGAAGGAATCCATTGTGCTGCTGAAGAATGACAACGCAGCCCTTCCGCTGAATGCAGCCGCGCTCTCCAAGGTGGCTGTAATCGGCCCGCTGGGAGACGAAGCGTTCAGAGACTGGTATTCCGGTACGCTGCCGTATGCTGTGACCCCTTTGCAGGGAATCATCAAGAAGCTCACAGGCAAGCAGGTCACCTTCGAGAGCGGGGATGACCGGATCATTCTGACCTCCGCTGCCAGCGGACAAGCCGTGGGGTTTACGGGGGAAGACGGACGGCTCGCAGTGTTGCATGATCTGCCGGAGCGCGGGGAGCTGTTCCGCCATACGGCATGGGGCTGGACCGCTCATACCCTTGAATCTGCCAGCCGGGGACAATATGTTACCCTGACAGATGCCGGTACACTGACTGCTTCCGCGGATGAAATCTATGGCTGGTATGTGAAGGAATCACTGAACCTGGTTGAAGAAGGCGAAGGCGGTGTCAGCTTGCGTACCTGGAATGATCAGCCGGTTGCCGTCAGTGCCGGAGACGGAACCCTCCGTGTCTCGGAAGGGGAGCCCTCCTCCGAAGCACGGATCTTCCATAAGCAACTGGTAGTGAATGGCGTAGAAGCAGCCGTTGAAGCGGCCCGTGCCGCTGAGGTTGCCGTCGTATTCGTCGGTAACCATCCGCTCTTGAACGGTAAGGAGGAGATTGACCGGCCGGATATTGTACTGCCCGCAGAGCAGGAGAATCTGGTCAAGGCCGTGTATGCCGCCAACCCGAACACCGTCGTGGTGATCGTCGGCAGCTACCCGATTTCTTCTACCTGGATCGACGAGCATATTCCGGCCGTGCTGTACACTTCGCATAGCGGACAGGAGCTGGGCCATGCCGTTGCAGATGTCCTATTCGGGGATTACAGCCCGTCGGGCAAACTGAATATGACCTGGTACCGCAGCGTCAGCCAACTGCCGGAATTCATGGACTACGATATTATCAAAGGCAAAAGAACCTACATGTACTTCGACGGTGAGCCGCTCTACCCATTCGGTCACGGTCTGAGCTACGCGCAGGTGAATTATAATAAGCTGTCGCTGGCAGCGGAGGAAGTCCAGCAGGACGGTAATATCAGTCTGACCGTAGAGCTTGAGAACAGCGGCAGCGTTGACGGTGACGAGGTAGTCCAGCTGTATGTCCAGTGCTTGTCCACACGGATCAAGCGGCCGCTTAAGCAGCTGAAGAGGTTTGTTAAAATCCGGCTGGCTGCCGGACAGAAGCAGACGGTCACCTTCACCTTACCCGCCGCTGAGCTCTCCTTCTGGGACGTCAGCCGCGAACAGTACTGTGTGGAGGATGGGGAATACCGGGTAATGGCAGGCCGTTCCTCAGGAGATATCCGGCTGTCCGCCACCATCAGGGTGCATGGCGAGACCGTTCCGCCGCGTGAGCTGTATTCGCAGGTTAAGGCTGAGAATTACGATGATTACGATAGCGTCTTCCTCGATGAATGCAAGGCTGGCGGCGCTGCGGTGCATCCGGTGAAGGACGGGGCATGGATCGCTTTCCATAATGTCCGGTTTGCAGAGGGTGCAACAGGCATTGAGATGTTGGTATCTTCCGCCTTGGGAGGCGTGGTTGAAGTCCGGACCGGCAGCCCGTCCGGCAAGCTGGCAGCTACACTTGCTGTTGCGTCCGGCGGCGTCCAGCAGTGGCACAGCCACTCGGCTATAGCGGACATAGACGCCGGAACCACAGATGTGTATCTTGTGTTGCGGGGTGAGGTTCTGCTCAGCCGCATTCAGTTTATGGTGTAACAAGAAGCTAACAGAGCAGCGTTTCTCCTGTAACAGGAGAAGCGCTGCTCTGCTGTGTATCCGGGCCCCGGATCAGTCTAGCTTAATTCATCCGTCACATCTGACCAGGTGAAATAATCAGGCAGCTGCTGCATGCCCCAATAATCCAGCAGCAGCCGGATCACGCTGACCCGGTCCGTCATCAGCCGGGAGAAATGCCTGAAGGACCCGTCTGGATAACCGAGGCGCAATTCAACGACGATGCTGTGAGGAGTATGGCGGACAGGGGCGGCCTGCATATAAAGACTTCCCTCTACCGGCACACTGGGATCAATGACGATGAAATCATCCGGATCGTCCGCGAAGCCGTTCACGATATCGGTGATAAGCGAGGCTTCAATGGCGTAGTTTGCATAGGTTTCATATTGGGTGCTGATTGTATAAGTGACATTGCTGCTGTTATCTGTGCCGGAGTTTACCGTTTCCATGTTTTATTTTCCTCCTCTTAATACGAACTCAAAGACGAAGCTCCGCCAGACAAACCCTGCGCCTTGCGGAACGCGGAGGGAGACATGCCGCTCTGCTTATTGAAGATGCGGTTGAACTGGGAGAAGCTGTTGAAGCCGCATTGTCCGGCGATGTCGGAGATCTTGTGCCGGGTGTGGAGCAGGAGCTGCTGGGCTTTGCGGACGCGGGTCATTTGGATGTACTCGGTCAGGGTAAAGCCGGTGACGGTTCTGAACTGGTGCGATAAATAATAAGGGCTAATATAGAACTCCTTGGAGATTGTATCCAGGGACAGCTCGCTGCCGTAATGGCTGTGAATATGGGCGGTGATTGAATAGATTTTTTGCATCATCGCGTTGCCGATCTCCTCCAGCACGTATGCATTCTTGTCATTCTGCTGGGACAGACTGCATAGGAACTGCTGGAACAGACTGTGAATCAGCACAGGGTTCAGCGGTGAAGCGCTGCGGGAACAGTTGAAAATAGCATTGAGCGGCTCGAACACGGCACTGCGCGGGCCTCCGGTGAACCGGTAGATCGGAACCTCCTCGGAGAACGGCTGCAGCATAGCATTGTAAGCGGTCTCAAATCCGGGCATATTCCTGGGCAGGTTGAAGTTGATAATCAGCCGCTTATGCGGCGGGCCTGCGGGATACTGGGTCATATGCAGCCGGTACGGGGCAAGCAGAACAATGTCATATTGCTGCAGGGCATGTACATTACCTTCAATAATATGAGTAGCGCTGGAATCCAGCAGAATATGAATCTCATAAAAGTCATGATCGTGCTGAAACTCCATATTGATATCGTGAGAGCGCTGATCGTAGTCAAAATAGTAAAAGAGCGGATCAGCCGGGGTATTGATTCGGATGCTATATCCTTGTTCGTATAACAGGTCGCTGTCAAGCATAGCCTCTCTCCTCACCGTTGCCTTTTTACTAAAGAAGCCTAAGCCGTTTCCACCTGTATATTATAGGCCCGAAAAAGCAAAATATGCAATGTATAGTGCGGAATGCAGCAAGAGTAGGGTAGTTTTTGGAGTGAAAGGTTTGCTATAGTAACCATATGAAAGCGGATACAGGGAGTGATAGGGATGTTATTCACAGAAGAAAAGCTGATCAAACGCCAGGCTGAAGTAGAAAAGTATAGATATCTTAAGCTCCAGGAGCTTACAGAGTTCGCGTTCGCTGAGGATGAGGAAGGGGCTAACGGTGTATACCCGGAGTCGGTGTCCTTTGATGGCATCATCAGGCTTCAGGAGCATTGGCGCGGGCGGGACCGTTACATCTGGCTGCGCACGGAGGTTGTACTGCCGCCTAGTCAGGCAGGCTTCAAAATAGCCGGCAGATTTGATTTTGGCAAAACAGGGGATTTCAATAACTCCGGCTTCGAATCGCTGCTGTTCGTGAACGGCTCGCCTTATCAGGGCGTAGATAACAACCATCGGGAGGTAATCTTCGGTGATGAATGGGGCGGACAGACGGTAGAGCTGGCCTTCCGGCTGTGGTCGGGACTTGAGGGCGGCGGAGTGCCCAGAATTCAGGAGCACCGGCTCAGTGAAGCATTTATCGGCTATTTGGACGAGGGCATTGATGATCTGTTCTACATGTCGAAGGCGGCGCTCGACACCTTCCGTTACCTCGGCAGAGACCAGCCGGAGAAGCAGTGGCTGTTAAGAGCGCTGAATGAGGCCTTCCGTCTGATCGACTGGTCGGAGCCGGGTTCGCCAGAGCATACGGCTTCGCTGTACCAGGCTGGTGCCAGTCTGAATCAGGCGATAGAGGCGATGCCGCAGACTTTTGACGTAACGCTTACCGCTGTGGGCCATACCCATATTGATGTTGCCTGGCTGTGGCGGCTTAAGCATACCCGCGAGAAGACTGCCCGTTCCTTCTCCACTGTATTACGGCTAATGGAGGAGTTCCCGGAGTACCAGTTCCTGCAGACGCAGCCTCAGTTGTACGCTTATCTGGAGCAGGATTATCCGGAGCTGTTCGGGCGGATCAAAGGGAAGGTTAAGGAAGGACGCTGGGAAGCGGAAGGGGCAATGTGGCTGGAGTCGGATTGTAATATCCCGTCCGGCGAGTCGCTGGTCCGCCAGATTATGCTGGGCAAACGCTATCTCCGTGAACAATTCGGCGTAGAGAGCAAATACCTGTGGCTGCCGGATGTCTTCGGATACAGCTGGGCGTTGCCGCAGATTTTGCGCAAATCGGGCATTGACACGTTCATGACGACCAAAATCAGCTGGAATCAGTTCAACCGGATGCCGCATGACACCTTCTGGTGGCGGGGGATGGACGGCTCAGAGGTGCTGACGCATTTCATCACGACCTCCGAGAAGGATGGGGCTGAATACACCTATAACGGACGGATGACGGCTGGGCTGCTGCGCGGGATCTGGAATTCCTATCAGGATAAGGAGATCAACGATCACCTGATGTTCGCATACGGCTGGGGTGACGGGGGCGGCGGGCCGACGCGGGAGATGCTGGAGCTTCGCCGGCGCTTCGACAAGCTTCCGGGCATTCCGAAGATTGAGATGGGCAGTGCCGGAGAGTATTTCACCGGACTGCATGAACGGATCGGGAAGACGGAGGCGTTCGTACACACCTGGAACGGTGAGCTGTATTTCGAATGCCACCGGGGCACTTATACCTCGCAAGCCCGCAACAAGAAATATAACCGCCGCCTGGAGCTGCTGTTGCGCGATGCCGAGTGGCTGCATACGCTGATGGGTGTAAGACAGGGGAATCTTGAAACCGCTTATCCTGCGGCTGAACTGACCGGGATCTGGGAGATTCTGCTGCGCAACCAGTTCCATGATATCATCCCCGGTTCGTCGATTGCTGAGGTCTACGAGGACAGTGATGCTGAATATGCAGAAGGCGAGGCGCGCTCACTTGCTCTGATCCACGGTGTGGCTGATGCTAATAGCAGCAATAAGCCAGACCTGCAAACGTTCACTCTGCTGAACAGCTCGAATTGGAACCGTCCGCGTTATGCACTGCTTCCAATAGATGCCGCAGATTCCGTAAGTGTTCATAATGCTGACAGGAACCGTCTGTGGCAGCAGAGGACGGCAGACGGGGAATTGCTGGTCTACGTTCCGTCTGTGCCTGCACTGGGTACGGCGGTGCTGAAGGTAGTTCACGGGCAAGCAGCTGTGGCCTCCCAGGAGACGCAGATTCAGCCGCTTGCAGCCGTATCCGGCAACACGCTGAGTACACCGCTTGTGGAAGTGGTGTGGAATGAGCATGGCCACTTCACTTCAATGATCGACCGGAAGAACGGCCGCGAGCTGCTGGCTCCCGGGCAGCGCGGGAATGTACTGCAGGTGTTCGAGGATAAGCCGCTGGATTTTGAAGCGTGGGATATCGATATATTCTACCAGGAAAAGATGACCGAGATTACTCAGCTGACCGGATGTGAGCTGACCGAGAACGGCCCGCTGCGGGCCGTGCTGCGCATGACCTGGACCTATCACCGTACAGCGGTCACCCAGGATATTATCTTCTACCGCGATACCGTGCGGATTGATTTCCGTACAGAGATGGACTGGCATGGGCATAACCAGCTGCTGAAGGTGGCCTTCCCGGTGGATATTCATGCGCTGGAGGCTACTTATGATATTCAGTTTGGCAATGTGAAGCGCCCTACACACTGGAATACGAGCTGGGATTACGCCCGCTTCGAAACGGTGGGCCATCAGTGGGCGGATATCTGCGAGAAGGGCTATGGGATAGCGCTGCTCAACGACTGCAAATACGGCTATGACATCAAGGACAGCGTGCTCCGGCTGACGCTGCTTAAGTCGGCGGTTCATCCCGATCCGCAGCAGGATCAGGGGCATCATGCCTTTACGTATGCACTCTATCCGCATACCGGTGATTTCGTTGAAGGCAGGGTCGTCCAGGAAGCATGGGAGCTGAATCATCCGCTGCGCAGTGTAGCAGGTGAGCTGGAAGGGAACCCGCTGCTCTATGTTGACGGCGCACATGTGACAGTGGATGCTATCAAACGTTCGGAGGACGGCAAGGATGTGGTGCTGCGTCTGCATGAATATGCAGGTTCACGTACGAAGGTTACTATAGACAGCGCTTACGAGATCGCCTCCTGGCAGGAATGCAACCTGATGGAGGAGCCGCTGGGAGACTGGCAGGAAGCAGAGGAGCTGAGCTTCCAGGTGAAGCCGTATGAGATCAGAACGTTCAGAATCAAGCTGCGCGGAACGCATGTAGATGAAGGAGGTTATGGACATTGGAAGTAACAGAGAAGCAAGCGGTGCCGGTTAGCTGTGTGAGCAAGGAAGAGGTTATGCAGAAGCTGGACCTGGTCACAAATAAGCTGCTGAAGCTGGGCCGGCCGGATAATGAAGCGGAATTGCAGAACCTGGGGGAGGATGCGGAGCGCCGGGGGTATTTTGCCAGGGACTTCGGGATGGAAGAGTGGGATTGGCCGCAGGGTGTGGGGCTGTATGGCCTGCAAAAGCTTGACCGGCATTTCGGGGATGGCCGCTATGCGGAATACACCAAGCCGTGGATGGCCCGGCAGATGGAGAAGGGACTGCCCAGCCGGAATATTAATACAACTGCCCCGCTGCTGTCGCTGATGGAGCTGGAGGAGGCCGGGGAGCTGAGTCTCGAATGGATAGAATGGCTGATGCACGGCCTGCCCCGGACGCTGGAGCAAGGCTATCAGCATGTGACTACGGGGACTCAGAAGCATGAGGTCTCGCTCCATGAGAACGAGATCTGGATTGATACACTGTTCATGGCGATTCTGTTCACTGCCAAAATGGGTGTGAAGTACGACAACCCGGAGTGGCGCGAGACCTCGCTGCATCAGCTGCTGCTGCATATTAAATATTTGTATGACAAAAAAACCGGCTTCTTCTTCCACGGCTGGCATTTTGCAGAGCGCCATAACTTTAGCGAAGCCTTCTGGTGCCGCGGCAACGGCTGGTTTGCCCTCGGCCTGCCGGAATATCTGGAGCTGATGCGGCCCTATCTGGCAGACGGAGTCTTCAGCTATCTACAGCAGACGCTACAGGCCCAGGCCGAAGCCTTGCTCGCATGTCAGAGCGGGGACGGATTATGGCATACCCTGCTGGATGACTCTGGCAGCTATACCGAAACCTCCGGTTCGGCTGCGATTGCCGCCGGTATTCTGAACAGTGTGCGCCGGGGGCTGCTCCCGGAGGTCTACAGCGAACCTGCTCTGCGGGCAATCCGTGCCATCCTGGACAGAATTGACGGTGAAGGCACAGTGCTCGGTGTGTCCGGCGGGACTCCCATCGGCGCAGCGAAGGAAGATTACAAAGGGATTATCATTGCCCCCATGGCCTACGGCCAGGCGATGGCATTGGTCGCGCTGGGTGAAGCGCTGCATTACTGCTGAAGCGGCAGGTCTGATGAAGCGTTGAAGTAGACAGTGGGGAAGTGACAGAAGTCAGCGGAACAAACAAGCGGCAGCCATGGACGAAACGTCCTCGGCTGCCGCTTTTTTTTGCATAGGAAACTATTGTTTCCTCCTGCGGTCGATAAGGTGTGTGTAAAACCGAATGCAATCGGCTGGTACAGCGGCGCCGCATAGCTCGATTGTATGTGGAAAACAGCATACATTGTGCTCGCATGAAGGCGTATGGCCGAATGTATGTGGAAAACAGCATACGTTGTGCTCACATACCGGCATATGTCCCGAATGTATGCGGAAAACAGCATACATTGTGCTCACATGCAGTAGCATGGCTCGAATGTATGTGGAAAACAGCATACAATATGCAAACACATAGAATAGGTCTGATTGCATCAAGTATCCAACCCATGGTCCTCATCGATGCACCAGCCGAATTCGTCAACAATGGCCATCACCAACCCGGTTATCGCACGCTCCAATGGCGCATCTATCTTAGTTGTGGGCAGAATGACCTCGACCAGGTTCACCTCTTCAACCCCTTCCAGGGTATAGTAAGCGTAACTGCCGTCCGGGTTGGCAGCGATCCCCTTCAGCCCTACGTGTGCACCATAGAGCGCTTTGGAGAATTGCAGCGGTCCGGTCTGCTCAAACCCCAGGGTCTGCACGACAAACCGCTCCAGCACTTCTGTTTTTACGCTTGTGGCGTAATCAATGGAATGGATGCTAATGTAATCATACACTTCACTCACCTCACGTATGCATGAACTCAATCTTGCTTCTGTACAGATTCAGAATCCGCACCTGCTCCTCGCTAAGCTCCTCGAAGTTCCAATACATATGCATCAGGTTGTACACAAACAGCTCTTTCAGTCTCATAAACAGCGGCAGTTTTCTGGACATCTCAGCGGAGAGGGGATGCTCTTCCTTATATCCGTCCGTGATTGCCTTAGTTATCGCACGCTTATAGTCCATGAGGTTCTGTCCCCCCGCGAAGGAGTACTCCAGTGCAGAATAGATGGGCACAGCTAAATCATAGGCATAATAATGCCGTTCGCAATCCTGAAAATCAATCATCGTCAGCGCAGAGTCACTGTCCACCAGGGTATTGTTCAGCCATAGGTCACCGTGGATTAAGCCGTAGTTCGCCTCATCTTTGGGCAGCATTCGGATCTGCTTGAGCACATCCTTCGCAATATCCCGTATGGCCCGCTCTTCGGCAGGAATGTACTTGAGAAAATCATATTCATCGTTATCATACCAATGCGGAATCGGCTGGGCAGCTTCAGACTGCTGATATTCTTTGCTCACCTGATGCATTCTGCCTATTTGCTGTCCCAGGGTTCTGAGTATGGTTTTGTCCCATTTGGCCCGGGGCAGGTGGATTCCAGCTGCCGCCCGGAACAAGATTACGAACTTCGATTCTTCATCCAGCAGCAGGGTGCTGATAAGCGAATTCTGTTCAGTAGGTACAACCTCCGGCACCCGTACGCCCCGGTTGAACAGATAAGTAGTCCAGTTCACTTCAGCTAATTGTTCTTCATAGGTCTTATAATTCGTAATTCGGGCGAAGAAGGTCCCCTTTTCCGAGTGGCAACGGTACATTTCATTGGTAACGGCCTCCATATTGGAGAGTTGAACAGGATAGGTGTTATTGAGAAATTGCAATATTTGTGCTTGCATAAGATGTGTTACCTCCCGCGATAATTTCTGCAGCTGCGCTATCGTTCGTGAAGCTGTTCCGCAGTCCTGAACTGGCTTACAGATCTTGAGACAGGCGGATCATATCCACCACCTGCATCCCGTTCTCATAGATGGGCTCACTATAATGTCTGATGAAAAAATCCTTGTCGATCCCGGTGATCCGGAAGCCGCATTTCTGATATAGTGCAAGCTGGCCGATACTGGAGTTGCCTGTGCCGATCTCCAAAGTTTTGAAGCCGAGCTGTCTGGCTTCCTGAATGGCGTGATTCACCAGCTGCTTCCCGATTCCCTGGCTCTGGAACGCCTCATTCACTGCAATATTGACCAGCTCAGCGGTCTCCGGCCGGGTAGGCAGCAATACATAGACACCTATTACACGGTTATCCTTTTCAGCAACGAAGCATTGCCCTCTTGCTACATAATCCTCAACCAGCTTCGGTGCAGGGTCGGCCAATAAAAGCAATTCGGTAGGTGCTTGTTCACCCGTATGTAATGCTCTGATCTCCATTTCTTATATCCGCTCCTTGTTCACCAGCAGTTGTAGCTTAAAGCCTTGAGAAGGCGATGTAATCAACAGGGGCAGGCTCTGCTCCTTCCATCCGGAGGGCACGGTTGATCTGCCCCCGGTGATATTGCCCATGTAAAAGCACCTGCAGCAGGATGTCCCGGACGGAGGTCAGGAACGGAATTCCGCTCTGAGTTGTATAATCAACCATCCTGTCCAGCGCGGATTCTTCCAGCTCTTGCACATAGCTGCGGTATTGCTCTGCATTCGCTTCGAACAGCCGCCGGACCGCTGTCAGGTCTTCCGCTTCCTCCCATAGCCAATATTGCATGCTGCTCTTGCCCTGCAAGCGTGACAGCCAGACTTGCTCCGCCACCGCCACATGCCGCACCAGCTTCAGAAGCTCTGCGTCCCTCGTATGACTCGCTTCGAGCGCGTCCATGATCCGGCCGTCCGCCCAGTACAGATGGTCCATCATGGATAGGATCGTCTTCATTGGAGTTCCCCCTCTTTTTGTGGCCGTTTATAAGCGTAAATGCTCCGTATGGCTCACTGTGAATTCACCTCATAGCTTGGAACCAAGAAAGCGCCTGTTGTTCCATCGCGCTCACAAATGCTTTTTTGGCCGGGCCGTACTGGCTGGTATCCTCGAAGCGATCCGCTAATTCTTGCTTGAACTGACTGTATCTTGCCGCTTCTTCCGGATGCGCTCGCAAATAATCTCTAAATATAAGATGCCGGTCAATCTGAGGATTGTCTGCCTGATAACAATGAATGTGATGCGTCCTCGCCTCACCGCCCTTGCGGAATAGCCTTCTGCCGGGAATCCCCCAATCTCCAGCTGCATCATATCCGAGCAGTGTCATCTTATCGTTGTAAGAATCGATTCTGGCTATGTCTTTTACAATACACATCATATCTATCACGGGTTTGGCTTTCAGGCCTGGTACGGAGGTGCTTCCAAAGTGCTCGAAACGTACAATTTCATCTGTGAAAATAGTAGTTAAAAACTCAGCCTCCTGCTGATAAAGTCTGACCCAGTCTGGATTATAGTCGCTAAGTCTGATTTTCATACAAAATGCCCTCCCAGGTCAATGGGTGTTTGGGCATCAATTCATGTTAGGTTTCTGCAGGATCACCCTCTGAATTGATGGAAATGACGGTTTCGCTGAGCTGTGATGCTGCATTCGGAGGCAGATCCCTCTTATTAAATACCGCCTCCATGAATGCGGTTGCAGCTTCTGCGGTAACAGCATGAACGGGGACTGCGTGATAATCACTGTAATGGAGCGGAATGTCGGAAAAAGACATGTGCTGAGCCCCGTTTACCCGATAGAAATAGGCGTTGTTCAGAGAGTTGAAGGCATAGCGCTGCCCGTCGATATAATCGGATGCAATAGTCTCATTCATAGATGCTGCCATCTCCCGGTACGCCGAAGCTTCTTGCCGCAGCAGCAGAACTGGAACAGAAGAGGGTTCGTCTTCCCGGCGTATGAGGTGAAAACTGGGATCAAGCAGGACAGCAGCCTTAATCCGGCGATCCTGCTTGGCGGCCTCAAGGGAGGCGGCACCTCCGAGCGAATGTCCCATGACAGCAACCTTATCCAGATCGAACAGCCCGGCAAGCTCAGTATCGGAGCGGTTAAGCGTCTCAAGAACGTCCATAACTGCGTTTATATATTGAATCCGGTTGTGGAGCAGACGGGACCAGCCGGGGTAGTCACTGCTCGCCAGCTCCGCCATTTCAGGTGCCTGCTTAAGATAACTGCCGTCTGGAAATACGGTGAACACGGACTCAAGCGGAGCGCTAATTGTAACTACCACGTAGTTTTTAGCGGCTAGCTTGGAAATCACTCCGAGATACATATCACGTTCAACCCCGAATCCAGGGGAGAGGAGGATGACGGGATACCCTTCTGTTTTTGGAGCTAATGCCCCGCCTGTGGTTACACTGGCAATATTCAGGTTGTCCAGATCAACGCCCATCTCTGTCAAAAGCTTAGCTGCCTCTGCCTGGCAAGGTGCGTACAGGTCTATACCCTTCACCGGATCTCCCCCGATTGCCGGATGAAAAATGCTAATAACGAGTCTGGGGCTTCCCTCCAGAACTCTAATGATTCTCCCAATCATTATAGCTCACCTTTCTTAATGGATATATATTCCTACTAAATAGACGCCTGCTTGTCTGTTTGGTTGCGGTGATTATCTCTTAATAGACTCAGCACCGAATCTACGACAGCTTGCGGCTTATACAGTTGAATGGAATGCCAGCTATCCGTGGCGATGATCTGCCGGGTTTTTGCGGTTAACTGGAGGAGCTTCTGCTGTGATTGTTGCCAATCTTCATTTTGCCTTCCGGCGGATAATACGGTGACTGGTAATTCCGAATCTAAAGGCTCTGACTCTATTAATTGGAGGGCACTTTCTATAGTGCAGAGAGATTCCAGATAGGCCGCTTTATACGCATTATTCCGATATCCCAGAGCACTCACTTTTTGTTGGACAGGTGGAGGTAACCGTTTTGCACCAATAGGTTGTTTTAATAGACGGGGTAACCCTATGGGGGATAAAAGATAACCCATTCTTAGTCTTTTCAGATGCCGCAGCCGTTCTTCATATCTGATTTGATTAAAAGTGGATTCTATGAATCTTTGCTCATGTGTGGAGTCCACCAGAATAATCCCGGAGACCTCTTCAGGATACTTAGAAGCAAACAGCCGCATGATCATTCCGCCATAGGAGTGCCCTACAAGGATGTATGGGGGTTCTAATTCAAGCTGCGTTAGTAATTCCCGCAAATCACGAACATAACCTTCGCAAGTCGGCTCACTGATAGGTGTAGTGCTCCAACCGAACCCGGCCCGGTCATAGGAGAGGACCTTGGTATGTTTGGCTAATGCGGGCTGAACCAGCGACCAGTCCAGAGCACAACCACCCATTCCTGATTCTAATAGGATCGTTGGCAGATTACTTGTGCCATTGCCGGTAACAATTGCATGAAGAAGGTGTGTTCCCGCTGAGATCATTTCTCCTGGAGCCTTATATTTATGTAGAAAATATTTGGACAGAGCGGCCTGAATCCCTGTGAATGGAAGTCCGATCAGAGAAATAATGACGCGAAGCAGGCTTTCGGTAAAATTAATTTTGCTCATAAGTCACCTCATTTGCTGTTCTCTCTTAGATAATATAGGAATCAATGGGGTGTTAAAGAGAAATCTGACAGGATTCATTTCCTATTTTATTTCGGACTACGCCTATCTGATCTTTTGGAGAAAAGATTTGCTTGAAGCTTTCGCGGGCATGAAGTATACTATTCTCGGGAAGGTTAAGCGCTTACCCTTCGAGGAGGATAAGCGAACATGGTTAAACCGATTGTAGTTGGCATTATCGGTGCGGGAAGAATCGGACGCCTCCACGCAGACAATCTGCGTGCGATGCCGTCGTTCAAGCTGAAGTCCATTGCTGAAGCTATGATGAGTGAGGAATTGCTGGCCTGGGCAGAGAGCAGGGGGCTTGGCTCTGTTTTTGCTGCGGGTGAAGATATACTGAATGATCCTGAGATTGAAGCGGTGTTCATCTGCACGCCGACCGATTCGCATGCGTCGTGGATTGAGCGGGCCGCGCTTGCGGGTAAACATATCTTCTGTGAGAAGCCGATTAGCCTCTCCTCGGAAGAGACCCGGCGGGCCTTGCAGGCGGCAGAGGACGCTGGTGTGCTGCTGCAAGTAGGCTTCAACCGCCGGATGGACCCCAGCTTCCGCAAGCTGAAGCGGCTGGTTCAATCTGGGGAACTGGGAAATCCGCATATTGTGAAGATCACCTCGCGTGACCCGCAGCCTCCCGGTGAGGCTTATGTTCGGTCTTCGGGCGGAATGTTCATGGATATGACGATTCATGATTTCGATATGGCCCGTTATCTGGTAGGCAGTGAAGTGGCCGAGGTCTACACCCGGGGGGCGAATCTGATTGATCCGATGTTCGGCCGTTGCGGGGATGTGGACACCGCCGTCATTACACTGACGTTCGTGAACGGGGCGATCTGTGTGATCGACAACAGCCGGAAGGCCGTATACGGATATGATCAGCGGGTCGAGGTGTTCGGAACGCTGGGTTCTGCGACGGCTGACAACTGCCGCCCGACGACGGTGGAGGTATCCACCGCGACTTCGGTTACCCGCGATCAGCCGGAGCATTTCTTCCTGGAGCGCTATAACCAGGCATTTATGGAGGAGATTGTTGCGTTTGCCCGTTCGGTAAGGCTGCAGGAGCCGGTGATTTGCAGCGGCCGTGACGGCGAAGCCGCACAGCTCATTGCTGAAGCAGCCAGAGAATCGTATCTGAGCGGACTTCCCGTCAAGCTGTCTGTAACTGCTGCGGAAGCAGGGTTTTCTGAACTGCAAGCCTTGTAAGCGGATACAGATTTCGAAGACAGAGGAGGATGAACGAAGATGTCTGATTTACTCATTAAAGCCGGAGCGCCTGATAAGGATGGCTGTATCGCTGCGGTCAGCCCGGAGAGCGCCGGATGGAAATATGTCGGGTTTGAAGTGTACCAATTGCAGGCCGGGGCTACCCTGGAACGTGATAGCGGTGGGAACGAGATCTGCCTGGTACTGCTGGCGGGCAAAGCAGATATAGTGGTGGATGGCGAGCGGTTCGCCGATATCGGCGGACGGATGTCGGTCTTTGAAGATAGAGCTCCTTATGCGGTATATGTTCCGGCGGGGGCGCATTATGAGGTTAGCGCATTGACAGAGCTGGAGCTTGGGGTCTGCCTTGCTCCGGGAAGCGGCAAATATCCGGCACGGCTGATTACCCCGTCAGATGCGGCAATCGAGGACCGCGGCTATGGCAGCATGACCCGCAAAGTCGTTAATATCCTGCCGGAGCACAGCGTGGCCGAGAGCCTGCTGGTGGTTGAGGTGCGCACGGGCGGCGGCAATTGGTCCAGTTATCCGCCGCACAAGCATGACCAGGATAACCTGCCGGCCGAATCCTACCTGGAGGAGACGTACTATCACCGGGTCAATCCCGGCAAGGGCTTCGTGGTGCAGCGGGTCTACAATGATGACCGCAGCCTCGACGAGACGATTGCTGTCCCGGATAAAAGCATCGTGCTGGTGCCGGAGGGTTATCACCCTGTCTCAGCGCCGCCGGGATATGACTCATATTATCTTAACGTAATGGCCGGACCTGTCCGCACGTGGGTGTTCCACAATGATCCCGATCATGAGTGGCTGTTCAAGCCGGGTGCAGGTGCGCCTGCGGGGGAAGAGTGAACGGGGAGGGCGGCAGTTTCATAGAGTAATCTTAAGGCTTCCGCTGGGCGGAGGCCTTTTCTGCCATTACAATCCAAATGAAACGTTGTGACGTTGTCGATATAGTGATTCGGAGTTGGCTTTTGTGCGAAATGCTGTATTTTTTGCAACAATGAGGAATAGATAGCTGGTAGTTTGGCAGAGATGTTGCAGGGAATGCAACAATATCTCCAGTAGGTTGCCGGAAGGAGGCAGAATCCTGCTAAAAGTGCAACAATTCTGCGTTTGGAGACTATGCGGAGAGAGGATGTTGCATTATGTGCAGGATTTGCGGAAAGTAACAGGACTTGAGCGAACTGGCGGAGCTGACTCGTGTTAACCGGTAAACCAATCTGTGGCGGCACACCTGTTGAATAGACACCACTGGAGGAATTCCTTATAATTTAGTTATTAGAAGGCATGAACGCAAAGGCGGGCTTAATAACGATGAAACCTACGATTTATGATGTGGCACGGGAAGCAGGCGTCTCTATCGCTACGGTGTCCAAGGTATTGAATAAGAGCGGCCGGATCAGCGACAAGACGCGGGAAAAGGTAGGGCGGGTCATGGAGGAGCTGAACTACCAGCCCAGTCTGGTAGCTTCTGCCCTGACCAGCCGCCGGACGGGGACCATCGGGCTGATGATTCCCGATATTGCCAATCCTTTTTTTGCGGAGACGGCCCGCGGCATCGAGGATGTTGCCCAGGAGCAGGGCAGCGACTTAATCGTATGCAGTACAGACCGCAGCGATGAGAAGGCGGCCCGGTATATCTCGCTGCTGCTGCGCAAACGGGTGGATGGCCTGATTATTGCTTCTCATACGGGGAATCCTGAGCTGATTCGCGGAATGGTGGCTGATCATGTGCCGCTCGTGCTGTTCTCAGCCGATATCCGTATGCTGGAGGGCAACAGCGTCACCGTCGATGATTACAAAGGCGGCTATCAGGCCACGGAATATTTGCTGTCCCTTGGTCACCGCAGGCTAGGAGTCATCTCTGACAATCTGCCCGGAAGCATGCTGCGTGTGGAAGGGTTTCTGGATGCGCTGAAGGCGGCGGGAATTTCTTTTGACAATCCGGCGAATATGATCCATACCTCGGCTACGCTGGAGAACGGGCGCACAGCAGCGGCAGAGATGCTGAATCAGGCACAGGACATCCGTCCCACAGCCATCTTTGCCTGTAATGATCTATTGGCGATCGGGGTACTCAAGGAGGCGCGCAGTGCCGGCCTGTCCATTCCCCGAGACCTGTCCGTAGTGGGCTTCGACAATACGATGCTGGCCGAAATCTGCCATCCCTCGCTGACCAGTATCGCCCAGCCTCTGCGCGAAATGACTGAGCAGGCGATGCTTCTGCTTAATGAATCGATCAGCAACCCCACCAGTCCCAAGCGCAAAATCATGCTGATGCCCGAGCTGGTCATCCGCCATTCTACGGGGCCAGTTCCGCAGTAACCACATACTATCTATTCAAGACCTGTTCCGGCTTCGGCCGGGAGCGGGTCTTTTTTGCGTGCTGTAGTAGTGTGGAAGAGCGCGAGTGTGTGGAGGGACATGGACCGGATGTATGCGAGAAACCGAACACAATCTTCCAGCCGACTCTCCCCGTTAGGCAGCAGCGTGTGCTAAGGCGGAGAACAAGTGGATTTACTACAATTGCTGAGGAACGATTGCCCGCCAGAGGGACATTAGTTGGAAAAATGGCACTTAAATAATCCCGGCAGCAAAATCAATCAGAGGAGGTGCTGTTTGTCCACTTGCTTGCTTCTAATCGTCAAAAACCGCGGAATTAAGCTGCGTTTTTCCACCTGTTTTTCCGAGGGAGATGTTCCTCTTCAATGCCTGCCACCCGATTATTGATATCGCTTTCAAATTGAGGATTGCCAAAAGCACGCTTCTAAACTATACTAAAGTAGAAAATTAGGTTAAGCGCTTACCCTCCACCCAGAGATGAATTGAAACATTCTGTTCCAAAGGAAACAATCAAACGTTGAAATACTCAACTGCACGCCAAGTTATACGCCAAATGACTCTTACAGCAGCTTATCAAACTAACCTTACGATTGTGCGATTTTATAACTTCATTATGCGATGTATAGCTCCACTGTACGAATTACAACTTCCCTGCACGATGTACAGCTCCACTGTACGAATTACAGCTTCACTGTCCAATTGACGACGATTTACAGCCATTCGTATTACCGAATGAACTACCTTTTCCCTAGCTTGATCAAGGAGGCATCACTATGAACGGTTTACAGTTCGACCCTGACCGGCGGCTGGATGTAGTTGCTGTTGGCCGGTTGTGTATAGATTTGAACGCCAATGAAACTGGGCGGCCGATGGAAGAGACGATGACCTTCACCAAATATGTCGGCGGCTCTCCGGCCAATATTATCATCGGTGCAGCGCGGCTCGGTATGCGTACCGGCTTCATCGGCAAGCTGGCCGACGACCAGATGGGCAGGTTCATCCGCAGCTATCTGCGCAAGGATGGCATCGACGACAGCCAGGTCTGCGTGGACCGGACGGGTGCGGTGACGGGGCTGGCTTTTACAGAAATTAAGAGCCCGCAGGAATGCAGCATTCTGATGTACCGCGACCACGTGGCCGATCTGCTGCTGAACACGGAGGAGATCTCCGAGGCATACATCGCCAGCTCCAAGGCGCTGCTCATCTCCGGTACGGCGCTGGCGCAGAGTCCTTCCCGCGAAGCGGTGTTCCTGGCGCTGGAATTCGCCCGCAAGCATAACGTGACCGTGTTCTTCGATCTCGATTACCGCCCTTATACCTGGACATCACCCGCTGAAACGGCGGTCTACTATAACCTTGCTGCCGAGAAAAGCCACTGCATCATCGGCACGCGCGAAGAATTCGACATGATGGAGAATCTGTATAATCTGGCTGGCGCTGATGACCAGGCCACAGCAGCCCGCTGGTTCTCGCATCAGGCAGAGCTGGTGGTCATCAAGCACGGCGGCAGCGGCTCGATTGGCTATACAGCGGATGGGCAGAGCCACCGGAGCGGGATTTTCCCGGCTAAGGTCCTTAAGACGTTCGGCGCAGGCGATTCCTATGCGTCAGCCTTCATCCACGCTCTGATGAGCGGGCATAGTGTCAGCGAGGCTATGCGGCGCGGCAGTGCTTCGGCATCCATTGTCATCTCCCGCCACAGCTGCTCCGATGCTATGCCAACCCTGGAGGAGCTGGAGGAATTCCTGCGAACCAACGAGGAAGTTACGGCAGGAGCGCAATAAGCAATCATAAGCAGCTTAATATATAGAACCGAAGGAGTGGACATAAATGACAGAGCAAACGTCACAAGTACTCAAAAATTATATCGGCGGGCAATGGGTAACAGCCGATACGGAGCAGACGGAGCCGGTAGTGAATCCGGCCACAGGTGAGCTGCTGGGCAGAACGCCTCTATCCGGCAGAGCCGATGTAGACCGGGCGGTGGCGGCGGCTAAGGCAGCTTTTGCAGGCTGGTCCGCAACACCGGTGCCGCGCAGAGCACGGATTTTGTTCAAATATCAGCAGCTGCTGGTTGAGAATTGGGAGAAGCTGGCGAAGATCATCACCCTGGAGAACGGCAAAAGCTTCAAAGAAGCCTACGGCGAGGTCCAGCGCGGCATTGAATGCGTAGAATTCGCGGCAGGCGCTCCGACGCTGATGATGGGCCGGCAGCTGCCGGATATTGCGACGGGCATCGAGTCAGGGATGTACCGTTATCCAATCGGGGTGGTCGGCGGGATTACCCCGTTCAATTTCCCGATGATGGTGCCGTGCTGGATGTTCCCGCTGGCGATTGCCTGCGGCAATACCTTTGTGCTGAAGCCCTCGGAGCGGACACCGCTCCTGGCAGCCCGCCTTGCGGAACTGCTGGAGGAAGCCGGACTGCCGGACGGTGTGCTGAATGTGGTGAACGGCGCGCATGAGGTAGTGAACGGGCTGCTGGAGCACCCGGATGTGAAGGCGATTTCTTTTGTCGGATCGCAGCCGGTGGCGGAATATGTATACAAAAAAGGAACGGACCATCTCAAGCGCGTGCAGGCGCTGGCCGGAGCGAAGAACCACTCGATCGTGCTGGCGGACGCGAACCTGGAAGCCTCAGCTTCCCAGATTGTGAATGCGGCCTTCGGCTCTGCCGGGGAACGCTGCATGGCCTGCTCGGTGGTAACGGTGCAGGAGGAAGTCGCCGACGAGCTGATCTCGATCCTGCTGCGGGAGTGTAACAGCATGACCATCGGGAATGGGCTGGAGGAGGATACGTTCCTGGGGCCGGTGATCCGTCAAGGCCATAAAGAGCGCACTGTCAGCTACATTGAACAGGGGATTGCCGAAGGCGCGAAGCTGCTCAGGGATGGCCGTGAGGATGCGGCGGTGCAGGGAGAAGGTTATTTCATCGGACCTACGCTGTTCGACGGGGTGACGGAGGAGATGAAGATCTGGCAGGAGGAGATTTTTGCACCGGTGCTGTCAGTGATCCGGGTGAAGGATGTGGCCGAGGCGGTGGAGATCGCGAATCGCTCGCGGTTTGCGAACGGGGCTTGTATATTCACGAATGATGGCGGGAAGGTCCGTTACTTCCGCGAACATATCGAGTCCGGCATGCTGGGAGTCAATGTTGGAGTGCCTGCACCGATGGCCTTCTTCCCGTTCTCGGGCTGGAAGGATTCGTTCTACGGCGATCTTCATGCGAACGGAAGCGACGGGGTAGAATTCTATACGCGCAAAAAAGTCGTCACTGCCCGCTGGCAGTAGACAAGGCGAAGGGAGGACAAGAAGTGGAACGTATCCGATTAACGACAGCGCAGGCGCTGGTTAAATTTCTGAATCAGCAATATGTGGATTACGGCGGCGGGCCGGAACGCTTCGTGCACGGGGTATTTACCGTGTTCGGGCATGGCAATGTACTGGGCCTGGGGCAGGCACTGCAGGAGGCGCCGGGAGAACTGACCGTCTATCAGGGACGCAATGAGCAAGGGATGGTTCACGCGGCAACCGCATTCGCCAAGCAGAGCCGCAGGCGGAAGATCATGGCCTGCACCGCTTCAGTAGGGCCAGGAGCTGCTAATATGCTGACGGCTGCGGCAACAGCAACGGCGAATCAGATTCCTGTGCTGCTGCTGCCGGGAGATACCTTCGCTACCCGCCAGCCTGACCCGGTGCTCCAGCAGATGGAGCATACGTATAACTTGTCGATCACGGTTAATGATGCCTTCAAGGCGGTCAGCAAATACTGGGACCGGGTAACCCGGCCGGAGCAGCTGATGTCCGCAATGCTCAGCGCGATGCGCGTGCTGACTGATCCGGGCGATACCGGAGCAGTGACCATTGCGCTGCCGCAGGATGTGCAGGGCGAAGCCTGGGAGTATCCGGCGGATTTCTTCCGCAAGCGGATTCACCGGGTCATCGCCCGGCTGCCGCACCCGCAGGAGATCGCGGCGGCGGCTGAGCTGATCGCAAGCAAGCAGCGGCCGCTGCTGGTCTGCGGCGGGGGTGTCCGGTATGGGGATGCCGGAGCGGCACTGCGCGCTTTTGCCGAGAAATTCGCCATTCCGTTCGGAGAGACCCAGGCCGGAAAAAGCGCCGTAGCCAGCAGCTTCGAGTACAACCTCGGCGGCATCGGCGTCACCGGCAACGGCTGCGCGAATGCGCTGGCCCCGGAGGCCGATCTGGTGATCGGTGTCGGCACCCGGTTTACGGACTTCACCACCGCCTCGAAGAGTCTGTTCAGTCATCCTGAGGTGGAATTCCTGACGCTGAACGCTTCGCCCTATCATGCGGCCAAGCTGGACGCGCTGGCGGTAGTCTGCGATGCTGCCGAAGGCTTGAACGCCTTAGCCGCAGCGCTGGAAGAGCGGGGGTACCGCTCTGCATATACGGGTGAGATCGCCCGGGCGAAGAAGTCGTGGGCTGCGGAGAGAGAACGTCTGGCTGGGGTGGAGTATCCGGTGAATGCGGAGAATACAGGGCCAGCGGGCGGCGCGTCTGTGGAGAGTGTTGACGATAACGCCGCTGCTGGTGTGCCGGGAGCAGACCGCTCTACAACGTCGTTCACCCCGGAGGTCGCCGGACATCTCGATGAGAAGCTCCCCGAATATGCAGAGGTGTTAGGCACTTCGCTGACCCAGACGCAGGTGCTGGGGATCATTAATGAAGCTATTCCGCAGGATGCGATTGTCATTGGAGCGGCGGGCAGTCTGCCGGGAGATATGCAGCGGATGTGGAACTCGGAGGTGCCGGATACCTATCATATGGAATACGGCTTCTCGTGTATGGGCTATGAGATTGCCGGGGCGCTGGGCATCAAGCTGGCTGAGCCGGAGCGTGAAGTCTATGCGCTGGTCGGGGACGGCAGCTACCAGATGCTGCATTCTGAGCTGGTAACCAGCTTACAGGAGAAGCGGAAGATCAACGTCCTTCTGCTGGATAATGCAGGCTTCGGCTGCATTAATAATCTGCAGATGGAACAGGGAATGGACAGCATGGCCACAGAATTCCGCTACCGCGAAGCGGACGGCCAGCTCAGCGGTGAGCTGATGCGGATTGACTATGCGGCGAGTGCGGCCGGTTATGGAGTGCAGACCTTCCGCGCGTCTACAGTTGAGGAGCTTCGCACGGCCCTGGCGGCGGCCCGCCAGTCGGAACGTTCCACGCTGATCGACATCAAAGTACTGCCGAAGACCATGACCCACGGCTATGGCGCCTGGTGGAATGTCGGGGTTGCGGAAGTGTCCGGCAAAGAAGCGGTACAGGAAGCTTATGACCGGAAGCGCAGCGGTCTCGAGGCAGCCCGAAGCTACTAAGCGGGTGCTGCATGTGCGCGAACCAAGGCAGACGGCGCGCAGTGAAAGAAGGATTCTGCCATACTTGGGATTGTGGAAGGGGTAGAACATGAGCATGTTCAGAGACAAGGCCGTCCGGCTGGCGATCGCTCCGATTGCCTGGACGAATGATGATATGCCTGAGCTGGGGGGCGGCAATACGTTCGAGCAATGCATCAGCGAGATGGCGCTTGCCGGATATGAGGGCAGTGAGGTGGGCAACAAGTATCCGCGTTCCCCGGAGCTTTTGCACAAGGCACTGGAACTGCGCGGTCTGAGTATTGCCAGTGCCTGGTTCAGCGCCTTCCTGACGGTGCGGCCGTATGAAGAGACGGCTGAAGCGTTCAGAGCGCACCGGGATTTCCTGCATGAGATGGGCGCCAAGGTCATTGTCGTATCTGAGCAGGGCCGGAGCATTCAGGGGCAGATGGATACGCCGTTGTTCGCTGATAAGCCGGTATTCACCGATAGCGAATGGACCAAGCTCGCAGAGGGGCTGGGCGGACTAGGACGGCTGGCGGCCGAGAAGGGCATGTCGCTGGTCTATCACCATCACATGGGCACCGGGGTACAGACTGCAGCGGAGATTGCCCGGCTGATGGAGCTTACAGATCCAGACGAAGTGTCACTGCTGTACGATACGGGGCATCTGGCCTTCTCCGGTGAGAATCCGATGGAGGTGCTGCGTGAGCATCTGCCGCGGATTAAGCATGTGCATCTGAAGGATATCCGGCCGGAGGTGGTCCAGCGGGTGAAGGCGGAGAATCTTAGCTTCCTTCAGGCGGTAAAAGCGGGAGCCTTCACCGTACCGGGCGATGGCTGCATCGCGTTCGGAGAGATTTTTGCCGAACTGGCTGCCTCTTCCTATACGGGATGGTTCGTTGTTGAAGCGGAGCAGGACCCGGCGCTGGCCGATCCGCTGGAATATGCGATCAAGGCGCGGCGGTATATCCGGGAACATAGCGGTTTGTAGGACATCCGGGTGGCAGCCTGTATGTCTGAAGGGCAGGAATATGCGGGGGTGCACAGCTGCGGCTGTGCGCGCTCCTTTTTTTCATGAAATCCATAGATCAGGTGGAAGCTGCGGGCGGAGTTAGTTGGAATTACTCCACTTGCTGCCGGAAGAATGAATCCTGGTACAACAGCAGTTGGAAAAACAGCACTTAATTTAATCACATTTCATTCAAAGTGCCATTATCGATACTATTAAATGCTGTTTTTCCACTTGCTTGGGTATTAACGTAAGCAATTGAATAAATAAGATACATTTATCCACCTGTTGTGCCGGAGTCGGTTGCAGGGGGGCCGAGTGGGTTGAAGGCAGTGCCGGAGTCGGTTGCAGGGGGGCCGAGTGGGTTGAAGGCAGTGCCGGAGTCGGTTGCAGGCGGGGCCAAGTGGGTTGAAGGCAGTCCCGGAGTCGGTTGCAGAGGTATACCGGGGAAAAAGGCCCGGGGGGAGTTGACTTTATCTGGTTAGCTGGAGGAGAAGCGTATGTGCTATAATGGCAGGAATTCGAACGGCGGTCAGTTGAAGAAATTGCCGCAGTTGAAATAGATCTGATGTCGGAGAGCCGCCGCAGAGCAGCCTTGGACGAAGTATATATGAAGCGGCCGGATACGGCCGGGTATCCTGATGGTTGTGGAGGAGGTTGTCGAATGTTCCGTTCCTGGTACCGCCGGTTGCTGCTGTCTTATTTCCCTATATTTTTGCTGACGGTGACGATTCTGATCTTTGCCTCCTTTGTGTTTATTAATGATATTTCCCGGACGGAAACGAAGAAGGCAGACCGCATCTCCGCCAGCTATCTCAGGGATAGTGTGGACCGGACGATTAAGGAAGCTGAGCTGTCGGTGCTGGATGCGGTAGAGCGGAGCGATGCTTACAAGCTCTACTTCAATAATCAGGGGGTGACGGACAGATCGACTATCTATGCTGTTGCCTTGAGTCTGCGCAATCTGATTAAGGAATCCTCGTATATCCAGTCGGTGTATTTGTACGACCGTGTGCGTGGAAGCGTTCTAACCGATACGGGGCTGAAGGAGCTGGAAGGATTCGCCGATGAGGAATGGATCAGAGCCATGGCTTCGAAACCAACAGTACCGGAAGGCTGGCAACCAGTCAGGGATTACCATTCGGATCTGTCCCAGCGTACAGAAATTCGTGTGCTGACTACCAATAAAGCCATGCCGCTTCCCTTCGGCTCCGGGGGAATACTGGTCATTAATATCAAAATGAGTGCCCTGGAGCAGCTCATCGACAGCATGGTTAACCAGCAGCTCTCGTTCATGACGATTCTGGACGCTAATGGCAACAAGGTGTACCAGGCCCATTCCGATACGGAAGGTGCGGCTGACGGCAAGCTGCTGAACACACTTAAGCTGGAGAGAAACGGCTGGACGTTCGAGAGCGGAATCAAGGCTGGGAATCTGTTCAGCTGGGTCTCTGTGATCTCTTATCTCTGGGTAGCGATTGCGGTGGGGACCGTGGTCTGTGCGGTATTGTATCTGATCTATGTAACCCGGCGCAATTATAAGCCAATCCAGGTGATTATGAACCGGATTGAGGGCCATCAGATCCGCATGATGGATCAGTCTACCGACAGGCCGGACGAGATGATGCTGATTGACGGCGTGCTGGAGGATCTGATTAACCACATGACCGATTATGATACCAAAACCAGGGAGAACCTGCTGCTGCAGCGCAGCAAGCTGTTCACCGATCTGCTGCACAGCGAGCGGCTGGAGCAGGTAACCCGGCGGCTGGAGGAGCTGTCTCCGCTTACCGGTGCGAATGCCTCCTCGCGCTTCATCGTTGTGCTTGGGGAGATTAACCGCTACGAGCAGGTCTTCGAGGACCGGTATACCCGGGGGGATCAGAATACGCTGAAATTTGCCCTGATGAATGTATTCCAGGAATTGGCGCGGAATGCGGAGCTGCAGGGATGGGCGGAATGGGTGGGCACCGAACGCGCAGCGATCCTGTTCCTGGCGACCGGCAGCGATCAGGAGATGGAGTCCAAACTCCGGGTCTTCGCGGAGGATTGCCGCTCCTGGGTCGAGCAGAATCTGCGGATCTCGCTCAGCTTCGGCATCGGCTCCGCCGCCGCCGGGCCGGGAATGATCCGGGAGTCTTATGCGGCAGCCGAATATGTGATGCAGCACAAGCTGCTGATTCATGAGGATATCGTCTTGGCAGGCAGCGGCGAAGCGCGCCAGCCGCTGCTTGAGACGTATAAATATCTGCAGATGATCGCTGAATTTGTGAAGTATTTCCGCATGTCGAGCGGGCAGTGGCGGGAGCAGCTGGAACGGATCTTCGAGTCGTTCGAACAGGATTTCCTGAAGGACGAGGATATCCGTTCCCTGATCCAGGCTATGCTGCAGATGCTGAGCCGGGAAGTGGCGGTGATGTCTGAGCAGCTGCAGGACGAGCTGTCGGCGGAGAATGCAGAAGTCCGGCTGAAGCAGCTGGAAGAGGCAGAGGCGCTGCATGAAGTGAAGTCCATTCTATTCGAATATGTCACTGATTTATTCCGTACCTATGTCTCTGCCAGCGAAACGAAGAGCTACCGGGCCATGGTCAATGAGATGAAGGATTATATCGAAGAGAACTTCACTAATCCCGATCTCTCGCTGAAGCATCTGAGTGACCGGTTCCAGGTCTCCGGCAAATACGCGAGCTATCTGTTCAAGACTGAATTCAAAATGAAGTTCGTGGATTTCCTCACCGAGCTGCGGATGAAGGAAGCCGAGCAGCTGCTGATAGATACGGATTGTTCCCTGCAGGATATCGCGCTTCAAGTAGGATATGCGAATGCCATTTCATTCGGCAGAGTCTTCAAGCGGATTGCCGGTATCACGCCGGGCGATTACCGCTCCTCCAGACGCCGCGAAGCAGCCTCCAGATTGGAGCCGCAGGACTAGAGTAAGCTGTAATCATGAAGGAATTCCATTAGCCGGTGAAGCAGGGGAATCATCTGCTGCATCGGTGTAAGGTCCAGGCCGCATTTCTCTTACGCCAACCTCTGAACAAGGGGGCGAATAGCGATGCGGCCTGTGTTTTTGCCCATATGAAAGCGGTTTATTGTACGAAAATGGTTGGTCTGATAAACCGGATGTCCGAATTCAGGCGCTTTATCGCATCCGAAACAGGTTTATTGTCAGACCTTCTAAAGTTATGGAATACTGTGGTCATCCCGGAACAACAAGCTGCCTTGAACGCTGAGGGGAATACAGGCTTGTACGGGACATTGTTAATAGTACGGGCACAGTGAAGCTCGGGGGTATCATGAAGTCACCATTATAGCCTGCTAAGGCGAGGGAGATGGAACAATGACAGTGAACGTAAACCAAAGAGTTCTGAAGAAGGCAATCGGCATCGGCTTGACCGCAGTAATGGGAGCTACTCTGCTTGCAGGCTGTTCCTCGGACGGTAAATCGAATTCGGCAGCCGGAGGTACAGATGCACCCGGGAAGAGCGCTGACCGCGTAACCTTGAAGGTAGAGATCTTCGACCGCGGTAAAACGCCGAAGCAATACACCATTACCAATAACTTCATGTCTCAGATGATTCAGAAAAATTTCGGTGATCCGAATAATATCAATGTAGAATTCGTTCCAGTGCAGCGTTCAGAGGAAGTGACCAAGCTGAACGTACTGATGGCCAGCAATACAGATGTGCCGGATATTGTCTTCACTTATGATTCCAGTGTCTTCTACCGTTACGCCCAGCAAGGCGGGCTGACCGATGTGGGTCCCTTATTAGAGGAGCATGGCCAGACCCTGAAGAAATTCATTGGTGATGAGACGATGGCCTTCGGCCAGCTCGATGGCAAGCAATTCGCGATTCCGGGTAAACGGGCGATTACAGGCCGCTACACTTCATACATCCGCCAGGACTGGCTGGATAAGCTGGGGCTGCCGGTACCGAAGAACACCGATGAGCTCTACACAACTTTGAAAGCGTTTAAAGAGAAGGACCCGGCCGGTCTGGGCAGCAAAACTATTCCGATGGGCATGTCCCTCGGCTCCGCTCAGCTGGAGACGCTGATCTACTCCTTCATCAAGCCGATCAGCGGCGACCTTACTTACAGCCAGCGCTACGAGCTGCCGCTGCATGAGGGCTTCAAGGATGCGGCACAGTTCCTCAACAAGCTCTACAATGAAGGGCTGGTCAGCAAGGACTTCAGTCTGGATGAAGACAAAGCCCAGGTGTCCAAGGACATTCAGAACGGCAACGTCGGCTTCTTCTCCGAGGATGTGGACAGTCTGTTCTATGCCGACGGTACGCTGGATAATCTCTACAAGAATGTACCGGGCAGCAAGCTGCAGCCGGTGGATGTCCTCACCAATGCCAAAGTGGACAATAAGTATATCAAATCCCGCTATGCCTCGAACGGTATGTACATCATGATTCCTAAGAGCAGCAAGCGTGCGGTGGAAGCTGTGAAATACCTTGACTGGATGGCAACCGGCAACAATCTGATTGACATCTACAACGGCGTTGAAGGCGAGAACTACGATATGGTGGATGGTATTCCGGTAGTTAAGGCTGATGTTTCCCAGGAATTCCAAGACCGTCTGTTCACTTCCGGGGACACCGCGATTATCTCCAACGGTAAGAACCTCGGCGATCAGGCCACCAATGAGAAAGCCTGGATTATGGGCTTCCCTGCGAACAACCAGGAGGCGCTGAAGCAATCTATTGATATTGCCAACACAGATACTGTGGGTCCTATCGTCTTCGGCAAGCCGATTGAATCAGAATCGAAATACGGCACTACGCTCAGCGACAAGCTGAACGTGATTATCGTAAAGACCGCGATGGCGAAACCGGATCAATTCGATACGATTTTCGAACAGGAAATGAAGGACTACATGTCTCTGGGCGGAGACAAGCTGAAAGCGGAGCTGGAGCAGGCGCTTACAGAGATTTCAGCCAAATAAACTAAAAAAAAGTGAAAACCGGGGGGAGCTTGCATGCTGCTCTGCCCGGTTTTTTCTCCATAGGAGGAGAGGAACTTGAGCAAAGCGTCTTACATCAGAAGGTACTGGCAACTATACGCGCTGCTTTCACTGCCCATTATGTATTTCCTGATTTTCCGCTACGGCCCGATGTACGGGGTGCAGATTGCCTTTAAGGATTTCAACCTGTTCCAAGGCATCAACGGCAGTGAGTGGATCGGCTTCGATGCGTTCCGCGAAGTGTTTGGCATGAAGGAGTTCTACAGCAGTCTGCGCAATACGTTTATGCTGAATTTTCTCGATTTGATAGTGTCTTTCCCGGCCCCGATTATTCTGGCTATTATGCTGTATGAAGTGAAATCAGTATGGTTCAAAAAAATATCACAGACCCTTCTCTACATTCCCCATTTCATTTCCTGGGTCATCATCGGGGGGATCGTCTATCAATTGTTCGGCAACCAATCCGGTATGGTGAACGGCCTGCTGGAGAGTATGGGGCTGAACCCTATTCCATTTTTGACCGAAAAAAATCCATGGCTGATTACTTATCTGTTCACTGGTGTCTGGCAAAGTGCCGGCTGGGGCACCATCCTGTATCTGGCGGCGCTTACCGGTGTCAACCGCGAGCTGTTCGAGGCTGCTGAAGTGGATGGGGCTACCCGGATGAAGAAGATCCTCTACATTACGCTGCCCAGTATCAAACCAACCATTATTACCCTGCTCATTCTCAACCTGGGGAAAATGGTCAGCATCGGCTTCGATCGTCCTTACATCATCGGGAACACGGCAGTGCGCGAATACTCCGATGTGCTTAGTACCTTCGTCTACCGGATTGGTCTGGAATCGGGCCAGTATACGCTGGCAACTGTAGTTGGATTGTTCCAGGCGGTGGTTGGACTGGTGTTCATCCTTGGTTCCAATTATATATCGAAAAAAGTGACCGGCGACGGCATTCTATGATTATACAGAAAGGAGGCGGAGTACGATGAGTGAACGTACCTCTAACCGGATATTCGATATCGTTAACGTTACCTTTATTGCACTGTTCGTGCTGTTCTGCCTGGCTCCGTTTGTACACGTTATTGCAGTGTCCCTCAGCTCCACGCGGGCTATTACCTCCGGGGAAGTTACGATTTTTCCGATTGAGCTGAACTGGAAGGCTTATGTGCAGGTCTTCACCGACAATGCGATGATCCGCTCGCTGATCTTCACCATTATCCTGACGGTTGCGACTACTGTATTATGTATGCTATTCACCGTTGCAGCCGCTTACCCGCTGACCAAAAGCAAGCTGAAGGGCCGCACGATGTTCATGTACCTGATCATTATCACCATGTTCTTCAGCGGCGGTATTATTCCTGAATACCTGCTGATCCGTGATCTGCATATGATCGATTCTGTATGGTCGCTGATTCTGCCCGGTCTGGTCAGCCCGTTCAACCTGATTATCCTGATCTCCTTCTTCCGCAGCATTCCGCCGAGTCTGGAAGAGTCAGCAGAGATTGATGGCAGCTCGCATATCCGCACCCTGCTGAAAATCGTGCTGCCGTTATCCATGCCGGTTATGGCTACACTCGCGCTCTTCTATGCGGTGGGACGCTGGAACGGATTCCAGGATTCCCTGATGTACATCAATAACCCTGACCTGTATCCGCTTCAGTTGAAGCTCTTCCAGATGGTTCAGAACAATATGATCACTGAGCTGACGAACCTGGAGGGAGCGGCCCGCACCAAGCTGCCGCCGGAGAGCCTCAAGGCCGCTACTGTCGTCTTCGCCACGGTACCGATTCTGGTCGTCTATCCTTGGCTGCAGAAATATTTCGTCAGCGGTGTTATGCTAGGAGCTGTGAAGGGCTAACTAACGACACTGCGGTACAGCGAGAGGAGAGACAGAGAAGATGGATAAGGGAGAGTTTTCATTCTCAACCTGCTGGAACATGAGACGTCATACTACAGGTGATGGATTGCTTAATGAGATCCGCGAGCTGGGATTCCGCAGAGTAGAGCTGAACTATAATGTGACGGAGGAAATGCTGGTTACCATCGAGCCGATGATTGAACGCGGGGAGATCGGCATATCGAGCGTTCATAATACGTTCCCTCATGTTCCGGACCCTGACTATGGCACGGATTCGGTCCTGCTGGGCTTCGAGGACAAGGAGAAACGGAAGCGGGCGATAGACCTGCTGGTCCGCTCGGCAGAATACGCTCAGCGTTACGGCGGCGAAGCTGTAGTAGTGCATCCGGGCGAGGTACCGTTCCCGTATGATATCTCCGGGGAGCTGGAGCAGATCTACGGGGGGCAGGGCAGGGATTCGGCGGCCTACCGCAGCAAGTGGGCGGAGTTGATGGAGCGGCGTGAAGCGTACAGTGCAGGCTATGTGCAGACTATTATTGAGAGTCTGGACGAGGTGTGTAACCGTGCGGTGTCCAAGGGGCTGAATGTCCGCTTCGGCATCGAGACCCGCTCCAAGCCGCAGCAGATTCCGACGCTGGCGGAAGCGAAGACGATAATTAATGCTTTAAAAGGAGCGCCGGTCGGCATCTGGTATGACACAGGCCATGCCATCATGATGGACCGTCTGGGCCTGTATGACAGTATAGGGGAAATGGAAGGGCTGATGGATGATATCGTCGGTGTCCATATTCATGAGACGATCGGCCTTGCCGACCACTGGTGCCCTTATGTGAACAGCGGAGATCCGGATTTCTACGATGCCTATCTGCCGATGATTGAGCAGGCGCAGGTCAAGGTGTATGAGCTGAAGGCTGCCTGCCGCCCGGAAGAGATTCATGAGAGTCACCGTCTGCTAACAGCCAAGCTGGCACGCAGGGGATAGGACGAAGGCTGATTGGCGAGAGCTTCGGGAGTTCCGAGATATCCGCAAGGAGGAAGCGCAATGTATAAGCAACTGGTGGATAGTAATGACAGAGCAGTAGAACAGGGAATTCCCCGGCAAGTGCTGGATGAGAGCGACCTGTATTATGGAGGAACCCTTGATCCCCATACTGGGATTGCCTGGGTGAATCACACCACCGGCACCCCGACGGACATGTGTTATTGGGGTGCGGCGCTGGTGAACCCGGATTCCCGGTATTACCGGGATGAGGAGCTGCTGGAGCGGCTGAAGCTGGCCACGGAGTTCGTGCTGCGCTTCCAGCATCAGGACGGCTCTATCTCCCCCGGCTGGACGAATTATCATTCGCCGCCGGATACGGCCTTCGTTGTGGTCGGCTACGCGCAGTTATATCAGCTGCTGGCGAAGCAGCAGTGGGCTCCGCTTCAGCCGGTGCTGGACAACATGCTCCTGTTCCTTAAGCAGTCCCTCCCCGTAATGCTTACGGGCGGAGTCCATACTCCGAATCACCGCTGGGTGATGTGCGCGGCGCTTGGGTTTCTCTATGAGCTGTTCGGCGAAGAAAAGGCCCGGCAGCGGTCGGATGAATGGCTGGCGGAAGGAATGGATATTACACCGGACGGGGAATGGACCGAGCGGAGCAACGGCATCTACAGTGCCGTAAGTGATATTATGCTGATTCATGCCGCCCGGCTGCTGGATAAGCCGGAGCTGCTGGACCCGGTGCGCCGGAATCTGCATATGATGGTCTACCTTGTTCACCCGTCCGGCGAAGTCGTAACCGATTATTCCGGGCGGCAGGATCTGGGGGTGCTCCATGATCTGTCCCCTTATTATCTGCCGTATGCGATTCTTGCCCGTTCGGACAAGGATGCCGTGCTGGCGGGTATGGCGGAATGGGCCGGACGCTCCTTGTCCAATCCGGGCGTATGCTCGGTGAACGCCCTGGTACGGATGCTGCTGGAGCCGGAGCTGCAGCGGCCGCCGGAGGTTACGGCAGAGCTACCCGTGCAGTATGAACAAATCCTGAATGGTGATTTCCTGCGGGAGCGCTATCTGCAAAGAATGGAGTCGGCGGGTCACCAGGGGAAGATCTACCACAGCCGGCTGCATACCGACTTCGGGGCGCCTGTAGCCCGGCTAAGAGACGGGGCGACCAGCGTGACGCTGATCACGGAGACGCCATCGTTCTTCGCGATGCGCCACGGTGCTGTAAGGCTGCTGGCCGTTCAGCTGAATACCAGCTTCAATCCCGGTTTCGTGCCGATGCAGGAGATGACCCGGCTGCCGGAGGGCTATTCTCTGAAGGGCGTGCAGAAGAAGGGCTACTACGGTCCGGTTGAGGGGGCACTGCTCCCGCCGGAAGCGGGAACAGCTGTCAGTCCGTGGTATCTTTTGCCGCATCAGAGCCGTCCGCTGACCCATGAGCAGACGTTATCTGTTGAGACAGAGGTGCACCGTACAAAGACGGGCTGGAAGATCCGGCTGCACTGCGCGGAGCCTGCCCAGGTCCTGGCCCAGTTGTCCTTCAAATTCGGCTGGGAAGGCAACTTCACTTCAGGTGAGCTGCAGACGCTGGACGAGGATAACTTCCTATGGAGCGGAGGACAGCTCCGGTACACGTATGGCGGAGACTGGATCGACCTGGCGGGCGGCGAAATGGCGCATCTCGGCAGAACAGCCCCGGAATCCGGTTCGCTCAAGAACTACAAAACCGTGCAGGTTAACCTCGTGACCCCGTTCGATAAAACCTTCACGCTTACGTTGTCTCCCTCTACTTAGGAAGGAGCGCTTATAGAAGTACTGTATAGACGCCAGCATCTGCGGATGCTGGTTTTTTTGGCGTGAAGATCCGGTCACGGTCGGCGGAATGAGCGAATGAGGAGCATAAGTGCACCTGATTTCGGGAAAAGTGGGCGGAACGCTATGGGCTGGCTGCTGTAGCTCCGCAGATCAGAGGTTTTTTGCTAATTCCCTATTTTTTATCTCATTTATTAGATTAATTCCTATTTTATGACTTTTATCATAGTTGTCCATCCGGAAAAGTTTTACATTATTTACAAGTTAGTGAGTGCAACTCTATCAGTCCTGAGGAGGATGAGGGCGTATGAGATTGTCTAAGTATAACTACAAACACAGATTAAGCGATGATGTTCTGCTGATCATGAATACATTAACCGGCGCTGTAGACTTGGTTGAGCCTAAGGTAGCCCGTGTTCTTTTTAATAGAAGCTCCGATACATCTGCATTAAACGATCTGGATCCGGAAACGCTTACCCTGCTTAAAAGCAGGGGTTATCTTACGGATAAGAACGAAGAACAATTTGTACGGGAATCCCTGGATACTCTTTACCGCTCGCGCCAGGCCTTACACTTCACGATTTGCCCTACCTATAAATGCAATCTCGCCTGTCCCTACTGCTTCCAATCCGGCATTCACCAGGACTCGCCAACACTTACACCTACACAGATTCATGAGATGTTTCAAGCTATGGATCAAATGGTACAGAAACAGCCAGATGCGGACGTCCAGTTCGAGCTTTTCGGCGGCGAGCCCTTCCTGGCCCGTAATCAATCCCTGGTAGAGCACATATTGCAGCAGGCGATCGAGCGGAACTGGCCTATTCTCTCCATCACGAATGGAAGCGAGCTCGGTGCGTATTTCCCTTTTCTTCAGAAACATTCTGCGCATTTCCATCATATGCAGATCACCCTTGACGGCCCGAAGGAGATTCATGACCAGCTGCGAAAATACAGGGACAACAGCGGCAGCTTCGACCTGATTTGCGCGAACATTACTTTTCTCCTCGAGCATCAGATTCCCGTCACTGTGCGGATCAATACAGGCCGGGAGAACGTCCGGTATCTGCCGGAAATATTCGCCGGGTTCGAGCGGCTGCAGTGGACAAGCTCACCTGATTTCTCCTGCCAGATTGCTCCGATTAACGATAATTTCAATACAGGCAATGTTACCGGCTTTCAGCCTGAGTATGAGCTGCTGAAGCAGCTTCATTCGCTCTTTCCCGACTGGGAAGCCGCCCGCGCAAGATACAGGGTCAGCCTGGGATATTTCATGGAGAAGAAGCTGAGGATACTCCGCAAAGCTATTTTTGATACAGACGATGAGCACTACTATTTCGATTTATCCGGCTGCAGTGCTTCGAGGCTTCATAATCTCGTATTCGGTGCAGACGGGCTGCTGTATCCATGCGTCGAAACCGTGGGATTCCCGGATTATTCGATCGGGAGCTATCTTCAAGGGCTGCAGTTAAATGAAGAAAAGTGGCAGAGATGGCACCGGGATATCGCAGTGAATGACAAATGCAGCCAGTGTAATCTTGCTCCTCTGTGCGGGGGCGGTTGTGTTCTCAAAGGAAGCAGTGAGGGTGAATTGAGAGAATTTGAAGCGAGCTGCAGCTTCACAAGGCAGTACTTGAAGACTTATCTGGACCTTCACCGGGACCGTCTGCTTGAGAGCTACTACAAGTGAAGAGTGAGCAGCATTCCCTTGATGTCAAGGCATCCGCCTTGTCATAGATATTCTCTTAGGAGAGGAGGTAATGTACATGAAATCACTGACGAAGAGCAAGGATCTCTGGACGAATCTCTCAGCCAAAGACCTTGAAGAAGTTACGGTTCCAATGGCCTGCTGCCAAAAAGCATCCATTCAAATCAACAACCCGACCAAAAAAGCCATCTAACAGCATCCTTATTATTGGACAATAGCGGGAAGCGCATGATTATGCCTTCCCGCTGTTCTTACCAGGGGGATAAATTATGTATATTTCCGATTATATTTTAACCTGCCGCTTAAGCAATGGCCGGCATCTGATCTTCAATTCGCTCTCAGGTGCGATGGATCTTGTGGAAGAGCATATCAGCCAATTCCTTCAAAAACAACCGTCTGCTACCGGCACGCTTTCTGCTCAAGAAGAGCAGTTTCTGATGGAAAGAGGCTATCTTTATGAAGATAGAGCCGAGGAGCAAACCCTGATCAGCCGATACAAAGAATACCTGGATCATCATCACTCCGCTGAAATTTCATTTGTATTCTGCCCGTCGATGACCTGTAATTTGAAATGTGTCTACTGCTTTGAACCCCAAGAGATCCGCTCCAGCAATGAACGAATGACCGAAGATCAGGTCCGCGCTGCCTTCCTGGCTATGGATCAAATGATGGACAAGCACTATTCGACTAAGCATCATTTTATTATTTTTGGCGGAGAACCGCTCCTTCCCCTGAATGATTCTGTTGTCGGGCTTATTCTCAGCCTGGCCCAGGAACGGGGGATTACAGGAACGATCATTTCAAATGGGGTCTTCCTGTCTCACTACCAGAACCTCCTGGAGCCTTATAAGGACATGATCAAGATCCAGCTTACGATTGACGGCCCCGAGGCCATTCATGACAAACGGCGGATCACTCACGCCAACCAGGGAACCTTCCGGAAAATAACAGAACAGATTGACGCCTTTCTGGAGCATCAATTCGACATTACGATTCGCGTCAATCTGGATGGTGAGAATATAGAGCATCTGAATGAGTTGCTGGATTTTTTCGGAGACAGGCATTGGAACACTCACTCTAACTTCTCGGTTACACTGTCTCCTGTGGAGAATTATGCCGGGAATTCCGCCCCGGGTCTGCTGCCCAATTACCAGCTTACTGAATCTATCAAAACGCATGTGCCAAACGACAAGCTCAAAAGGCTGAATACGACATTAAACAGTGACCTAACCAGACTCGCCTTGCCGTTTGAGAAGGTCCTGGATACCGGCATCGTTACGGATAACTATTTCCCTAATGTTTACTTTTGTGAGGCAGCCGGAGGAAAAACCTTCACCTTCTCACCGGATCATCAGGTCTACCCGTGCACCAGCATCATAGGCGACAAGAAGTGGAGTCTCGGAACCTATTATCCGCAGCTCGAGCTGGATCAACAGAAGCTGGAGTTATGGCAAGGCCGTCATGTCTTGAATCAGCCAGCGTGCACAGCATGCAATATCGCTTTTCTCTGCTCCGGGAATTGCCCTGTGCAAGCTGAACGGACCACCGGTTCGATCATGGGTTCCTACTGCGGAAATGTGAAGCGTGACCTTGACGGTCATCTGGAACTGCTGAATTCTTCATTCGTCAGCTTAAGCTAATTCTTCTCTTACGGGAGGTGATTTGAACATGATCCAACTGATATGTCCGCCCTACAATGCAACCGTGGATACCGTTGACCCTCCGCTCAACCTGCTGGTGCTGGGTGCTGCTCTTATTGACGCGGGCTATGCGGTCTGCCTCACAGACCTGGCTCTGCGTTATTCAGGCACCAGCCATTTTGATGAAGCCGCTCTTCACGATATTGCACAACTCATCATCCGTAAGCCATCCAGAGTTCTCGGGTTCACGGCGATGTGCGGCAATTATTCTATCGCACTGAGGATTGCAGAGGAATGCAAGCGGCTGGACCCGGACAGAATCATCATTTTTGGCGGCCCCCATGCAAGCTTTGTAGCCGAAGAGACATTAACCTGGTTCCCGTCTATAGACTATATCGTGATTGGAGAAGGTGAACTGACGCT
Organism: Paenibacillus sp. FSL H3-0469; assembly: GCF_038051945.1. Lineage (NCBI taxonomy): Bacteria > Bacillati > Bacillota > Bacilli > Caryophanales > Paenibacillaceae > Paenibacillus > Paenibacillus sp. FSL H3-0469. Next base: position 6,381,373 of record NZ_CP150302.1, read on the forward strand.
GCCGGAGCTGATTACCGCCCTGGAGTCCGGCCAGCCTCTTCATGGAGTAGATGGCTTGTGTTATCGCGCAGAGGGAACCGTCCACACCAATCCGCCGCGGGCGATCCTGAGGAATCTGGATGATACGCCTTTTCCTGCTTTCCACTTAATAGAGGATCTTACCGCCTATTTCACTACCGCTGAGACCCGGTTTTTCCCGATTGAGGCAGGACGCGGCTGTCCCTTTCATTGCAGCTTTTGCAGCACTTCAACCTTTTTCTCGCGAAAATACAGAACTAAAAGTCCGGCGCGGATCATTGCAGAAATGCGGTACATCCGGGAGCAGTGGGGAATTACCCATTTCAGCTTAACGCATGATAATTTCACGGTGAATCAGAAGTTTGTCAGACAATTCTGCCAGGAGCTGCTGGATTGCAGCGAGTCCTTCACCTGGAGCTGTTCCTCCCGTACCGACCATGTCAATCAAGAACTCTTCGAGGTTATGATGCAGGCCGGATGTAACGGTGTATTCTTCGGAATTGAGAGCGGCAGCCAATCCATCCAGCAGACAATCGGCAAAAAACTTAATTTGAATCAGGCCTATGAGCTGCTCCGGGAGCTGCACCAGTCGGGTCTGTCATGTACCGTCTCCTTTATTACGGGATTTCCGGAAGAAACGGAAGAGGATCTCAATCAGACTCTGGATATGATCATCCGGCTGCTCTCTATTGGAATAGCGGATGTGCAGCTGCATCAATTATCTCTTTTTCCCGGAACCCAATTGTATGAGGCGGAGAAGGACAGTCTAATTCTGGATGACCAGCTCTGGGGCGGCAATGATATGAACAGTGACTTCCAGCTATCTGCCATTGAGAAAAAATGGATTGCCAGCTACCCGCAAATTTTCAGCAACTATTACACCTTACATGCTGTGGATACAACCGCCCTGCACAGAATTAGAAAACTCTATTATCCGCTGGCCCATTCTTTCTTCCACACCTTGTACTACCTGAACCATCTGGCTGGAGTTTCCTACACCCGTACGATCGAGTTCATCTCTGCCAGGCTGGTTATGCCTGATGCCATGCCGCAAGAAGCAGAACTCGCGGTCATGCTCGATGAGCTGATCCAAGGACTTGCACCGGAAGCCGGGCTGATTCTCAAGGACTTCCTGTCTTATGAGCAGGCGGTAATGGAGCTTATGCGGCAGAATACAGCTACTGCGGACAAGGCTGATATGAAGCCTGTGAGAATGATGCAGCCGCATTACTCCATCCCTGAGCTGAAGCTGCACAGCCCTCTGCCTGCTGATCTTCAGCTGGTGGAAGGACAGGAGGACTGGATTGTACTGGTGCTGGAGCATGCATCCGCTCTGGAAGGCCACGGGCGCTATGTCCGGATTATGAGCATGGATCATTTAAGTATTGCGATTCTTCAGCAAATGGAGAGTGGAGACAACTTCCAGACGGTTGTCCATCACCTGTCCTTGGAGAACCCCTTTGCCGCAAGCGAGAAAGAACGGGAAGAATGGATCGGCCGGGTGTACGACCATTTCTATAGGCATCAATTGCTGATTTCCTAGGGTGAAAATACCGGAAGAGAGGGGGCCTTTCCTTGTGGAGCATGCTGAAGAACGGCGTATTTCGCCGCTTATGGTGCACGCAGACTTTATCCTCTGTAGGCGATGAGATCCGCAATTGGGCCATCCTGTTTTGGATATTTGCAGAGGCGGATCAAGCCGTCTTTTACCGGACGGCTCTTCTGTTTGCCCAGATGCTTCCTGTCTTCATCATGGCCCCTCTGGCCGGAACATGGGTAGACCGCCGGGATCCTAAGAAAGTGCTGCAGGCGACGCTCGTCATCCGGGCCTTAATGTCGTTTGTGCTAGCCGGATTAATATGGTTCGAGCAGGTTCCTCTGTTGCTGGTTATGTTGGCCTTTACCTGCACGGTCCAACAATTTTTCCAGCCCGCCATCAGTAAATTGACGGTCACAGCCGTGGATCATGAAGATTACGGAACAGCCAGTTCTTCGGTGAAGACGATAGATACGTTAATCAGTCTTGCCGGGCCTGCTATTGGAGCGTTTGTCTACCAATGGTGGGGAGCCTCCACTTCGTTGGTTGCGGACGGCTTTTGCTTTATCCTGGGCAGCCTGTGCATTCTGAATTTAAAGGCTAGACGTACCCCCTTGGCGGATCTCTCAGATCCCGCTCCTGCAACCTCTTTTTGGATGGATGTACTGGAGGGCTTCCGGTATATTCTCTCTTCTCCGCTCACCAAACGGTTATTTATTATGCTGTCAGTTATGGGGGTGTGCACCGGGGCTATCAATCTGTTGAACATTTATTTTGTGGTGAACGAGTTGCATTTAGACCAGAATTACTTGGCCTGGGCCAGCACCGCCGGCGGCATTGGCATGTTCGGGGGAGCGCTCGGCCTGAACCTGCTCGGGGCAAGATTCAAGAATTACATTCACATCAACATTTGGGGAGCAGGGGTCATGACCGTTGGACTACTGCTGCTTACGCTGTCCTTCGGCTCTTGGTCTATGCTGCTCAGCCGCGTCGTTATCGGGATCGGAATATCCCTGCTGAGCATCACGCTGTCAACCTTGTTAATGACTTACGTTCCAGAGCACCTGCTGGGCCGTGTCGGTTCCGTATTTGAAGGGGGGCCACTGGCGACCAATATGGTGTCTTATGTTTTTTTCGGATGGCTGTATCTGTATACCGGCGCCAGACTGATCTTTGGCATCTCCTTCATGCTGTTCTGTATGGCGTTCCTGCTGGCCCTCAGCCTACAGTCTCTAATCTCTCCGTCCCGGAGAGTCCATGCCGAGCAGCAAGAGTTTATCGGCCATTCTTAGTAACAGCCTAACCCGGGATGTACCGGCGGGATGAGCGAATGAGGGGCATAAGTGCACCTGATTTCGTACTAATAGTAACTGGTTTTAGATGTTGAGCGCCGCTCTTTACTACTTACGTTAGCCTACATAATAATTTAGCTTCTGTAAACGTTCCCCGTAATCCATTTCACCACAAAAGCCTCCCATGCTGCCGCTTCCTGGCAGTCCGGGAGGCACTATAATTCTAACCGTCAGTCACCACCACCGCCGCCACCAGAATCTCCACCGCCGGAATCTCCGCCGCCTCCGAAATCGCCGCCTCCATGGCTGCCGTGGCCTCCGCTGTCCCAGCCCCCGTGGCTGCCGTGATGATGATCATGTGAATGATTCCCGTGGTGATGACCCTGATGATGGCTGGCGCCGCTGTGCCCGTCCGTGCCTGGATGGATTTTGTGCGGGCTGTTTTCGTTGTAGCTGCCCGCATCGGCTCCGGTACCTGTGATGAAATAATGATCCCCCGAGTGAGAGCGGGTTCTATTGCCATAATTTTTATACCGGGCATTACGATTGCTGCGATTAATACCCATTACCGCAACGAATATAACTGCTCCTGCGAATAGTAAGCTTCCCATCATGCAGAACCTCTCCTTTAACCAAATGTAGGATTGCCGTCATAGCAGAATCATACCATAATTATGGAAACTATTTGGAATGCTGCTTGAATTGTCTCGGGGTGAGACCGGTATACTTCTTGAATACCTTGGTAAAATAGCTCTGGTCGTTAAAATGCAGACGGGTAGCGATGTCCGACAGCGTAATGCCGGGCAGCTCGATTAGACGCTTGGCTTCTTCAATCCGCTGCTGCTGAATGTAGTCGCTGATGGCGGTGCCGGTTTCTTTTTTGAACAGCTGGGACAGATAACTGGCATTCAGTCCGGCGTATTGAGCCAGCCTGCTGAGCGGAAGTTCTTCATACAGATGATTGAAAATAAAATTCCGGCACCGGTCGGAGATTCGCGAATGTCTTGCGCTGCGGCTGCCCGCTACCTGATCGGCGAAGTCGCAGAGCGCGGCCAGCATGGCCCGGTCCACCGCAGGAATATCGCGAAGTTCTTCAATATGCTGGATATGGAAGTCGCTGAGCGTATAGGCGATCTCCCAGAACAGCCCGCCTTCAATTGCTGCGCGGGTAGCCAGGGTGATGGAGGAGACGGCCAGGTTTTTTTTGCTGCGCAGCTCGCTTTTCCGGGACAACCTTCCGTAGCTCTCCTCGGCAAAAGAAGCATGGGTCCGCAGCAGCCCCGCCTTGTCCCCGTTCGTAATATGGCGGAACATTTCGCGTTCCTGCATGGGGTCGTGGTGCAGCCACGTATGCTCGCGGCGGTAGGACAAATCCAGATCCGGGCTGTCGTCTGCCGGATGCAGCGGTTCCGTCAGCGTATCCGCCGCCAGCAGCAGCTTCGTTACGGACAACGCCTGCCCGGTGACTAGCGTGTAGAGCAGCAGCGCCGCATGATACCAGCGCTTCCGGCTGATCACAGGCAGGCTGCCGTAGTACTCCAGCCAGCTTGCCTGCTGCCCGGGCGGGATGTTGTGGTCGCGCAGCAGGCTGGCTGCGTTATCACCGGTAACAGGTGCGTTCAGCGCCGGGCCGGTGACGATGGCCCCGCCTGTACCGGGAAGCCGGAGAATAATGAAACTCTCCAGGAAGCCGGTTGTGTGCAGATGCGGTAACGATGGCGCGGCCGGAGCAGCCGTTCCGTCCGCCGCCTCTCTAAGCGGCCCGTCCGAATCCAAGCTGATAGAACCGCCCTGCGCTCCTCGACGCACATGGACAAGCTCCATCACCTCAACCGGCAGGCCGCCCGTTCCCTGAATGGAAGGGCGTTCCAAGGCAGCCTGTGCCAGGGCTAGACGGGGCACAGCCCCTTCATTCAGCCACAAGACCGGGACCCGGTAAGCTTCGTAGATCAGCTTGCAGATGTACTGTATATTATCGTCATTCCCAGTTAGCTTCGCCATGGGCCGCCCCCTTAATTAGTATACTTAGAATACCAAAGATCGAAAGAGAGTACCATAATTAGCCGGAACAGTCGTATAGAATGGAGTCAAGAAACCGTATTCATAGGAGGCTATATAATGGCAAAGGACATAACCGGGATTCGGAAGCTCATCTCACAAATGACACTGGAAGAGAAGGCCGGACTCTGCTCCGGGCTGGATTTCTGGAACACCAAAGGCATTGAGCGTCTGGGCATTCCCTCAGTCATGGTAACGGACGGACCCCACGGGCTCCGCAAGCAGCAGGGTGACGCAGATCATCTGGGATTGAATAACAGTGTGCCGGCAACCTGTTTTCCGTCAGCGGCCGGACTGGCCTCCTCGTGGGACCGCGATCTGATCTTCCGTGTAGGCGAGGCGCTGGGAACGGAATGCCAGGTGGAGAATGTCGCCGTTTTGCTCGGACCGGGCAATAATATCAAACGCTCTCCGCTGAATGGCCGGAATTTTGAATATTTCTCGGAGGACCCGTTCCTGGCCTCAGAGATGGCTGCGAATCATGTGAAGGGGGTGCAGAGCCAGGGCGTCGGCACTTCTCTGAAGCATTATGCTGCCAATAATCAGGAGCACCGCCGCATGTCTGTAGATGCTGTTATTGACGAACGGACGCTGCGTGAGATTTATCTTGCCAGCTTCGAAGGCACGGTGAAGCAGAGCCAGCCGTGGAGTGTGATGTGCTCATATAATCAGGTGAACGGGGAGTATGCTTCCGAGAGCTACGAGCTGCTGACCAAGGTGCTGCGGGAGGACTGGGGCTTCGAAGGCTTCGTCGTGTCGGACTGGGGAGCGGTCAATGAGCGGGTGAAGGCGCTGGCGGCAGGGCTGGAGCTGGAAATGCCGTCAAGCGCTGGAATCGGAGATGCCAAGATTGTAGCGGCTGTGAACAGCGGCGAATTGGCTATGGAGACGCTGGATCTCGCGGTAGAACGGATGCTGGCCTTTATTTTCAAAAGTGTAGAAAACCGCAACCCGCAAGCAGTCTTCGATGCAGATAAGCATCATCAGCTTGCACGCGAAGTAGCCCGGGAGAGCATGGTGCTGCTGAAGAACGAAGGCGGGATTCTGCCCCTTGCTAAGAGCGGCCGGATTGCCGTGATCGGCGAATTCGCCAAGCAGCCGCGCTATCAGGGCGGGGGCAGCTCGCATGTGAATCCATCCCGGATGGATGATGCCTTCGCCGAATTGCAGGCCGTTGCCGGGGATGCAGCCAGCTTCCTGTACGCACAGGGCTATGAGCTGGAGAGCGATGACATCAATGCTGATCTGCTGCGCGAAGCCTGCGATACAGCAGCCAAGGCGGATGCAGCGGTGCTGTTCCTCGGCCTGCCGGACCGCTACGAATCGGAGGGCTATGACCGTAGCCATTTGCTGCTGCCTGCGAGCCATAAGGCGCTGATTGAAGCGGTGGCCGAGGTGCAGAGCGAGATTATTGTAGTGCTGAGCAACGGCGCACCGGTCGAGATGCCTTGGCTGCATAGGGCGAAGGCGGTGCTTGAAGGCTACCTGGGCGGTCAAGCTTTTGGCGGTGCGGTTGCGGACCTGCTCTTCGGCGAAGTGAGCCCGAGCGGCAAGCTGGCGGAGACCTTCCCGATGAAGCTGAGCGACAATCCGTCATTCCTGAACTTCCCCGGTGAAGGCGATACGGTGGAGTACAAGGAAGGCTTGTTCGTAGGCTACCGTTATTATGATAAAAAAGAAATAGAGCCGCTGTTCCCCTTCGGCTTCGGCCTTAGCTACACGCAGTTCGAATACAGCGGTCTGCTGCTGGATCAGACCCGCATTCAGGACACAGATACCGTTCAGGTGTCGGTCACGGTCAAGAACACCGGCAGCAGAGCAGGCAAGGAAGTCGTGCAGCTCTATGTCAGCGATGTGGAGAGCAGCGTGATCCGTCCGCTGCAGGAGCTGAAGGGCTTCGCTAAGATTGAGCTGCAGCCCGGGGAAGAAGGCATCGTAACCTTCACTTTGGATAAGCGTTCCTTTGCCTACTACAATGTGAAGCTGGCTGACTGGCATGTAGAGAGCGGGCTGTTCACAATCTCTGCCGGATCTTCCTCACGCGACATCCGTCTGAGCACACAGCTTGAGGTAGAATCCACCGTGAAGCTGTCCGGCCGCTTCCACCGCAACACCACAGTCGGTGATCTGCTCGCCAATCCGCTGACCGAGGAGAAGGCGAAGAGCTTCAGCAGCGTGTTCGGGCTGGAGGATGTGCTTGGCGACAATCCGGAGATGCTGCTGGCCATGATGAAGTATATGCCGCTGCGCGCCATGATCGGCTTCGGCCAGGGCAAGTATACCGAGGCGGATCTGGAGGCGGATCTGCAGGAGCTGAACAGACTGGCGGGGCAGGCGTAGAACTTATCAGCCAAGCGGGGAGGCAGGAGTATCAGGCTTCTGCCTCGGGTGTTTCGGCGGAGCAAGGGTTGCTTTTAGCGGCGTGATTTGCTAACATACGATGTAAATTCATAAGTAGTTAATAGTTCTCTAGGGTTCCGCAGCAGGTTCACCGCTGGCCTGGTCCGAGAGAGAACACACGGATGAAGCTACTCCGTGTAACACGGAGGGACAAAAGCCCGGGAGGTATCGTCAGGTAATGACGATAACCTTCCGGGCTTATTTTATGAAACAGGAGGACGGAGAAATGAAGAAGAACACTAAGAGCTGGATCATGATTGCAGGCGCTGCCTGCTTTGAAGTGATATGGGTCATCGGGCTGAAGCACGCCTCCGCACCATGGGAATGGGCCGTTACGGTAGTTGCAATTCTCATCAGTTTCTACGCGCTCATCTGGGCTAGCGGCAGGCTGCCGGTTGGGACAGTCTATGCTGTATTTGTCGGACTTGGAACAGCAGGCACCGTGCTGGCGGGCGGAATTCTGTTCGGTGAACCGCTGCGGCCGCTGAAGCTGCTGCTGATTGGCCTGCTGCTGGCGGGCGTTGTCGGCTTGAAGCTGGTTACCCCCGCCCAGGCTGAACCGGAACAGGCAAAGGGGATGAACTGAGATGGCATGGGTGATGCTGATTGCTGCCGGAATATGTGAAATGTTCGGGGTCGCCATGATTGGCAAGCTGTACAAGAACCGCAACTGGCAGTCCTTCTGCCTTTTGATACTAGGCTTCGGGGCAAGCTTCCTGCTGCTGTCTCTGGCGATGGAGAGTCTGCCTATGGGGATTGCTTATGCGATCTGGACAGGGATTGGAGCATCTGGGGCGGCGATCATGGGCATGTTGTTCTACGGGGAAGCGCGTGATCTGCGGCGGATTCTTTGTATTGTACTGATTCTGGGAGCCGTAACGGGCCTTAAGCTAATCGGCTGAGGCTGCTGAAACGTTCCCGGTATGGACACTTAACGGATGTTTCGTTGCCCCGGATATGGTAAGTATAGTAACTAAGAACATTATTCTTATAAGGAGACTTATCACTTATGAGCAAACCTGTATCTGAGAGTATCCGTCTGAATGACGGAGCAGTGCTGCCCAGACTGGGGCAGGGAACCTGGCAGATTGGCGACCAGCCGGCGAAGCGGGCAGAAGAGATTGCTGCGCTTCGCCAGGGCGTGGAGCTGGGCATGAATCTGATTGACACGGCTGAGATGTATGGGGACGGCCGCTCTGAGGAGTTAGTTGGTGAAGCGCTGCGGGGTATCCGCGACCGCGTATTTCTGGTATCCAAGGTGTACCCGCATAATGCAGGCGGCACTAAGTTGATCAGCAGCTGCGAAGCCAGCCTGAAGCGGCTCGGCACGGACCATCTGGACCTGTACCTGCTGCATTGGCGCGGCAATATTCCGCTGGAAGAGACCGTGGAGGGGATGGAGGCACTGGTTGCATCCGGTAAAATCGCCCGCTGGGGCGTATCCAATCTGGATACGGCAGATATGCAGGAGCTGCTGCACATCCCCGGCGGCAATCACTGCGCAGTGAATCAAGTGCTCTATCATCTGGGCTCAAGAGGGATTGAGCATGAGCTGCTGCCTTGGCTGAGAGGGCATAAGATTCCTGTCATGGCCTATTCTCCGCTGGCACAGGCGGGAACGCTGAGAAAAGGGCTGACCGAGAATGAAGCCGTGCAGCGGATTGCCCGGAATCATGAGGTCACTCCGCTGCAGGTTCTGCTGGCCTGGACCCTCCGTGACGGGGATGTCATCGCTATTCCCAAGGCTGCCACCCGTGAGCATGTGAAGGGGAATGCGGCTGCTGCCAAGCTTGTATTCACAGATGATGAGCTGTGGCAGCTCGACGATGCTTTTCCCCAGCCGTCGTGGAAGGTTCCGCTGGACATGATTTGATCATAGCTTAACTGCTGCTGCATGGCATAGCTGTCTCCGCTTAGGGGGCGGCTTTTTTGTTTTGGGGTCCCCGCAAAGAACCTGAGTCATCACCTACGCTAAAGCCCCACTATTCTGGAAATGCACCCTGAATTCGCAGAAAGTGGGCCGAAGGAGTAAATGAGGAGCACTAATGCCCTTGAATTCGCCGCATGCCCCCGACAGAGGGCAGATATGCCCATATAAACTACATCATCCGTACATAGCTAGATTCCGTTCGTTCTTGTACGCTTCTAAGCCTTAAATGATATTATACGTGAATTTGTGCATCCTATGAGAAAGCTTGTAGGCCGATTGGAGCAAGGTGGATACCGGACTTAAGCCACTTGGCAGGAGCTCTTAAATGTTGTCAACAACGTTCATGCCGAAACCGTGTTTTCAATTTGGTGACAAAGAAAGCGCTTTGATTTACGATGTGTTCAAAGGGAAAACACCTTTCAGCATGCAGTGCGGAAGGTTCCCGTTCATTACAATAAGGGGGCATCTTAAATGGCCACAACGGCAACGAAACAAGCTTCATCCGGCGGTGCAAGGGTGAAGGTTCAACAATTCGGACGTATGCTCAGCGGTATGGTAATGCCGAATATCGGCGCTTTTATCGCTTGGGGATTGATTACAGCATTATTCATTCCAACGGGCTGGTATCCCAATGAGAGCCTTGCAGCTCTGGTAGGCCCAATCATTAACTACCTGCTTCCTCTACTGATCGGTTACACCGGCGGACAGATGGTTCACGGTAAACGCGGTGCTGTCATCGGCGCACTGGTAACCATGGGGGTTATCGTCGGCTCAACCATTCCAATGTTCCTGGGTGCGATGATTGTCGGTCCGCTGGCTGCCTGGGTGCTGAAGCAGTTCGACAAAGCAGTGGACGGCAAAATCAGAGCCGGGTTCGAAATGCTGGTCAACAACTTCTCGCTGGGCATCATCGGCGGCGCGTTGACTCTCGGAGCCTTGAAAGGTGTCGGTCCGCTGGTTCAAGGCCTGACCAACATCCTCTCAAATGGCGTGGAGTTCCTGGTTAACCACAATCTGCTGCCGCTCATCAATATCATCATTGAGCCGGCCAAGGTACTGTTCCTGAACAATGCGATCAACCACGGGGTACTGGGACCGATTGCGCTTGAAGAGTCCCAGAGAATCGGCAAATCCATCCTGTTCATGCTTGAATCGAATCCGGGTCCTGGTCTGGGTATCCTGCTGGCATACTGGCTGGCGGGCAAAGGCTCTGCCAAATCCTCCGCACCAGGCGCCATTATCATTCACTTCCTGGGCGGGATTCATGAGATCTACTTCCCTTACATCCTGATGAATCCGCGTCTGATTCTGGCAGTTATCGGCGGCGGAATGTCCGGTACATTCACCTTCCAGATGCTGGGCGCCGGTCTGGTAGCTTCTCCTTCACCAGGCAGTATCTTTGCTTACTTCGCAATGACGCCTAAGGGCGGATATCTTCCAATGATTGCCGGGGTTGTCGTTGCTACCATCGTATCGTTCCTGATTGCAGCTGTGCTTCTGAGATCTTCCAAGAATAATGATCAAGAAGAGATGGATTTGGAAGCGGCAGAAGCCAGAATGAGAGACATGAAATCCGCCGGTACGGCAGCTCAGGCTGCGGCTACAGCAACCGTGGCTTCCAATATCCGCAACAAAGCAAGTGTCCACAAAATCGTCTTCGCTTGTGACGCAGGAATGGGCTCCAGTGCAATGGGTGCCTCGGTCCTGAGAAAGAAGCTGCAAAATGCAGGGGTGAACATCACCGTTACGAACTCTGCAGTCAGTGAAATTCCGGCGGACGCGGACATCGTGGTCACCCAGAAGACCCTTACCGACCGGGCGATTGCCAGCAATCCGCAGGCAGAGCATATCTCGATTGATAACTTCCTGAAGAGCCCGAAATATGATGAGCTGGTAGAACGTTTGAAGTAAGAGGCACAAGTGTAAAATCTAAGCATATACTTCTCGCTGAAACGGATGCCGTCCCTTATAGGACGGCATATCCGTTTATGCTTGATGCAAGGCGGAGGGTTAGCTGAAATGACGAAAATTACCGCCAGACAGCGCCAGATCCTGTGGCTTCTGCTCGAAGCCAGTGGAGAGATTACCGCTGTAAAAATTGCCGAGGCTACCGGGGTAAGTGTAAGAACCGTACACCGGGAGATGGAGGACATAGAATCCGTGCTTGAGAACTTTGGTCTTGATCTGATCAAAAAATCAGGCAAAGGGATTGGATTGAGCGGCCCGGAGGCCGGTCTTGCGGAGCTGCGCCTGTTCCTGCGGGAAGAGAAGCCGGCGGATTATTCCGGCGAAGACCGCAAGGTATTCGAGCTCTGCGTTCTGCTGGAGGCGGAGGAGCCGGTGAAGCTGTTCACACTTGCGCATTCCCTTAAGGTTACAGTTGCTTCTATCAGCTACGATCTGGATGAACTGGAGCAGTGGGTCCGTAAGTTCGGGCTGGAGCTGGTCCGAAGGAGAGGCTACGGCGTTGAAATCACCGGCAGCGAGATCGACAAGCGTCGGGCGATTGGGCGGTTGGCTGCCGAGCATCTGGATCTGTCTGATCTGGTCGGCCATGGTTCTCTGGCTGAGAGCAATCCGGCTTTTCGCATGCTGTTGACTACAGTCGGTCAGTCCAACCTCATGGAAGTAGAGAATACGCTGTGGGATATGGAATGGAAATGGACGGCGGAGCTGCCCGAAATTGTCTATATGGAAATGCTCCTGGCCCTTGCAGTCACTACCCGGCGGATTGAGCTTAGCCGGAGCATCGACAGCGGGGCGGAAGCAGGCTATTCCAGGGTGTCCGACCACCGGAACATTGCCGGAGCCGAGCGATTTGTGCAGCAGCTCGCAGAGGTGCTTGAGCTGAAGATTCCCCGGGTAGAGATTCTGTATATTGCCGGGTTGTTCGACCGGGTTCAGGATTCCTTCTCCTCATCGGGCTATGCTTACGGAGATATTGAATTAATGGAGATTGTTTACAAGCTGACCGAGAGCGTGGTCAAGCGGACGGGGCTGCCCTTTCAGAGCGACCGTTCCCTGCGCGAAGGTCTGCTGGAACATATTGATCCGGCATTGAAACGGATCCGGGAGGGCACACGTATCCGTAACCCGCTGCTCGGCCCGATCCGCAGGGATTACGAATATCTGTTCAACATCATCCGCGCAGCCGTGGAGGATATGCAGCTGGAGCTCCAGATCCCGGATGAAGAAATCGGATTTCTGGTCATGCATTTCGGAGCTTCCGCAGAGCGGCTGAACCAGCTAAGGCGCAACGTAAGAGCCATTCTGGTCTGTGCCAGCGGCCTCAGCTCCTCCCGGCTGCTGGCTACCCGGCTGACCAAGGAAATGCCGCAGATCGAGATTCTCGGCAATATCTCCTGGTATGAAGCGGCGCGTCTGCCGGATGAAGATTACGATCTGATTATATCTACCATTGATCTGCCGATTGACAAGGAGCGTTACATCAAGATCAGCCCCCTGCTCACAGCGGAGGAGATCGAGAAGCTGCTGAATTACATTCAGAACACGACGCTGCGGGAACGGGAGAACGGAAGGAACGGTGAACCGGACCAGGCGGTCCGGGAGGAGGGCTCGCTTGAACGGCTCCGGAGCTACAAGGGCATTCTGGATGAGATCGTCAGCCTGCTGGAGCGGTTCCGGTTCCATCCCATTGATAACAAGGGGATGGATCTGTCAGCGACGATAGTGGAAATGCTGGAGACACTGAATGGTAACGGCGTGGTCGGAGATGCCGGTATTGTGCTGGAGCGTCTGCTGGAACGGGAGCGGATGACCAGCCAAGTGATTCCGGATACCGCGCTGGCGCTGTTCCATACCAGAAGCAGTCATATTCACCTGTCATCGCTGACCCTGTACCGGCTCGATCAGCCCGTAATTCTGGAGGGGAATACAGAGGTCCGAGTCATTCTGCTCATGCTGGCTCCGCGCAGACTCTCTAAGGAGAGCCTGGAGGTGCTCAGCGAGATCAGCGCACTTCTGCTGAACTCCGAGCTGGTTCAATTGCTGGAAGAACGTTCAGAGTCCGAGATCCGGGGGTATTTATCCTCGGAGCTGCTTCATTTTTTCCAAAATAAATGTTGAAAGAGGGAGAAACCATATGAGTATACTGTCAGAAAATAAAGTGATTATGCACGGAGCCGCAAACGATAAATATGAAGCCATCAAGATGGCGGGCAAGCTGCTGGTCGATGCAGGGCATGTCACGGAGGAATATGTTCCTAAGATGCTGGAGCGCGAGGAAGTAGTGTCCACGTATATGGGCGGCGGATTGGCTATTCCGCATGGTACTAAGGAGGCGCGGCCTTATATTAAGTCCACTGGTTTGTCGATCATCCGCTTCCCGGACGGGGTGGATTTCGGCGGCGATGAGCCGGCGTTTGTAGTCATCGGCATTGCAGCCGCAGGCGACGGACATATGGAGGTTCTGACGAACGTGGCGATGATTTTCACCGAGGATGATGCCATTGACCGCGTCATGAACGCTCCTACGGCTGCTGATGTTATTGCAATCTTTGAAGGAGGACTGGAGTAATGAAGGCGGTCCATTTCGGCGCGGGCAATATCGGCAGGGGCTTCATCGGGCTGCTGTTGTCGCAGGCGGGCTATGAAGTTACTTTTGTGGATGTGAATGAGGCCTTTGTGACCCAGCTCAAGGAACGCGGCGAGTACCCGGTCACGCTGGCCAGCGACGGTCAGGAAACAGTCATCGTGAAGAATGTTACGGCTCTTAGCAGTGTAACGCATGCAGATGAAGTGGCGGCCGCCATTGCTGAAGCGGATCTGGTTACTACGGCGGTCGGCGTATCGGTTCTGAAGCATATCGCGGGTGTACTGGCTGATGGCATCAGCCGAAGAGTAGCTGTCTCCTCCGCACCGCTGCATGTGATCGCCTGCGAGAATGCGATTGGCGGCAGTGCGCAGCTCAAGGAGCTGGTGTACGCGAAGCTGGATGAAGAGAGCCGTGCGAAGGCTGAATCTTCGGTTGCTTTTCCGAACGCGGCAGTGGACCGGATCGTTCCGCTCCAGCAGCATGAGGATATCCTGAAGGTGGTCGTTGAGCCGTTCTATGAATGGGTGGTGGACGCCTCGCAGATGATCCCGGGCTATACGCCGGTTGAAGGGGTGCATTACGTAGAGAATCTGGAGCCGTATATTGAACGCAAGCTCTTCACTGTGAATACAGGCCACTGTTCTGCGGCGTACCTTGGTTTCCTCGAAGGATACGAGACCATTCAGCAGGCCATGGCGGATGAGGCGTTAACGGCGAAGGTTCGTGAGGTGCTGGAGGAGACCGGCGCGGTGCTGGTCCAGAAGCATGGCTTCGATGCAGCGGAACACAGTAAGTATATCGATAAAATCCTGGAGCGCTTCCGCAATCCGGCGCTGACCGATGAGGTATCCCGTGTAGGGCGTTCGCCGGTGCGCAAGCTGTCGCCGAATGACCGTTTGGTATCCCCTGCAACACAGGCGTATGACAGAGGGCTGGGCTACACGGCGCTGACGCGATCTATGGCCGGTGCGCTGCTGTTCAAGGCAGGCGATGATCCGGAAGCTGTGGAGCTGCAAGCTGCAGTCGCGGAGCTTGGAGCAGAAGCGGCACTGACGAAGTACACGGGGCTTGCTGCGGATCACCCGATTCATCAGTCTGCGATGGAGCAATACGCGAAGTTGAGCTAAGAACCTATGTGTTAACAACATAAAAATACAGCCGCAGGGAAAGCCTATAAGCTTATCCCTGCGGCTGTTTGCGTTAGTCTGCGACTCTTAAAAGTGGAGAGATTGATTAGCTGTTCTCCAGAATTGTCTGCAGTGTCGTACGGTCCAGTCCTTGGACCAGCTTGATCAGCAGCTCTTTGGCTGCCGCATAATCATCACTGTGGATGATCGAGGTTGCCGTGTGGATGTAACGGGAGCAGATCCCGATTACTGCTGAAGGAATGCCGATTCCGCTGAGATGTACCTGACCTGCATCTGTTCCTCCCTGGGAGACGAAATACTGGTATTTGATCTTATGAGTGTCGGCTGTGTCCTGCACATATTCAATCAGCCCCCGGTGGGTAATCATCGTCGGGTCAAAAATACGCAGCAGCGCGCCCTGGCCCAGATGGCCGAAGGCCTGGCGGTCGCCGGTCATATCAGCAGCGGCGCTGGCGTCCAGCCCGAAGAAAATATCCGGGGCCAGCAGATTGGCAGCCGTCCGGGCACCGCGCAGCCCGACCTCTTCCTGAACGGTAGCCCCGCAATAGAGCGTATTCGGCAAGGCTTGTCCGTGCAGTTCCTTCATTAATTCAATAGCCAGTCCGACACCGTAGCGGTTGTCCCAGGCCTTGGCCATAATCTTCTTCGGATTGGCCAGCGGCGTGAACGGGCATACCGGTACGACCTGCTGTCCCGGAGCGACTCCGAAGCTCTGTGCTTCCTCGCGGCTGTCCGCACCGATATCAATGTACATCTTGCTGATCTCTCCGGCCTTGCCGCGTTCATCTGCGCTCAGCAGGTGGATGGGTGTACTGCCGACTACACCGTTCAGCGTACCCTTCGGCGTAATGATCTGCAGGCGTTGTGAGGCCACGGCCGAAGCCAGCCATCCGCCCAGCGGTGTGAAGCGGATCATCCCGTTGTCTGTAATGCCGGTAACCATGAAGCCTACCTCATCGAAATGGCCGGCCACCATAATCTTGGGACCGTTAGCTTCACCGCGCATTACGCCGAACAGGCTGCCCAGCCGGTCCTGCACGAATTCGTCCGTATAAGGCGTCATAGCCTCCTTGACATAGGCACGCAGCTCGCGCTCGAAGCCGGAGGCTGAGGGAAATTCTGTTAAGGTTTTGAACAATTCAAGGGTATCTGTATTCATACATATATCGCTCCTTTATGACATCTAGTATGAACATTCTTACGCCGCTTGTCCATGCCGGAAGAGCAAATGAACACAAGGGCTCCCTGTGCGAATACTATACGGTAAGGGCTCTGCAGGCAGGAGCCGGAGAAAGGAAGCGAGGAGAATGTGGCTCTCGGGGAGCGTAGCCCAGGCAGGCAGCCGGAGCGGATTCCGCAAAGTGCCGGTCCGCCGGCAAAGCTTGCCCAGGCGGTACCGCCGCCGGTACGGGCGGGAGAATGAGGCGGTACTGATCCTGGTTCTGTTTTTGCTGCTGATTGTTGTGCTGTTTTATTTTTCCTGAGCAGGAGGGACATAACGGGGCCGCCTGAAGTGAATAATAAGGAAAACTTAATTCTGCATAACACGAAGGGACGGGACTGCAGCTTACCCGCTGCCCGGTCCCTTTCGTATCCAACAGTTCAGGGGGTGTCTGCATTGCCGGCAAAAACAAAAAAGTCAGGCGTCAAGCTGAACCTTGACGGTCTGACCCCGAAGGCCTATCAGGAATTGGCCAAGCCTTACGTGCCTTCTCGTCCTGTATTCAAAAATTGTGTGCGCGCCTTCCTCTCCGGGGGACTCATCTGTGTGCTGGGACAAGGCATCCAGGAAGCATTCATGGCGATATTCGATATGACCTCCAGAGAGGCGGCAAGCCCGACCGTGGCGATTCTGATTCTGCTCTCCGTCATACTGACCAGCTTCGGGGTGTATGACAAGCTCGCCCAGTGGTGCGGTGCAGGCACAGCGGTGCCGGTCACAGGATTCGCCAACAGCATGTGCTCTGCCGCATTGGAGCACCGGGCTGAAGGGCTGGTGCTGGGCGTGGGCGGGAACATGTTCAAGCTGGCCGGGTCGGTTATTGTGTTCGGCGTCGTTGCTGCTTTTATCGTGGGTGTAGTATATGCCGTTATGGGCTGGGGAGGTGCACATTAACGATGAAGCAGCTTGGCAGTCAGACCTGGGAATTTACGAACCGTCCGGTGATCCTCGGAACCGCCGCTGTAGTAGGGCCTGAAGAGGGGGAAGGGCCGCTGGCCTCAAGCTTCGACTTCATCTATGACACGCTGGAGATGGGCGAGAAGACATGGGAGAAGGCAGAGCGCGCCCTGTTTGAAAAAGCCTCCAAGCTCGCCCTGATGAATGCGAATCTGGATAAGGAGAAGCTGGAATTCTTCGTCGGCGGGGATCTGATGAATCAGATCATCAGCAGCTCTTTTGCCGCGCGCAAGCTCGGCGTGCCCTATCTTGGCGTATTCGGGGCGTGCTCCACCTCGATGGAGAGTCTTGCCATCGCCTCCATGATTATCGATTCCGGCGGCGGGAAGTATGCAATGGCAGGCACAGCCAGCCACAACTGTACGGTCGAGAAGCAGTTCCGCTATCCGACAGAGTATGGCTCGCAGAAGCCTCCAACCGCCCAGTATACTGTGACAGGCTCCGGCTGCGCGGTGGTAGGAGTGAACGATGGGACGGTTCAAGGGCCGCAAGTGGTGTACGCAACGCTTGGGCGCATCATGGATCTGGGGCTGAAAGATCCGTTCAATATGGGAACCGCTATGGCCCCGGCAGCCGCCGATACGATTACGGCTCATTTTCGCGATACGGGGCTTTCGCCCGGGCATTATGACCTGATTGTTACAGGGGATCTGGCTTCCATCGGCTTGCCCATTGCCAAGGATCTGCTGGCTAAGGAAGGTATCCCTATGGAGCAGACGGTCTTTAATGACTGCGGCCTGATGATGTATGACCTGGATAAGCAGAAATATGTCATTGCGGGAGGAAGCGGTGCGGGATGCTCAGCCACAGTAACCTACGGGCATATTATGGGCCGGATGAAGAAGGGCGAGCTGAAGCGGGTATTAATCGTGGCGACTGGAGCGCTGCTCTCCCCGCTGTCTTATCAGCAGGGGGAGAGTATTCCTTGCGTGGCCCACGCGGTTGCCATTGAGAGCGGAGGTGAAGGAGCATGATTTATTTATGGGCTTTTCTGGTCGGGGGTGCAATATGCGTGATCGGCCAGCTGATGTTCGATGTACTGAAGCTGACTCCGGCCCATACCATGAGTACGCTGGTGGTGCTTGGTGCGGCTGCCGACGCTTTTGGCGTCTACGATCCGCTGGTGAAATTCGCCGGAGCCGGGGCCAGCGTGCCCATTACCAGCTTCGGGAATTCACTGGTCCACGGCGCGCTGACTGAGCTGGAGCGCGATGGCTGGGTCGGTGTCGTCACCGGGATCTTCGATGTGACCAGCGCCGGGATTTCCTCGGCGATTGTCTTCTCTTTCCTGGCGGCGCTGGTCGTCCGGCCGAAGGGGTAACTGACGGCAGATGGAATGTATATAGATATGTTGATTCCGGGATCGCCTATGGCGGTCTCTTTTTATGTGGAGGCGGTGTACGCCGCCTGATACGGGTTTCTTTTGGACAAATCTAGCATGCCACTCTACAAATTCACTTGGCCTAACATGTACTTTCGGTACTCCTATCATGTAAAATGTATATATTACTGCTTATTCTGATATAGGAGGGTTTAACATACATGCCCGTACGTCAAGAATCTACGCAAATAATGAACGCTGTCCGCACTAATCTGGAATCCTGTATTCTTGGTAAAAGCTTTGAAATAGAACTGCTGCTGACTGCCCTGTTAGCAGGCGGACATGTCCTGATTGAGGATGTTCCGGGGACTGGCAAAACCCAGCTGATCCGCGCACTCTCCCGGTCGATGTCCGGCGAATACCGGCGTATCCAGTGTAACCCGGATATTCTGCCGAGTGATATTACCGGCGTATCTGTCTATCATCCGCGCGATGAGATGTTCCACTTCCGTCCGGGCCCGGTGATGACCAATATTCTGCTGGCCGATGAGATCAACCGGGCGACCACCAAGACCCAGTCCGCACTGCTTGAGGTCATGGAGGAACGCAATGTTACGGTCGATGGAGAGACTTATCCCCTTCCGCATCCGTTCATGCTCTGCGCGACCCAGAATCCGATAGATTTCGAGGGAACCTATACCCTTCCCGAAGCCCAGCTGGACCGCTTCATGCTGCGGATCAGCCTCGGCTACCCGGATGCCGATACCGAGAAAAACCTGCTGCGTACCCATCAGCAGGGCCAGCCGGTGGACAGGCTGGCTCCCGTAACCAGCATGGAGACGATCGCCGCCATTCAGGAGGAGATCCGCGATGTGTTCATCAGCGAGCCGGTGCTGAACTACCTGCTGGATGTGGTCCGCCAGACGCGGGTGCACCCGCTGGTGCTGCTGGGCGCAAGCCCCCGGGCATCGTTATCGTTCATGATGGCCTGTAAGGCCTACGCTTTTCTCCAGGAACGGGACTATGTGCTGCCTGATGATGTGAAGACCCTGACCCCGTATACGCTGGGACACCGTATCCTGCTGCGGCCGGAATCGCGCCTGGACAACGTCAGCATGGACTCCCTGCTCCAGAAGCTGCTTCAGAGCATTAACGTGCCTGTAACCATGAGGCAATAAGATGAGGGCCTTACTTACGCGGGCTGCCGCTGCGGTACAGCTGAGGAAGTTCACGGGCGTTCTGGCGATTTGGGTCATCACACTCTTCTACGTGCTGTTTCAGGGCGGCAAAACCTCGTTCATGCTGTTCATCATGGTCTCAGTTCTCATTCTGTATCTGTTCATTGGCGGTCTTGAAGGGGTCCGGCGGGCCAGAGGCACGCGCAGCTTCTATTCCGAACAGGATAAGCCGGATCTGCTCTATGCCGGGGGCTTTCTCAAGGTGAAGCTGGAAGTGACCATTCCGGGATTTCTGCCTTTGCCCTACGTGATCGTAAGGGAAATTCTGAAGCGCCATAACGGAGAGTCCTGGGTATTCGAGGAGAGCCTGATTCCGAACATGGGCGGACGGGGCGAGCTGCTGTTCCAGACGCCGCTGCTGGAGCGGGGCCGTTATTCTTTTGAGAATACGGATATTCTCAGCGAGGACATCTTCGGTCTGATGGAGCACAAGGGAACCTTCAAGGCAGAAGGCCAGTTCCGGGTGATGCCCCGGGCCGTCGTAGTGCCGCGCTGGCAGCTGTACGAGCGCAAGGCGCGCCTGTCGGGGCCGCAGGTATCGCTGCTGCAGTCCAGGCGTGAGACCACGCAGATCAACGGTGTGCGTGATTATGTCTACGGCGACCGGCTGACGCGCATTCACTGGAATGCTACGGCGAAGACCGGCGAGTGGAAGTCCAAGGAATTCGAGCATGAATCTGTTCCCAGAACCATTCTGGTGCTGGACGGCACCTCCAGCGGCTATTACAACTCCGCACAATTCGAGCTGGCGGTCTCAGTCACGGCATCTCTTCTCGGCTTCGGCATCCGGGAGCGGATCGGCATTGGAATGTGCTGTCTGGATAAGCATACGAAGGTGTTCAGTCCGGCGGAAGGCAATGCCGAGCGGCAAAAGATGATTCAGTATTTAATTGACATCAATGCGGAAGGCAAGGGGCCGCTGATTAACAGGCTGGAGAGTGTCCAGCGGCTGTTCCCCAAGGGATCGTATTTCGTACTGATCAGTCCGCAGAGCGGCAGAGCGGTACTGGATACGCTGCGCTGGGCGGAGAACCGGGGGATGACGCCTTCCCATATTCATGTTCTTCATCCTTCCGGGAAATACCGGGCCGGTGAGTGGCAGAATATCCTGCACTCGCATGGCGTTACCGGCCATAGCATCAGCACACTTCAGGAGCTTCCTGCGGTACTTGGAGGTGATTCTGTCCGATGAAGCACTGGTTCCAGGCGATACGATCCTCGTGGCATCACGGGCTGACGCTGCTATGGCTGAGCATTATCGCTATGCAGTGGGTGTCCTATACGGTGCCCTTTTGGCTGCAGGAGACCACCGTTTCTGTGGCGTTAACCCTGCTGGCCGTTACAGCTATTGAAATCATTTTTCCGTTCAAAAGAGTGTACCGCATTGTGCTGGAAGGCACGGCAGTGGTACTTATTGTATACAACGTGATTATCAGTTACGGGATTTACATTCCTGATCCGCTGCTGCCGGCATTTCTTGACCGGCTGCCCGGGATAGCGGTGTCGATGATTCCTTACATCTGGTTTGCGCTGGGGGCCTGGGCGCTGCTGCTTGTGTCCGCCTGGTGGGTCAACGGCAAGGGGCGGATTCTGATGTTCGTCGCAGCGAATATCACGGCCTTCGCCGCGCTGGATTCATTCACGACAGCGGTAATGTGGCAGGAGGTAGCCTGGACGGTCTTCGCCGGTATGGGCTGGCTGGTCACCCGGCATCTGAGGAATTTCCAGCTGCACTATCCGCGCGGCTGGACCTATATGCTGAGGTACCCGATGAAGGTTGCCTTGAATATAGCGATTATATTCTCACTGGTCATCCTTGCCGGCGTGAACATGCCTGGCGTGCGTCCAACCTTGACCGACCCCTACACTGCCTGGCAAAAGTGGAACGGTAACTCTGTCTCTTCTAGACCCTCCGGGGGCGGGGACAGTGCAAGCGGCGGGTCAGCGGCAAACGGGACGACCTCGGGCTACAGCCTGAATGATGACAACCTTGGCGGGGGCTTCAACTTCGATTACTCGCCGGTTATGCAAGTGACCTCCGATCTGCGCACCTATATGCGCGGAGAGATCCGCAGCGTGTATTCGGGCAAAGGCTGGACAGATGATGATACCTCCGGCCGGGGAGCGCATAACGAGGTACAGGTGGGCGAGCCGCTGGAACGCGCGGTTGCCCCCAAGACAGAGACGCGTACGCTCAAGCAGACCGTCAAGCTGCTTGGGGGGAACAGCTATCCGGTTCTGTTCGGCGGCTATTCGATCTCGGGGGTAGACTCGGTGGATGGTCAGGAGCAGAGCAGCGGCTTATCCTGGCGGAGTAATGACAGTGAGCTGCTGTGGAATCCCGGAGGCAAGACAAGGGCTTATCCGCAGACCTATGTGGTCACCTCGGAGGTGCCGATCGTTCCCCTTCAGGAGTTAAGCAAGCAGACCTTCGGGCAGCTCTACGGGAACAGGGATATTGACCCGCAGTATCTACAGCTCCCGGATAACTATCCTGAGCGGGTGAGTGCGCTTGCCAAGGAGATTACGGCGAGAGCGCAGACGCCTTACGAGAAGACGATCCTGCTGCAGCAATATCTGCAAGCTTCTTTCCCTTACACGAATCAGCCGGATACCTCCCGGGCCAAAAGCAAGGACATGGTCGAGAGCTTCCTGTTTGAGATCAAGGAAGGATACTGTGACTACTATTCCACGGCGCTTGTCACCATGGCGAGGTCACTGGATATACCGGCCCGCTGGGTGAAGGGATATGCTCCAGGAGAGCAGGCCGAGATTCCGGATAGTGTAATGCTTCAGCAGGGCGCTGCCGGTTATGTAAATAATAACTACACGATTACTAATGCAGACGCCCACTCCTGGGCCGAGATCTATTTCGGCGATTACGGATGGGTGCCTGTAGAGGCCACGCCCGGTTTCGATGTTCCGGTGCTCACGCAGAGTGAGCAGGATATTCCGGACCAGCCTGAAGTGCAGGAAGAGGAGCCGGAAGAGCTTGAGCCGGCGGCATCGGGCCAGACGGACAAGTCTGCCGGATTCCATCCCGGCACCTGGGCTGTGGCTGGAGCAGCCGCTGTACTCCTGCTCTGGACCCTATTCCTGATCTGGCAGCGCCGGTTAAGCCTGCGCTTCCTGATTACACGTATGCGTCTAGGTGGTCAGCCGACTCCGGCGCAAAAAGTTATCGCAGAAACGGAGCGCTGGGTAAGGTATATGCGCAGGAAGGGTATGCTGAAGAAAGAGCATGAGACCCTGCGCGAATCCGTGGCACGGTGGAGCGTGGAACGCCCGCAAGCTGAGGGCAGTCTAGCTGCACTGCTGAAGATGTTCGAGCGGGCGAATTACAGCCCTGAGGTTATTGAAGACAAAGACTGGCACAGCGTGTATACTGAAGCTTTGCGGCTGCGAAAAAGCATGAAGTCCGGCAAGTAACGCCCCATGGTGATGAGATGCTGCCGGACCCTGGGATTTTTGCAGTCCTATAGCGCCGGGTTACAAGTTTCCTGTATGAAAATGAGGTGAAGGTATTGTTCGAAAGATTAGTCCCCAAGCTCCGGGTAAACACGGTGTTTGATATCGCTCTGGAGGAGCTATACCGCCAAGGATACCGGGGAATTATTACGGATCTGGATAATACGCTGGTCGGCGCCAAAGCGCCGCTGGCTACTCCTGAGCTGCTGCTCTGGTTCGCTAAGGTGAAGGAGCTGGGCTTCAAGCTTGTGATTGTATCCAACAACAATATGGACCGGGTGTCGCGTTTTGCTACCCCGCTGAATATTGAATTTGTACATCAGGCCAAGAAGCCCAGCAATTCCCCGTTCCTGCGGGCCATGAAGCTGATGGAGCTGGGACCGGAGCAGACGATTGTGGTCGGCGACCAGATGCTTACCGATGTATACGGCGGTAACCGGCTGGGCCTGTTCACGGTACTCGTGCTGCCCATCTCCGTCAAGGATGAAGGAATAGGAACAAGAATTAACCGCAGAGTGGAGCAGATTGCCTTGACCCGTCTGCGGAAGCAAGGATTGTGGCAAGAGGAGGATAAATCTTAATGAATGCAATGAATGATGAAAAGACGCGGCCAGAGAAATGCAGCGGCTGCGGCATTAAGCTCCAGAGCGTGGACAAGGAGCTTCCCGGCTATATCCCGGAGGTCGCCTTCGGGCGGGAGCCGGTAATTTGCCAGCGCTGCTTCCGGATCAAGAATTACAATGAAGCCTCTTCCGTATCGGTGAATCAGGATGAATTCCTGAAGCTGTTAAGCGGAGTAGGGGAGAAGAATGCACTGGTGATCCACATCGTGGATCTGTTCGATTTCGAGGGCAGTCTGATTTCCGGGCTGCAGCGGTTCGTCGGTAACAATCAGGTCATCCTGGCGGTGAACAAGATCGATCTGCTGCCGAAGGTAACCAACTGGAACCGGCTGCGCAACTGGATGCAGCAGCGCTGCAAGGAAGAGGGACTGCGCACGGCGGAGATTGTCCTGGTCAGCGCGAAGCGCAATCAGGGCTTCGACCGTCTGCTGGAGGCCGTTACCGAGCTGCGCGGCCAGCGTGATGTATATGTCGTCGGGGCTACCAATGTAGGCAAGTCCACCTTGATCAACCGGCTGATCTCCGATTACAGTGACCTGGAAGAGGAGCTGACGACCTCCCGTTATCCGGGCACCACCCTCGATATGGTCAAAATCCCGCTGGATGACGGCCATTCCATCATTGATACGCCTGGGATCGTATATCCTTGGCGCTACAGTGAGCTGGTCGAGCGCAAGGATCTGGGCGCAGTGATGCCTGAGAATCCGCTCAAGCCTGCGGTCTATCAGCTGAATGAAGGCCAGTCGCTGTTCTTCGGCGGATTGGGACGCTTCGACTTCATTCAGGGGGAACGCCAGTCCTTCACCTGCTTCATCAGCGGCACCTTGAAGATTCACCGCACGAAGCTGGAGCGTGCTGATTCCCTGTACCAAGACCACCGGGGCGAGCTGCTGTCTCCGCCGGGAACTGCCGACATGGACAAGCTGCCGCAGTGGCAGCGGCATGAATTCCGTATCGCGAGAAACAGTGAGACCGACCTGTTCATCTCGGGCCTGGGCTGGATCAAGGTGAACGGTACAGCCGGAGCGGTAGTAGCTGTCCATGTGCCGCGCGGGGTCA
Organism: Paenibacillus sp. FSL H3-0469; assembly: GCF_038051945.1. NCBI lineage: Bacteria > Bacillati > Bacillota > Bacilli > Caryophanales > Paenibacillaceae > Paenibacillus > Paenibacillus sp. FSL H3-0469. The sequence goes on from NZ_CP150302.1 coordinate 6,406,199, forward strand.
AGGTGCTAACCCGTCCGTCGCTGATCTAATTGTACAGGAGGAAGGCGGCATGACTGAGACAGGCAGGAATACGCAGAGTCACGGGGAGCTCCTGCTGGGCGTGATGGGCGACCCGATTGCCCAGTCCAAATCCCCGCTGATGCAAGGGGCGGCGCTCCAGGCGCTCGGTCTCTCCGGGGCTTACGTGCCGCTGCACATCACGCCGGACAAGCTGGGCGATGCGGTGCAGGCGATACGGACGCTTGGCTTCCGGGGCGTGAATGTAACAATTCCGCATAAGGTTGCCGTGATGGAGTATCTGGACCGGCTGGATTCAAGTGCGGTGGATGTCGGCGCAGTCAATACCATCGTTAATGACAATGGGATATTGACCGGCTTCAATACAGATGGGATCGGATATGTCCGCTCGCTTAAGACAGAGGCTGCGCCGGATCTCACCGGCACCCGTATTCTAGTGATTGGAGCCGGCGGTGCGGCCAGAGGGATTGTCTCGGCGCTGCTGAAGGAGCGGCCGGCTTCGGTCCTAATTGTGAACCGTAATGAGGAACGGGCCCGTCAGCTGGCAGATAGCTTCAGCAGCCGGGGCAGCATAGCCGGAGCAGGGATGGATGCCGTTCCCGGCGTGCTTGGCAGCATGGATATCGTAATCAATACGACATCGGTAGGCATGTATCCGCATATGGAGGACATGCCGATCGACCCGGCCGGGCTGCATGAAGGGATGATCGTCAGCGATCTGATCTATAATCCGCTGCATACCCGGCTGCTTACAGAGAGCCTGAAGCGCGGCTGCACCGTTCACGGCGGGCTGGGCATGTTCGTCTACCAGGGAGCTTACGCCCTGGAATATTGGACAGGTCTTGCGGCACCCGCAGCGATTATGCGGCAGACTATTGCGGATTGCCTCGGCCAGGTGCCGGGCAAATGATTTTCACTGAACAGGGTAATAATATATGTTAATTAAGGAGTTTTCACATTTATGTTAACAGGCAAACAAAAACGTTATTTGCGCTCTTTGGCTCATCATCTGGATGCTGTATTTCAGGTCGGCAAAGGCGGCGTAAACGATCATCTGATCCGTCACATTGAAGAAGCTATTGAGAAACGCGAGCTGATGAAGATCAGTGTACTGAATAACAACGCTGATGATCCCAAGGAAATTGGTGCCGCGCTTGCCGAGCAGTCCGGTTCGGAGCTTGTTCAGGTGATCGGCAAGACTATCGTTCTGTACAAAGAATCACGCGACAACAAAACGATTGAGCTTCCAAGATAGGAGGTTGACCTCTTGAGAGTAGGCATAATGGGAGGGACCTTCGATCCTCTGCATATCGGCCATATGATGGCCGCTGAGACGGCGCGTGAGAGCTACGCTCTGCAGGAGGTCTGGTTCATGCCTTCGCATATCCCGCCTCATAAGCATGAGGCCGGGGCCACCGGTGAACAGCGGCTGGCGATGGTGGAGGGAGCGGTGAAGAATCACCCTTCCTTTGGCATTCTTGACTGGGAAATTGTGCGGGGCGGAGTATCCTATACGCTGGAGACGGTAATCAGTCTGCAGGAGGAATATCCGCAGCATGAGTTCTTTTTCATCGTGGGTGCGGATATGGTTCAGTATCTGCCCAAGTGGCAGGGGATCGAAGAGCTGGTGAAGCGGCTGACCTTCATCGGTGTCGGACGCCCGGGCACTCCGCTGGATCTGGGACTGCTGCCGGAGTTCATTGCGGGTAGAGTACTGCTGGCGGATATGCCGCTGGTCGATCTCTCCTCCACCATGCTCAGAGCCCGGGCCGCCGAAGGAAAGTCGATCCGCTATATGGTTCCGGATGCTGTGTATGAATATGTTCAAAGGAGTGGATTGTATGGAGTACAGCCGTGAAGCGCTGATTGAAGCGGTATCCGGCCAGATGCCGGACAAACGCTGGAAGCATACACTCGGGGTGATGGAGTCCGCTGTGAAGCTGGCGCAGCGTTATGGCGCTGACCCGCAGCGGGCCGAGACCGCCGCCATCCTGCATGATGTGGCCAAGTATTGGCCGGTAGAACGGATGCGGGAGATCATTGAACAGAATGGATTATCCGCCGAGCTTTTGAAATATGACAAGCAGCTATGGCATGCTGAGGTGGGTGCTTATACCGCCGAACATGATTATGGTATTCAGGATTCGGAGGTGCTGGACGCGATCCGTTACCACACCTCGGGACGGGAGAACATGGGCCTGCTGGAGCGGATCGTCTGTCTGGCTGATTATATTGAGCCGGGTCGGGACTTCCCTGGTGTGGAGGAGATCCGCAGGCTGGCGAAGGTCAGTCTGGAGCAAGGGCTGATTGCCGGACTGGATTCCACTATACGCGTGCTGCTGGAGAAGCGCAGGGTCGTATTTCCGCTTACGGTGCTGGCGCGCAACGATTTAGTTAGAACATTGGAGGATAAAATATGAGTGTACAATCAAACAAGCTGTTTGAGCTGGCGTTACACGCCGTTCAGGATAAAAAAGCAATGAACGTGGTGGCTCTTGATCTGCGCAGTGTGTCGCCGATCAGCGATTATTTCATCATCTGCCACGGTAATTCCGATACCCAGGTTCAGGCGATTGCCACTGAGGTGCGCAAGGTAGTTCATGAAGCTGGCGGAATGATCAAAGGCATTGAGGGGATGGATGCAGCGCGCTGGGTACTGATGGACCTTGGCGACGTGATCGTCCATGTCTTCCACCGCGATGAACGTGAATATTACAATATTGAGCGTCTGTGGTCGGATGCCAAGGTCGTGGAGACGGTATGAGTCTGATTGCAGGCACTACGGTTACCCTTGAAGTGATGCGGGAGGTATCCCCTTACGGGTACTTCCTGAGCGCAGGCGACCAGGATATCATGCTTCATTACACCGAGCTTGTGGGCAGTAAGCCGAAGATCGGCGACAAGGTTGAGGTGTTCCTCTTCTTTGATACCGAGGACCGTCCTGCGGCTACGATGAAGAAGCCTTATCTGACGCTTGGCGAGATGGCGCTGCTGGAGGTGGCGGATATCCATCCGCGGCTGGGCTGCTTCCTGGAGATGGGGCTTGGACGGCAGCTGCTGCTGCCGCTCAGCGAGCTTCCCGAGCTGGTGGAGCTGCGTCCGCAGATTGGCGACAAGGTCTTCGCAATTATGGAGCATGACAAGCAGGGACGTCTCCGTGCCAAGCTGGCCGGCGAGCAGGAGCTTGCGCCGCTGGCCTTGCCTGCACCGGAATCCTGGCAGGGGCAGAGTGTCACCGCCCGGGTGTACAAGCCGCTGCAGATGGGCACCTTCGTGCTTATAGACGCCGGTGTACTTGGCTTCGGTATCATCGGTATGGTCCACTCCTCTGAACGCACCCGTTTGCTGCGTCTGGGCGAAGTGATTGAAGCGCGCGTGGCGCATATCCGCGAGGATGGCCGCGTCAACCTCAGCATGGGCCACCGCAAGGAAGTGGGCCGTGATGTGGATTCCGCGGCTCTGCTTGATTTTCTGGCTTCCCGTCCGGGCGGCGGAATGCCGTATTCGGATGCTACGCCTCCTGATATTATCAAGCAGCGCTTCGGCATCAGCAAATCAGCGTTCAAGCGTGCGCTTGGCAAGCTGATGAAGGAAGGGCTGGTTGTCCAGAAGGAGAACTGGACCTATCTGGCTGCCCGCGAAGAGGAGCAGGCCGGACCGGACAGCGATTCTGACAACCAATAGTATAGAGAAAGCGGTGTACGCAGTGTCTTCCTATGGCAAATTTGCTTATGTATACGATGCGCTTATGGCGGATATGCCGTATCCGGATTGGCTGGCCTTTGCTGAGACGGCATGGGGCAAATACGGCAAGCCGCGCACGGTAGCCGAGCTCGGCTGCGGTACCGGCAGCCTGACGATTCCGCTGGCTGCTGCTGGTTACCACATGACGGGGATTGACCTTTCTTCGGACATGCTGTCCGTTGCCCAGCGGAAGCTGGAGCAGCAGCCGCAGGGACGGCGCTTTTTGCGGGAGGGCAGCGTGCAGTGGGTTCAGCAGAACATGAAGGAATGGGAGCTGCCGGAGCCGGTGGATGCCGTCATCTCCTTCTGTGACTGTCTGAATTATGTGCTGGAGGAGCAGGACATCCGGTCTGTGTTCTCCAGTACGTATGACGGACTGAAGCCGGGCGGGACCTTCTTGTTCGATGTACATCATCCGAACACCCTGATCCGCTATGAGGAAGAGCAGCCTTTTGTGCTGGATGAGCCGGACATCTCCTACATCTGGACCTGTGAGCTGGATGAGCAGCGCCGGGAGATTGAACATCACCTATCCATCTTCGCCCGCGAGGAGGGCCGCACAGGCACGTACCGCCGCTTCGAAGAGACCCACACCCAGCGTGCCTATGACCCGGAGTGGATGAAGCAGGAGCTGCTTGCCGCCGGATTCAGCGAGGTGTCGGTGTATGCGGACTTCGAGTGGGTGGCGGCGGATGATTCGGCGCAGCGGCTGTTCTATGTGGCTGTGAAATGAAGCTGCTAAGGAATTGAACTTGTTCAGCACACATAAGAACTTGAAGCGTAATCGTCACTGCGGGGAACATTTGGACTTCTAGCGCACATAAGAACTTGAAGCATAATCGTCACTGCGGAGAACATTTGGACTTACGGCCGCTGTTGTCTCCAGGTTTCTTGATTTAATACCGCTGTTCGCGGTAGAAATCCGCAGACAAAGGCGGACGCTAACGCTCCTACAGTTCCAAATTTCCCCTCCGCTCCTTTTTGCTTCTTGTTAAATTCTTTAGAGCTTCATATATGGTTGAGGTTGTATGGGAGGTCCTTACCTGAAATTGGGTAAGGACCTTCTTTGATCTTGATGTGGACCAAAATCACACAATCGGCGCCACCTGAGGCACATGAACCAAATGTATGTGGAAAACAGCATATAATCGGCGCCACTGAGGGCACATGAACCAAATGTATGTTAAAAACAGCATACAATCGGCGCAACTGAGGTACACGGGCCAAGATGTATGTGGAAAACAGTATACAATCGGCGCTACTGAGGCACATAGGCCAAGATGTATGTTAAAAACAGCATATAATCGGCGCTACTGGGGCATGTGGGTTGTGTTGCTGCGGGGCGAGTGAGACAGAAGTACAAATACCATCTGTACAAAGGGGCGCATTAGCCGTTCCTGCTTAAATAACACAGCAAACCGGACCCTATCCGAAGGATAGGGTCCGGTCATCTTCCAAGTAGGCTTACCGGTGTTCGAACAAATCGATGGTGCCGAGTACAATATGTGCCAGACCAAATCCAAGAATGCCGGTTGCCGCGATCTTATATCTGCTCCCCAGAAAAGCTGCACTCGAAGCAGTAACTACGGTCCCCAGTACGGCTGGTATCAACCCTTCACGCATTCGAAACACTCCCTCACGGTAGTTTGAAAGACATTCGTTAGTGTGGGTTAAGGCCGGGACAATTATACTTCGAGTTTATGCCAGCGGCGGCGGGGAAGCGGCTGTCTGTTATAAACGGTCAATCGGCCACTCCCGCTGTGGTCACCCGGCCGGAAGGGTCTTCGACCTCATGCACATTGTAGAGCACACGCGCCAGCAGATCCTGGCTGTAATTGCCGAAATGCTTGCCGTAGATGGTCAAGCCGCGCTTGTTGACCGGCTTGTCGGTGACGGCAATACGGAAGGTCAGCTCGCTCTTGTAATCCAGCTTAATGTCGTCCAAGGTGATGTCTGAGATGCGGCAGCCGTCAATGAAGCTACCCTCCTGATTGATGCGGATCAGTTTCAGCATGCCATACTGGTTGAGATGGGGAGGCCACCAATCCGGGTTGAAGGTGCCGCGCATGTCGCCGAAGTCCCCGGGGCTGGTCCAGAAGCCGATCTCGATGCCGTTCACATAGAAGTACAGATCCGAGGGGTAATTGTCGTTGAACCCGGGAGCCTCGGAGCCAATCTCCATGGAGAACTGGATTTCCCGGAAGGTCTGGTTGGCTTTGAGATAGTTAGGGATGCGGTACTCCAGGAAGCCTTCGGCCATCCAGATGATCTCAGAATCGATCCGTTGGGGATCGGCGAAGTAACGCGGCTCGTCGAAGTCCCCAATGATGCTATCCTTGGTGGCCAGACCGCAGGTCGGAACGGCCTGATAATTACTGTAATGGCCCACCTGAATCTCGACCTCGTACAGATTATCCACATCCTTGCTCCGCAGATCCACCATCAGCTTATCCTTATTCAGATAGCAGACCTTCTGAATTCCGTGCTTGCCTACGGCAGTATTAATCTCAATTAAGCCGCTCTCCTCCAGCTTCTTGATATGCATTGTAATCGCCCCGTTGCTGAGATTCAGCTTCTTGGCAATTTCGTTGAGATTCAGGGCCTGATTGGTCGCCAGCAGCTCAAGAATCTGGATGCGGATTTCCGAGCTGAGCGCCTTGAAGATATCAATCCCGCTCATCAGATCTTTAATATAAATCATATTTAGAATACCTTCTTCCACTGAGGTCATGAGAATCGAAACTATTTTATAAAATTATAAACTAACCCGCCCAAAAAGGAAAGTATCCTGCCTTTATTTGTAGAAAACGATTAAATTTAAGCTAAAAGTAAAAGTTAAGCTCTGTTTGTTTTATATAAACATGAATACTTAATGCACCATTAAGTCAATATTAAATGATTTTTTTCAGTAAAAAAGCAATAATTAACGTTTGATTTGAATAACTATAAAAAGATTTATACTTTTATATTTACACTCCACTTTATATATGCTATTTTATACCTGTAAGCGAATACATTCAATTGTTTCTCAATTATTTAATTAAAGTGTGAAACATAGCACAACATGCGGTAGCTTGAACTAACAGAGCCGGTGAGGTTCCCTAGTTCTTCTATATAGATTGTATCAATCGAGTTGCTCAGCAAATCCTAGGAGGGGTTACAGTGTTAAAGAAAAAGGGCTGGTTCACACTGCTGTCGTTAGTTCTGATGGTATCGGTTGTACTTACAGGCTGCGGCGGGAAGAACAATGCATCGTCCGGGGGCAATAGCGGAAGCGAAGCTACGGCGAATGCAGGCAGCAAGGATTCCAAGGAAACCAAGAATCTTACGTTCATGTTCCGCGGGGGAACCGATGAGCAGAAGGCTTATGAAGGTGTTGTGAAAAAATATGAAGCCGATCATCCGAACGTCAAGGTTAAGATCGTTGTGACTGCGGCAGATCAATATGCGACTAAGCTGAAAGCCTCTATTACGGGGAACAGCGTGCCGGACGTATTTTATTTTGAATCCGGCGACCTGAAGGCTTATGTGAACAGCGGCGTGCTGCTGGACCTGACCAGCTATGTGGAGAAGAACCCTAATATTGATTTGAATAACATCTGGAAATATGGCGTGGATCTGTACCGTTACGACGGCACCATGGCCGGGCAAGGCAATTTGTACGGGATGCCTAAGGACGTAGGCCCGTTCGCACTCGGATATAACAAGACCATGTTCGAAGCTGCGGGTATCCCGCTGCCGGACAAAGACAAACCGTACACCTGGGATGAATTCATCAAAGTCGCTCAGCAGCTGACGATTGACAAGGACGGGGACGGTAAGCTGGATCAATTCGGCGCAGGCTTCAACGTGCAGTGGGCCTTGCCTTCCTTCGTCTGGAGTAACGGGGCGGACTGGCTGGATGCTACCAAGACCAAGGTTACCATTGATGATCCGAAGTTTATCGAAGCGTTGCAATTCTTCACTGACATGCAGCTTAAATACGGCATTACGCCGTCCACAGAACAAGCACAGACTCTGGATACCTACCAGCGCTGGATGAAAGGTGAAATGGCCTTCTTCCCTGTAGGGCCGTGGGATATGAGCACTTATGAGAAGCTGCCTTTCGATTATGATCTGATTCCTTATCCTGCCGGCTCCACAGGCAAATCCGCAACATGGACCGGCTCACTGGGTATCGGTGCCTCCGCCAAAACCAAGCATCCCGATGAAGCCGTGGATCTGATCAATTATCTGACAGCCTCTAAGGAGGGAATGGAAGCGCTGGTGAAGGCTAAGGTGCAAATCCCGAACCTGATGGATATGGCTAAGGAATGGGCCGCTGATACTACGACCAAACCGGCGAACAAGGAAGAATTCCTCCAGGTCGTGAATGAATACGGACGGGTGCTGCCCGGCCACTACACGTACAATGCTGAATGGTATAACCTGTTCTACACGGATATCCAGCCGGTACTTGACGGTAAGGTTACCCCGGAGGAATATGTGAAGGCGGAACAGCCGAAGATGCAGAAGCTGCTGGATAAAGCGGTCGAGCAAGAGGCGAAATCCAAGAAATAAGCGGTACACCGTTCTTATCTAGCATACAAAGTGATGCTCGGTCTCCTGTAACAGCGGGCCGGCATCACTTTATTCTGAGATGAACTTGTATATATTTTGGAGACCCCGCAAAGTATCTGAATACTCATCGGAGCTGATGCATCACTTTGTGGGGAAAGTTATAGACTATCCGAATTTGAGGTGATTCTAGTGAATGTTAAGTCCAATCTGTACCGCAAGGAGAAAATCTACGGATTTCTGTTTATCCTGCCTCCGCTGCTGGGACTGCTGATCTTTACGCTCTACCCGATGATTTATTCAATCTATGGCTCATTCACGGATTGGGATGGACTCGGCCAAATGAACTTCATCGGACTTAGCAACTTCAAGGATCTGTGGTCGGATGAGCTGTTCCATAAGGCCTTATTCAATACCTTGTTCATGATGCTTGGCATTCCGATCGGCATTACGCTGGCGCTGCTGCTGGCGCTTGGGCTTAACCGGGGAGTGCCCGGGACTACAGCATTCCGGGTCATCTATTATGTTCCGGTTATTTCTTCTTTGGCCGCAGTATCGATCATGTGGAACTGGGCCTATAACGGTGATTATGGTCTCGTCAACCAGTTCCTCGATCTCTTCGGGATCAGCGGGCCGAACTGGATGGCGAATAAATATACGGTTAAGCCGGCGCTGATCATTATGGCGGTATGGAAGGGCCTCGGTTATACAATGCTGCTCTATCTGGCGGCGCTGCAGAGTGTCTCCAGATCTTATTACGAAGCGGCGGAGCTGGATGGAGCGAACGGTTTCAAGTCCTTCTGGCATATCACCTGGCCGATGGTGCGCCCGGTAACGTTTTTCATCATCGTGACCAACATTATTGGAGGATCGCAAATTTTTACCGAGATGAACATTATGACCCCTACAGGCGGACCTGAATATGCTTCAGCCTCCGTGGTATTCTACATTTGGCAAAAAGCCTTCGGCAACTTCCAGATGGGCTATGCCTCTGCTATGGCGGTATTCCTCGGCGTGTTCATATTTGTTGTGACTCTTATCCAATTCCGAATGAACGAGAAGCAATCGTTCGATGTCGATTAACCGAAGAGGGAGGAGACCATAAATATGACGAGCAGAAGAAGAGTTACCCATAGCATTATCTTTGTTCTACTTTTAATCGGCGCGGTGTTCATGATCGGCCCGCTGCTCTGGATGCTGTCCACCTCATTCAAGGATAAGCAGGATGTGTTCGCTCTGCCTCCGGTGTGGATTCCGCGGCCGTTCCATTTCGATAAATACAGTGAGATCTGGGAGGCGGGGCCGCTGCTGAGCGGGATCAAGAATAGCTTGATTATCGCCGTCACGGTAACGATCGTTGGTACGTTCACCTCCAGTCTTGCGGCGTTTTCCTTTGCTAAATTGCGGTTTCCCGGTAAAAATAAAATATTCCTGCTGATGCTCTCATCCCTGATGATTCCCTATCCGGCAGTCATGATTCCGCAGTTCTTCATGTTCTCGAAGCTGGGCTGGATTGACACGCTGCTGCCGCTGATTGTGCCGGGCTTATTCGGTAATATCGTCATGATCTTCTTCCTGCGGCAGTATCTGAGCAGTGTGCCGAATGCGATTATCGAAGCGGCCAAAATCGACGGAAGCTCGTATTTCCGCCTGTACAGCTCCATCACCTTCCCGCTGATCAAGCCGGCGGTGGCTGCACAGCTGATTCTGTGGTTCATGGGTATCTGGAACGACTACCTGTCTCCGATTATCTATCTGAATTCACCGGAGAAGCAGACCCTCCAGCTGGTTATCGCCAACTTCAATGCGACCTATGCAATCCAGACGGACTACCCGCTGATTATGGCGGCTTCGATTATTGCCCTGCTGCCGATGCTGATTATCTTCCTTGTTTTCCAAAAGCAAATTATTGAATCTGTTGCCATCTCCGGAGTGAAGGGCTGACAGAGACAAGACCATCAAAGGAGAAACCATAATGAATACAAATAGAGAGTACACTAACCCGCTTGTCGAACAGCGTGCAGATCCCTGGGTATACAAGCATACCGACGGCTATTACTATTTCACTGCTTCTGTGCCTGAATATGACCGGATTGAAGTCCGCAGAGCGTTAACGATTGAGGGGCTTCGGGAAGCACGGCCGGTAGTGGTCTGGCGTAAATATGAGAGCGGTCCGCTCAGCGCCAATATCTGGGCACCCGAAATCCATTACATGGACGGCAAATGGTATATTTACTTTGCGGCGGCCCGGACCACGGAGACGAAGGAAGGTCTGTTCGACCACCGGATGTACGCCTTGGAGAATACTTCAGCGAACCCGCTGGAAGGGGAGTGGACCGAGAAGGGGCAGGTGAGAACCGCCTGGGAATCCTTCGCCCTGGATGCTACAACGTTCGAGCATAGGGGCGTGCATTACTATGTATGGGCGCAAAAGGACCCGGAGATTGACGGGAACTCCAATCTGTATATCTCAGCCATGGAGAACGGCTGGACGCTTAAGGGTCCGCAGACGATGATCTCTTCGCCGCAGTATCCTTGGGAGGTCATCGGCTTCAAGGTAAACGAAGGGGCTGCCGTGCTGAAGCGGGGCGGCCGGATCTTCATGAGCTTCTCGGCCAGCGCCACCGATCACAACTATTGCATGGGGCTGCTTACCGCAGACGAGGACAGCGATCTGCTGGACGCTGCATCCTGGACCAAGCATCCTGAGCCCGTGTTCCAGACCAGTGAGGAGAACGGGCAGTACGGCCCGGGCCATAACAGCTTCACCGTGGATGAGCACGGCGGGGATGTGCTGATCTACCATGCCCGTAACTATAAGGAGATCACCGGTGACCCGCTCTACGACCCGAACCGTCACACCCGCGCCCAGCGCCTGCGCTGGAACGCCGACGGTACGCCGGACTTCGGCGTGCCGGTGAGGGACGGCGGGAAGTAGGGCAGATTTCAGTCGGGAATAGAGTGGGATAGCATGCTGAACTGCGAACTTCTGTTGAAGGCCGCTCCGAAGGTGAGCTACCCGCTGCATAGAGTGAAATGCAAAGAGTCCCGCAACCCTATGGAGGGGAGCGGGACTCTTTGTACTGAGTGGCGGCGTCAGGATAAGGAGACGGAGGTGCGCTGTAACAGTACTCTGCTGTTGCAGTTTGTGCAGGATTTCCGCGCTGGCAGCTTCTATGGAGCCGCATTGTTGCACTAATTGCAGGATTTTTCTAAATTTGTTACTGGCTGTGGCGCATTGTTGCAACTTTTGCAGGAATTCGGACGATAAGGTGCTAGTCGGGCGGACATTGTTGCATTTAGTGCAGGATTTCCACGATGACAGCTTCCACTGAGCCGCATTGTTGCACATTGTGCAGGATTTCCGCGCTGGCAGGCGCTGGCTGCTCACTAGTGCTTTGCTCTGTGTATACGCCCCTATTTTTCCCCTACAGGGACCGGAATAGTATGTCTATAGTACTTAATATAGTGGAAGCCGTCCATCTGCAGGAATTCCGGCTTCTCTGTGGTCTGGAAGGAATACGTACGCTCCCATAGGATATTACCGTTCTTAAGATCCCACTCGCGGGAATCGGATATGGAAGTGACGGGAACGGTGGCCCCTCCGGCTTGAACAGTCAAAGTATCCTTATCCAGCATAGTGAATTGTCTCCCGGCAATCACGATATCATAGCCGTCAGCAGTCCTGGTGACACTTCGAATCCAGAGTTTCTCCTGGCCGACCGTAACGGAGTGGTCTGAGGGTGAGGCCAGCGGGATCGGCTGCCCGACCTTTTGGTATCCGCTGAAGTTATCCAATACAAGATCAACACTCTGCGGCTTGTCTGTCGGCAGCACATCGTATTCAATCTGAAACTCCGCTACTCCCGTTTTCTCATTGACACCCGACCGCATGGACAAGAAATCCACTTCAGTCCCATTGACATATAGTTTGGTTGCAGCAGAGAATCGCGGATGTTCCCCGTTATCCATCTTATAATGTCCCTTTACAATGGTTGACGTGGGGGAAGCGGTAACCATGTCATAGTAGACGGTTCCCTGATCCACCGGAACGGCTTGATGAATATCGGCGACCAGGATACTCTTCATGGCTTTACTGGCGTCAAAATTAAAGGAGAGCTTGGCTTGCGCAGGCTTGGCTTCACCCTGATAGCTGTATACATTAAGGGTCAGATTTCTGGCGAACGGACTGACCGGCTCGAATTTGTACATTCCATCAAACCGGGTTTTGTTCTTGTTGTAACCGCCGCCACTTGTCGGTGAAGAGTTTGTCAAAAACCCTGTAATATGGCCTAATGCATACAGCGACGACGGCTCCTCATCGAACACCTCTCCCGGCGGCGGGGTAATGCTGTAATACATCAGCAGAGCATTATCATCCGCAATTACTCCGTTAACCGTGAGTACAATCCCATTCTCCAGTGTCATACTTTTGTTAACGGTCTGTCCGTAGCCATGTTCAGCGACTCCAGAGAATCCAAGCGTATACAGCTCAGTCTGGTTAAACAGCTTCCCGCCATAATAAGCCAACGCCGGATACTGATAGACGCCCACCGTCAGCAGCAGGGCTGCGGCTGCTGTAGCCACCCAGGTCCGCGCTTGTCCCGCCCGTGATTTCCGTCTAACCGGAGCCTGCTCCAGCGCCTTCCGCAATCTGCCTTCAAGTTCTGACGGCGTCATGGTCTGCTGATGCTCCTGTAATCTCTCCTCGATCGTTCTCATAACGGTCACCTCCAATCATAGCTTTTAGTTTCTGTATTCCCTGCGAGATTCTGGACTTGATCGTGCCGACCGGCGCTTGCGTAATATCGGCAATGGTCTGATACGGCAGATCGTGGACATAACGCAGCTCAATCGCTTCCCGCTGCCGGGGATTCAGATGCGCGAGCAGAACGGACAGATCCATTTCGGACTCGGTATAGCGGTACGGGTTATCTGCGGTCCATGCCTCAAGGGAAGGCTCCGGGGACTCGTCCTCCTCCAGAGGAACGTACCGGTTCTGGTTGCGGAGGACGGTTTTGCAGCGGTTGACCAGAATGGTTTTGCTCCAGCTATAGAAGGACTCGCGCTTCTGGAGTTGCCCAACCTTCTCATAGAGCGTGACGATCATATCCTCCATGACATCCATCGCGTCATGCTCATTTCTCATGTAGCTATAGGCAAGACGATAATAAGCGTCCTGTTCGGCTAGGATCAGTTCTAATAATGCTTCTTTGTTACCGCGCTGTGCGGCTCTGACAAGACGGCTTATATTCATGTGCTCACCCCTTTCACAGATAAGAGTGCGTAGCAGCCCGGAAAGTTCATTATGCTCTCAAAAAAATATCCACAGCCTATACCAGAGAAATCGTTAGTCTCTGGAAGGGCTGTGGAGGGAGCGAAGAAGAGGCAGGAGCTGACGGATGCTCTCACGCTCATTCGTAGAACAGCAGGCGCTTGGCATAAGCGTTGCGGAACTCGGTGGGAGTGAGGCCGACGATTTTTTTGAACGATTTCATGAAGTTATGGCAATCCTTATAGCCTAGCTGCAATGAGACTTCGCTGACGTTCTGGTTGGTGTCGGTCAGCAGGAATTTCGCCAGCTCCATCTTCTGCTGCAGAATATATTGCTTCAGGGAGATCCCGGAGATGACAGTGAATAGATGGGAGAGATACTTCTCGTTATAGCCGAAATAAGCGGCGATCTGCGATACCTTAATATGCTCGCTGCGGCTCCATTTGATGTAGTCTACAATATCGTTGTAGAGCTGCTCCTGCTTGGTTCTTTTAAACGGATCAGCATCGGTTGGCAGGGTCTGACTGTACAGCTCGCATAGAATAACGGTAGACATATAGTTACCCAGCACGGTCTGATTGTAGCTTCGCACCGAATCCTGAAGCTGCTTCATCATGACGATGATTTTCTCCACATTCCGCAGGGTTCCGTATTGGGGCAGGTGAATTACATATTCTTCCTTGTCTCCGGTTAACGGAGCGGGGTCCGCAGTCTGACTACCGTTCGTAGCATGAAAATGCAGCCAATAAAAGCTACAGTCCGAAGACTTGTACCCGTATTGTCTGGTAAGCGGAGGCAGGAGCAGGAACTCGCCTTTGGAGACGACGAACTGCTGGTTGTCACCCGCCAGGTAGAGCACGCCCTCGGTCATCACAATCAGCTCATAATCCTGCAAAATCCGGCTTAAGTGAATCCACTCCGCTGAGGGGGCCACGAATTTGCCGGTCATCTCCAGATGTACAGGCTTATCTACCAGCAGTGTGAACGCAGTCATGTCATCATCTCCCCGGTGCAGAAATAGTCTTATCCTACTACCATATCAAATAAGGGCTATCTTGAATACAGCAGAAGCTGCATCCGAGATAACCCCGGGTGGTACAGTATTGGCTATACTGCTAGAAGCTATTCTTTCACAATCTGAAGCTTATATTCCTGCACCGTAACATGATCCTCCGCCTTAACCGTGAGATTCACCTCAGTACGGCTGTGCGGCAGCTTGATCTCGCGCGGCAGTGAATCCTCAATCAGAATTCCGTCTGCATAGACCAGGGCATTGTGGTGGTGTGGTGTAACGTTCAGTTGTACCTGGCCCGCTGCTTGCGGAACGCTCAGGCTATACGTGGTTATACCGCCGCTGAAGGAGGTAGACAGCGTTCCTTCACTGAAGGCGAGCTGGCGCAGTCCGGCATTGTGATCATAACCGGTCATCATGCGCAGCAGGTCGAAGATGCCGTTTTCCTTCTCTGGAACCGTGAACTTGACTTCCATCTCAGTCTTGCTGCCAACCGCTTCAGCAGGAATCAAATAACTCCGCTCGTAGAAGCTGCGGGCTTCATCCGTATGCAGCACCTCGCTCGCAATCAGCTCCCCGTCTACATAAATCGCTATTTTCTTACCATTATTTCCTGAGAAATAAGTGACCGAGAGATAGTTGTCCGTACGCGGCGCCACCTTCATCCGGTAGCTGAACCAGCCGCCATTCTCCGCTTTGCGGACGTTATATCCGTCCCATGTGGCTACGGAGGTGTTCTCCCCCTCAATGCCATGCTCCAGCTCATACTGGTCATTGCCGACCGGGAGACTGTCCAGTGTAGCGTCCTGTACACGCTGCCGGATTTTGCCTTGTAAAATATGCTTCTGCAGCTCAGCCGAATCGGCCTCGACCAGCCGCCAGTAGATGCCATAACGCTCACTATGCTGCTTATAATGCGGAGTGAAGACCAGCCGCTGATCCTCATCCGTTCCCCGCAGCGCAAAGGCCAGTTCATCCTGCTCCAGCCGGACTGCGCGGTCCGCAAGCTGCGCCAGCCACTCCTGCGGGCTCTCGTTCACCGTCGTGATGAAGTCCTTCACCAGCATGTTGCGGGTTGGGACACTTACAGCAACGCCTGTAGCGGATACAGACAGATCACTCTGGCCCAGAGCGGCGCTGAGCACCACCGGTCCATACTTGAACGCGACCACCTGGCGGGCATCCGGCAGGCTGAAGTGCGCCAGCTTCATCGGCAGCTTGAGCTGCAGCGTGTCGCCATCCTCCCATACTCTGTCCGTCAAGAGGTAACCTCCGCTGATCTCTAAGTTGACAGGCTGCCCGTTCAATAGAAGCCCAGGTTCTCCCGCCAGCCAATCCGGCAGACGAAGCTTCAGCGTGGTGGACTGAGCCTGAGGCTGCATCACTGAGATTTTGAACTCTACAGTATCGCTATAAGGCAAGTTGGCCGACTGGATCAGCATCAGGCCATGCGCGGCAGAGTCCAGAGTAGAGCTGAAATACTGGTTGACCACAATGCTGGCCGCATCATAGAAGTACAGGCTGTCATTCAGCTTGGTGAAGCTCTCCATGCCGGTGCCCGTACAGCACCAGAAATGCTCGAACGGCGAGCTGTAGACCTTGAAATACCCGGTCGCCATGGGCTGGAAATACATCGTCATCCCGGTATGCGGGTGCTGGGACGACACAATGGCATTCAGATAGGTGTTCTCGTAGAAGTCGGCGTAACGGGGATCTCCCGTGATTTTGAACAGCTCGCGGGTCAGCTTGAGCATATTGTAGGTGTTGCAGGTCTCCGCTGTGAAGTTGGAGCGTTCCCGGTCCAGCATATCCGGATCACCGAAGTGCTCCCATTCGCTATTCCCTCCGGTAATGTAGCTGTGATGATGAACCACCATCTCCCAGAACTGCACCGCCGCTTCCAGATAAAAGACTTCGCTCTCCCCGAGCGTCCGGTAACGGTTCAGCGCACCGAGGAATTTCGGAATCGTAGTATTGGCGTGCTTGCCCTTGAGAATATCCTTGCCCTCATGGACTGGTGTGAACAACGTCAGCTCGTCGAAGCTATGCGCGGCGCTTAAATGCCCTGCTTTTCCGGTAATTCTGTACAGGTCGTACAGGCAGTCATTCATCCCGCCGTATTCCACCGATAATACACGCTGATGGACCTCTTCTGACCAGGAGGCTGTGCGGATATATACCCAGTCACCGAGTTTATCCGCCAGGTCATAGGCCGTTTTGTTGCCGGTGGCAGAGTAGGAAGCGGTGAGTCCGGCAATGATTTTGTGCATGGTATACCAAGGGACCCAGGCTGGCTGCTTGTTCTCCACATTATCGAAAAGGCGTTCCTCGAATGCGGACAGGTAACCGCTCTCATGCTGGCACAGGGCGAGCTCTTCCAGAAGATAGTTCAGCCGGAGCGCCAGCCCGTCATCCCGCGTACAGGCATAGGCCTGGGACAGCGCCGACAGATAGTGGCCCAGCGTGTGTCCGCGGATCTCTGTGTTCTCCCAGCCGGGATATTTGTCGGCACGCTTCGGCAGTCCCCGGTTCTCGCGGAAGCCCGCCAGCAGGCGGTCAGGATCATAGCTGGTCAGATAATCGATCTCCTTGGCAAAGGCGTTTGCGATATACGGATCGGACACACGGACCTGGTCCATGCGGTATTCCTCATACAAGGGCTTACCCTGAATCGGGGCCGCCAGAGGCTGATGGGGTGTAATTGTCATTTTGTATCCTCATTCCTATGGATTCTGTAGGGTTACTGCTGGATGAATATCCTATATTTAAGCTTATAGATAAAGGGCTTGGGGGTAAATAGTGATTGGATTGAATATGTGTGAAAAGGTTAGATTGGGGAGGGGAGGCAGACGCAAAAAAGCCATAACCGCTGCTGGGCAACAGGCTATGGCTTGAGGTTTTTTATGGAAGTGATTAAGATAGCAGCTCCTTATGGAGTATACTGCTGCACGATCGATACAATCTGGCCATCCTTGATCGTGAGGTGATAAGGGGAACCGCTTAGATCGAATACATCTGTCTTGGCGAATTCATGAATGAACTTCTCCAAGGTGAGCGACTCGTTCCAGTTCGTATCCAGGTCTTCGAGCTTCCCGGTGTGATCATAGATCTGCATGGTGACCTTGGCATCCGGGGCTACCGTATAAGCAGTCAGCGTGTCGCTGTCATTCACGATATAGTAACCGTCCGGGGCACCGCCGATTTCGGCTGCGGATTCCGGCTCCCGCTCTGCGAAGACAGCATCGGCTGCTGCGCCTTCATACCATTCGATCTCATCCCCGGTAAGGGTCGTCTGACCGTTATGATTCTCTAAGGAATGTATATATACCGTCAGATGCTGGGTTGACCCCTCGCTTTTGGCATCAGCGGTTTTTATGGTTGTGCTTGCCGTAGTCACGAGGGAAAGGAACAACAGAACCAGAACAGGAAGCAGGTAGACGTTTTTGTTTTTTAACATTATGAATTTCCCCCTTGGCGTAATCTTACACGGCATGAGTCTACACTTCTTATTTACCCTGCCGGAATATTCTCAAACTTGTTTATACCCTAATAAACGTTGGTTCAGCAGAAATGTTGCAAAAGATTTTTTAACTGGGTATATATAACAAATATTCCGTCTTTGTCAACCACTTTTGAACCGTTCAAACCAGATTGACCTGCCTAATTAAGGGATTTATGATATAGGAATATCTGGATTTTTACTAGAATATCTGGTTTTTGAGGGGCGGTATTGGTTTGCAACAGCACACTACAATTCAAACAGAACTGGCTGCTTTTCTTAGAAAAGAAGGCCAGACAATCAATCAGTTCGCAGGAATCTCCGGTGTCAATTCGGGTACACTCAGCAGCATTATTAATGGTAACCGTCCTATTGCCATGCAGCAGCTGGACCGGATTACCGCCGGAATGGGGCTTCCTGAAGGAGCATTTTATGAGTTATATATAGATGAATGTGTGGTACACTCCGCACCCGACTGGCGGCGGCTGGGACCCTTCCTGCACCGCTGTGCGGAGCTGGACAAGCTGGAGTGTATCCGGCAGGTGGTTCAAATCATCATGGACAATATTACATATGCCCCGCTCCTGTTCGATACGGCGGAGGAATTCTACGGGCAAGGCAAGCTTCAGGCAGCCGCTCTGCTGTATGAAGGAGTAGCCGACAGTGAGAAATATCAGCATTCGGAGCGGCTGGCCCTGTGCCAGTACCGGCTGTTCACGATCCGGATCGGCCAGAGCCCGGAGGCAGACTTCCGCGCGGCGACCCGGTTTGAATATTTCGTAGAGCGTCTGGAGGAAATAGACCAGTTGGATGCGCTTCGGCAGCTGGCGGATATTTATATTGCTCTACAGCACTGGGAGAAGGCCAGACTATTGGCAGAGGAGCTGCGTCACAAGACATCTATCCAGTATGAAATCAGATTTTACAAAACCAGAAAAAAGAAGGAGCTGAGGCAAGCGCCCCAACCTCTTTGCTTCTATATACTGTATGCTTACTGGCTGCAATCCAAGGTATGCGAGGAATCCGGTGAATATGAGCGGGCGCTGGAATATGTCGGCCTCTACTCTGAAATGAGCTGGATTGTCGAAGAATCGGCAGAGGTTGAGCAGATCAGAGACCAGTTCAGCAGGCTTGGTACAGTCTATGCATGTCTATACCGTATGATGTGCGGTGAACTTGAGGTTCTTCCTGAGGTTGTGGAATATATCGGGACCCCTGGGCTCGGACTGCTGGACGGGCTGCTTAAGACAGTTCAAGCAGCTAACCGGTATGGCTGGGAGGTAGATGAGCTTATCAGCCACTTCCAGCCGCTGCTTATGCCGGGGGGAGCGGCCTTTGGGCAAGCCGAAGGAACTCCGGGCAGAGAGACGCCGGATCAATATCCGGTACTGCTCTATGAGCTGGCGGTGTACTCTCTTAAGGCAGAGAAGATGGAGCAGGGGATGCGTTATATCTTCGGGAGTCTGGAGGCTTCCGCCGCACTTGGCAGCATAGACTGTGTGATCCGCAGTGTAAGATTATTCGAGCAATTCCGGCCGCATGCTTCAGCAGAGGATCAAGAGCGGTATAAGCAACTAATTAATAGGGTGCAGGCTGCTCACGCCGAGCAGACGGTTAAGACACAGGACCGGTTGTAGGAGGCTCATTGATAGTATGCAAAGGAAGCCCCTTCCGGGATGGAGGGGGCTTCCTTGTATGGCTGAATGTATGCGATAAATCGAACACAATGGGTGATGGCGCAGGCATATGGCTGAATGTAATCGAAAAACCGACTACAATGCGCCGCATGGTGGTGTGCGGGCCTAATGTAATCGAAAAACCGATTACAATGCGCCGGATGGTGCTGTGCGGTCCAAATGTAATCGAAAAACCGACTACAATGCGCCGGATGGTGCTGTGCGGACTCAATGTAATCGAAAAACCGACTACAATGCGCCGGATGGCGCTGTGCGGACCCAATGTAATCGAAAAACCGATTACAATGCGCCGGATGGTGCTGTGCGAACCCAATGTAATCGAAAAACCGACTACAATGCGCCGCATGGTGCTGTGCGGACCCAATGTAATCGAAAAACCGACTACAATGCGCCGCATGGTGCTGTGCGGACCCAATGTAATCGAAAAACCGATCACATTGCGCAGCCGCCAAGCTGTTTACACTCCGCCTCGCCCACACCCGCCCCAACCACGCCACGTTCTTACCACGCTTCTGCCCAACCACCCGGTCCTACCACGCACCATACCTCCCACTCGCCCCGGCCCTATCTCGCTGGTGCGAAACCTGCTACTTCACTAAGAATATCATCGATCGCCTTCAGCGTATCCGGCTGAAGCACCGCATCCACAGCCTGCGCATTCTCAAGCACCTGCTCCGGTCTGCTGGCACCGATCAGTGCCGAGCTAACGCCGGGCTGGCGCAGCACCCAAGCGAGCGCAAGCTGGGAGAGCTTCAGGTCCAGCTCAGCGGCAAGCGTATCCAGCCTGCCGACAACCTCCAGCACATCATCCCGCAGGTAGCTGCGGATGACACCGTTCACGGAATCATCCGCACCGCGTGTACCGGCCGGTGGCTGCTGACCGGCCTTGTATTTGCCGGTCAGAATACCCTGAGCCAGCGGAGAAAAGACCACCTGTCCCAGGCCTTCATGGGCGGATACTTCAATTACCTCGTCCTCGATATACCGCTCGAACATGTTATAGATCGGCTGATTGGCGGCGAGCGGCCGCAGGTTCAGTCTGCGGCTGATGCCAGCCGCCTGCGAGATCTGGGCCGCGCTCCATTCGCTCACGGCGGAGTAGAGGATTTTACCTTGGGCGGTAAGATCATCAAGGGCGCGGAGCGTCTCCTCCACAGGAGTGTCCTGATCGAAGCGGTGGCAGAAGTACACATCGATATAATCCGTGCCCAATCGGCGCAGGCTGGCTTCGCATTGCTCCATAATATGCTTGCGAGAGAGCCCGCGGTCATTCACCCCGTCGCCCATCGGGAAATATACCTTGGTGCTGAGGACGTAATCAGAACGCTTATAAGGGCGGAGTGCGGCACCGATGGCCTTCTCGCCTTCGCCCCGGTTGTAGGCATTGGCCGTATCGAAGAAATTGATACCGCATTCAAAAGCAGCGGCAATACACTCATCCGCAGCCTTCTGCTCGGCCGCTGTTCCATATGTAAGCCAACTGCCCAGTCCGATCTCACTAACCTTAAGTCCGGTGTTGCCCAGTCTTCTGTATTTCATTTTGTATTCATTCCTTCCATTGATAAATAGGATGAAGCGTGATCCTGTCTATCGTATCATATCCGCCCGGCCAAGCGAATGCTAACGGGTTATTGTTTAGGACACGCCTGTACATACGGCAGATCCATCGTCCACATACGGTGAATCCACTTTTTCATCTGCTGTGTATTGTCGGGCTGAACGTTCAGGTACATAATCGAAGAGCAGGGTATCTGCACACAGGAAGGCGTGAAGGACTTGAACTATTTCCGGAAGCAATCATTCCGCAGCAAATTAAAAACCGCATTCTTGGCTGTGATCCTCCTCTCCGTGCTGATGACCGGAGGACTATCGTATTCTATCTCGGCAGCGACTTTGGAGAAGAATGCGCTGAAGCTTACCCAGGATAACGTTGTCAAATCGGCGCAGATCATCGATGAGAAGCTGAACAAGCTGATGCTGATTATGATGACCTTCATGATCAGCCAGCCCTTTCACGATATGATGAGGGATGTCGTCACCGGGGACACGGGCCGGTATTATACTCACCTGAATGATCTTGATAACGTTTTCTCGCAGGCACGGATTGCCGAGCCGCTGATCCATTCGATCTATGTGTCCACGCCGATCGGGGAGTTCTACCCTTCCTCAATGAACCGAAACCGTCTGACGGAGTTCAAGGATACCTTACTATACGAGCGGATCGAACAGGAGAAGAAGAATACATGGGTTGAAGGCCATGAGGACATGCTCTTCTCCGGGAAGGAACGGGTTATTTCATTGATTCTGGAACCTATCTTTGATACAGCGGTCCGCGGAGTCTATATTATCGTCAACATCCGTGAAGACGGCTTCCGCAAGCTGGTGAGCGGGGATACCGGCGGCGGGGCACGCAGCTTCCTGCTGAACACGGCAGGCAGTCCCGTCTATTCTGTAAAGGACCCGCTCGTTCTGCAGGCGGTGGAGAGCAGTGATCTGACCGGAATGATCAGCAGCAGCCGGGATCTCAGCAATACCTTCAAGCTGGGGGGCGAATCGTATCTGCTGAACTATGCCCATCTAAGCATTGCCGATTGGACGATGACCACGATCCAGTCCAAGGCCGGCGTACTGAAGGATATGATCTATGTGAAATGGCTGCTCGCGGTGGTCGCCCTCTTCGCCTTTACTGTTACAATGATGGTATCAGGAGCCTTTACCCGTTATCTGCTGCGTCCGCTGCAAGGTCTGATGAAGGTGATGAGACGGGTGGAGAGCAATGATCTGACTGCAAGATTCGAGAGCGGAGGCGGGGACGAGCTGGCCCAGGTCGGGATGCGGTTCAACCAGATGCTTGAGCAGATCGTGGTGCTGATCGGAGAGGTCACACAGGCGGAGACCAATAAGCGCTCGGCAGAAATCAAGGCCTTGTCAGCCCAGATGGACCCCCATTTCCTGTACAACACGCTTAATACGATCTACTGGAAGCTCAATTTGCAGCAGGTGAAGCAGTCGCAGAGCATGGTCATGTCCCTGTCCCGGCTGTTCCAGCTCGGGCTGAACAAGGGGCAGGAGATCACGACACTGTCCAAGGAACTGGAGCATGTCCGCATGTATCTGGAGCTCCAATGCAGCTGTTATGAAGGGCTGTTCCATTATGAGATCTATGTGGAGGATGAAGCGCTGGTTACCCTCCCGATTCCGCGCATTCTGCTTCAGCCGCTGGTGGAGAACAGCATTCTGCATGGCTTCCGCAACCGGGAGAGCGGGGGGCAGATCGATATCGAAGTCTTCGATGAGGGAGAACGCTGGTGTCTTAAGGTCCGCGACAACGGAGCGGGCATGGACGAGGAGGCGGTCCGTGCACTGTTCCGGCGGGAGTCGGAGAAAGGCTATGCCGTATCCAATCTGATCCGCAGGTTGCAGCTCTACTACGGGGACAGTGCAGCAATCCGGGTGGACAGCGAACCGGGCCGGGGGACGGCGGTTAGTATATCTTTACCCAAACGGGAGGAGCATCAGGATGGACGATCATAAGGTAACCCTGTGTATCATTGATGATATTAAAAGCGTCGTGGAAGGCCTGAGCTGCATGAACTGGGCGGAGCACGGCATCCGGGTGGCAGGGACGGCCGCCAACGGTGAGGATGGGCTGGACCTGATCGCGAAGCTGCATCCGGATCTGGTCATTACAGATATCCGTATGCCGAGGATGGACGGCTTGTCCATGCTGCGTGCCGTACTGGAACACCACCGGGATTGTAAAATCATTCTGGTCAGCGGGTATGCCGACTTTGAATATGCGCAGCAGGCGGTACAGCTTGGCGCGTTCGACTTCGTGGTCAAGCCGTTCACGGAAGAGGATATCATGAAGGCGGTGCTGCGGGCGAAGTCGGAGATTATGGAGGAGCGTTCCAGACAGCATACCCTCCGGGAGATGGAGAACAAGCTGCGGGAGAGTCTGCCGGTGCTGCGGCAGGAATATTTCGCCCTGCTGGTCAGCCACAGAACGCCGTGGGAGCAGGCAATGCCGCGATGGGAATTCCTGAGCATTGATCTAAACCCTAAGGGGTTCGTAGTGATGCTGCTTGAAATCGATCATTTTCAGGAACGGGCGGCTGAGCTGTCCATCCGCGAAGTGGAGCTGATCCGCTTCTCCCTGCTGAATATCACACAGGAGACCATTGCCGAGCATACCCGCTGCGTGGTGTTACGGGCCAAACATAACCGCTATCTTGCGGTGATGAATGACTCTGGTCCGGCCAGTGCAGTAGAGATTGCCGAACGCTGCTGCAAGAACATTGAACGGTATACCAAGTTCACAGTGTCGGCCGGGGTTGGAGGCCGGGTGGAGGAGATCAGCGAGCTGCCGGATTCCTACCGCCAGGCGCACCGGGCGCTGGCCCACCATCTGTTCACCGGAGGCAATGCCGCCATTATGTATGACGATATTCACCAGAACGGAAGCCAGGAGCCGCTGGCGCTGGAGTACAAGGACGAGCTGTTGCTTGCGCTGCGCTCCGGCAATGTCAGCCGGACAGGCGCGATCCTCTCAGCAATCTCAGAATCGCTGAAGAGCCTGAGCTCCAGGCATAATCCCGATTATCTGCTTATTCTGTATGAGGAGCTGGCCGCATCAGCGATCCGCACCTTCTATGAGCTGGTTCCGTACGGGGAGATTCAGCCGCTGATCCAGCGGTTCAGGGCGGTGCAGGGAACAGCGGGACTGCCGCTTGCCACCCTCCAGCGGCTGCTGCTGGACCTGTGTACAGAGGGGGCCGCCCTGGTAAGCCGCAACAGCCTGTCCGAAGGGCAAAAGGTGATTTATGAGGCGGTCGAGTATATCAAGGGCCGCTTATCCGAGGATATCACTGTCGGTGAATGTGCGGCCCATGTACATCTCAGCGCCAGCTATTTCTCCAGCCTGTTCAAGAAGGTGAACGGAGTGACCGTTACCCAGTATATCACCGCAGAGCGTATTCACCGGGCCAAGCTGCTGCTGGTGGAAGGGGCGCAGGTGCAGGAGGTGGCTTCCGCTGTGGGGTATGAGGAGCGCAGATACTTCAGCGAGATGTTTAAGAAGATCACCGGGCAGACACCGTCAGAGTTCAGGGCGGGGTACCACCCGGACCGCCAGGAGGAGTCATACCCGTGACAGCGTCCGATCCGCAACGGTGCAGCGTCCTGTATGCCAATTACTTCACACACACGCAGTCTCACTCGGTTAAGTATCAAGAGGGGCTATCCTTCTATCTCTTCAGACTGCAGATGGAAGGGACCTGCCGTGCTCTGGTAGAAGGAAAATACGAGACCATCATCCCCGGCGATCTGCTGATCTATGCTCCAGATCAGCCGTACGAGCTGTTCGTACAGCCCCGCAGCGCTCCAGGCTCTGGCGAAGTTCAGCCCGTCTCTGATTATTTCCTGATCGCAAGCGGGGAGTGGCTGGATTCCTGGTGGCAGGACCGCAGGCTGCCGGCCCGGACGAATATCGGCTTCGACGATACGGTCATCACCTTATGGAAGCATATTGCCGGCGAGAAGAGGAAAGTGATGCAGCATCAGGAGGAAATGCTGGATTACCTGCTTAGAACGTTCTGCCTGACGCTGGAGCAGGTGATTCAGGCCAGAAGGCGCACCAAAGGGGTGGAGACCGCCTACAAGCTGAAGCAGTTCATTGACAATCATGCCCATGAACCGCTTAGCCTGGAGCAGATCTCCGCCTCCGCAGGGTTAAGCATCTCCCGTGCTTCCAGCCTGTTCAAAGCCGCTTTTGCCCAATCGCCGTTCGCCTACTGTATTGATGTCAGGCTGAAGTCTGCCGGGCAGCAGGTGCTCTACAGCACACTGTCACTGGAGCAGGTTGCCGACAATGCGGGCTTCCAGAGCTACGCCCACTTCTGCCGGATGTTCCGGGAACGGTATGGCATTCCACCGGGAGAGTACCGGCGCAGCTTCGGCTTCCGGTTCAATCCCGGGTGAGTCCGGTGGTGTACAGCACCTGATTGGACGCAAGAAGTATAGCTTGCAGTTGCCCATACTCAACATTCTGAACGATGCCATCCGCCTCAAGCGCAATTACAGCAGCTGCTGCCGCCGATTGGCCCAGAATCATGAAGACGGGCTCCATCCGGATGGAGCCGTAGGCCGCATGAGTGGCCGACAGGCAGACCGGTACGATCAGGTTGGTGCATTCGCTGCGCTTCGGCAACATCGCCCGGCAGCTGATCGGATAAGGCTCGGCTAACCGGATATAGAATCCGCCCTCGGTGCTAACATGCCCGTCTTCGTTCACATAATACTGCGTATGATGCGAGTCCATGGCGAAGGAGCCCATCCCGGCGGAATCTGTCACCGGGTGCTCCCGCCTCACATCATGCTCCGTCACCACATAATCTCCAGTCATTCTGCGGGATTCCCGGATGTAGAGCTGGGACGGCCAGTGGCCGCTGTCCGTAAATTCATCGAGCGGCAGCCCCCACGGCTTGTAGGCTTCCCGGATCTCCTCCGGCACCCGCGGATGGTTCTGGACCGTCCAGACAACCCCCTGCTGGTAGATGCGGTGGGCCTCCCATATCTTGTCCCGCGCCGCATAATCCGCCTCTGGATAACTGTGGTTCATTCCGTTGTAATCCGTAGAAATGCCGCTGTTATTATTGGAATCGGTCTTGTCCGCAGTGACCCGGTTCAGCTTGAAGAAGCGTGAGCGCTGCCCCTGCTCGATGGCCCGGAACAGAAGCTCATAATCGGCTTCGTTATAACCCTCAGGCTTGCTGATCATCATCCGGTTGCCCGGATTGTCTGTCAGACACATGCGGAAGTTATAGGCTTGCAGCTTATGGTCCCCCTCGCCGGCACCGCCGCCGCGGTGCGCATTGACACGCGGGAGTAAACCGCTCGAAGGCACTCCTTTAATGACATAGGGGTCAATTCCCGGCGGGAGCTCATTTGCTTCAGGGCCGGGCTGAATACCGTTTAACGTCTCCCCGTACTGTGCGTTCGGCTCCCGGCCGACCACATAGGACACACCGGAATGGCCCATCAGGTCTCCCTCATAAGAGGCGTCGATGAATATTCTCCCGTGATAGACCTTCCCGGATTCCATGGTAATGGAGGTGATTCTTGAGCCTTGCCGGGTCACTCCATTCTTAAGCTCCAGCCTTTCCCCGCAGACGACTTCAAGGTTATGCTCCGCCACCCAGTCCTGCAGCACCTCAAGCGCAACCTTGGGCTCGAACAGCCAGCAAGCCCCGTCCTGCGCATATTTCTGCGCGATCCGCTGGTAGAATTCCAGAGACAGGCCGCCGACCGCCGCCGATATCCCCACATCCGTATCGCCCAGTCCTCCGGTGGTCATGCCGCCAATCCTCCGGCTCTGCTCGATGACTACCGCACTTTTGCCCATGATGGATGCCTGGACAGCCGCTGCTATACCTGCTGCCGTTCCGCCGTATATGACAAGATCATACTGTTTCATCCAGCTCATCTTCCTCCTTGGTAACGATTTTGCCTGCAAAAATGATTATAAGCCGCTGCCTGGACCTGCGTGAATGATGGATCTTCCTGATTCATTTGACGGATCTTACTGTTTTGCCCGGAAGGGCGGTTTCAAGTGAAAAGTCTTTTGAATTCGCGGATGGCCTATGATAAGTTGTTTGCTGAAAAACGGAATAAACCCCTGACCTCAGGAGGTAAACCAGGAGGAATTATGAAACCACAATTTCGCTATTTGGACAAACCGGCGCTTGAACCTGTACCAGGCTGTGACTGGGCGGACAAAATGGTTCTGAATCCGGCGATCATTCAGGACCCTGACTCGGATGACATTCATATGCTGTTTCGGGCAACGGGCCCGTGGCCGCAGGCAAGAAGAGAGGGCTGTCATGATCCCTATCCGATTTTTTTGGGCTATGCGCGGAGCACGGATGGGGGAGAGACCTGGGAGGCAGACTTTTCAAGACCTGCCCTGGCTCCGGCCCTCGGGTATGAAGAGGATGAATTGTACATCACGGACATTTACGGAACAAGGGTGCGGAATTATGCCAACGGTTGCGTGGAGGACCCCCGTATCTTCTATATCGGGGACGAGCTGTATGTCACGGTGGCCTGCCGGGCTTTTCCCCCTGGCCCTTATTGGCTTAGCAGCCAGCAGCCTCCGGTGCAGACGCGTTTTGAGTATGTGCCCGATTGGATCTTTGGGGGAGAGAGTACAGACCCGTTCATTCAATCGGCCCGGGCGAATGATACGGTCAGCGTTCTGTACAAGCTGGATTTGGCCAAGTTGAAAAAGGGTGAATATGAAGACGCTTTCGGGTACGTAGGCCCGCTTACCGAGGGGCATGTCAGCGATAACCGTGATGTGTTCCTGTTTCCTGAGCAGATGAGAATTGCCGGTAAATGGCAATATGTGATGCTGCACCGGCCGATGAATGTGCTTCCTTTTGCCGGAGGAGAGCAGGCGGGCAAGCCCTCCATCTATCTGGCGGCGGCAGAATCGATTGCGGATTTCGCTTCACCTGCAGCAGTCCACCGGCTGCTGGCCAGCCCGCTGTTCGATTGGGAGGAGAACCGTGTGGGGGCAAGCTGGCCGCCGGTCGCCCTTGGGAATCGGGAGTGGCTGGTGGCTTACCACGCGAAGAAGAATGTGCAATTTGGCTATACGCAGTCCTTCATGATCCTCAGGGAGCAGGAGAATGATTTCCCGGTCATTATCCACCGTTGCTCTGACCGCCTGATGTATGCGGAGCAGGATTGGGAGATGCCGGAGGATTATCCTACGCCCTGCCTGTTTACCACGGGAGGCATTGTCATGGGGGAGGATTTAATCATGTCTTATGGTGCTGCGGATCAGAAGGTAGGCATTGCCTGGGTCCATTTTGCGGAATTAGTGGGGTACATCCGAAAGTTTGATGAGAACGGCATCCTGCGGTAACGGGGGAGCCCGAATGTTGACGCTGCAGCCTGCCGCAAAGAATAGAATTCTGTCCCTCAAGAGTGAGTCTGCCGCACTCCTTTTGCCGGAAGGGTAGCCTATAATAGAGAACGAGCTCACAATACAAATGTTAATCAAAGGGGTAGAACGTATGCAGAAAAAATGGTTGGGCCTCAGCCTGAGCCTCATGCTGGCCGCCGGAATCGCCGGCTGCGGCGGGAATAATAACGGTAACGGTGCTGCGGCGGATGGAACGCCCGGAGCGGCAACAGCGAGTCCGGCAGCTTCGGCCGCAGCTGAAACGGGCGAGCCGGTACAGCTTAAATACTGGACCGATGACCGTCATGACCAGGAATATATCAAGGAACTGATCAATAAGTTCAATGAGACGAACGGCGAGAATATCCAGGTGGAACTGACAGTCATGTCCGAGAATTACGCACAGAGCGTTGACATTGCCTTCACCAGCAACCAGGCACCGGATATCCTCCGTCTGAAGAGCGGCAACACCCCCGAATTTGTCAAAAAAGGCTATCTGGCTCCGATTGACAGCTACCTGACCGATGAGATCAAAACGAAATTCGGCAGTCTGCTGATCAATAATGTCAACCGTTTTGACGGCAAAGTATATTCTTTGGCCAATACCGGCCTCACCCTGCGTCTGATTTACAACAAGGATCTCTTTGACAAAGCAGGCATCGCGAATCCTCCGGTATCGCTGCAGGAAATGGTCGATGACGCCAAGAAAATAACCGAAGCCGGCAAATCGGAGGGCGTCTACGGCTTCGCGCTGAACTTCAAAAGCCCGAAGGCGGCCTTTGACCGTTCGGTCCGCGAGATTCTCTCCCTGAGCGGCTATCAGGGTCTTGGCTTTGACCTGAAGACAGGCCAGTTTGACTTCGCGCCTTACTCCCAGGTGATCGAGTATTTCAAGCAGATGTACGAAGACAGAAGTATTCTGCCGGGTGCGGAGACGCTGGATATCGACCCGCTGCGCGCCCAATTTGCCGCAGGCAAAATCGGTATGTACCTCAGCTTCTCGACGGAGCCGGGCGTATACCAGGACCAGTTCCCGACAGAGATCAATTGGGCAGGTGCCCTGGCCCCTACGCTGGACGGGCAGATTAAGGGAACCTCGGAGATCGTATCCGCCGGTACCTGGCTCGGGATCAGCGCGAAATCGGCGCATCAGGAGGCCGCCTGGAAATTCATGCAGTACATGTACGGCGACGATATTCTGAAGACGTATCATGAGAAGGGCTTCGGGATTGCTGTAGTGCCGGGTATTGTGGAGCAGGCCAAAAAGCCGGAAATTGGCGGTATGGAAGGCTTCCTGGTCGGCGAGCATGACTCGCTCTGGCCTGCTGTGCCGAACGTCACGCCGGAAGGCTCTACCTATGCCGATGCTTTCTTCAAATATATGCTCTCGGGCGGGGATTCCAAGGCTATCGCTGCTGATCTGAATACAAGATATAATGACGCATTGTCCAAAGCAGTGGAGAAGGGCGAGGTTACCGTTACACCGGACCCGGCATTTGATCCAATGAAGCCGCAAGGAGAATAACGGGTTACACAGGGGCTTGTACGGGATTCCCGGATCAGCCCCTTTGCTTTCCCCGAAGGAGACCAATCATGATCTATAAATGGAAAAGACTTGGGGAGAATTCCCTGTTCCTTGCACCGAGCATCATACTGACGCTTACTCTCGGCATCTATCCTCTCATCTGGATGCTGCGCTATATGTTCTATGATTATGCCGGATACGGCGAGGCGCTGTTTACCGGGCTGGACAATTTCAGCCGGCTGCTGCGGGATAGCCTGTTCTGGGAATCGGTCCGCAACACCTTCATCTTTGCCGGAGGAAAGCTGCTGCTGACCCTGCCGCTGTCGCTGCTGCTGGCTGTTATTCTTAACGGCAGATTGCGCGGGTCGAATCTGCTCCGGGGTATATATTTCATGCCGACGGTCATTAGTACCGCGGTCATCTCCGTTGTTTTTTATAACATCTTCAATTCCTATAACGGGATGGTTAACACAGTTCTGATGAAGCTGCATCTCGTCTCCCAGCCGGTAGACTGGCTTGGTCCGAAGCACGCGATGCTGACGGTAATTATTGTAGCGGTGTGGGGTGCAGTCGGGAACTATATGCTGCTCTTCCTCGCCGGGCTGCAGAGCATTCCGCAGGACCTGTACGAGAGCGCGTCCATCGACGGAGCGAACGCCGGAAGACGCTTCTGGAATATTACACTTCCGATGCTGGCTCCGGTAGCCCAGATGGTCATTATGCTGGCGATTATCGCTTCCCTGAAGGGCTATGAGAGCATCATGGTCATCACCGAAGGCGGACCGATCGGCAAAACGGAAGTCATGTATCTCTATCTCTACAAGCTGCTATTCCCTGTATCCACCGGTTCACCGGTAACGCAGCAGCTCGGTTACGGCAGCGCCGTGGGCTTCGCCACCGCTGTGATTGTCGGAGCGGTAACCGGCCTGTATTTCTTCTTCAGCCGCAAAATGAACAAGGTGTATTAGGAGGCCCGATCATACTATGAATGAACATGTGATATCCAAACAGCCGGCGGGACAGCCGCAGACTGCCGACAAGCCAACCGGCTATGCCGGCAGAATAGCGGTCCGGACGCTTATGTGGCTGTTCCTGCTGACAACGGCGATCCTGACCTTGTTTCCGCTGCTGATGACGCTGACCGGCTCGCTGAAGACCGGGGCCGAGATGATGACCGGCGGCAGCCTGCTTCCGGCGAAGCTGCAATTTAATAACTATGCCGAAGCCTGGAAGCAGGCCAATTTCGCCCGCTATACCTGGAACAGTGCTTTTATGAGTGTGATGGTGACGGTGGGGACGCTGCTGGTGGCCTCAATGGCTGCTTATGTGGTGGACCGGCGTGATTTTCCGGGGAAAAGGATTTATGTCACAGTGCAGGCGTCCATGATGTTCATTTCAGTCGGGGCCATTGTCCTGCGCCCGCAGTTCGATCTGATGGTTGCGCTGCATCTGAATACTACGCTGTGGGGGGTTATTCTGATTCTGGTCAGCGCCCATTCCAGCACCTTCTTCATGCTGCAGGGCTTCTTCAAGGCGATTCCCCGGGAGCTGGATGAGGCGGCAATGGTAGACGGCTCAGGCTTCATCCGCACCTTCTTCCGTATTATTCTGCCGCTATTGACTCCGGGGCTTGGTGTGGCTGGACTCTTCGCCTTCCGGCATGCCTGGAACGAATATATTCTGCCGCTGGTGTTCACGATGACGAATCCGCAGTTGCAGACGCTGACGGTCGGGCTGGCGAATCTCCGCTATGGCTCTTCGGCAGCGATGCAGATTCACCTGATGATGGCCGGGGCCTGCCTGTCCATCCTGCCGATGCTGCTGGCGTATATTCTGGCGAATAAAACCTTCATCCAGGTGACTGCCGGATCGGTTAAGGGGTAATAAATCTAAAGATAAAGCGTATGCTTCTGAAGCGAGTTTTGTGAGGTGGATTCTAGTGATGGCTACGCTATCCAAACTGTTAGGAGGATAACGATGAATAACGGACATATTACAGTGCCGCAGGCAGAGGTGCCGGTCTCCCGCGAGGTGGATGTGCTGGTCATCGGCGGCGGAGCGGCAGGGATTGCGGCTGCCATCTCCGCTGCCGAAGGCGGGGCAAATACGATGATCGTGGAGCAGCGCGGGTATCTGGGCGGAATGGGCACCGTGGCGCTGGTGCCTGCCTTCTGTCCCTACACGGACAAGGTTAAGCCGATTATCCGCGGCCTTGGCTTGAAGCTGATGGAGCGGATGAAGCAGGCTTGTGATCCGGGGTACCAGGAGGAATACCGCGAGCAGCTCGACTGGGTGCCGATTGATCCTGAGGTGTTGAAGCGTGTCTATGACAGCGCTGTGCTGGAGAGTGGTGTGACGCCGCTGTTCCACACCTTTGTCTACGATGTGGTGCGGTCTGCGGACGGCCAGACAATAGAGGGTGTAATAATTGTCAATAAATCCGGGAGGTCCTTCATCCGCTGCCGTTATATCATTGACTGCACCGGCGACGGCGATATTGCTGCCCTGTCGGGCGTGCCGTTTCAGAAGGGCGGCGATGAAGGGGAGCTTCAGCCGGGCAGCATGTGTTATCTGCTGGCGAATGTAGACCGTCCAAGCTTCAGCCGCTTCCTGGCGGAAACCGGAGATACTAGTCAATTGCACCGGACCGTGGAGCAGGCCATCCAGGAAGGGGCGCTGCCGGAAGGGCGCAAATCCATCTCCGGCCTGGCCTGGGTGAGCGATCAGCTGGTCGGCGTGAACTTCGGCCATGTGTTCGGGGTGGACGGCACGAAGGCTGAGGATCTTACGCGCGGAGCCATTGAAGGCCGCCGGACGGTGCTGCGGCAGCTTGAATTCTTCCGCAAGTATGTGCCCGGCTTCGAACAGGCACATCTGGTGGCAAGCGGAGAGCAGCTTGGGATCAGAGAGACGCGGCGCATTCAGGGCGATTATACGCTGACTGTGGACGACTTCGTGGCAGCGCGTTCATTCCCTGACGATATCGCCCGCAATGCCTACTACATTGACATCCATCTGGCGACCAGCAAAAGCGATATGACCTTCAATCATCTGCCGCCGGGCGTCTCCCACGGGGTGCCTTACCGGGTGATGCTTCCGGTAGGCATCCGCAATCTGTGGGTGGCGGGACGTTCTGTGTCCTCGGACCGGGCGGTGCAAGGCTCCCTGCGTGTCATGCCGAATTGTTTCTCGATGGGCCAGGCCTGCGGCACGGCAGCAACGCTTGCGCTCCGGGACGGGGCGGATTCCCGCAGCATCTCGGTTCCTGAGCTGCAGCAGCGCCTGCTGGAGCAGGACGTGTGGCTCGGGGAGAATTTCGTTCCGGGGGCAGCGGGGCAGGATGCGGAAGCGGGGCAGGCGGAGTGAAGAACGAGAACAGCGTTAAGAACGTGGAGAACGAGAAGAGCGTGAAGAATGTGAACAACGAGAAGAGCGCGGAGAGCGAGAAGAGCGAGAAGAATGAGAAGCGCTTGAACAACCTGAGGCACCTTCCTGTGCAGGAGGCGTGGTTTCACGGGGCGGTCTCGCTGGAGCAGCGGCAGGAGGGCATCAAGCCCTGGCGGATTCCCTTCCGGGATTATGATCTGTACCCGCCGGATGGGATCGGCGGCAAGGCGGAGATCTGCTCCGGTATCCGGCTGCGGTTGTCCACCGGATCGGAAACCCTCCTTCTCCGGTTTGAACCGCTTGCGGAGGACGCTTCGCTGGATTGTGTGGCTGACGGCAGTCTGGTCCAGACGCTTCGGCTTGCTGCGGAGGCTGGGGAGGCCTGCTTTACCGGGCTTCCCCCAGGAGTGAAGGAGCTGGAGATCTATCTGCCGCAGAATACCGGTGTGAAGATCAGCGGTCTTGCCATCGATGATAATGCTGTCGCGGAGCCGCTGGCGGACACGCGTCCCCGCTGGGTGACGTATGGAAGCTCGATCACCCAGTGTGTGGCGGCTTCTAGCCCGTCGCGTACCTGGCCGGTGATCGCCGCCGGGGAGATCGGCTATCACTTGACCAATCTCGGCTTCTCCGGCAACTGCCTGATGGAGCCGATGATAGGCCGCCTGATCCGGGATCTGCCGGCTGACCTGATTACCTTGTGCGTCGGCGTGAATATCTATGGCGCAGCTTCTTCCAGCCCGCGGATGTTCAAACCCCTGCTGATCGGTCTGTTGGAGACTATCCGGGAGAAACATACTAAGACACCGCTGGTTGTGATCTCGCCGATCTACGGAACGGAGCGTGAGACAGAGGAGAATCCGCTTGGCTTCACCCTGCCGCTGATGCGCCGGGAGATCGCGGATACAGTGAAGCTGCTGCAGGCGCGGGGCGACCGCCATCTGCATTACCTGGATGGTCTGGAGTGGTTCGGTCCTGCAGACGGGAACCTGCTGACCGATGGTCTGCACCCTGGTCCCGAAGGCTATGAGCTGCTCGGCAGCCGCTTCGGCAGCAGACTGGCGGCTGCGCTTCGGGAAGAAATGCTGCATTAGTACAGCATCAAACCTAAAGTATGGTTGGGCGCGATGAGGACTGAATTGGGACAAATTGTATGTGAAAAACCGAATACAATGTGCCTGCGCGAAGATATCAGACCCAAAGCTGAAAATTGAAAGATTTCACGTGAAAATCATATAGCTTAACTATGCATTATGATGCATAATAGGGTTGCAAAGACACTGGTTACGCTTTCATCTATCAAAATTACAAAGGAGAACATGCACAATGAACGATCTGGCAACAGGAACGCTGACTTCAAGTCCGGTGATGGTCCGGCACCCGCTTAACCCGATTCTGAAGCCTTCTGATGTACCCTATGGACCGGCCATGGTATTCAACGCCGGGGTGACGAAATTTAAGGGCAGATATGTCATGGTGTTCCGCAATGATTACGGGGATGAGAGCAAGGGGATCGTGGCTCCCCATCATACGACCAATTTGGGCCTTGCCTTCAGCGATGACGGCGTCCATTGGGAGGTACAGCCGGAGCCTTGCTGGTCCTGGCATGATGAAGAGGTGGTCCGGGTATATGATCCGCGCCTGAGCGTGATCGGTGACCGCTGTTATATGTGCTTCGCAGTCGATACGCGTCACGGGCTGCGCGGAGGGATCGCTGTTACTGATGATTTCCGTTCGTTTGAAGTGCTTAGCCTGTCGCTGCCGGATAACCGCAATATGGTACTCTTCCCGGAGATGATCGGAGGCAAGTATGTAAGGCTGGAGCGTCCGCTTCCGGTGTATAGCCGGGGCGGACGGGACCGCTTCGATATGTGGATGAGCGATTCCCCCGATCTGAAGTATTGGGGGAACCATAAGCTGCTGCTGGCCGTGGAGCAGGTGGCGTATGCCAACGATAAGGTTGGTCCCGGTGCGCCGCCAGTGAAGACGGATAAAGGCTGGCTGACCACCTTCCATGCGGTGGACCTCGACCCTTCCCGGGGCAAAAACGGCTGGGAAGACACCTGGAAAAAGCGTTACACCGCCGGAATTATGCTGCTGGACCTCGAAGATCCCAGCAAGATTATCGGCCGGGCGGCAGCACCGCTGCTGGTGCCCGAAGCGGTGTATGAAACGGCCGGCGGCTTCCGCAACGATGTGATTTTTCCCGGCGGGATGATCCTGGAAGACTCGGGCGAGGTCAAAATTTATTACGGTGCAGCCGATACGGTGGAATGTCTGGCGACTGCGCATGTGGATGATCTGCTCCGGCTCTGTCTGGAACCAGCTCAATAGCCCTCAATAGCAGCGACCGTGGGGAGATTATGCATAAAGTGCAACAATACAGCTCAATAGGAGCGGCCATCGCATAAATCCTGCATAAATTGCAACAATACAGCTCCAATTAGCACCAATTCGCCGGAATTCCTGCAAAAGTTGCAACAATAGCTCCACAGCCACTAACCAATGTAGAGAAATCCTGCAAAAGGTGCAACAATGCCGGAGCCATCCAGCAACCGAAAGCAGGCGCAGAGGGGGAATGAGGTGTACAAATCCTGTACAAATACACCTGATTCGGCCAAAAGGGGTACTGGGCGGAAACGAGGTGTACAAATGCACCAGGTTCAGCCTAAAGCGGGGGCAGGGTGAAATTCAGGTACACCCGTCAGCTCGTTAGCTGGTGCAGCACCAGCGCGCATGCGCCTGTTGCAACTGCGCGCTCGCCCAGGCTGCTCCGGGTGAAGCGGACGTTATACTGTCCGCGGTAATAGGTCCGCTCCAGCGCGATCCGCGTGGCGGTCTCGTAGAAATCTGCCGCGAGGAATAGCGGGCCGCCAAGAATGACCTCCTCCGGGTGGAGGATATTAATCAGGTTCGCCAGCCCGGTGCCGCAGGCTGCCGCCATCTCATCAAATAACCGGACCATCACTGGATCGCGCTCCTGGAGCGCTTCCAGCAGATGGCTGAATTCCAAAGCCTCCGCATGCTCTGCCAGAGCACGGAGGCTTATGTTGCTGTCCAGCCGCCAAGCCTCGCGGGCCTGCCCCTCCAGCGTCCGGACCGACACATAGCTCTCCCAGGCTCCGGCGTTGCCGCCGGGAATCAGCGGCGGCACTCCCGTGCGGTCAATGATCATCTGCCCGACCGCACCTTCGGTATCGGACATGCCATAGAGCAGCCGCCCGTCGTTCATAATGGCTGAGCGCAGGCCGATCCCGGCATGAAGGTAGAGCAGGTGATGCTGCATCCGGCTGCGGCTGGCCCAGTATTCGCCAAGCAGTGCTGTATTGGCTCCGTTATCTAGGCACACCGGCACCTGAAGCCGCTGCTCAAGCTGCTCCTTGATGTGAACCTGCGACCAGCCCGGCGCGGGGAACCGGGCCGGGTTCAGGATGACTCCGGCTGTGCGGTCCAGCGGGCCGACCGCACCGATGCCCAGTCCCGCTACCCGGCTGAAGCTGAGCGAGGCGGCTTCAAGCAGCCGCTGAGCCTGCTCCTCAAGGGAAGCCATAAGGTACCCGGGGGTAAGCCCTGCATCCATGCTCCAGGTGTATTCACCAAGCAGCTGCAGATGGAAGTCCGTCAGTACAAGCTTCGCATGGGTACGGGAGATCTCCAGTCCAAGCAGATAAGCATAAGATGGATTCGTCTCATAGAGGGTAGGGCGGCGTCCTCCCGTGGATTCGCCGAAGCCGGCTTCCAGCAGCAGCCCCGGAGCAAGCAGCTCCTCCAGGATACGGGTCAGGGTGCTGATCGTCAGGCCGCTCTCCTCCAGAAGTGTCTGCTTGGAGACGGTCCCGTGTTTTCTGACCGTGAAATAGATCTCTTTGGCTTTGGGATTGGCGATGATTTGGTGAAGCTGCACAGGTCGGTCCTCTCCTTATCCAAGTACTCAATTTACTTTTACAATGACATAAATAGGAGATGGCCGCAACTGGCAGCAGGAGAGCACAAGCTTACAGGGCTTCATTCGTCTATAGCGGCAGGTCGCGCCGTCTGAAGAGCTGGATGCCTAGAAGGAAACAAGCCAGTCCGTTCAGCAGCAGTATGGAGGTTGCCTCTGCCCATGCTGCTTTGAGTTCCGGTAGGAAATGAGGCAGCAAAAATCGCTGAAGGAACTGATCGCCTATTGTATCTATAAGGAGAAAGAGACCGATTCGCACCTGCCGCCGGCGGTGATCAAGGAGATTATGGTCGATAATCAGGAGATGTATCAGTATATTCAGCAGCAATACGAAGATCATATTAGGCCGTTAATGGTGCAAATAGTGGAAGAAGGACAAGCACGCGGGGAGATTACCGATAAAGTATCGGTGCAGGCAGTGCTGCTGGCCATTCAGATCTATATGAAAAGCTCGGGAGAGATGCTGGACGGTCAGGCAGCACATGAGGACAGGGAGGCATTCGTGGAGGAGCTGATCCATATTTTCTTCTATGGCTTATGCGGCCGGGAGCCGCAATAGATGCGGCACCGGCAATTGTCCGTTAGACGGCAGGCTGCATAGCAGGCGCCCGCAGGCTAGAGCAGCGCCTTGAAGGAATGGCGGATCACATCGCCGCGGCTGATGATGCCGACCAGCACGTGGTTCCGTTCGACGGGAACCTTTTTGATCTGCTTTTTGCCGAGGATGGTAGCGATGGCTTCAATGTCTTCTTCGGCATGCACGGTGATGACCTTCTTCTTGGCGATAGCCATTACGTTCAGACCCAGCAGCTTCTGCGCCCGTTCCTCGAACAGCTCATTATCCCCGACGAACACATTAATCTGGAAAAAAGAATCCACGATCAGATCCTCATGCCTGCCGATATAGCGCATGATATCCCCGTCGCTGAGGTAGGCGACAATCTCGTTCCGGTCATTAACTACGGGCATGCCGCTGATCCGGTGGGCAATACATTTCTCAATAAAAGTCCGTACGGTGTCTTCCTGCTTAACCTTGTACACCTGACGGACCATGAATTCATGGGCTTTCATAACGGTTCCCCCTGAAAATTAGCTTTTGCAGAAATAAGTTGTATCATGAAAGTATATACTTGTATTATACAAGTGAAAAGAGTAAAGTCAATGAATAAAAGAGAAGAGGGGCGCCCGGCATGGACAAACATTCAATTGAGACAATAGAGCTGGAAATGGCGGTTCTGTTCCGCCGTCTCACTTCAATTACCACGTTCAAAAAAATCGGCAATCTGGATCGTGCGGCCTACCTGCTGCTGCATCACATTGAGTCTCGTGAGGGAACTGCCGGGATCAAGGCAATCTCCGATGAGTTTCAGCTGGATATTTCTACGGTCAGCCGGCAGGCGGCCTCACTGGAGAGTAAGGGGTTCATCACCCGGGTACCGGACCCTGTGGACGGGCGGGCCTATTCGCTGCAGATTACGGAGACGGGCCAAGCGAGTCTGGAGGAGAACCGGCAGGTCCGGCAGGAGATGATCGAACAACTGCTAAAGGGCTGGTCGGAGGAGGAAGGGCATCTGTTCGGGGAGCTGCTGCAGAAGTTCAATGCAACTTTTCTGGAGGAGGGCTGATGGGGCGCGGAGTTTAAATAACCGGGCCAGCGAGAGCGGGAAGGGTGTTCAGCCTGGGAAGGAAGAAATCTATTGTATTTTATACATTCAGATGATGCAAAAAGGGGCTGTTTCGGCCCACTGTTGTAATTCCTACATTAGATTTCGCAGAAACAGCCTGGATCGGCCAGATCTGCTCCATTCTGCTGCAGCAAATACAGCAGAATGTGTTTTAGGAGTATCCTCCCATAAATCCAAGCAAATGCCGGACAGGATGCATAACAGGGTAAGGGCCGTCCACGGCGTGACTTCACGCTGCGGACGGCCCTTTGCCATACTAGCAGGCTTCAAGCAAAGCCTGCATTCCCGCTCATCCCCACCCACAGCGGGGATTGCTCCAGACAAGCGGCGAGCTGCAGTAGCAGATCCTCGCGTCCTTTGGAGGCCATAACCTGTACGCCGATCGGCATTCCTTCGGCCGTAAGGTGCACCGGCACGCTCATGGCAGGCTGGCCGGTCAGATTGGCGAGCTGGGTGAAGGGCGTGTACGTCAGGCTCGGCTCGAACATCTCGTAGATCATCCGCCGCTGCGCATCCTTCGGCAGCCCGCTGACCTGCATCAGCTTCTCTGTCTCCGCCGCAGTCTGGGTCAGCTCTCCAACCTTCGGCGCGGAGTCCGCATTGGCCGGGGTAATATACAGATCGAAACGGTCCATCAGCGCCGCCATCTGCGCAGCGGCTACATCCCATTCGTGCAGACTGTGTACGAATTCTGCCGCCGAGACCTGCTTCCCGGCTTCGGCCAGCACCCAGGTGACAATATCCACGTCCTCTGCCTTAATTGCACGGCCCATGCCGCTCTCCAGTGAGAGGAACATGGCGGATACTTCTCCTGCGTTCATCGTATAGTAGTTATCCATCAGCCGGACCCCGTTGACCGGGCTCAGCTTCTCTTCCACCTCATAGCCTTCGGACTCCAGCCACTTGACCGTCTTCCGCACGGCCTCTACTGCCTCAGCGGATACCGGTGTTCCCACCGGCGAAGCGGTGGTGAAGGCGATCCGCAGCTTCCGCTGCGCAGGCTTCAGCAGATCGTCCAGGTAGACGCCCGGATACAGCGGCGTCTGAAAAGCCGCTTCCGGCTGCACCACCTGCAGCAGATCCAGCATCGCGGCGCTGTCCCGCACAGAGCGCGTCAGCGCAAAATCAATCGATGCGCCCTGCCACTGGCGGCCGATCCCCGGGCCGACCGGCGTGCGCCCTCGCGTCGGCTTCAGCCCGAACAGGCCGGTGAACGAGGCCGGTATGCGGATGGAGCCGCCGCCGTCACTGGCTCCGGCGGCCGGGACGATCCCGGCGGCAACCGCCGCCGCCGCACCGCCGCTGGAGCCGCCGGGTGAACAGGCGGGGTTCCAGGGATTGCGGGCCGGTCCGTGGAGGAGGGGCTCGGTGATGTTTTTGAGCCCGAATTCCGGCGTATTCGTATGGCCCAGTGGAATGAAGCCGCCGCGCCGGATACGTGCCACATAGTTAGAGTCCCGCTTCGCGACATTGTCCTTCATCAGCAGAGCGCCCGAGGTCAGCGGTTCGCCGCCAATCGCCTGGGAGATATCCTTCAGCAGGAATGGGACGCCGGCGAACGGGCGGGTGAGATCATCGCCATCGACAGGCATCTCCGCAGCTTCCTTCAGCGCGGACTCCCGGCGGGTGCGTACCACCGCATTCAGCAGCGGATTCACCTCATCCATCCGGGCATAGGCGGCTTCCACAAGCTCACGCGCTGAGACCTCCCGTGCTTTCACTAGGGCGGCAAGCCCCAGCGCATCATAACCGGAATAAGCAGACAACGACATAGGTATAACCTCTTTCTGGCAGGAACAGGCAAGCTACTTAGCATTCAGGCTATAGCTGCAGTCTCGCGCATAATATATTGCGATATAAGGAGGGCAGAGACTTTTCAAATGCGATCTTCTGTCAGGTATTGTTTGACCGGGGGAGGGGTATAGTCTGCCATCTGGCGCAGAATGCCCTCCGGAGTTGTATCGTTCAGCATGATGGAATGATGCTTCTCCTGCATGAATTGTTCCCGGGCCATGTTGCTGAAGAGGGCAATCAGCGGATCATAATAATGGTTCACATTAAGCAGTCCGCAGGGCTTCTGATGCAGGCCGAGCTGCGCCCAGGTGAAGATCTCGAAATACTCCTCCATCGTGCCCGGGCCGCCCGGCATAGCAATGAATCCGTCCGCCAGCTCCGACATCTTAAGCTTCCGTTCGTGCATAGAGTCTACCATTATCAGCTCCGTCAGACGGGTATGCTCAATTTCCCTCTGCTTGAGGAAATGCGGCAGCACCCCGATCACGCGGCCTCCCGCCTGCATCACGCTATCTGCAATAGCACCCATCAAACCTACAGTTGCTCCGCCATAGATCAGCGTAATGTTGCGTGCGGCAAGCTCCTTGCCGAGTAGAATAGCCGATTCCTTGTATACGGGCGAAGCCCCTTCACTGGAACCGCAGAACACTGCGATACTCTTCATAAGCTGCTGACTCTCCTTTGTCTTAAGATAATGTAATGTGCTTTGAAGAACAGTTGTTTCCTCTCCCTAATGTATCACGGATTCAGGTGCATGTAACATTTTTCTCGGTGCCGGAGCAGGCTGGTTCGTTGCGGTGGTTCTCTGCATTGACAACTTTTTGCGGAGCGGCTATACTTTCTGTAATCTTATAGTTGGTATACGTTGAACGAGCCAGTAGCAGCCTTGTCCCTGTTCCCAGAGAGCCGGGGGTCGATGGAACCCGGTACACACAAGCGGACTGTGAATTACGCCTCGGGAGTATCTTGGGTAATGCCAAGCGGAGCTAAGCGAACGATAA
Source organism: Paenibacillus sp. FSL H3-0469 (assembly GCF_038051945.1). Lineage (NCBI taxonomy): Bacteria > Bacillati > Bacillota > Bacilli > Caryophanales > Paenibacillaceae > Paenibacillus > Paenibacillus sp. FSL H3-0469. The sequence goes on from NZ_CP150302.1 coordinate 6,448,304, forward strand.
CTCGCCTGAGAGTGGTACGGACCTGTGTGCAATATGGGGGCTGTGCAATTTGGGTGGTAACACGGTTAATACTAATCGTCCCTGTGTCTGAATAGACAAGGGGCGATTTTTTGTTGTCTGTGTGCTGGGGATACTGGCTTAGTGCCTGCGCGGGCGGGCTTTTGGCTTCTATGGCTTGATGCGGTATAGCTGCTGTTTTTTTGACGGATATCAAGGGATATAGAACAATCACTTACACAAAAGGGGCTGTACATGTTGAACATTATTGACGAGCTATTGTGGCGCGATGCCATTAACCAGCAGACTGATGCGGACGGACTGCGTGAATTGACAGAGAGTAAGGCGGTATCGCTGTATTGCGGCGTAGACCCTACGGGCAACAGTATGCATATCGGCCATCTGATTCCATTCATGATGCTGCGGCGCTTCCAGCTGGCGGGTCACCGTCCGGTGATTCTGATCGGGGGAGCCACGGGAACGATCGGCGATCCGAGCGGACGCCAGAGCGAGCGCTCGTTGCAGACGCTGGAGCAAGTGCAGGAGAATGTGGATGCCCTGACTGCGCAGATGAAGAAGCTGTTCATTACCGATGGCGACAACCAGGTGCGGATGGTAAATAACTACGACTGGACCAAGGATATGAATGTCATCGAATTCCTGCGTGATATCGGCAAAAATTTCAGCATCAACACGATGCTGGCGAAGGACGTAGTGTCCAGCCGTCTGGACAGCGGAATCTCGTTCACCGAGTTCTCTTACCAGATTCTGCAATCTATGGATTACCTGCACCTGTTCCAGCACGAGGATGTGCAGCTCCAGATCGGCGGGTCTGACCAATGGGGCAATATTACGAGCGGCCTTGATCTGATCCGTAAAAAAGAGGGCAACGAAGCCAAAGCCTTCGGCCTGACCATCCCGCTTATGCTGAAGGCTGACGGTACGAAATTCGGCAAATCCGCCGGCGGCGCCATCTGGCTCGATCCGAAGCAGACCACGCCATACGAGTTCTACCAGTTCTGGGCGAACACCGATGACCGCGATGTGGTCAAATACCTGAAGTACTTCACCTTCCTGAGCAAAGAGGAGATCGAAGCGCTGGAAGAGAAGGTAGCCACCGAGCCGCATAAACGCGAAGCGCAAAAAGCGCTGGCCGAGGAAATGACCCGGTTCGTGCACAGCGAGGAGCTGCTGGAGCAGGCCAAGCGCATCAGTGCGGCGCTGTTCAGCGGCGATATCCGCTCGCTGACTGCGGACGAAATCGAGGAAGGCTTCAAGGAAATGCCGACCTTCACAGCAGGCAAAGAGACCAAGAACATCGTAGACTGGCTGGTTGAGCTGGGAGTGGAGCCATCCAAACGCCAGGCGCGTGAGGATATCACCAAAGGCGCGATCTCGATCAACGGCGAGCGCGTGAATGAGCTGGAGACGGAGATTACGGCTGAGGATGCCATCGGCGGCAAGTTCATCATCGTCCGCAAGGGCAAGAAGAACTACAGTCTGGTGAAGCTGGTCTAAGCACAAGCTGCGAAGCGGTTACCGGGAGGGTTGGTGCAGTTCGCCGGAAATTGAGCCAGATCTGGAGCGGTGTTAGGCTGGAACGAGGCTAAGGGTGAACTGGAACGAGGTTGATGTGGTTAGGCTGAGCTTAGATGAGTTAGGTTTGGCCAGATGAGGTAAAGTGAGTAGATGAGTGAGATTTGGCTAATTGAGCTAGGGTGAGAGACAGATAAGTGAGATTTGGCTAATTGAGCTAGGGTGAGAGACAGATGAGTGAGGTTGAGCTAGATGAGCTAGAGTGAGACAGAGATGAGTTAGGTTGAGCTAGATGAGCTAGTGTGAGGCAGAGAGAGTTAGGTTGAGCTAGATGAGCTAGAGTGAGACAGAGATGAGTGAGGTTGAGCTAGATGAGCTAGAGTGAGACAGAGATGAGTTAGGTTGAGCTAGATGAGCTAGAGTGAGAATGGTGTGAAGTAACTGAGTGATTGGGCTATCCCGCTGTCAGCAGTGACGGGGATAGCCTTTTATGGTGGTAACGGAAGGGGAGATGGATTCCCGCCTCCTCCCCTGACCACAGTTAGGCCGGAAGCGTGGCTGAATCGTGAAATCACAGGGATAAATCCCTCTCATTATGCAGGAAGTGGGCTAAGTGAGGAAATCAAGTGTATAAATCCCTCAGATAAGGCTGGAACTGGGCTGAATGAGGAAATCAAGTGTACAAATCCCTCTGATTATGCAGGAAGTGGGCTAAGTGAGGAAATCAAGTGTATAAATCCCTCAGATCAGGCTGGAAGTGGGCAGAATAAGGAAATCAAGTGTACAAATCCCTCAGATAGGCTGGCGGATGGGAAGAGGGAGGCCGATGAGGTGCATTAGTGCACCTCATCGGCGCAAACGGCCGAAACGAGCCAATGAGGAGCACAAGTGCACCCGAATTCGGCGCACGCCCCTCACCCGCCCGGACACCCACCCAGCCCAGCCAGTCCAGCGCATCATCTGACAGGAGAGCCAGGCTTCAAAACAAATAGAAAATAATGCCTTTACCAGCGGCCGCAGTCTGGCTGTAGAACCGCTGGATCTCGGTGAAGAACTGGAGCAGGTAGGCAAAGAAGGCATCCGCATCATCGTCAGACACCGTATCCGGGTCCAGCGGGTAGACCTCCTCCTCGGCCATGGTCTGGAAGTCATACTGCTGGCGAAGCTGCGCTTCATCCAGCCCGGAGATGGCGTCAAGCGCTTCGGCCACTTGTCCGGCACGCAGGCAGAATGCCCCGTATGCCCCGAACTCGATGCCTTGGTCTGAATGCAGCGGAACCACATATCCAAGCGGCGCAGGCCCGTCCGATATATCACCGCATAGCAGGTAGTGAATCGCCTCCCAGGTACGGTCGATATCCAGCCCCGGGTATTTGTCTATGTTCAAGCTCTCCAGCGGGGTGCTCCCTGCTGCAACCTGCTGCACCAGTTCATCTTCCATCGCAAAGTAATATCCGCGTATCGCCATTGTACCAGCCGTCCTTCCGTAGTTGAGATAGAGTAGTTGTGCTTAATCCTCAAGCAGCGCAAGCTTGTCTTCGAGTTCAGCAATCTTAAGCCGGATAGCTTCTGCCCGGGGCTCGTCCTGCGCCTTCACAGCAACTGCCAATTCATCGGCGGCTATGCCGATCTGATACTCCAGATATGTGTAGTCGGATGCGGCGGCAGGGTGGGTGGAGCGTTGGGAATAGGTCATATGCCGAAGCCTCTTTTCTCTGATCTGTGATATATTCATGATACAGGGTTTGCAGGAAGGGCTCAACCTCGTATCATGGAAACCCGGCACAGGCTGCGATATTGTTCACAGACAATGAACCCAGTTCTGGTTTTACCATAGGTAGTATTGAAAATTATAGCTTAATTTTTCAGTAACAGTATGCGGGAGAAAACTCCGCAAAGGAAGGTTTGGTATACATAATGATTGCTGTATCTTTTGACACCTTGGACGAGGCCAGGCACCATCTGGAGGAGCTGGATGTGAACCGTGGCCTGGTGCTGTTCGCTGCGGCTGCGGCTGTCCGGGAATTATCCCGTCATGCGCCTTCGCGGGCAGTATTGTGCTCAACCAAGGGCGAATATACTCCGCAGGGCTACCGCAGCGGCGTAATTACTGGTTTTGAATATGAAGCCGGTATAGCAGAGATTGTGGGCATTCTGCACCCTCCCGTGCTTAGCGCAAGCACGCTGGAGATTGCTTACCGCAAGGTACGGGGCAATCCGAACGCTTTTCTGATGCTGCTCTGTGACGGCACAGGCGGGATGGAAGAGATGCTGCTCTCCTCGCTGTATTTCATGGACCCGCAATTTAAGGTGATTGGCGGCAGTGCGGCTGACGATGAGCGCGGCGAGACTTTCCTCTATATAGGAACCCGGCGGGTGCGGAACCTGGGGATTTATTTCAATATGCCTGCCCGCACCGCCCTGGTCAAAGAGAATATATATGTCCCGTCCGGGAAGACGCTGCTGGTGACCGAAGCCGATGTGTTCGGCAGACGGGTCTACTCCTTCAACGGGCGTCCTGCGGCCGGGGAATACGCGCGTGTCCTGGGCGTGCCGGAGAAGGAGCTGGCAGAGCATTTTCTGAGCAGCCCGCTGGGTAAAAGATACGAGGATGATCTGATCATAGCCTCCCCGAAGGCGGTTCATCCGGACGGCTCTGTCACCTTTTACAGCCAAATTATGTCTAGTACTTATGTGGAGCTGCTGAGTTCAGCCGATCCGCTGGCAGTACTGGAGGAGACGCTGGGCGGCAGTCCGTTCAAGCCTTCGTTTGTCCTCAATATTAACTGTACGCTGCGGGACCAGTTGTTTACACGGGACGGTCTTTGGGGAGCTTTTGACGAGAAGATGCTTGGGTTCTGCGGCAACACTACAGGCTTCATCAGCTATGGAGAGCAATATTATACTAAGCATGCCAATCAGACGATGATTCTGCTGCTGGTTGAATAAGGGAGAGTGGAAATCGGATGGAGTGGTTAAGCAAACTGCGCACAGCTTGGGGGAGAACTCCCTCTGCTGAAGGCGTTCAAAGTCACAGTAATACAAGCGGGTTAGCGGAGAGAGCCATGGCAGAGCGTGTGATCGCGGTTAAGGATACGGCCGTATCCACAGAGACGGTTAAAGCAGAGGGAAAAGTCGCAATAGATGAAGCGGTCGCTAACACACCAGTACCTTACAGCGGTAAAGATAGCGAAGTATCCTCTGCACATGCTTCAGGCACGGTGTCTTATGGGGAACATGCTTATGCCCTGGCGGAGCAGGTACGTCTTGAGACTGGAGCTATCCTGAAGGAAGAGGCCCGACTGGTGGAGGACTTCGAGGCCTTGCGGGCAGGCGGCGGGGAGATGATCGGCCAAATCGCCGGGACTCAGCAGCTGCTGGAGCATTTGAAGACCAACAACGGACAGACTGAAGATCTGATTAATGAAATGTACGGCAGCCTGTCTTATTCCTCCAACAAGATTGAATATGCCAAGGAAGCCAACATCCAGATCTCTGCGGAAATGCAGAAGGCCTCGGAGGTATTTACGGAGTTCGTTGCTTTGAATGAGGATCTGCGGGAGCATTTCCACAGCATTGAGCAGCTGGCCAAGATTATCACGGATATTGCCGAGCAGACGAATCTGCTCTCGCTGAATGCGGCGATTGAGGCGGCGCGGGCCGGTGAGCATGGACGCGGCTTCGCCGTTGTCTCCACGGAGATCCGCAAGCTTGCTGACAGCACCCGCAGCCATGTGAAGGAGATCATGGGTTCACTCTCAGGAATGACCCGCGTCATGGAGCAGATTCACAGCAAGTCCGGGGATGGAACGCTCGCGATGAACGAGACCACGGCGAAGATCGGTGAGTCCACGTTATACATGAATGAGATTGTAGAAGCAGAGGAGCAGGTCTTCGAGCATCTGGAGAAAATCCAGGAGTCCCAGGAGAGCAGCATGGAGGATGTGGAGCAGATCAACAGCGACCTGCTGCGTATTCTGGAGAAATCGGGCCAGGACACAGACCAGTTCCGTAAGCTGGTTCTTACCGTTCAGAAGAAGGCCGACCATTACCAGCTGCTGCTGAATCATCTGCATCAGATCGGGCTGCTCCAGCAGGCGGAAGAAGCTGAGAAGACTAACGGATAATCAGATATGGTAAAAGGAAAACACCCGGCGGCGGGAGATACTGCCGGGTGTTTTTGTGTTGTGCCCGGCGTGGGCACAGGTAACACTCTTCCTCTTGCTGGTGAAACACCAGCCAAGGGGGAGGGCCAAGCCAGCGTAAGCTACACGCGACTTATGATTATGCCACTCGCGTATGATGCGGGAGGGAAAGAGTTGGATAAAGTCCACCTGTTGAGCGGCAACCGCCCTTTTGCCAAAACAGCAATTGGATAAACAGCACTTAAATGAACCCAATTCCTCCAAACTGGCCTAAACGGCCATGATTAGTTGTTGTTTATCCACTTGCTTCCGGAAATTCCTTGGGAACCAGCACAGCAAGCTGCGTTTTTCCACTTGTTTGCTGGGAGGCAGCGTTCTCCGCCATCAGCAGGAGGATTATGATTCACTACTACAGGGCAATCAGCCTGTATTCATAAGCGCCAAGCGATAGCGGACCGGCGGGCACGGGAGTGCCGGTCAACACATCCTGCCCGCTGCGCGGCAGGGTGACGCTGCCGCCAAGCCCGTCCATGTTGACCAGCGTCCACAGCTCACCGTCAGCGCCGCTTCTCGGGCAGAGAATGGTGCCCGGCGTGACATCGCTGCGCATAGAGACGCCTGCCCGGGCGGCGTAATGCTCAATCAGCGCGCACAGCTGCTTGTCGCCCTCGCCGCCCGAGGGCAGCGAGCCGAGCATGACGATGGCTCCCCGGCCATAGGGCTGCTCGGTCAGGTAGGCCAGGCCTGGCGTCCGGCCCGCCGTAATGACGCCGACCGCGGAGGCCCCGCCCGGCAGCGGCTCGAACACCGCGCTCCACAGGGACAGCGGCGCGGAGCAGCCGAAAGCCTCCCCGATGCTGCCCGTCCCCTCCATCGGGTAGACGAAGGTGGTGTTCACCCCGGCGAAGCGCTCCAGTTCTCCCAACGCCGCATCTGTATGCAGAGTATGCTCCGCCGTGCGCCCTCCGCTAAGCGGGCCCACGATCCAGATGCCGCCGGCTTCAGCGAAGGCGAGCGCCTTCTGCATGTATTCCGGCGACAGATAATGAACAAAAGGCGTGAACAGCAGCTTATAGCCGCATAAATCGCCGCCTTCCGGCAGCAGGTCACGGTGAATGCCCAGATCGAGTATCCGCCGGTAGAAATCCCCCAGCAGGGAGCGGTAGTTCAGCTGCCGGTGCGGCTCCGTGGCCAGGAACGCCTTGGCCCGGTCCGAATACGTAATCGCCACCTCGGCCTGCACCGGCCGGGTATTCAGCATGTGCGGCTCAATAAGCAGCCTGGCGGCGGAAGCCGCACGCACATTGTTGTAGCCGAGCGCAGGCTGACCCCAGGCGCTGATGATCGAGCTGTGCGTCTGTTCGCTGCCCGTGCGCTGCTGCCGCCACAGCCAATAGCAGAAGGCGCCTGCCCCTAGCGCGTAGGCAGCCACGGCTTCGGCGGTAAGATAGCCGTCCGGGTGCGGCTCGCCGTAGCTTGTAAGCGAAGCGGCATAGGCCGGTCCGGTCTCCATCAGCCAGAAATCCCGCCCGTGCTTGAACCCGCGCCACAGATCACAGTTCAGCAGATAAGCGTGCCTGTTGGCCTGAGAGGCGTAGGTGTCGAACGAAGCGAAATCAAGCTCCCGGAACAGCTGCTCATTGTCCAGATGAAAAGGAACGTTGCTGTTGTGCGTGATCGGAGCCGCCGAATAGCGGCGGATGATCGCTGCCTGTTCCCCCGCGAACTCCGTGACTTTCTCCATCTGGAACAACCGGTACTGGGTGACGAGCGAGGAATTATGCAGAAAAGGCGTAGCCACCGGCTGCGGCACCTGATCAAACCGCTGGTAGGTCTGGCTCCACACGCCGGTTCCCCACGCTGTATTCAGCTCGCGGATGCTTCCGTAACGGTGCTCCAGCCACTCATGCCACAGGGAGCGGCAGGAACCGCACATGCATTCCGCCACATGTGCCTTAAGTTCATTGTCGAGCTGCCAGGCGGCTAGGCCCGGGAGCTGCCCCAGCACCCGGGCCATCTCTTCCGTGATCAGCGCCGCCCGCTGCCGGAAATAAGGATTATTCGTGCAGACATGCTGTCTGGACCCGTGGCTCATTACCGCCCCGTCTGCCCGGATGTGCAGGCGCTCCGGGTGCCCGTGAGTCAGCCAAATCGGCGGGGTCGCGGTCGGCGTACACATGACCGTATCGATGCCGTGATCATGTAGCTGAAGGATATGCTCAGCGAACGGCCGTACATCGATGGAACCCTCCTCCGGCTCCAGCAGCGACCAGATGAATTCGCCCATGCGTACCAGATTAATCCCGGTCTCCTGCATGAGCCGAAGATCCTGCTGCCGCTCAGCCTCCCCCCACAGCTCCGGGTACCACGCAGCACCGTAATATAGTTTTTGCTTCATTCTTTTAACCTCCTGGAAAAAGCCCACACGGGCGATGTATTTTTACTTTTTTCGATCTATATCAATTGAATTTGAAAATATACAGACAGGGAAAAGTGGCGGAAGGGAATTTTGGAGCTGGAGGAGCGGTAGCGTCCGCCTGAAAGCTTTCCGCAGGAAAGCTCGCTTCGGAAGCATTACCTGTCACCGGATTTCTACCGCGAACAGCGGTCTAATCAAAGAAATCTGCAGAAGGGCAGCGGCCGAAAGCCCAAAACTTCTCTGGAGTCACGGCTATCCCATACCGAGTATTTACAAGGTTTAATTTATATAATGTCTCTTCCCCATAATCTCCCGGCATCATATCCGTTCCTCTCACCCACATGCAATAGTAAAGTTTTGCCGGTTTTGGACTTTATTGCGGAAGCGGCGCTGAAGCCATACGCAGCGCTGTCCAAAAAGTCCGATTGCCGGAAAAACACCCGCCAACCATAATAGAAAGCGCAGCCACGGTAATGTAGTGAAGCGAAGTAGCCAGGCTGCTTATCTATACGGAGGTGAATGTAAATGAAGCAAGGAGCGGCATTGGGGGCAGCAGAGGTAAGCGCGGGTACAAGCTTCCGCCGCAGCAGACGCGAGCAGCGCTTCAGACGGCTGAAGCGGGATAAATGGCTCTACATACTGCTCAGCCCCGGACTCCTATATTTCCTGGTGTTCAAATATGTGCCGATGTGGGGAGTGCTGCTCGCCTTTAAGGATTACCAGCCATTTCTGGGCTTCTGGCAGAGCAGCTGGGTGGGTCTTGAGCATTTCCGCACGTTTTTTCAGAACCCTGATTTCTTCATGCTGCTGCGCAATACGCTGGTGCTGTCGCTGTATAATCTGGTGTTCTTTTTCCCGGCACCGATTATCCTGGCCCTGCTGCTGAATGAGATCCGGCTGTCCTTCTACAAAAGGACGATTCAGACGCTGATCTATGTGCCCCACTTCATCTCCATGGTCATCGTCGCGAGTATCTCTTACGTGTTCCTTACGACCCAGGGCGGTGCGGTCAATGAATTCCTCTTCACGGTTACCGGGCGCAAGATCGATTTCCTCGCCAATCCCGACTGGTTCCGCCCGATGATTATTCTGCAGACCATCTGGAAGGAATGCGGCTGGGGGACGATTATTTTCCTCGCTGCGCTGGCCGGTGTCGATGTGGAGCAATATGAAGCCGCCGTGGTGGACGGAGCCAGCCGCTGGCGCCAGACCTGGCATATTACGCTGCCCGCGATCCGCAGTACGATTGTCATTCTGCTGATTCTGCGGATGGGTACGATTCTGGATAACGGCTTCGAGCAAATCTATCTGATGATGAATGCGCTGAACCGCGAGGTGGCAGAGGTCTTCGATACCTATGTGTATGCGCTGGGAATTACCCAGGGGGCATTCAGCTACAGCACTGCAGTCGGCTTGTTCAAATCGGTGATCGGGGTCGTGCTGGTGCTCGGCACCAACTGGCTCGCCAAGAAGTCAGGCGAATCGGGATTATATTGAAAAGGAGGCCAAGAGTGTGGCTAAACGTTACCGCAGCGCCGGAGAGATTACCTTTGACGTGTTTAATTACCTGGTGCTGGGCATCATCGGGATCGCGGCCATTCTGCCGTTCCTGTTTGTCGTCGCCGGTTCCTTCGCCACCGAGGCGGAAATTACGAAGCGCGCTGTCTTTCTGGTTCCGACGACCATTTCGCTGGACGCTTACCGGTTTATTTTCTCCACAGATACCATTGTCCGCAGCATCGGGGTATCGCTGTACGTGACAGTGATCGGGACGGCAGTCAATCTGTTCTTCACGGTTACCATGGCGTATCCGATGGCGAAGCGGTACCTGATGGGCCGCAATCTGATCCTCAATCTGGTGATATTCACGATGCTGTTCGGAGGCGGGATGATTCCCACCTATCTGGTAATCCGGGAGCTGCATCTGCTCGATACGCTGAATGCCTTAATTCTTCCGGGGGCGATCAGCGCCTTCAACCTGATTATCGTGAAGAACTTCTTCCAGGAGCTTCCCGCTGAGATGGAGGAGGCGGCGCGCATCGACGGCTGCACGGAACTGGGGCTGCTGTGGAGGATTGTGCTGCCGTTGTCGAAGCCGGTGCTGGCGACGTTCACGCTCTTTTATGCGGTCGGACACTGGAATAACTTCTTCTCGGCGCTGCTCTATATCAACGATCCGTCCAAGTGGCCGCTGCAGGTGATGCTGCGCCAGATCGTTATGTTATCCCAGTCGGCAGCGGGGGATCTCAGCTCCATGGACCCGAATTTCGTACAGCCGCCGGAGCAGTCGATCAAAATGGCCGTCATCGTGGTCGGCACCCTGCCGATTATGTGCGTGTATCCGTTTCTGCAGAAGCATTTTGCCAAAGGGGTGATGCTGGGTTCAGTTAAAGGGTAAGCGGTTAGTCAACATATAAAGGGAGGCCAAGTGATGAAGAAGATGAAGCGGAGCAGAGGTTCACGGTCTGCGAAAAAAGGGTTGTTCATGCTGCTGGCTATGATTATGCTGCTAAGTGTATTGTCCGGCTGCGGCGGAAATGGGGAGAATGCGGGAGCGGGACAGAAGGACCCTGCCGCTGAAAGCGGGAAGGCGGACGGTACAGCCAAGGGAGAGAAGCCGCTTGAGCTGACGCTGATGCTGCCGATTTTCAAAACTAATTATCCGAAGGACGGCAGTCCGGTCGCCGCCAAGCTGGAGGAGCTGACGAACACCAAAATCCATTTCGAATGGGTGCCGAATGCGTCGTATGCGGACAAATTCAATATTACGCTGGCTTCCGGCAAGCTGCCTGATATTATGTATGTAGGTGACGTGAAAGCGTCCAGCTTCGTCAATGCGGCGAGATCCGGCGCTTTTTGGGAGGTGGGACCGTATCTCAAGGATTATCCGAATCTCAGCGGGGCAAAGGAAGTGATTCTGAATAACTCGGCCATCGACGGCAAGAATTACGGGATCTACAGAGGGCGGGCGCTGGGACGCAACGGCGTGGTGTTCCGCAAGGACTGGATGGAGAAGCTCGGGCTTGAGACCCCGAAGACCGTGGATGATTTCTATAATATGTTAAAAGCATTCAAAGAGCAGGACCCGGACGGCAACAGCCAAGCGGATACGTACGGCATGGTGCTGGTCAAGTGGACCGGCCAGTGGGCCAGCGGCTTCGATACGATGAAGCTGTGGTTCGGTTCTCCGAACAAGTGGGGCGTGCAGGATGGGAAGCTGGTACCTGAGCATGAATACCCTGAGTATTTGGAAGCGCTTAAATTCATGAAAAAGCTATACGACGAGCAGCTGATCAACGCCGATTTCGCGGTAATGGACAGCTCCAAATGGAATGATCCTGTCGTCAACAACAAGGCCGGCGTCATTGTCGATGTGGTCGATAATGCGGCACGGCTGGATGATAAGATTCATGCCGCCCTCCAAAAGGAAGGCAAAGATGAGCCGGAGCGTCATTATATGGATGTTATCGGCGGTGTGAGCGGAGCGGACGGCGCGCTGCATACTCTCCCGACCTCCGGCTTCTCCGGCATGCTGGCGATTCCGAAGTCTTCGGTCAAGACCGAGGAGGAGCTGAAGCAGGTGCTGGCCTTCCTGGACCGGCTGAATGATGAGGATTTGCAGACGATGCTGAACTATGGAATTGAAGGCGTGCATTACAAGCTGGTGGATGGATACATCGAACGCTCCAGCGATACCGTTCTGCTGGAATCGGAAGTGGAAGGCCTGAACCAGATGCTGCCGTTCATCCCGGAGGACAAGGCGAAGCAAGTGAAGCAGACCCCGCTGCGGCTGAAGCAGACCGAGGTACAGAAGACGAATGAAGCGACGATTGTGACCAATCCGGCGGAAGCGCTGATCTCGGCAGTCTATACGCAAAAAGGCTCACAGCTGGATAACGTAATCAACGATGCGCGCATTAAATTCATTGTCGGCCAGATGGATGAGGCCGGGTTGAAGTCCGCTTTTGAGGTATGGCGGAAGACCGGCGGAGATGAGCTTGTGAAGGAAATGAACGAATTGTACGCCTCAGCGGGCAAGTAAAACCCGGTCCTGCTCCAGTCTCCGGCCGGTCTGTCCCCGCTGTGGCTGCATAGCTGCAACTCTAAACTAAGGATTCGGCTGGTGAAACCAATGGAGAATGAAGGGGCAGGAGCACGGAACAGGTATACGCGAGGCCGGACGGGACGCAAGGGCCGTTATTACCGCAATAATCTCATTATTGTGCTGATCGTCTCGTCCATTCCCGGGCTGATCATCGGGCTGCTGGTCTATTTTATGGCCGGGGGAAATCTGGAGAAGGAGCTGCTCCGGATGCATAACCGGCAGATTGAGCAGCGGGCGGACAACATCAATGATCAATTGTCTAATCTGGAGCTGATGCTGGCCCACTGGGCATTCGATCCGAAGTTTGACTATGCGCTGAGCAACATGGATTTCATCCGCAATCATGAGCGGGCCTGGGATATTACGAAGACGCTGGTAGTCATGCAGGGCTCGAATTCCATGGTGCGGCAGGTTGAGCTGTATCTGGCCGGTAATCAGCCGGTGCGCTTCGGCACGGAGTACGGGACGCTGGCTGCGGAGGAGGAAGCGCTGTACTCGAAGCTGCTGAAGCAGGAGCGGAGCACGTACTGGACGAAGTGGGCTTTTGAACCGGAGAAGCCGGAGCAGAAGGAGCTGACGCTGGTGCACCACATCCCCGGCGGCAGCCGGGAGCCCTTCGGGGCGCTGCTGCTGCGTATGGATACAGAGAAGGTATCGGCGCTGCTGCGGACCATGACTCCGTACAACACGGGGGAGGTGTTCATGGAGCAGAAATCCGGCGGACTCTTCATCTCGGGGGGCGGGATGGATGCGCCCTCGCCGCTCGTTACGGCGCTGCGGGCTGCTATTACGGGCAGAGGCAGCCAGGACAGCGGCTCATTTCTCTACGACTGGAACGGGGTTACTTATGCGGTGACCTATGGTGATTTCTCGCGGATTGCCAGTGAATGGCGGTATGTATCGGCTTCGCCGATCTCCAGCGTCACCTCTCCGGTGGTCCGGCTGTCCCGGATGATTATCATGGTCAGCTTGTGCGCCTTGTTGCTGGCGGCAGTCCTGTCCTGGATTGCCTCCCGCAAAATCTATTCGCCGGTCCGCCGCCTGCTTCAGACGCTGCTACCCGAACATGCGGCCTCCGGGGAGCGGGTGGATGAGCTGACGCTGATCGAGCGGCACTGGCAGAACCTGCACGGACAGCAGCATGCCCTCGAATACACGCTCTCGGAGCAGCTTCCGCATGTGCAGCAGAGCTTCCTCCACCAGCTGTTCCAGGGGTATCTGTATGCCTATTCCGAACAGGACTTGCAGAGCCGGATGAAGCAGTACAAGTGGGAAGTGGAGAACTGTTCATTCGTAGTGGTGTATATCCAGCTGACCGGCATCTCCAGCCTGGAGGCCAAGTTCCGCAGCGGCGACGAGAGTCTGGTCTCGTTCGCGGCCGTGAATATTACCTTGGAGCTTGCCCGTGAGCATTTCGGGCGGGCGGAGACTGTTAATCTGCATGATCTTACCTCCGGTATGCTGCTGATGGAACCGGGAAGCGGCCCGGACCCGGCCCGGGTGGCCGCCTTCGGTGAAGAACTGGCGGCTACCCTGAGCCGGATGCTTAAGCTTCAGGCCACGGTGGCCTACAGTGCAAGGATCGGGAGCATCTCCGCGATTCCGCGGTCCTTCGAGGCGGCGAAGCAGGCGGCCAGCCACAGCAGGTACGGGGGCGGGAACCAGATCATCAGCCTGGAGCAGCTGGAGCGCGAGGGACAGGGCACACCTATGCCGCAGTATTCCTTCGCGCTGGAGCGCGGGCTGATTCAGGCGCTGCGGACCGGCGAAGCGGAGGAAGCGGACCGGCTGCTGGAGGAATTCCTGGAGACGCTCTCCGCAGGCGGCGCGAAGGTGATCGACGTACAGCAGGGGATGCTGCATCTGCTCGGCGCGATCCTTCATGCGGTGCTGGAGGCCGGGATGTACCCGAGCCAGCTGTTCGGCGGCAGGAATCTGTATGCCAGCCTCTCGCAGATCCATGAGCCGGGGCTGATTCTCTCCTGGTTCCGCACGCAGGTTATCGCTCCCTTCCTGAAGGAGCTGTGCGAGCGCTCCGACGCCGGGATAAGGCGGACGATTGATCAGGCGATGCTGTACATTCAGCAGCATTATATGGACAATATCTCGCTGGACAGCTGTGCGGATCATACAGGCACCAGCCCTTTTCTGCTCAGCAAGTCGTTCAAGCGGGTCACCGGGCAGAATTTCATCGATTATGTAACGGAACTCCGGCTCGAGAGGGCGAAGGAACTGCTGCGTGACACGGATCTGAAGATGAACGATGTCGCCCTGCAGGTCGGCTATCAGCAGAGCTATTTCAACCGGATATTCAAAAAACAGGAGGACATCACTCCGACACGTTACCGTGAACTGAGCCGGCAGGAGGGGGAGAAGGAGAATGGGACCCGCTGAGCAGGCAACGGCGCCAGAATGACAGCGGCTCACTTCCTGTAATTCCGGCGTCCGCAGGCCTCCTGCTCCGGGAACGGTTCATTCGTCCGGGTGATGTTCCCCATAAGGAGATGACTGAAAATGACCGCAATGTCCTCGGCCCTGCCGGTCCAGTTACGGTGGCTGAAGCCGCCTGCTGCGGCTGCGGGGGTGACCTGGGGTGTCCCCTGGTCCAAGGGAGATCTGAAGCGCGGCGAACTGGCCGCGCTATGTCTTAAAGGGGCGGCAGAAGATTTCAGTCTGCCGCTGCAGAGCCGCCCGGCTGCGTATTGGCCGGACGGCAGCCTCAAATGGTCTCTGCATTCTGCCGTATGCCCTGAAGGGAGTACGGCAGGATATACGCTGGAACGCTCTGCCGGGCAGAGCGCTGTGTCCGCAGCCTTCCAGGTATCCGTGGAAGAGACGGAGGAGGCGTATATTGTCAATACAGGCAGCATTGTATGCACCGTGGTCAAGCATGGCCCGGGCGTGATCTCGCGGATTATCCGCCGGGGCACGGCGGAATCCGGGGGACCGGACGGCAAACGTAGATATTCTGGAGCTGCGGAGGCGGTTGAAGGTGCAGGGGCGGGTGCAGATGCAGTGCAGCAGGTCTGCGCCGCAGAGCAGCTTGTGTGCAGCGGAAGCGAGCTGGTCTGTCTCCGCGAGCAGCGGGACATGCTCAGCGGGGAGCAGACGCTGCGGCAGGAGCGGTTCACCGGGGTGACGCTGAAGGCTAGACTGGAAGAGCAGGGACCGGTGCGTGCCGTGATCCGGCTGGACGGACGGCACAGAAGTACAAGGGGAGCCCGGGAATGGCTTCCATATACTTTGCGGCTCTATTTCTATGCCGGGCTTGCATCCATCCGGCTGGTGCATACCTTCCATTATGACGGCAACCCGCAGCAGGATTTCATCAAGGGGCTGGGCCTCCTGTTCAAGGTGCCGCTTAGCGGTCCGCTGTACAACCGCCATGTCCGTCTGGCGGGCAGCGGGGGAATCTTCAGCGAATCCCCCAAGACGCTACAGACCCGCAGAACCCGGGACAAATATGCCGGTATGTTCGCCGGGCAGCTTGAGGGGCAGAGCCAGCACTTTGATCCCGTAGAGGATGCGTACTTCACGGGACTGCTCCAGGATTCGGCAGTATGGGATGACTTCCGGCTGGTGCAAGATTCTTCTGAACATTACGCCGTCCACAAGCGGACAGGGCCGGACTGCACCTGGATTAAAGGGGCTGAAGGCCGGCGGGCAGGCGGACTGGGCTATGTCGGCTCTGACGGCGGAGGCTTGGCTGCCGGAGTGAAGGATTTCTGGCAGAAGCACCCGTCCGGGCTGGAGATCACTGGCACCTCCGGCGCGGAAGCGGCGTTAACGGTCTGGTTCTGGACGCCGGAGGCACAGGCGATGGACCTGCGCCATTATGATACGAAGACGCATGTCGAGTCTTCCTATGAAGGTGCGGAGGAGCTGCGGGCAACCCCTTACGGCATCGCCAATACGAACGAGCTGACCTTGTGGTGTACCTCGCGGACACCAGATTATGCGCAGCTTCAGCAGATGCAGCAGCAGGAGGATGAACCACCGCTGCTGGTCTGTAAGCCGGAGTATTATCACCGCACCCGGGCGTTTGGACTCTGGAGCCTGCCGGACCGGAGCACGCCGGCCAAGGCGTATCTGGAGGAACGGCTGGAGGGGATCATCAGCTTTTACCAGAAAGAGATTGAACAGCGGAAGTGGTATGGCCTGTGGGATTACGGCGATTTCATGCACAGCTATGATCCGGTCCGCCATGTCTGGAATTATGATCTGGGCGGCTGTGCCTGGCAGAATGCCGAGCTGGTGCCGAACATGTGGCTGTGGGTGAGCTTCCTGCGGACGGGACGTGCGGATATTTACCGGATGGCAGAAGCGATGACCCGGCATACGAGCGAGGTGGATGTATATCATTTCGGGGAATATGCGGGTCTTGGCTCCCGGCATAATGTCGTGCACTGGGGCTGCGGCTGCAAGGAGGCGCGGATTGCCATGGCCGGACTGCACCGCTACTACTATTATCTGACCGGCGATGAGCGGACCGGCGACATCATGGACAGTGTGAAGGACGCGGATTATTCCACGGTGACGCTGGACCCGATGCGGGCTTATTTTCCGAAGGATGAATTCAAGACGCATGTGCGGGTGGGGCCGGACTGGGCCGCATTCAGCTCCAATTGGATGACCCGCTGGGAACGCTATGAGGATACAGCCTACCGCGACAAAATCCTAACCGGCATCGGCTGCATCAAAGCAGCCAATCTGCGGCTGATCTCCGGTCCAACCTATGGTTACGACCCCGTAACGGGAATTCTCAGTCCCATGGGCGACGATAACTGGGGCCGGCATCTGGCGATCTGCATGGGCGGGCCGCAGGTATGGTTCGAGCTGGCGATGATGCTGGAGGACCCGGAGTGGGAGGACATGCTGGCGGAGTTCGGTGTTTTCTATAATTTGCCCGGGGAAGAACAGCTGCTTAGATCCGGTGGTGCGATTACAGGCAAGCAGCGCTTCGAGCATCCGGTATTGAGTGTCGCTATTGCCGCCTATGGCGCATGGGTCAAGGATGACCGGGCGACGGCGGAACGCTGCTGGAGCATATTGTTTGAGAATCCGTTCGGGCAGCTCCGGCTGGAGGAGGAACTGAAGCGGGTTACCTATACGGAAGCGCTCGATGAGATTGACTGGATCAATACGAATGAAGCCTCACAGTGGTCGCTGAATACGATCATTGCGCTGGAGCTGATTGCCGAGTCTCTGCCTGCACGGGAGGCAGGGTCGGGTGGGGGAACTGGTGGCAGTGCAGGTGGCGGTGCAGGTGGCGGTGCTGGTGGCGGTACCGGGAAGGAGGCGGCCCAATGACGGTGCAGCTGGCTAATGCAGGCGTTCCTGAGGGCTGGCATGAGATCTACCGCAATACACTGGAAGGTCCAGCACAGGTGGAGGGCTTCCATATGGAAGGCGATGGCGCAGTTACTTTTCCGCAGGGAAGACTGCGGCTGGAGAGCACCCGGGGGCCTGAGGAAGGTCAGAAGGCGAATGTGGTTTTCTGGTGCCCTGAGGTTTTTCCGGCGGAGCTTGCCCTCTCCTGGAGGTTCCGTCCGCTGCGCGAGCCGGGGCTGGCCATTCTGTTCTTCGCGGCTGCCGGTGCCGGGGGCAAGGATCTGTTCGACCCGTCCCTGCCGGTCCGCACGGGCGAATATGACCAGTACCACCATGGGGAGATGAATGCCTATCATATCTCGTATTTTCGCCGGATGTGGGAGGAAGAGCGGGCTTTTCACACCTGTAATCTGCGCAAAAGCTACGGCTTCCACCTTGTCGCCCAAGGCGCTGATCCGCTCCCGGATACCGCCGATATGACTGCGGACTACCGGATGCTGGTGGTGAAGCGGGGGGCTGCTGTGACTTTTGCCATCAATGAATTGCCGGTGCTGCACTGGGTGGATGACGGCTCGTCCTTCGGACCGCTCCTTGGCGGCGGCAGACTTGGCTTCCGCCAAATGGCCCCGTTGATAGCGGAGTACAGCGATCTGGCCGTCTATGCTCCTTGAAGCTTGGATAGGTGGCTGGAGTCACGGCTATCCCATAACAAAAAATATACAAGTTCAATCTATATAGGGACGGACGATTACGAAGGAGGTTTTACTGCAATGCCGGGAGTCTATTACTGCTACCCGCAAGGCCGTCATAAGGCGCTGACCATGAGCTATGATGACGGACGGCGGGCGGATGAACGGCTGGTCGGCCTGTTCAACCAGCATGGAATCAAGGGCAGCTTCCATTTGAATTCCGGGCTGCTTGGCGAAGGGGACCGCATCAGGGCTGATGAGGTTGCGGCTCTCTACCATGGACATGAGGTCAGCGTGCATACGCGGAGTCATCCGACGCTGGCGCGCTGCCCGCAGGAGCTGGTCGTGGAGGAGATTATGGAGGACCGCAGGGTGCTGGAAGGACTGGTCCGCCAGCCTGTGCGCGGGATGTCTTATCCGAACGGCTCCTATACGCCGGAGATCAAGGCACTGCTGCCGCATCTGGGCATTGAATATGCCCGGACGGTACAGGCCACCGGAGGCTTCGCCCTGCCGGAGGACTGGCTGGAGTGGCAGGCGACCTGCCATCATAACCGGGAGCTGCTGGCTCACGGGGAGGCTTTTGTGGGGCTGCATAAGCGGCAGTATCTGTATTTGATGTATGTATGGGGACATAGCTACGAGTTCGACAATGACCATAACTGGGAGCTGATGGAGCGCTTCTGCGCCATGGCGGGCGGACGCGGCGACATCTGGTATGCGACGAATCTGGAGCTGGTGCATTACATGAAGGCTTGCCGGGGGCTGATGTTCTCGGCGGCAAGGGACTTTGTCTATAATCCGGGAGCGGCTGCTGTCTGGCTGGAGGTTGGCGGTGCAGTAGTCGAGGTGCCCGGGGGACAGACTGTGGATCTGGGTTGATACAGAACAGGGATAGAGTGAAGGAGGATGTGTTGTGAATCATATGGATCATAGTCAAAAGCTGCACCGGCTGGCCGGGCTGGATATCTCCGCCGCCGGTCCAAGATGTAAAATGCTGCTCGGCGATCTGGACGGGGACGGCCGGGCTGAACTGCTGCTGGTGCAGCCGGATAACCGCCAGGATGTGCGTTATATTCCGCATCAGGTGCAGTGCCTGACGGCGTACAATCTGGATGGCCGTCTGTTGTGGCAGACGGGAAAGCCGGATCCGGAAGCAGGCAGCCAAGGCTCCGATTATCCGGCGCAGATTGCCGATATCGATGGTGACGGGGCTCTGGAGGTACTGTGTGTGATGAATGACCAGCTGCATATTCTGGAGGGGGCGACGGGCAAAGTCAAATCGGTTCACCCGCTGCCGGCGAAGGAGGCTCATGACTGCATCATTATTGCCAACCTGTCAGGCGGCGATTATCCTTCCGACATCATTCTCAAAGACCGCTACCATCAGCTATGGGCGCTGGACCGGGACTTCCGGCTGCTCTGGACCCACCAGGGCAATGTGGGGCATTATCCCTGGGTGTACGATCTGGACGGTGACGGGCGCGATGAGGTGATGGCCGGATATGATCTGCTGAATGCGGAGGGCAAGATGCTATGGAGCTGCAAGGATCTGGACGATCACGCCGATTGCCTGTGGGTCGGCGATGTGAACGGAGACGGGGTACCGGAGCTGGTCATCGGCGGGAGCGTGACGGTGATGTACGGCCGTGACGGGCGCGAGCTGTGGCGGTACGAAGGCTCTGTGGAGTCGCAGCATCTGGCGCTCGGGCGGTTCCGCCCCGACCTGCCCGGCCTGCAGATTGCGGGCCTTGACCGTCTGGTCCGCGAGGATGACGGCAAGGGTCTGCGGGGCAAGGATGCTATGTTCCTGCTGGACCAGTCCGGCCGTGAACTGTGGAAGGAAGAGCGTACTACCGCTGGCTGGCTGACCATTGTTGAAGCGGTCAGCCGGTTCTGGCCGGAGGCACCGGACTATATTCTGGCTTACCGCCGGGGCGAAGCTGTGCTTCCCGCTCTCTATGACGGTTATATGAACATCGTAGCCGGGTTCGCCGAGCAGGGTTATGCCGTGCACGGGGATCTGCTGGGCAGCGGAACGGAGCAGGTCATTATTTATACGGATGACCTGGCCGCCGTCTATGCTGGTCAAGCACTCCCCCTGGAAGCAGTCCACCCCGGGCAGCCGCTGCCTCAGCCCAAACGGCTGTACAGCTCCACCCTGTACCCCGGCGGTGAGGTAGCGTTGTGATGGGGAGCGGGGACGAGAAGGCGGTGTTGAGTGCCGAGGAAGGGCATGCCGTGAAGGGTGCTGCATTGAGAGCGGAGTTGGTGAATAGTGATGCCGTGCAGGATAGTGCATTGAGAGCGGATTCCGTGAAGAGTACCGTGAAAAGTAGCACACCGGGCAGCAGAGGTGAGGTTGCGCAGGCCAACGTTCCAGCCTACTTTGATCCGCGTCATTCCATCGTCCGTACCGCTGGAGATCATACAGAATCCATGCTGGCGGTTATAGCGAACCGCTATATTGGTGCGAATCCGCCGCAGCCTCCGGTCTACCGCGTGCATCTTACGGACAGCTTCCCGCGGCTGGCGGATTGCCGGTACGAGATGAACCTGAAGGAGCGGCTGCTTGAACTGGAGGACGGGGAATTTGTCTATGTCTGGGGGAAGCTATGGAGCGATGCAGATAGCGAAATCCCGCTCGCCCTCAGCTGCTTCGGTCCGGTGACGGTCTATGTTAACAGCGTTGCCGTGTTCGCGTCCAATCTCAACGATGATGTGTTCCCGGACCGCAAGGCGTTCTTTCGTACCGGGCTGACGGCAGGCTGGAATCACTTCCTGCTGGAGTGTACCGCAGTCGGCACCGGCTGCGGCGGGATTTTTGGCACCGGGAGCGTGAAGGGCGCACCGCTGCATTTTCTGGACCCGACTGCGGAGCGCAGCGGCTGTGAGGGCTGGATCTACAGCGCGCCGCAGCAGAGCAGATGGACGCTGCAGCCGGAGGGCGGCGGCGCTCCAGAGGGAGAGGCTGCGGCGCACCGGGCGGAGCCTTCGCGGCGCGTCCGCTGCGGCGAAGCCGCGGAGGCCGCCGAAGCTGCGCTGGCGGCCCGCTGTGCCTGGTATCCGGCGGCCGGCTGGCCGGATGACGAGGCACAGCGCGGGAATCTCGCGCGCGTGCTCGGCGCGGAGCCCGGCGCGAAGGCGCTGGCCTGGAGCCGGCTGGCGGTGAGTGCGCCGGGAGGAATGGACGTCCGGCTGTCCCTCCGCAGCCGGGATGTAGCGGCACTCAAGGTCTACGTGGATGGCAGGCTTGCCGCCATCCAGTCCGAAGAGAGTGCCGGCTTTGAGTGCATGCTGCCGCTGGGCTTCGGCAACCATGACCTGCTGGTCGAGGCCGTGTGCGGCGGCCCCGGGTGGGGCTTCGAGCTGGAAGCAGCTGCGGCTGGGAATGCCGCAGAGGTAGAGGTGAAGGTACAAGTGGAGACTGAGTCTGGCGGGGGGATTGCGGAAGCTTTACCACCCCCCTATCCGCAGGGAAGCATGAATAAGGGAGCTTGTGCCAGTGGAGTCCGCGGCACACTGAAGCTGGTGAGTCCTTACCCGGTGGAAGGGCAGACCGGACCATGGCTGTACCTGGGCCCGTTTCTGCAATCGGCAGCACCGCAGCCTATGGAAGCGGCTTCGATGGATGCTCCCTTCGGTGAAGGGGCAGAGGAATGCTTTTGGCGGGTGGACCGTCCTGGCGGCGCAGTCAGGCCCTATCTGGAGAGTGCGCTGTACGGCCGCTGGAATTATCCGCTCGGGGTAACCCTATATGGTCTGCTGCGTACCGGTCAGGCTCTGGGCGATCCTCATTATTCTGCTTATACCAGAGGACATATTGAGCAGTGTACCCGGCTTCATGCTTATTCGCTCTGGGACCGCAGCCGCTATGGTGCTCCGGGGATCAACCAGCAACTTGCGCTCATGGACTCACTGGATGACTGCGGCTCCTTCGGTGCGACAATGCTGGCTGCCCATGCCGAACAGCCGCTGCATGGAGCACCCGAAACAGCGGCGTATATCGCCCGGTATATTCATGAGACGCAGTCCCGAGATGAGGATGGGGCGCTATACCGGACACGGGGCACCACCGACTTTATGCAGGGAACGATGTGGTGCGATGATCTGTATATGAGCACTCCGTTCCTGAGCCGGTATTATCTGCTGACGGGTGATCCCGCTTATTTGGAAGATGCGGTGTCGCAATTTCTCCATTACCGTAATCGGCTGTTCCAGCCGGAGCTTGGCATTATGCATCATGTGTATGACTACAAATTCAGCAAGCCGAACGGTGTAGCCTGGGGCAGGGGCAACGGCTGGGTGCTGTTCTCGCTGACTGAACTGCTGGAGGTGCTGCCGGAGCAGCATCCGCAGCGGGAAGAACTGTTGGAGTATTACCGGTTGCTGTGCGAAGGGTATTTACGGCTCCAGGACGCCGCAGGATTATGGCATCAGGTTCTGACCGATCCCGATTCTTATGCGGAGGCATCCTGTTCCTCGATGTTCGTGTATGCTTTTGCGCACGGCGTGCGTAGAGGGTGGCTGACAGAGCCCTATCCATATGCCGATGCAGCGCTGCGCGGCTGGACGGCGCTGGCCGAATACTGCATCGACCATCAGGGGAATGTCTATGGCGTCTGCCGGGGCTCGGGCTATTCCTTCAACAAACTATATTACAAAGAACAGCTCACCTGGCAGCTCAACGATACTCACGGAATCGGCATAGTGCTGCTGGCCGGTATTGAAGCGCTTGAGCTCACACGGGAGCTGGAGGCGCAGTAGTATAAGTTGTAATGTAATGAAGGCGGCTTAGAAAAGTAATTTTGATCTTACTGGGAGCGAACGTACCGGGGAAGCAGGCCTTGTGCAGGTTGGTAGCCAGAATGAAAGGGATAAATCCCATTGATTTAGCTGAAAGTGGGCGGTGAGCGAAAATGAGAGGGATAAATCCCTCTTAGCCGTCAGAATGAGGAGCACAAGTGCACTTGAATTCGCTGAAAACGGCTGTGGAACGTAAATGAGGAGCACAAGTGCTCCTGAATTTCAGTAATTTTGCAAAAAACATAACACGGTATATCAACAGGGGGCTGGTTACCTAAAAAGGATATCTTTCCACCTTCGTCTGAGGGAGATTTTGCTGGGGGAGCGCTCAAAAGACAAAAAAAAGCCTTCTTCCAATTTAACGTTAACAACACCCGTTTTTTTGGATTGGTCTAGCTTCAGTTGTTTGTCTTTGTTAGTAAAAGAGAATGCGCTCTTTTGTCAGCCGTTTGGGATGGATCCTTGGCCTGCCACCCTTTTTCCTTCGCCCCTTGCTGGTTCGCGTCTTGACCCAGTTAAGATGGTTTAGAAAATCCGTGTATTCTCCAGTCAAATACAACCGGAATACTGCTAATACTCGCCCGATTCGCTGGTGGGGGGCATGGCGCAAACGAAGGTGCTCACATAGCACATAAGCAATCAGATTTAAATAAATCTGGTTCCATACCGCGGCCGGTGTACAACTGCTGTACAGTTTTTTGAGGTGGAGGCTCGACTTCATGAACTTAAAAAAGAGTTCCACCTTCCAACGATACCGGTACAACTCCGCCACCTCTGCCGCCGTCACATCCCAGCGATTCGTCAGGACACGAGCCGGGTGAGATTTTCCTTTCTTGTCCACATAGGTGTACTCCACGAGTCGAAACCTACCTGTTTCCCCGGTTTCCGGCGAAGTGATTTCCACCGTGGCATCCTGTTTCAGAAAAGGCTTCGTGACTTTCCGCGTCCGGAGAACCTTCGCCTTGCTATTGTTCTTCAGACGGGCAACAAACTTGATTCCACTGCGCTCCCAGGCTATAAATTGCGCATAATGGATGTAGCCCCGGTCCAGCAAATAAGTGAATGCTTTCTGGAGCACCAGGTGCTTCAGGACTTCCGAATCCAAGTCCGCCACCGTTCCAGTGGACAGCACCGAAGCAGTAGGAATGGCGCTAGATTCGCCGGTTAACTGCACGCAGGTGTGCAGTTTCACCGCATTCGTCCCGGCTTGCTGAAACGCCCACTCCCCGCGAAGCTTTCCCACGGTTATGGTGGAGGAATCGACGGCTGCTAAAGGACCGAGTTTCTGTAAGTGCTTGGGCAGAGGAGGTCCTTCTCTTTCCAGTAACTGCTGGAGGCGGGAGTGATAGAGGTCTCGCAGCTGTTCAGGTGGTAATTGGCTGAGCCTCCGGTTCAGAGACGATTGGTGGATGGAGGTCACCCCGGTCCACTCTTGATAGCACGGCGTCCGCACCAGAGTGTCTACTATATTTTGTACTCCGGGACGACGACTCAATAGGGCTTCTAAAAAAAGAAAGACAGTACTGCCCCAGTTCAGTTTTTTGGCGTATCGGTCACCGAACAACAAGCGACTCTTCGTTTCTAACCATGAAGTGACTTGACACAACAAC
This sequence comes from Paenibacillus sp. FSL H3-0469, assembly GCF_038051945.1. Taxonomy (NCBI): domain Bacteria; kingdom Bacillati; phylum Bacillota; class Bacilli; order Caryophanales; family Paenibacillaceae; genus Paenibacillus; species Paenibacillus sp. FSL H3-0469. The sequence goes on from NZ_CP150302.1 coordinate 6,472,942, forward strand.
CCTTTTTCCGCTAACTTATAAAGCAAGAGATCTCCTTTCGTGGGTGTCGTAACAACTTCTACGATAAAGGAATCTCTTTTTTTGTGCAATTTTTTGGACTTCCATTACATGGTAGGTTGTTTGCAAAATTCCTGCCTGAATTTGCCAAAAGCAGGCTTGGAGCGCAAATGAGGGGCATTAGTGCCCCTGAATTCCCCATAGGCACACAAAACCCCGCAGGCGAAATTTGCTTCCTGCGGGGTTTTTGCGTGTAGTGCCTTACGGGTATGTAGCACAGGCAGGCTGTGCGGTTAATCCTTATCGATCAGCTCGAGCTTTTCAAGGATCTTAAGGGTGGTAACGGCGGATAATTGTACAGCTAGCTGAATGCTGGCCTTGCTGTTTCCACTTTGCTCCAAGGCAGCTTGGTTCTCGGATAATACTTCTTCCGTCACCTGCTGGATCAGACTTTTAACGATCTCATTATTCATAATAGGCTCCTCCTTCCGAATGTAAATCCTCTCATTCTATATTTCGGCCTGACCCAGGATTTTACTTAGGGAGCAGGGAATGTTATCCGCTAATCTGAAGGAAATCCACATATAACACAGACTTGGAGCGGAATCTGTAGTAAACTGGAAGGAATGTATTGTACGCCTGCAATTATTCTACAGAAAAGAATGTGATCAATGTATGCAGCTTCAAGCTCCTCAACCGGCCAAGAAATGGCTGGAAAAATATCTGTCCGGAGACAGCATGGATTATCGGCAAATTATCGCCTTGTTTCTGCCTATTCTCATTGACCAGGCTTTCATTATCGGACTGAATCTGGTCAACACTGCGATGATCAGCTCGTCAGGGATGGCGGCGGTCAGCGCGGTGAATATGGTGGATTCCCTGAATATTTTTCTGATCAATGTGTTTGTGGCGATTGCGACCGGGGGGACAGTGGTGGTTGCACAGTATAAAGGAAGCAGGAACGACCGCATGGTCTCCCAGGCTACAGCCGGCTCGGTAACCTCGGTCTCGCTGCTTGCGGTGGGAATCGGTCTGCTGCTGATGTCCTTCCATACGCCAATTCTGAATCTGTTGTTCGGGACGGCGTCCGCTGATGTGCTGGACAATGCCCGGGTCTATATGATCGGCAGCAGCATCTCTTATCTGGGGATTGCTGTGGTTCAGGCGGTATGCGGTGCGCTGCGGGGCGTGGGCCGGACGCGGGCTTCGCTGATGCTGTCACTGATTATGAACGTGCTGTACGTTATCCTCAATGTTGTCTTTATTAATCTGCTGGACATGGGTGTGCTGGGCATGACACTTGCGGTCAATATTGCGCGTTATGTGGGGATGGCCTGTGCCTTGATCTATCTGTTCAAGTTCGAT